>JAIESC010000034.1 GCA_019746355.1 Xanthobacteraceae bacterium | reverse complement strand
CTGAATTCCGGGTATGGATATGGGTGCGCGGGAGGCCCTTGGCCCCCGAGTCGAGGCGTCGGTACCAGATCGGGTGTCAAAAGTCCATCATTGGCAGGGCCCCCGCCCGCCGAAAGGCCGGAGATCTGGGGACCAAGGCCTCGATTTCGGGGACCTCAACCCTGATCAATCTCAGGCGGAGCGATTTTCTTCGCCTGAGGGGTCGCGAGCCGCTCCAGCACGACCATTTCGCGGAAAAACTCCTTGAGCGGCTTGGCGTTGGGGAAACCGCCCCAGCGCTCGCCGGCCGGCACGTCCCGGATCACGGTCGAGCGGGCGGCAAGCACCGCGCCCTTGCCGACCGTGATGTGGGGGATGATGCCGACACGGGCCGCCAGCACCACGTTGTCCTCGAGCGTCACGCTGCCGGAGAGGCCGGACTGCGCCACGATGGTGCAGTTGTTGCCGACCGTCACGTTGTGCCCAATCTGGACCAGATTGTCGATCTTGGTGCCGGCCCCGATCACCGTGTCGCGGATGCCGCCGCGGTCGATATTGGTGCCAGCGCCGATTTCCACGTCGTCGTGCAGCACCACCCGGCCGATCTGCGGAACCTTGATCTGGCCCTCCCTGGTGGGGACGTAGCCGAAGCCGTCCTGGCCGATGTGGCAGCCCGGATGCACGATCACGCGGTTGCCCAGCACCGAATGAGTAATCGTGCTGTTGGCGCCTACCGTGCAGTCGCGCCCGATCTTGACGCCGGCACCGATCACGGCGTTGGCGCTGATGATCGTGCCGGGCCCGATATCGGCGCCGGCGCCGATCACCGCGCCCGGATCGATCGTGACGCCTTCTGCGATCTTCGCCGTCCGATGCACCGTTGCGCCCGGTGCCACGCCGTGATCGCCGTAGGGCGAACCCGGCCGCAGCGAGCTTTGATAGAACTTCTGCGTGACGAGAACGAAGGCTTTATACGGCTCGCGTGAGCGCAACACCGTGAGATGCGCGGGCGCCTGTGCCTCAAACCGCGCAGAGATCAGGATTGCGCCGGCGCGCGTCGTTTTCAGTTCGCGGGTGAAGTTGAAGTTGTCGAGAAAGGTCAGGTCGCTCGGCCCGGCGAGGTCGATCGGCGCGATATTGGTGATACGGCGGTCAAGATCGGCGCCTGCGCGCGGCTCCGATCCGGTCAGCGTCGCGATCTCGCCGACTGTGAGTGACGATTCCGCGCTGAAGAATTGCGGGCCATGGCCCGGACCGCCGTCCATTGTACGCCTCCAAAATGCGGTTTTTGGCGGAACCTGACAGGCCCCAGCCACGCCCACCCGGGCGGTTGGCAGCTGTGGATAAGTTGTTGAGCGTCAATTGTTGCGCCGCAACGCCACGCCGCGGCGCTGTTCAACAATTGAGCCGATGGACAGGCGGTCGGCCATTCGTCAGGTGTCACTAACACCTACTGAAGAAATTTGCTGCAAAAAACCGACGGATGCGGCGCGGCGAGCCGCCGCAAGTTCGCTTAGGCGATGATGTCGGGCGTAAGCTGGTCTTCGATCTGGATGATCCGGTCGCGCAGGTGCAGCTTTCGCTTCTTCAGCCGTTGCACTTGCAGCAGATCCGAGCCGGGCGCGTTGTGCAGGGCCTCGATCGCGGCGTCGAGGTCGCGGTGTTCCTGACGCAACTGCGCCAATTGCGCCCGCAATTCGCTTTCGTCGTCTTGGGTCATCGCGGCCGCCGCCTGCAGCGCTTCATCGACCACCCCGGCGGAACTCCCGGCCGCCGGCACGGAGCCTTGGATCCCTGAACCTTGAATCAGGACAAAATCTTGGATTCCCATGACTTTTGTGGCTCACCACCAACTGGGCTCGCACTGGATACGGAATCGTCGCCCGAATCCCGGCGCATCCTGCACAAGTAGGCAATTATCCCTCGTTTCTCAAGCCGTGTCCAAGGCCGCAGTTTCGCGCGGGCGATGCGTCAGCGGCAGATTTCTGCATTGCACAACAGTCGCCTTAATCGACTTGGGACCGGCCTCGTGGCACACTGCGTAAGTCAGGGGTGTTTGCTGAAACTGTCTCTAGGAGCCACTCCACATGACCATCCAAGCGCATCTTGCAGAACTGGAGCGGAAGCACCGGGCTCTCGAGGACGAGATCGCCGAGGCTATGACACATCCGTCCACCGATGATCTGAAGATCGCCGAACTGAAGCGTCGCAAGTTGCTCGTCAAGGACGAGATCCAGCGTATCCGGATCAACGAGCCGCAGAGTCTGCACTAGGGCTTAGGTTCACCGTTCTTGGTTTTCTGAGACAGAACCGCCGGCTCTCGCTATGAGGGCCGGCGGTGCTATTTTGGCTGAGACAAAGAAAATCGGGAGAACAAGGATGGGCGGAGTTGGGCAATGGGAAGGCTGATCGCGGCGCTCGGCGTCGCCGTGCTGGCAGCGCTGGCGCCGTCGACGCCGGTTCAGGCGCAGGACTACCCGGCCAAGACCGTGACGCTGGTCGTGCCCTATCCGCCTGGCGGCGGCGTTGACGTGCTGGCCCGCGTGGTCGCCGAACGGCTCTCGACGTTGATCGGCCAGCAGGTGATCGTCGACAACCGCGTTGGCGGCTCGGGGCTGGTCGGCACGCGCGCCACGATCCGCAGCGCGCCGGACGGCTACACGCTGTTCTTCGGCCACACCGGCTCGATCTCGATCAATCCGTTCCTCTACGCCAATGCCGGCTTCGACCCGCGCAAGGACTTCACGCCGATCGGTCTGTTTGCCTCGATGCCGGTGGCGCTGCTTGCGCATCCTTCGTTCCCGGCCAAGACCATCGGCGAGGTGGTCACAGTGGCGAAGAAAGAAGGCGGCAAGTTCAACATCGGCACCTCGGCGGTCGGCACCGGCGGTTATCTCTCCGCGGAGCTGTTCAAGTCGATCACCGGCGTCGAGGCGACCATCGTGCCCTACAAAGGCACGGCGCAGCTTATGAACGATCTGCTCGGCGGGCATGTGCCGGTGGCGTTCGGCGTGCTGCCGCCGGCCATGGGCAATCTCGGCGCCGGCACCTTGCGCGGCATTGCCATCCTCGACCGCCAGCGCTTCAGCCTCCTGCCGAACATCCCGACCTCGCACGAATCCGGCCTGCCGGGCTTCGAGTCGGTGTTGCATTACGGGCTGCTGGGACCGGCCGGCCTGCCGCGCCCGATCGTCGACAAGCTCAACGCCGCGCTGCACCAGGCCGCCGGCAGCGACGAGGTGAGAAAGCGCATCAACAACGAGGGCGGCGATCCGATGACCTCGACCCCCGAGGAATACGCGGCTGACATCGCCAGCGAAGCCGACAAGTGGGGCGCGTTGATCAAAAAGCTCAACCTGAAGGTGGACTGATGCGCGCGCATCTCGCCGTTGCCGCGGCGCTGCTCGGGCTCTCTGTTGCGTGCGCCGCCGCGCAGGATTTCCCGGCCAAGCCGGTCACGCTGATCGTGCCGTTCCCGCCCGGCGGCGGCAACGATGCGCTCGCCCGCACCGTCGCCGAACGGATGAGCCGCACGCTCGGCCAGCAGGTGGTGGTGGAAAACCGCGGTGGGGCCGGTGGAACCATCGCCACGCGTGCGGCCTCGAAGGCGCAGCCGGACGGCTACACGATCCTTCTCTCCTACACCGGCACGCTGGCGATCAATCCGAGCCTCTACACCAATGCCGGGTACGATCCGCGCAAGGACTACGCGCCGATCGGCCTCATCGGCATGATGCCGAGCGTCCTGGTGGTGCATCCGTCGGTGCCGGCGCGCAGCACCGCGGAGCTGATCGCCTATGGCAAGGCCAATCCCGGCAAGATCAACTACGCGTTCGTGCCGGGCACGGTCGGTCACATCACGACCGAGCTGTTCGCACGGACCGCGGGGATCGAGCTCACCAAGATTCCCTACAAGGGCAACGGCGACGCGCTCGCCAACCTGATCGGCGGTCATGTTTCGATGATGTTCCTGTCGATCTCTCCGATCATCGGCAACGTCAAGGGCGGAACGCTGCATGCGCTCGCCGTGACCACGGCGCAGCGCTCGCCGCAACTGCCCGACGTTCCGCCGATCGCCGAGTCGGGCGTGGCAGGGTTCTCCGCAGCGATCCAGTATGGTCTGGTCGCGCCGCCCGGCACGCCGCGGCCGATCATCGAGCGGCTGAACAAGGAGCTGCGCGCGGCGCTGGCCGACGAGCAGTTGCGCGCCAAGCTTGCCAACGACGGCGCGGTGCCGGTGCCCGGCACGCCCGAGGACTATGCCGCCATCATCGATGCCGACGAGAAGAAATGGGCGCCGATCGTCAAAAGCCTCAATATGAAGTTCGAGTAGCGCTGATGCTGCGTCTGTGGGCCCTGCTGCCGCTCGCGGCTGCGGTTTTGTTGGACGCTGTGCCGCGCGCCGCCGCGCAAGATTCGACAAAGGACTATCCGACCAAGCCGGTCACATTGATCGTGCCGTTCCCGGCCGGCGGCGGCGTTGACGTGATCGGCCGCATCGTCGGCGAGAAGCTCGCCGCTGCCCTCGGCCAGCCGGTCATCATCGACAATCGCGGCGGCGCGGCCGGCGTCATCGGCACGCGGGTCGCGGCGCGCTCCGCGCCCGACGGCCACACGCTGGTGATGGCGACCTCGGGCTCGATTGCCATCAATCCCAACCTCTACGCCAGTCCCGGCTATCAGACGCTCAAGGACCTGGCGCCGATCGGCCTGATCTCGACCACGCCGATCGTGCTGATGGCACACCCGTCGTCGCCGCAGCAGACCCTCGCCGAGATCGTCACTGAGGCGAAGCGCGATCCGAGCAAGATCAACATCGGCACGCCGCCACCCGGCACCAGCGCCAATCTCGGCGCGGAGTTGCTCAAGTCGATGGCCGGTATCGACTTCACCATCGTGACCTATCGCGGCACCGGTCCGCTCACCACCGACCTGCTGGGCGGCCATGTCAAGCTCGGCCTCAACGTGCTGGCGCCGGCCATGAGCAACATCAAGGGCGGCACCTTGAGGGCCGTCGCGGTGCTCGCGCCGAAGCGTTCGAGCCACCTGCCCGATGTGCCGACCTCTGCTGAAGCGGGCCTGCCGGGTTTCGAGTCGGGATTGAACTACGGGCTGCTGGCGCCGATCGGCACGCCGCGGCCGATCATCGAGCGGCTCAACCGCGAGCTTCGGCTGATCGTCGATACGCCGGACGTGCGCGCCCGCATCGCCTCGGACGGCGGCGATCCGATGCCGTCGACGCCGGAGGAATACACGGCCGATATCGAGCGGGAGGATGCGAAGTGGGGCGCGCTCATTCGCAAGCTCGGGCTGAAGGTCGAATAGCGGCGCGTCGTCGCCGTGACGCCGTTTCGGCGGCTCAGCATCAAAAGAATCAAGGGTGGCGATTGAGAAAGCATCGCCAAGGGGGGCCATGCCGGGAACGGGGAATGCCGCCGGCGCGGCGGCTTTGCTGTTGACGCTCGTCAGCGCCGACGCTTCGGCGCAGGTGATGGACGCGACCTATCGCGGCACGCTGGTGTGCGACAGGACACCGTTCACCAAGGACAGGATGCGCGAAGCGATCGAGGTGACGATCTCGGGTTCCGACGTGCGCTACGCTCATGTCGTGCGGCTGCGCGACGTCGCCGAACCCGAGCCGGAGCGCGGCACCGGCACGCTGAACGGTCTGCGGCTCGAGCTGCAGGGCGCCTGGAAGGACGACGCGCGCCGCTATGAGGCGCGCTACGGCGGTGTATTCGTGCGGCGAAGCGCGAAGCTGAAAGGCACGCAGACCTGGACCGAAGGCGGGCGCACCGTCACGCGTCACTGCGCCGGGGCCATCAAGCGGCCGTTGCGGGCGTTTCTGCCGCGCAAGCGGACGTAGAGCGGCTCCGCGTTAACCACATCCGATAACCACGTGCGCAGCGACGGATTGGTTCGCGCACGCGCATTCGCTACTCCTTGTCCGTTGCGGCGGGTTGGGGACTCGAATGCTCGACAGGCGCGCCTTGATCGCAGGCGGTGGTGCGTCGCTTGCGCTGCTCGGCACAAGCTCGCCGCTCTTGGCGCAAAGCGCCACGGTCACCCGCCGTTCGGTGCGCGGCATGACCGCGAACGATCCCGATCTTGCTGCCATGAGCCGCGCCGTCGCGGCGATGAAGGCGCTGCCGCGGTCCGATCCGCGCAACTGGACGCGTTTCGCCGACATCCATCGTAACTTCTGTCCGCACGGCAACTGGTACTTCCTGCCGTGGCACCGCGCCTATCTCGTCTCGTTCGAGGAGATCGTCCGCGAGCTGTCCGGCAAGGACGACTTCGCGCTGCCGTACTGGAATTGGACCGCCGACCGCGCGTTTCCGGCCGCGTTCTCGGCGGGCGACCGCAGCTCCAACCCGCTGTTCCATCCACGGCCGGGCGTCGCGAGTGGCCTGCGTCTTGCCGACGACATGGTCGGCCCGCAGGTGATCTCGCGCATCATGCAGAGCCCGGACTTCGAGGCGTTCGGATCGAGTCGTCCGCAGGGCCAGGACGGTGCCGCGCCGCGCTGGCAGCGGCGCGCCGGTTCCAGGACCGAGCTCGAGTTCAATCCGCACGACGGCGTGCACCAGAGCGTCGGCGGCAGCATGGCGGTGGTGGACCTCGCCTCCCGCGACCCGATCTTTTTTCTGCATCACGCCAACGTCGACCGGTTGTGGTCGAGCTGGAACGCGCGCGGCAACGCCAACAGCTCGGAAGCGATCTGGCGCAACTTCGCCTTCAGCCGCAATTTCCTCGCGGGCGATGGGTCGCCGTGGGACGTGCGTGTCGGCGAGCTCAACTCGCCGCCTGCGCTCGGCTACCGTTACGACGGCGACGACAGCCCGTTCGCGGCCGGCGTGGCGATGCCGGTCGGCGATCAGGTGCTGGAGAAGCTTCGCACCTATCGCCGGGCCGTGGCCAGCGGGCTGCTTGGCTCGACCCCCGGCGTGCGGCGGATCGATATCCCCTCGCGCGGCAGCGTCTACGTCGCCAGCATCGACAACGGCGTTGCCGGCTCGCGCGACAAGCCTCTGGCGGTGAACGTGCCGCTGCATCGCACGCTCGGCGAGATGCTCGGAGAGGAGGCGCGGCTCGGCCCACCCTCCGGCGACGCGAACGATCGCCGCAACCGGCGTTATGTCTTCGCCTTCATGCACGACATCGAGCTGCCGCTCGATCCGACGACGCGGGTACAGACCTTCGTCAATTGCGCCGAGCTCACGCCGCAGACCCGGATCGACGACCAGAGCTATGCGACGGGTGTCAGCCTGTTCGGCAGCGAGCATTCACGGCACGGCGCGCCGGCCGATTCCGGCGGCGCGTCGCTCTGCATCGATCTTTCGCAGCCGCTGGCGCGCATGGGCCAGCCGCGCGGCCCGCGCATCGACCGCCTGACGGTGCAGCTCCTGCCGCGCAGCGAGAGCAATGAGGCCCACGTCAGCAATATCAGGCCGCGGCGCGTGGAGGTTGTGGTTCTATGACTGCGGGTTCAATGACTGCGGCTTCCGGTGCGGAGCCGGCCATGGTGCGGCGGCCGTTCTCGATCGGCAGGGTGTCGTTCTGCCTGCTGCCGCTGCTCGCGCTCGTGCTGTGGATCGTGGCGTTGTCGAGTCTGGCGACCGCGGGCGGAACGGCCACCGCCGCGTCCCCCGCGCGCATCTCGGTGCCGGTCCCGGCCGCGGCGCGAACCGCGAGCATCGTGATGCTTGCGCTCAGCGTGAGCGTGCTTCGCAAGGGCGGCACCGCTCACCTCGGCGCAGTCGTCAGCATCAAGAGCGCGACCGGTACGACCACCGAGGTCGGGCGTTTCTCGGTCACGGGCGACGGCCAGAATTATCAGTTCAACGTCGCACGGGCGCTCGGCCGGGAGCCCTCCGGCAGTGCCGAGATCGAGGTGGCGCTGATCGATCGCGGCGGCGGCGCGGTCCCTTCCAACGCCGCGCTGTCGATCCGCCGCGCGGAAATTGTCGCGCGCTGAGCGCCCTTTCAGGTGACACGCGCCTGAAGCGGAATGACGATTCTTCGAATCGTCATCCCGCCTTAGCTTCTTTGCTTGAGCATGATCCTTTTCCGAAAACCGCTACACACTTTTCGGGATCATGCTTAGTCCGGCCGGATCGCCTTGCGCGCGCGGTCGACGATCGCGGGCGGCGCGGCATAAAGCTTCGCCACCACCTCCTGCACCTTTGCACCCGACAGCGGCTCGATGTCGATGCGGGTTTTCTCCGCATCGGCGAGGAACTCCTTGTCCGCCATCGTTGCGTCGAACGCCTTGCGCAGCACTTCGAGCTGCGCCGGCGGCGTCTCCGGCGGCGCGATGTAGGAGCGGTGGAACACGGTCTGGCTGATCACCAACTCGACCACCTTGCGCGCCTCCTGGTCCTTGACGAATTCGAACACCGTCGGCACGCCCATCTTCGTCAGCTCGGGATGCGGATCGATGCTGACCTGAACGAGCACGTTGGCCTTGCCGTCGCGCAGCCAGTCCGGCTTCTGCGACTTGAAGCTCGACCAGTCCCAGCCGCAGAGGCCGTCGATCTCGCCGCGCTCCATCGCCAGCGCCATCTCGTTGGTGCCGCGATAGCCCGACACCAGGTCGTAGATCGCGCCTGAGGTGTGCTTGTGCAGATAGCCGTACTCGTAGGTGGAATCGTTCGGGCTCGATCCGCCGAACTTCGCCTTGACCTTCTGGGTGTCGGCGAACCGGCTGATCTTCGATCCTTTCAAGGTGGCGCAGACGCGGGTGCCGCTGTTGGCGGTCCCGACGTAGCGGATCTTCGTCGGGTCGAACATCGGCGCGGTGCGGTCGTCGAGCAGCGGACCCATGATCGCGCCGGGCATCACGCCGGCGAGCGCCGTGCCGTCCTTCGGCGCGATGCTCTGGATGTACTGCGCGGCCTTGGCGCTGCCGGCGCCGGGCATGTTCTTGACCACGATGGTCGGCGTGCCGGGGATGTGCCGGCCAAAATGTCGCGCCACCGCGCGGGCGTAGATGTCGTAGCCGCCGCCGGGCGGCGCGCCGACCAGAAGCTCGATGGTCTTGCCGGCGTAGTAATCGGCGGCAGCCGCCGGCGTGGCGGAAAATGCGGCAGCGAGTGCAGGCAACAGCGCCGCCAGCGCCGGCGCCCGTGTCGCAAAGGACATCATCGGCATGAAAATCCTCCCGATCGGAATTTCTGTTTTACGGAAAGGCTAGGCCAAGCCGCAGCCGGGAACAATGTGGCAGGATCGGCGTCCGACTGGCGCCTTGGTTACGCCTTGTTGAGTGCGGAGCCTTGAGTTTCCAGGCTTTCGGCGTTGACCGGGTCGCCGCGGAAGCTTAAGGGGTTGGAGGCCGGTTGGGCCGCGAGGGGTGTCATGCAAATCCGCCTGAAACACGCGCATCTGGGCGGTTTGGCCGCGATCCTCGTCCTTGCCGCGCCCGCCGCACAGGCCTTTACCCTCGGCGGGGAGGCTGCAGGCAACCGCAGCAACTACGAGGTTCCCAAGTTCGACCTCGAGGAGCAGGCGAGGAACTTCCGCAGCGGCGGCTCGACCAGCACGACGCCCGGCGGGACCGATTTCAACACGCCGTTCGGCAAGGGCACGATGGAGTTCGGCGTGCGGCAAGGACCGTCCCCGGCCTTCGGCTTCGGGCCCGGCAGCATGGGTCCGGCATCGGGCTCGCGCGCCAACCGGATGGATTTCGAGCGGATGGTGACGCCGGAGAATTTGCGCTGAGTGAGCCCCCGGCAGGTCACACCGACTTCGCCATCTCGCGCAGCTTGAACTTCTGAATCTTCCCCGTGCTGGTCTTCGGCAATTCCGCGAAGACCACGTAGCGCGGCACCTTGTAGCCGGCGAGGTTGCTTTTGCACCACGCGATCAGCTCCTCGGTGGTCGCGTCTTTTCCCGGCTTCAGCTCGACGAACGCGCACGGCGTCTCGCCCCATTTCTCGTCGGGCCTGGCCACCACCGCCGCGGCCTGCACCGCCGGATGCTTGTAGAGCGCGTCCTCAACCTCGATCGACGAAATGTTCTCGCCGCCGGAGATGATGATGTCCTTCGAGCGGTCCTTGAGCTGCACGTAGCCGTCCGGGTGCATCACGCCGAGATCGCCGGAGTGGAACCAGCCGCCCTCGAATGCCTTGTCGGTCGATGCCTTGTTCTTCAGATACCCCTTCATCACCACGTTGCCGCGGAACATCACCTCGCCGAGCGTTTCACCGTCGCGCGGCACCGGCTGCATCGTCTCGGGATCGAGCACGTTGAGCGCTTCGAGCGGCACGTAGCGCACGCCCTGCCGCGCCTTCTTCGCCGCCTGCTCGGCGGACGGGAGCTTGTCCCAGGCGGCATGCCACTCGTTCGTGGTCGCGGGGCCGTAGGTTTCGGTCAGGCCATAGACGTGCGTGACGTTGAAGCCTGCCTCCTTCATCGCCGCGAGCACGGCCTCCGGCGGCGGGGCGGCCGCGGTGAAGAATTCGACCTGGTGCGGCAAAGGCTTGCGCTCGTCCGCCGGCGCATTCAGCAGCGTCGACATCACGATCGGCGCGCCGCAGAGATGGGTCACCTTGTGGGCGGCGATCAGGTCGTACATCGCCTTGGCGCGCACCTGGCGCAGGCACACATGCGTGCCGGCGACGACCGACAGCGTCCACGGAAAGCACCAGCCGTTGCAGTGGAACATCGGCAGCGTCCAGAGATAGACCGGGTGCCGGCCCATCGCGCCGGTCAGCACGTTGCCGATCGCGAGCAGATAAGCGCCGCGGTGATGATAGACCACGCCCTTGGGATCGCCGGTGGTGCCCGAGGTGTAGTTGAGGGCAATCGCGTCCCATTCGTCGTCCGGCATGGCCCAGGTGAAATCCGGATCGCCGGATGCGATAAACGCCTCGTAGTCGATGCTGCCCAGCCGCTCGCCCGCGCCGGAATATTCCGGATCGTCGTAGTCGATCACCAGCGGCTTCGCCTGGCAGAGCGACAGCGCCTCCTTCACGACCTTTGAATATTCGCGGTCGGTGATGACGACCTTGCATTCGCCGTGGTCGAACTGGAAGGCGATGATCGCCGCATCGAGCCGCGTGTTGATGGTGTTGAGGACGGCGCCCGCCATCGGCACGCCGTAGTGGCATTCGAGCATCGCCGGCGTGTTTGGCAGCACCGCCGAGATCGTGTCGCCTTTGCCGATGCCGCGCTTTGCCAGCGCCGAGGCAAGCTGCCGCGTCCGCGTATAAAGCTCGCCGTAGGTCCGGCGCAGCGGCCCGTGCAGCACCGCGGGGTGATCCGGGAACACGGACGCCGCGCGCTCCAGCAGCGTCAACGGCGTCAGCGGCTGGAAGTTCGCAGGATTGCGGTCGAGGCCGGTCGTATAGGGCGAATGGGTCATGGTGGCGTTCCTTCGGTGCAAGGTTACCGAAGGGAGCCGGTGGCGATCAACGTATCGGGGCGATAGCCGGGACGGTGGCGCTACTTCAGCAGATCGAGCACACCCTGCCGGGAGGCCGGCTCGGCGCCGAGCGCCTGCAACTCGTTCCGTGCGGAGATGGCGCAGTACGGGTAGCGCTGCACGGCCTTGCGAAAATCCGCAATCACGTGCTCGCGGTCGCTCGTCATCCGATAAAGGATGCCGCGCTCGTAGTGAAATGGGGAAGAAATCGGCATCGATGCGCAACGTCTCGCTGGAGTCGGCGATCGCCGCATCGAGATCGCCGGTGGCGCGATAGGAGGCGGCACGCAGGGCGTGGGCCCAGGCGGACGCAGGATTGAGGCGGATAAGGTCGCCGGCATCGGCGATGGTGTGCTCATGCTTGCCTTTGCCCTGGTAAGCCTCCGCCTATCCGGCATAGGCGCGGGTTTCCTTCGGATCAAGGCGGATCGTCTCGGCGATGTCCGTGCAGGCCTCCATTCTGCGCGCATGCTCGGCCTTGTGGCAGTCCTGCAAATCCTGCCGGCTGATCGTGTAGAAGCCCAAAAGGGACAGCACGGCCGCGAGTGTTTTCAGCGCGAACATGGTGGTACCCGCATGGCGGAAACTTCGAGTCTTCGGATTCGTCGAACCGCGCGGAACAGGGTTCAAAGCGTTGAAATCGCACGCAAAATCAGGGCTTCGGGTGCAACCCGCCCGGAGCGTCAGCGTGATCGCTGCCGCGGCGTCTGGCCCGAGGTTTCCGGCCGGCCCGCATCGCCGGCCGGGACCTGCGGCGGCAGCGGCAGGCCGGCCGCCTGCATCGCCGCACGCAGCCGGTCCGGGTAGTCGCTGATGATGCCGTCGACGCCGGCCCGGATCAGCCGCTCCATCTGCGGCCGCTCGTTTACGGTCCAGGGCACGATCTTGAGTCCGAGCGACTTCGCCTCGGCGAGTTCGGTGGGCGAAAGGTCCTGGAACATCGGCGACCAGATCGCGCAGCCCGCGGCCTTCACCAGCTGCGGCGCGGAGCTTTCGAAGTCGTCGATGTCGAGGCCCGCGGTCCAGGGCGATGCGCCGCGTCCGCCGCGTTGCAGGTTGTCGCGCCATTGCCGTTCAACGGTGATGCAGGAGCGGGCGATCTCCGGGGCCAGACGGCCGACGGCAGCGAGCGTCCGCCAGTCGAACGACTGGACGGAAACGCGGGCCTGTAGGCCGGCCTCGCGCACCTCGCGAACGACGGCGGCTGCGAACGTTTCCGGGTCGGCGACCTCGGCGCCTGACTCCGGGGTGATCTTGGTTTCGATGTTGAAGCGGATGTGATCGGCCTTGATGCCTCGCACCAGATCGAACGCCTCGGCGAGCGTGGGGATCGTTGCACCGTCGATCGGGCGCTGCTCCGGCAGGCTTGCAGCATAGCTCGTCCCGGGCTTCAGGCGTCCGACGTCGTAACGCCTGAGTTCGGCGAGCGTCAGGGAGCGAATGGCCGGACCTTTCGACTTGAGAAAATGGCCGTCCGGGCCGCGGGTGTGATCCGGATTGAGCTGGCTGTCATGGCTGACCACGATCACGCCGTCCCTGGTCATTGCAAGGTCGAGCTCGAGCGTGGTCACGCCGATCGACAGCGCCGCGGCAAAGCCGGCAAGCGTATTCTCTGGCATCAGGCCGCGCGCGCCGCGGTGGCCTTGAAGATCGAACGCGAGGCCTGGTGCGACGGCGGAGAGCCACGCAGCGCATGCGGTCAAAATGGTTGTTCGCGTCCTCGCCATGCGGCGAGCATAGGCCGCCGGATTGAAGCTTGCATGACTACTTGAGCAGACCCACGATGCCCTGCCGGGTCAGCTCGCAGCCGAGCAGGAACACGATCACCTCGGTCGCCCGGTAGAACAGGCTTTCCGGCGTCACCCGCACCAGCCAGACGCCGAGATAGTTGCTGGCGATGGCGAGCGGAAACAGCAGCGCCGAGGTCGCAAGCCCCGCGGTCGAGAACTGGCCGAGCGCGAAATAGGGCACGATCTTCATCACGTTGGCGGCGGCGAAGAACATCACCGTGGTGCCGGCGAACGCCAGCTTTTCGAGCCGCTGCGGCAGCACGAACACGAAATAGGGCGGCGCGCCGATCTGGATCAGCGTGGTGGTGAAGCCCGACATGGCGCCCCAGAACGTGCCGTGTGGCGCGCGGGGGCGCCCGGACACTTTTGGCAGCAGGTGGCGCAGCGCGAGATAGCCGACCAGCCCGAGCGCGATCAGGCCGACCAGCAGCCGGATCGCCGCCTCCGAAACATAGGCCGCCAGCAGCCAGGCCGCGCCCACGCCGATCACGCAGCCGGGCAGCATGACCTTGAGGATCCACGGGTCCCAGGTGCGCCGATAGACCCATACGGAGAACGCGTCCTGCACCAGCAGGATCGGCAACAGCAGGGCTGCTGCTTCCAGCGGCGGCATGATCAGCGCCAGCAATGGCGTGGCGATCATGCCGATGCCGGTGAAGCCGCCCTTGGAGAGGCCGAGGCACACCACCGCCGGGATGGCGACGAGGTAGAACAGCGGATCGGTGATGATGGTCATGGGCTTTGGCGTATGCCGGCGGCCGACTTAAAGCGGAGCCGTCCGCAAAAGCCACCCGTTTTCCCGCATGGCGTCATGCTGCGCACCCGGCCGGCTGGCGCGCGATCAGGAAAACCACAGGTCCACGATGGCGCTTCGCATCAGTTCGACCGCGATCACGAACATCAGCAAATAGGCGATCCGGTAGAACATCTCGGTCGAGACGCGCCGGACCAGCCAGATGCCCGCGAAGTTCGACAGCAGCGCGACCGGCAGCAACACGGCGCCCACCAGCATGTTCTCGGCGGTGATGTATCCGAGCGTCGCGAAGCCCGGAATCTTCACCAGGTTGCTCGTCGCGAACATGATGCTGACCGTACCCATAAAGGTCAGCTTGTCGAGCCGCTGCGGCAACAGGTGAATCTGCCACGCCGGTCCGCCCGCATTGGCGAGCATGGTCGTCGCGCCGCCGGTCATGCCGAAGATGACTCCGGTCGCGACGCTGGGCTTCGGCATGTGGCGCTCGAAACGCGAGCCCAGCCAGTGGCGCAGCACGAACAGCGATGCGAGCGCGCCGAGCAGCAGCCGGATATGGACCGCGGTGAGCGAGGCCGCGAGCAGCCAGGCGAGAACCATGCCGGCGACCATCGACGGCAGCATCACCTTCAGGTTCCAGGCGCTGCGCTGGTGCCGGTAGGCCCAGAGCGTGAGGGTGTCCTGCGCGATCACCGTGGGCAGGATGATGGCCGCGGCCTGCAGCGGCGGCACGAACAGCGACATCAGCGGCAGCGCCATGACGCCCAGGCCGAGGAAGCCGCCCTTGGACACGCCGAGCAGGCACACGCCGATGATGGCAGCCGCCATGAAGGCGGGATTTGTCAGAAGATCCAAGGCAGCCCGGCGGAACGAGGGAACGGACGAGACGCATATAGAGCGCAATGCCGCGGCTTGTGCCATAGGCTTGCAAAACGCATGCGCCGGGCGACAATTGCGGCGGGAGAAACGCCATGGATGCGAAAACCAGCCGTTATCACGACGTCTATGCGCGCTGGCGGCGCGACCCGCAGGGCTTTTGGGGCGGCGCCGCGGCCGAGATCGACTGGATCGTGAAGCCGAAGACGGTGTTCGATCCGGGCGCCGGCGTCTACGGCCACTGGTTCCCCGACGGCGTCTGCAACACCTGCTACAACGCGGTCGACCGCCACGTCGAAGCCGGTCGCGGCGAGCAGGCGGCAATCATCTACGACTCGCCCGTCACCGACACCAAGCAGACCATCACTTACGCGGCGCTGCAGACCAAAACCGAGCTCCTGGCCGGCATCCTCAAGCACAACTTCGGTGTCGAGAAGGGCGACCGCGTCATCATCTATATGCCGATGGTGCCGGAGGCGCTGGTCGCGATGCTCGCCTGCGCCCGGCTTGGCGCGATTCATTCCGTGGTGTTCGGCGGGTTTGCGCCGAAGGAACTGGCCACCCGTATCGACGACTGCACGCCCAAGGTCATCCTTTCGGCAAGCTGCGGCATCGAGGTCGCGCGCGTCATTCCCTATAAGCCGTTGCTCGACGAGGCGATCAGGCTTGCCAGGCACAAGCCTGCCGCCTGCATGATCCTGCAGCGGCCGCAGGCCAAGGCCGAGCTGACCCCCGGCCGCGATCACGACTGGCAGGACACCTGGGACCATGCCCTGGTCTGGGCGCACAACGTGCTCGAGCCCGTGGCGATGAAGGCGACCGATCCGCTCTACATCCTCTACACCTCGGGCACGACCGGCATCCCCAAGGGCGTGGTGCGCGACAACGGCGGCCATATGGTCGCGTTGAAATGGTCGATGAAGAACCTCTACGGCGTCGAGCCCGGCGAGGTGTGGTGGGCTGCTTCCGATATCGGCTGGGTGGTCGGCCACAGCTACATCGTCTATGCGCCGCTTTTGCACGGCGCGACGACCATCCTCTACGAAGGCAAGCCGGTCGGGACGCCGGACGCCGGTGCATTCTGGCGCGTCATCGCCGAGCACGGCGCGGTCGCGATGTTCACCGCGCCGACCGCGTTCCGCGCCATCAAGAAGGAAGACCCGCAAGGCAAGCTGTTCGCCCAATACGACTTCGCGAAATTCCGCACGCTGTTCCTCGCCGGCGAGCGCGCCGACCCCGACACCATCATCTGGGCCGAGAACCTGTTGCATAAGCCGGTGATCGATCATTGGTGGCAGACCGAGACCGGCTGGTGCATTGCCGGCAATCCGGTGGGCCTGGGTCAGCTTCCGGTGAAGCGCGGCTCACCCACCGTG
This sequence comes from Xanthobacteraceae bacterium, assembly GCA_019746355.1. The sequence continues at coordinate 11,544 of JAIESC010000034.1, read as the reverse complement.
GCGATGCCGGGCTACGACATCCGCGTGGTCGATGAAGCCTGCAAGGAGGTGCCGCGCGGCACCATGGGCTCGATCGTCGTCAAGCTGCCGCTGCCGCCGTCGTCGCTGCCGACGCTGTGGCAGAGCGACGAGCGCATGAAGGAGAGCTATCTCGCCGAGTTTCCCGGCTACTACAAGACCGCGGATGCGGGTTACATCGACGACGATGGCTACGTCTACGTGATGGGCCGCACCGACGACATCATCAACGTCGCGGGCCACCGGCTTTCGACCGGCGGCATGGAGGAGGTGCTGGCCGGCCACAAGGACGTCGCCGAATGCGCCGTGCTCGGCATCAAGGACGAGTTGAAAGGCGAGGTGCCGTGCGGCTTCATCGTGCTGAAGGCCGGCGTCAACCGTCCGCCTGCCGAGATCGAGGGCGAATGCGTCGCGCTGGTGCGCGACAAGATCGGCCCGGTGGCCTCGTTCCGCCTCGCCATCATCGTCAACCGCCTGCCGAAGACGCGCTCCGGCAAGATCCTGCGCGGCACCATCAAGAAGATGGCCGACCAGGAGCCGTGGACGATGCCGGCCACGATCGACGATCCGGGGATCCTCGACGAAATCGGCAGCGCGATGAAGGCGAAGGGCGTCGGAACCTAGACAGTCAATCGCAAGCGGCCGAAGACGCGGGCGCCGAGCCTGTCGCCATCGTGCCGTAACAAGTTCAACCGGGGAGGATCTCATGTCACTGCAAGACACGCAGAATTCGCCGAGCTATCTCGGCCACACCGACCGGATCGCGGCGCAATGGCAGGACTTTCTGCTGCTGGCCGGCCGCGTTCTGATGGGCTGGATTTTCATCTCCAGCGGCTGGCGCAAGCTGATGGACATTCCGGGCTTCGTGAAGACCATGCCGCGCCGCGACCTGCCGGAATTTCTGGGCTATCTCGCGCCGCCGGTCGAATTCATCGGCGGCGTTTGTCTCCTGCTTGGGCTTGCCACGCGCTATGCGTCGCTGGTGATGCTGTTGTTCGTCATCATCGCGACCTTCAGCTCGCACCGCTACTGGACTTATCCGGAGGCGCAGCAGGCCAACCAGAGCAGCCATTTCTGGAAGAACATGGCGATGAAGGGCGGCCTTCTGTTCCTGTTCATCACCGGCGCGGGCCGCTACGCGCTCGACCGTGTGCTGGCGCGGCGCTAGCAAGCCGACGATGTCCCTGCACCTTTGGCTCCCGAAGTTCGCGGAACGTGACCGCCGAGCAGCCGTGCGAACTTCGGGTCCGGGGCCCCGGGCATGCGGAGCACCAAAAAAATTCAACCCGGTGAGGACGTCATGGCCGATACACAGGCCGAACCAAAACTGCTGCTGCCGTCGCTGCGCTCGTTCTATGACAATGTCGCCATTCCGCTCGCCTGGCCGGTGGTCCGCATTGCCTGCGGCTGGAATTTGCTGATCCACGGCTGGGGCAAGGTGACGCGCGGACCGTCCGCCTACCTCAAGGGCTTCTCGGATATGGGGTTTGAGCCCGCGATCCTCTGGGTCTGGGGCGCGCTTGCCATCGAATTCGTCGGCGGCATTGCGCTGATCCTGGGCTTGTTCACGCGCTTCTGGGCCGCGGCGGCCGCCATCGAGATGGCGATCATCACCTGTCTCTATTGGAACAACGGCTTCGCCTGGCTCAACCGCGGCTACGAGTACGTGCTGCTGTGGGGCGCGGTCTCGTTCGCCATCGCGCTGCGCGGCGGCGGGCCTTATTCGCTGGACCGCTGGCTCGGCAAGGAGCTCTAAGCCGTTTCAGTCATGGGCGTTTTGCAGCGGGTGCGATTGTCACAATCGCGCGAGTGTCGCGGTTCGGAAGTACGTCCGAATTCTCGGCCGGCTCCGAAGCGACTTCCGAACCAAAGTGACACACCCGCGCTGGCGAGCCATCAGCGCGCTTAGGCGCGTCTTCGACCCGCTATGGCGAGCGGCCAGCGCGAGTACTTTATCCAGGGACCGCGCCGGCTCTCGTGGCGCTGGTGCGCCACTCGGCGTCGCGGCGGACAAGTCTATGATTCCAGTGTCCCTTTTGGACGAAGTTCGCAAAACGCGGCTGCCGAGCAACCGTGCGAACTTCGGGTCCGGGACACCAGCCGCCCATAGCTTCGACCAAAGTCGTAAGGCCACTTGCTGACCGCGCAATCAGGGATTACCTGAGCGCCGCCAGCATCCTTCCCAGTTGAATGGATCAAGCGACGACGGACCAGCCGTCCGCGGGTGTTGGGCTCACCTTCGAATCAGTGACCGAGCGAAATCCGGCATGAACGCCATGGCCGAGGCCATCGACAGCGGGTCCGAATCTGCGCCTTCGCCTGACGAGATCAGGGCCGCGTTGGATCACATGCTGTTGAGCGATGTGTTCAGCCGCTCGCCGCAGCTCGGCGCGTTCCTGCGTTTCGTGACCGAGGCGGTGCTGCACGGCAAGGGCGACCGCATCAAGGCCTACACCATCGGCGTCGAGGTGCTGCGCCGCGATACCAGCTTCGATCCGCAGGTCGATCCGATCGTCCGTGTCGAGGCAACGCGGTTGCGCCGCGCGATCGAGCGCTACTACGCGGGGCCCGGCCAGGACGATACGATCATTATCGACCTGCCGCGCGGCTGCTACGTGCCGACGTTCCGCCACCGCGAGTTTGCCGAGCCCGCCGCGCCGCTGATCGGTGAAGCCGAGTCCGGGGCGAAGGCCTGGCCGAAGGCCTGGCCGAAGTCCTGGCGGAAGTCCTGGCCAAAACGTCTGATTGAGCCGCCGATGCTGGCCGTGCTCGCCGCCGTTGCGGCTGTCGTCGCGGCGGCGCTTGTCAGCGGGCTCCATCTTGGCCGGCATACCGACACCAACGCGGCCATCGCCGCTGCAGGAGACGGCGACGCGCGCCGCAGCGCCGCGCTGTCGCCGGGCAATGGCATGCCGGTCGTGCTGATCGAGCGGATTCGTGTGATCGGCACCCCATCGCCGTCGCCCCCGGTCGCGGCCGAGCGGCTGCGCGCCAAGATCGGCGATGCCTTCGCGCGCTTCGACACAATCAACGTTGCATCTGGACTGCCGTCCGCGGGCGCGGCGGCGGAGACGCCCGCGCGACTCACCCCGCGCAGCGACTACGTTCTGTCCGGCTCGCTGGAGTATGCCGGCGACGCCGCCAACGCCTGGTTCACGCTTGCAAGCGTCGCCGAAGGAAAGGTGGTGTGGTCGCGCACCTTCGAGCAGATCCATCCCCCGGGCGGCACGGGACTGACCGAGGATTCCGTCGTCATCGCCCTCACCAATTCGCTGCTGCAGTCCTACGGCGTGATCCGCTCGCGCGACCGCGCCCATCAGCTTGCATCGAATGTGGGCGACCCCCGCTATCGTTGCGTGCTGGAGGCCGCGGAATCGATGCAGAAATCCGACCGGCCGTTGCACAACGCGGCCCGCGCCTGCCTTGAGAACCTCACGGCGCACGATCCGAGCTTCGCGCTGGGCTTTACGTTCCTGGCCATGCTCTACAACCGTGAATTCCAGCTTGCGTACGATCTTCGGCCCGAGGATCCGCCGCTCGAGCGCGCCTTGCGCGCGGCGCGGCAAGGCATTCTGCTCAATCCGGAAAGCGCGCGTGGTTATCTCGCGCTGATGATCGTGCAGGCGAACCGGCGCGATACGGCGGCGGCCCTCGAAGCCGGCCGCAAGATGGTCTCGCTCAACAAGTACGACATGCTGGCGCTTGGCGAGTACGGCGGCCGGCTGATCATGGCGGGCCAGATCGAGCAGGGCTTGGCCATGCTGCGCGAGGCGGGAGCCGGCGGCGCGGTCCGCCCGTCCTGGCACTACGTCTATCTGTTCATCGGCAGCACCATGACCGGCAATGGCGCCGAGGCGATCCGCTACGCGAGCAACATTTCCAACAACAACACCCCTTTGGGCCTGATCGCCCAGCTTCTCGCCGCGCATGAAGCGGGCAGGCCGGACGACGCCAGGCAGGCCGCCGACCGGCTGCGCGCCGTCGACCCCGGTTGGCTCAGGAATCCCCGGCAGGAGCTGTCCCGAATCATCCCGGACCGCGCCGTTGTCGACCGTCTGGCCAAGGGACTGGCCGCCGCGGGTCTGCCGGGCGGCTCCTGAGCGCCTTCCCTCCCGCCTCGGCTTTTCTGGAATATGATTGTTATTGCAGGATTATTTTTTCTGCATTGCGCCGTTTAACTGCAAATTGCTTATCGCGCCGCCCGTTTTTAGCCAGACATCCGCCGCCGGCGCGCTTACAGGCTGAGCGGTCCAGCGCATGTCCCGGAAAAAGCCTGCCCCGCACTTGATGCGGGGTGGGTACCGGTTTTTCCGAAACGGACATGCGCAACGCAGACGGTCAGTCCCTTCGGAAGCGCGCACATTTTCATTGATTGGCGCGCGCTCCGACGAAGAACCCCGAAGCACCCTAGGGCCACATTCTCCGGTCATGCCGCGCCGTTGAGGGCGAGAGATGGCGAATTGCGAAAACCGTACGGTCAAGGCGGGAGATGTGGTGTGGCTCGACGACACCGGCAGCGGCCGGCCGAGTCCGCAGATGGACCGCGTGATGTCGCTGCGGAATGTTTCGGAGATGTTCGTGGTTTCGCAGCTGACCCTGCGCTACTACGAGCTGCGCGGCCTGATCCATCGCAAGCGCGTGCAGGACGGCGTTCCGGTCTACGGCTGGGCCGATTGCGAGCGGATCGCCTTCATCGTCAAATGCCGCAAGGCCGGCCTGACGCTGAGCGATATCTCGGCCATCCTTGATGCAACCGACGAGGACGTCTCGCCGCAGAATTTCAAGGTCGGGCAGGAGGTCTGCATGGGGCTGGTCGAGCGGCTGGAGCGGCGGCGGAAGGTCATCGACGATGCACTCGCCGAGCTCAGCCACGTCTATGCGCTGCTTACCGCCAAGCTGATGGCCGATCCTGAAAAGAAATAGGGTCAGGCCGCGTTGAACTGCAGCGTGGCGAGCCGCGCGTAGAGCCCGCCGAGCTTCACCAGGCTGTCGTGGCTGCCTTGCTCGACGATCCGCCCCTGATCGAGCACCAGGATCCGGTCGCAGGACAGCACCGTCGCCAGGCGGTGCGCGATGACCAGCGTGGTGCGGTCCTGCATCAGCCGGGTCAGCGCTGCCTGCACCAGCTGTTCGCTTTCAGCATCGAGCGAGGAGGTGGCCTCGTCGAGCAGCAGCAGCGGCGCGCCTTTCAGAATGGCCCGTGCGATGGCGATGCGCTGGCGCTGACCGCCCGACAGCGTCACGCCGCGCTCGCCGACCGGCGTGTCGTAGCCTTGCGGCAGGAGGCGGATGAAGCTTGCGGCCGCCGCATCCTCGGCCGCGCGCTCGATCTCCGCGTCGGTCGCATCGATCCGGCCGAAGCGGATGTTGTCGCGCACGCTCATGGCGAAGATCGCGCTGTCCTGCGGCACCAGCGCGATGTGGCGGCGCAGCTCCGCCGGATCGGCATCGGGCAGCCGCACGCCGTCGAAGGTCACAGCCCCCGACTTCGGATCGTAGAACCGCAGGATCAGATGGAAGATCGTGCTCTTTCCCGCGCCCGAGGGGCCGACGATCGCCACCTTCTCGCCCGGCTTGATGTGGAACGACACGCCGTCGAGCACATCGGCATCGGGCCGCGTCGGATACGCGAAGCGGACGTTGTCGAAGGCGACCTCGGCGCGCGGCCGCTGCGCGAGCGGCACCGGATGGGCGGGGGCGCGCATCTCCGGCGCGACGGCCAGCAGCTCGGCGAGCCGCTCCGCCGATCCCGCGGCCTGCGACAGCTCGCCCCAGACCTCGCTCAGCTGGCCCATCCCGCTCGCCGCGAACACCGCAAACAGCACGAACTGGCCGAGCGTGCCCGGGCTGATGTGGCCGGCAATGACATCCTGCGCGCCGACCCACAGGATCATCACGACGCTCGCCGAGGCGAGAAAGATGATCACCGCGGTGAGAACCGCGCGCGCCTTGGTCGATTGCAATGCGGCTGCGTAGGCGCGCTCGACCGCGCCGGCGAAGCGCGCGGCGGCCGCGGGCTCGTTGGTGAAGGCTTGCAGCGTGCGGATCGCGCCGATCAGCTCCGATGCATAGGCCGAGGCGTCGGCCAGCGTGTCCTGCGCGGTGCGCGAGCGCCGCCGCACCGAACGGCCGAACGCGACCAGCGGCAGCACGATCACCGGAATGGCCGCGAGCACGAACCCGGACAGCTTCGGGCTCGTGATCACCATCATCGTCGCGGAGCCTGTGAACAGCACCAGGTTGCGCAGCGCGACCGACACCGACGATCCGACCGCGGACTTGATCTGCGTGGTGTCGGCGGTGAGCCTTGAGGTCAGTTCGCCGGTCTTGGCCGTGTCGAAGAATGACGCCGACAGCGTGGCGAGATGCGCAAACACGGCGCTCCGCAGGTCGGCCACCACGCGCTCGCCGATGCTGGTCACGAGGTAATAGCGCGAGGCGCTGGCGACCGCGAGGATCGCAACGACCAGGAGCATCACGCCGAAATACTGGTCGATCAGCCCGATGCGCTCTTCGTTGAACCCGAAATCGATCATGCGGCGCACCGCGATCGGCACGACCAGGGTCGCAATCGACGCGGTCAGGAGCGCGACAAGGGCTGCGGCGGCGCGTCCGCGGTAGCGCATCACATAGGGAACGAGCAGCCGGAGCGGTTTCAGCTTGGGCTTGCGGCGGCCGGCCGCGGCAGCGTCCTGCGGCGCGGGCGGCGCAACGTCGCCTGCGGCCTTGGCTGGAACGCTGCCGGACATGTCGTTCATACGCGCGTTTTTGTCCCGGAATTCGGCGGCTTTCACGCCCTGCTGTGCCCCCGACAGCCGCGGATTGCAACCCGGCAGGCGGCCGCCACCTGGGGCGGCTCTGGGGCGGCCATCCGGGCTTGTGGCCTCAAGTCCTGTCCTGTATAGAACCGCGCAAATTCAGCCAAATTCCAACCGCATTCCAACCGCGGCACGCGCCGCAGGACGCCGAATATGAAGCCCGATATGCATCCGGACTACCACACCATCACGGTCAAGATGACCGACGGCAGCGAGTTCACCACCCGCACCACCTGGGGCAAGAAGGGCGACGTGCTGCATCTCGACATCGACCCCAAGTCGCACCCGGCCTGGACCGGCGGCCAGCAGCAGCTCATGGACCGTGGCGGCCGCCTGTCGCGCTTCCAGAAGAAGTTCGCGGGCCTCGGCATCAGCGGCAAGAAGTAATTCGCGGAACTCCGCGCAAGCAAAAACCCCCGCGCAAGCGGGGGTTTTCGTTTTCCGGGTTTGGGTCTTGGCCTGACCGGTTAGTGCCCGTCCTGCTCGAACGCGGCCTTGAGCAGCCCGATCTGGCGCACCACCGGATTGCTGCCCTGCGGCTTATCCGGGGCGAGCGGCGGCGCGTAGATGTTGGCGTCGAGGCGGCGGACCTGATCGTTCAGCTTCTTGGAGCGGTCGATCAGCGCCCGCAGGCGCTCCGGCAGCACCCTGATGGTTTCCGGATCGCCGGGCTCACCGGCGGCGAGCTTAACCTTCGATTTTTCCTTGTTGGCCTGGGAAAGCGTCATCTCGCCTTCCTTGACCGCGCGATGCAGGAGAAGCCATGAGGCGAGCTGCATCAGCCGCGTGGTCAGCCGCATGCTTTCGGTGGCGTAGGCCAGCGCCACATTGCGCTCGAGCTTCTTGGATTCCTGGCGGCCCGGGCCGTCGAGATAGGCCGCGGTCTCCTCGACCAGGCCCATGCCGTCGCGGAACAGCGCGGCAAACGCCTGGGAACTCGCCAGCTTCTCGCCGAAGACAATCGGCGCCGCTTCGTCCGCGGAACGCTCTTTCATGTGGCACGCCTTACCCAACCCGGTGCCGATATGATCGGGTTAAGACAAAACTGTCCAGCCGTTCAGCCGCAATGTTTACAAAATGGTAACCGTCCGGACACGTTTGCCCCGAAACGGAACAAAAAAAGGAGCCGCCGTTGCCGGCGGCTCGAAGGTGATAACAGGGAGGCGTCAAACAGAGTGGACAGGAGCCACTCACGTCCATGAAGATGGACAGATATGAGTAATGATCGAGAAAGCTTAATTTAGAGTTAACAAGTCGGCTGGCTTTCGAGATGGCCGGTTATGGTTAACGCGCGGTAAATTTTTGGCGCGCGCTATTTCTTGAAGAACAGATCGGCCGCCGATTTCGACGCGCGCTTGCTCGCCATGTTCGCTTCAAGCCGCGTGATCTCTTCCTTCAGCAACGCGATCCGCTCGGTCAGTTCACCGACCGACAGCAGCGTGAGGTCCTGACCGATCTCGTGCGCGATCTTTTTCTTCGGCCGGTCTTCTTCGTCGAATGCTGGCATCGCGGCCTCCCGATTTTGCCGAAAGATAGAGGCGGCCGGGCCGGTTGTCACATACCGGCCGTCGGACTAGAACCCCGCCAACTCCCGAAAACGCGAGGACGAAATGACGCTGCCTGCACGCATGACCGCGATCGCCATCAAGGCTCCCGGCGGGCCGGAGATGCTGGTGCCGGAACAGCGTCCGGTGCCGCAGCCGGGGCCGGGCGAGATCCTGGTGAAAGTGGCCGCGGCCGGCGTCAACCGCCCCGACGTGCGCCAGCGCCAGGGAACCTATCCGCCGCCGAAGGGCGCGCCGGATATTCCCGGCCTCGAGATCGCGGGTGTTGTGGCCGCGCTCGGGCCGGACGTGAAGCGCTGGAAGCTCGGCGACAAGGTCTGCGCGCTCGTGGTCGGCGGCGGTTATGCGGAGTATTGCCTCGCCTACGAGCCGCATGCGCTGCCAGTGCCGCCGCAACTGTCGATGGTGGAGGCCGCGGCCATTCCCGAGACGTTCTTCACCTGCTGGCAGAACATGTTCATGCGCGCCGACGTCAAGAGCGGCGACTGGGTGCTGGTGCACGGCGGCACCTCGGGCATCGGCACCACCGCGATCATGCTGGCCAAGGCGTTCGGCGCCAAGGTCATCACCACCGCAGGCTCCGACGGCAAGTGCGCGGCGGCAAAGAAGCTCGGCGCCGACGTCACGGTGAACTACAAGACCGAGGACTTCGTCGCCGTGACCAAGACCGCGACCGAAGGCAAAGGCGCGAACCTGATCGTCGACATCGTCGGCGGCGACTATGTCGACCGCAACTACGCCGCCGCTGCCGACCAGGGCGTCATCGCCCAGGTGTCGTTCACCGCGGGTCCCAAGGCCACCGCGAACTTCGGGCTGCTGATGCAGAAGCGCCTGCACCACACCGGCTCGACGCTGCGGCCGCGCACGGTCGCCGAGAAGGCCGCTATCGCCCGCGGCATCGAGGAGCGGGTGTGGCCGCTGGTCGCGGCCGGCAGGATCAAGCCGGTGATCGACTCGACCTATCCTCTGGCCAAGGCCGGCGAGGCCCAGGCCCGCATGGAAACGAGCCAGCACATCGGCAAGATCGTGCTGACGGTCTAGCAGGTTGCTGAAAACCGTCGCGAGGTCATTCCGGGACGCCGCCATAAGCGCGTTTACGCGCGTCTTCGACGCGCTACGGCGGCGGGCCCGGAATCCAGTTCAGGAGAAAGTCCCTTTGAAACTGGATTCCGGGTTCGCGCCCGGAAGCGCGGTTACGCGCGTCTTCGACGCGCTATGGGCGCGCCCCGGAATGACGGCCCGGACCTTTCGGCGGCCTGCTGACCAGACCGCGCCTTCGCGACACAAAGCGGCCACGGATTTCGTGGCGAGTTGCGGGCAGGGCTGAAACGAAGCGGGCCGGCCGCGCGTGCTGCAGATCCTGAATTTGGCGCTCGGTGTCGTGCGGTTCGCCGCGGCGATCCTGCTTTTGTGTCTGGCGTGGCAATGGCGCTCGCCGCTGTTTGCCTCCACGCGCTCGGCGGCGCTGGTCCTGTCGGTCGCCCTGCCGCTGGCGCTGATCGCCGCGGAGCTTCTCGTCTGGCGGATCAGCGCGCGCTGGCGACCGGCGACCCTGGTCTACGCGGCCACGGCATTGGTGGCATTTCTGGCGCTCGCCCTGACCCTGACATTCGAACTGCAATTCCGCTGGATGCGGCAGGAGGTTCTGCGCGCCGATCCGGTGCGGCTCGAGCGGCTCGGCCGCCATCTCATCGCGGGCTATCGCGACGATGCCGCGCTTCGCGAATTGATCGAACGCCGAGCGATCGCCGGCGTGTTCGTCACGGCGCACAATGTGCGAGGCAAGGACGCCGAGACGATCCGGGGCGAGATCGTCGCGATGCAGGCGGTCCGCGCCCGGCAAGGCCTGCCGCCGCTGCTGGTCGCCACCGACCAGGAGGGCGGCGGCGTTTCGCGCATGTCGCCGCCGCTGGCGCGCCCGGTGACGCTCCGCGACGTTGTGCAATCCCATCGCGACGCAACGGAGCGGCGAAATGCCGTACGGAGCTATTCGGCGGAGGTCGGCCGCGCGCTCGCGGGTCTTGGCATCAATCTGAACTTTGCGCCGGTCGTCGATCTCGACCACGGCGTGGTCAATCCCAACGATCGTTACACCCGGATCGGCACGCGAGCGATCTCGTCCGATCCCGAGCTCGTCGCCGACACCGCGGGCGAATATTGCCGCAGCCTCGGCGAGCAGGGCGTGCATTGCACGTTGAAGCACTTCCCGGGGCTTGGCCGCGTGTTCGAGGACACGCATCGCGAAAGCGCCACGCTGTCCACGCCGGTCGACGAGCTGGTGAAAAGCGATTGGGTCCCGTTCAGGCAACTGATGCAGGAGAAAGCCGCGTTCACCATGCTCGCCCATGCGCGGATCGCTGCGCTCGACCGCGAGCGGCCGGCGTCGTTTTCCGTGGCCGTCGTCTCGGGCCTGCTGCGCCGCGACTGGAAGCATGACGGTATCCTGGTAACGGACGATCTCAGCATGGGCGGCGCCTATCGCAGCGTCGGCGGGCTTGGCGCGGCGGGCGTTGCCGCGCTGGGGGCGGGCGTCGACCTGATCCTGATCAGCTACGACCCGGACCAGCTTTTCCCGGTCCTGCATGCGCTTCTGCGGGCGGAGGCGAGCGGCGCCCTGCCGCAGGACGTGCTTGAGGCCAGCGCCCGGCGGCTCGGGCAAATCGCGAGCGCGCCGAAGGCCGCTGCGGACGCCCGCTAGCGCGGTCTGGGTCCAAGCAGAAATCCTTGCTCATTCAGGCATATAGGGCTACTCATGACGCTGGCGGGGAGTGCGGTCTGGGCGTCGCGGCGGCCGCGAATTCGGCATATTTTTAGGGGCTTTACGGCGCCCATGAGCTGGTTTGGGCAGAATTCTGCACCGGTCACGAACCGATGGGACGCGGAGGGCGTCGCTTGAGCTTCTGGCGCGCGATACCGTTCGCGGCCCTTCTGCTGGCCGCGCTGTTCGGCGCGCCGGCCGCGCACGCGGTCGAGGCCGTCAACGTGCGCACCGACGTGACCGCGATCGACCTCACCGGTGTCGCCGAATTCCAGAAGACCGACACCGACTCGATCTCGGTCTCGGCCGCGCCCGGCGCGGACGGCATCGTCCGCCGCATGCAGCAGCCGGCGCGCGAGGGCTCGACCAACTGGGCGGTGTTCGC
>JAIESC010000159.1 GCA_019746355.1 Xanthobacteraceae bacterium | reverse complement strand
CATGCAGGATCAGCACCTTCTCCCAGAAGGTCCGCTCCGGCTTCACCGTCGTCACGTTGCGAACGGCGAGGTCCATCGCTTCCGGCATTTCGTCGGCGATGTAGGGGACGATCTCGCGGGGCTCCGCCGGCTCCGGATCGGGGCGCGCGCCGCCCTCGATGCGGACCGCGGCCTGCACATAGTTCTGCGCGGAATCGAAGACGCTCTTGTAGCCGACCACCAGAATGTCGAGCGCATCCCTGTTTCGATAATTGTCGAATCCGAAGCCGAGCGTGAAATGTCCCGGCTGCTCGATCGCTTGCTCGACGGCGGCGATCTCCTTCGCGAGCCGCTCCTTCAGCGGCCCGGAGATGTATTGACGCGCCGCCTCGTCGACCTTTTCGGCGAGCGCACGCTGCTGCTGGTTCACCGAGGGGAGGGCGGCGATGTCGGCTTCGAGCGGGACATGCAGATCGGCCTTGTAGATGCCGATGTCGATGTCCTCGGAAAAACGCCGGATCAGTCCATACGCTTTGCTCAGGCTCGTGCCGCCCTTGAAATAGAGACCGATCGGATCATCGCCGCGACGATTGAACAGAAAGTCGAGCACCCAGCAGACATAAAGGTCCTTCTCGATATTCTCGGCCTGCGTCTCGAGATGCGCGGCGACCGTCTCGAAGAGGGTGCGGCGTTCGTCGACGCTCGAGCGCAGGATTTCAATGAACGTCTTCTGCATGGTCGCCCTTCGCGCGCTCGATGTCCGGCAGGCTTTCGCTTTGATGCTCCGCGAGCCTGCGCGTGATCGTTTCGATCAGCGGATACATCCAGGCCGGGACCGCGTGGATGTTCTCGCGCAGATCCTCCGTGACCTTCTCCCGGTTCGGATCGCGCGCGAGATGCCGGACGATGCCGTTCACCGCGGCGTCGAGGCTCGACTTCTCATCCCGAAACCATGCGAGCGCCTGGACGACGCGCATCGCCGGCCGGCCGGCCCAGAACGCCGTCTTGGCCGCGATGCGCTTGAAGTCGAGCTTGTAGATGACCGGCTTCGTCGCCTTCGGATCGCCGGCGCTCGCCTCGATCTCGATTGGCCGGGGATAGGTGTCGGCATAGATCGTCGAGCGCGCCGGCACGGCCGTCGTCAAGCCGAGGTCGTTCGCGGCGGTCATGCCGTCGACGAGGACGCGCAGCTTGTCGCGTCGTGCGATCGCGTCGATGAAGGAGGCGCGTGGCGGAAACACCATCTTGCCGGTCAGCTTGCTGACGCCGGGCTTGTCGTAGAGGCCGCGATAGGGGCGGCGGATGTCGCCGCGCCGGGTCAGCCGCTGCAGCGCCTTCTCGACTGCGTGCGGCGTTCCGATGTCCAGAAAATCGGCGCGCGACCACACGCCTGCCGGTGCCGCCTGGGCGATCCGGGCATGGATGCGGTCGAGGGTGTCGGACGTCGGGTCGGGCATGGCGCCGCTCGTTGCTGGCCGAAGATTATATACAAACATTGGTCAGTAGCAATCTGGAAGCGGGGCTGACCAGAATTTCTACTCAAACTTTGGTCAGAGCAACCCGTCTCGCCCTCTCTCTCCTTCCGGACGACCCCTCCGCAGGCCGAATCCGATGAGTCCGATTGACTCTCAATGGCGGCGAGAACAAACATAGAACATACTCAATGTGGAGAGCGTTGCAAAGGACATGAGTACGTCCGCCCCCCGATCAGTCGTGTCCGAGCTCCGGGCACGCATCGCCCGCCTGGAGGGCAGGGCCGCGCATCAGCGCGCGGTCCTGCCCTTCGGCCTGGCGGCGATCGACCGGGTTCTTCCGGAAGGAGGGTTGCTGCGCGGCGCGCTGCATGAGGTCGCCGGCGGAGGCAACGGGGCCGTGGACGGCGCGGCCGCCGCCCTGTTCGCCGCCGGCGTCGCGACGCGCAGCGGCGGCAAGGTTCTGTGGTGTCTGACGCGCATGGATTTGTTCGCACCGGCGCTCGCCCAGGCCGGGCTCGCACCTGGCCGCGTCGTCTATGTCGAGTGCGGCGACGAGAAAGCGCTGCTCGCCTGCTTCGAGGAAGGGTTGCGGCATCCCGGATTGGGCGCCGTCGTCGCCGAGGTGTCGCGTCTGTCCATGACCGCCTCGCGGCGGCTCCAGCTCGCCGCCGAGGCCTCCGGCACACTCGGCCTCGCGGTCCGGCGCTGGCGGCGACAGACCGAGGCGGCGGATTTTGGGATGCCGACGGCGGCCACGACGCGATGGCGCGTGTCGGCGCTGCCGTCGGCGCCGCTGCCAGTCCCCGGCGTCGGCCGGCCGCGCTGGCTGCTCGAGCTGATCCGCAGCCGAGCCGGAGAATGCGCGGATTTCGTTGTGGAGGCGTGTGATGACCAGGGTCGTCTCGCTCTTCCTTCCAGCCTGGCCGACGGACAGGGTGCGAAGGATGTTGGGCGACGCCGCGCCTCCGCCTGAGACGCCGCTCGTCCTTGTCGGCCGTGAGGGTCGCCGACGTGAGATCCTGGCCGCCGATGCGGCCGCGCAGCGCGCGGGCCTGCGCATCGGCATGGCCGCCAGCAAGGCGCAGGCACTCGTGAGGGATCTCGTCATGCGCGACGCCGAGCCGGACGCGGACCTCGCCGCGCTCGACCGGCTCGCGCTCTGGGCGCTGCGCCGCTATTCGCCGATTGTCGCGGCAAACCCGCCCGACGGCCTCGTTATCGAGGCGACCGGCGCCACCCATCTTCACGGCGGCGAGGCCGCCATGCTCGCCGACATGGTGGCGCGCCTGAAAGCTGCCGGCCTGTCCGCGCGCGCGGCGATGGCCGACACCTGGGGCGCAGCGCATGCGCTCGCGCGCTTCGCCGCACGGCCGACGCTTGTCGTTCCCGCCGGCGAGAGCGCCGCAGCGATCATGTCCCTGCCGATCGCGGCATTGCGGCTGCCGGCCACGACCGTCGACAGCTTGCGCCGGCTTGGCCTCGACCATATCGGCGATCTCGAGCGCACCCCGCGCGCGCCGCTCGCGCTGCGCTTCGGGTCCGACATCGGCCGCCGCCTCGACCAGGCGATGCGCCGTCTCAGCGAGCCGATCGACCCGATCCGGCCCGCCGAGATCGCCGAGGTGCGGCGGCAATTTCCCGAGCCGGCCGAGACGATCGCCCGCTACATCGCCAAGCTGGTGAGCGAGCTTTGCATCCTGCTTGAGGCGCGCGGGCAGGGGGCCCGGCGCCTCGACCTTCTCTGTCACCGCGTCGATGCGCGGATGGTCGCGGTCCGCGTCGGCACGGCGTTGCCTGTGCGCGACGCCACGCGGCTGACGCGGCTCCTCACCGACAAGATCGAGACCATTGATCCCGGCTTCGGCATCGAGCTCATGCGGCTCGCCGCGACGATCGCCGAGCCTCTGGACGCGAAGCAGACCATCTCCGATCTCGCCGCCCCGCCGGAGGCGGACATCAGCGACCTGATCGACACGCTGTCCAACCGCATCGGCGGCGACCGGCTCTATCGCATCGTGCCGGTCCAGAGCGACGTGCCGGAACGGTGCGTCGCGCGCGCCGCGCCGGCCTCGCCCGACGCCGGCGCCTCCTGGTCGGGATTGTGGCCGCGGCCGGCGCGGCTCCTCGCCTCGCCCGAGCCGATCGAGACCGTGGCGCTTCTGCCCGATCATCCGCCGGTCACTTTCACTTGGCGCGGCGTGCGCCGGCGCGTGCGGCGCGCCGACGGCCCCGAACGGATATTCGAGGAATGGTGGCGCAGCGACGCCGAGCTCGACGCCGTGCGCGATTACTTCCGCGTCGAAGACGAGCAGGGCGAGCGGTTCTGGATCTACCGCGCCGGGGACGGCGAGCACGGCGAGACCGGCTCGCAGCGCTGGTATCTGCACGGAATCTTCGCATGAGCGGCGCGCGCTATGTCGAGCTGCAGGCGACCTCGCACTTCTCGTTTCTCAGGGGAGCGAGCAGCGCCGAAGAACTGTTCGCGCAGGCGGCAATGCTCGGCATCGAGGCGCTCGGCATCGTCGACCGCAATTCCTTGGCCGGCGTGGTGAGGGCGCATGAAGCCGCCAAGGTGACGGGCGTGCGCCTGATCGTCGGCTGCCGCCTCGATCTTGTGGACGGATTCTCCCTCCTCGTCTATCCGACCGACCGCGCCGCCTATGCGCGGCTGTGCCGTCTGCTGTCGGAAGGAAAGCGCCGCGCCGGCAAGGCGAAATGCCATCTCGAATGGAATGATCTCGTCGCCTATGGCGAAGGCCTGATCGCCATCCTTCTCCCGGATGAAGCCGCCGATGCCTGCGCCGAGCGCCTGCGCCGCTTGCGCGAGGCCTTCGGCGATCGCGGCTATCTCGCGCTGACATTGCGTCGCAGACCGAACGACCAGCTCAGGCTGCATGAGCTTGCGAATCTTGCCGCCGCCATGCGCGTCGAGACCGTCGTGACCAATGACGTTCTGTTTCATGAGCCGAAGCGCCGCGTCATGCAGGATGTCGTGACCGCGATCCGCCACAACGTAACGATCGACTCCCTCGGCTTCAGGCGGGAGCGGCACGCGGATCGCTTTCTTAAACCGCCCGAAGAGATGCACCGGCTGTTCGCGCGCTATCCCGAGGCGCTCGCCCGCACGCTCGCGATCGTGAAGCGCTGCACCTTCTCGCTCTCGGAGCTCGAATATCAGTATCCCGAAGAACGCACCATGCCGGACCTCACGCCGCAGGAGGCGCTGGAGAAGTTCACATGGGAGAGCGCCGCCGAGCGTTATCCCGAGGGCGTGCCCGACAGGGTGCGCAAGATCCTTGCGCATGAGCTCGCACTGATCCGCGCGCTCGATTACGCGCCGTATTTCTTGACCGTGAACGCGATCGTGCGTTTCGCGCGATCGAAGGGCATCCTGTGCCAGGGCCGCGGCTCGGCCGCCAATTCGGCCGTCTGCTACGTGCTCGGCATCACATCCATCGACCCGGATCGCAACGACCTGCTGTTCGAGCGCTTTGTCAGCGTCGAACGCAAGGAGCCGCCCGACATCGACGTCGATTTCGAGCACGAAAGGAGAGAGGAGGTCATCCAGTGGGTCTATGAGACCTATGGACGCGACCGCGCGGCTTTGTGTTCGACTGTGATCCGCTACAGGTCGAAAGGCGCGCTGCGGGACGTCGGCAAGGCGCTCGGCCTCACCGAGGACACGATCAAGATGCTGTCCGGCCAGGTCTGGGGCTGGTCCCGCACCGGCATCGAGGACAAGCACGCCGCCGACCTCAATATGAACCTCGGCGACCGGCGTCTGCGCCTCGCGCTCGAGCTGGCGCGCGCTCTGATCGGCACGCCGCGCCATCTCAGCCAGCATCCGGGTGGATTTGTCTTGACCCGCGACAGGCTCGACGACCTCGTGCCGATCGAGCCCGCGGCGATGGCCGGAAGGCAAGTCGTGGAGTGGGACAAGGACGACGTCGACGCCTTGCGCATGATGAAGATGGATTGCCTTGCGCTCGGCATGTTGTCCTGCATGAAGCGCGCCTTCGATCTCCTGTCGGAGCACAAGGGCGTCGCGCTCGATCTCGCCACCATTCCCGCCGAGGACCCGCGCACCTACGCGATGATCCGCCGCGCCGACACGCTCGGCGTCTTCCAGATCGAGAGCCGGGCGCAGATGAGCATGTTGCCGCGGCTGAAGCCGCGCACATTCTACGATCTCGTCATCGAAGTCGCGATCGTGCGACCTGGCCCGATCCAGGGCGACATGGTTCACCCGTATCTTCGCCGGCGCGAGGGCAAGGAGCCCGTCGCTTATCCGACGCCGGAGCTCGAGGCGGTCCTCGGCAAGACCCTCGGCGTGCCGCTCTTTCAGGAACAGGCGATGCGGATTGCGATTACGGCCGCCGGCTTCACGCCTGGCGAAGCCGATCAGCTTCGTCGCAGCATGGCCACCTTCAAACACACGGGCGGCGTCTCGGCCTTCAAGGACAAATTGGTCAACGGCATGATCGCCAACGGCTACGCCCGCGACTTCGCCGAGAAGACGTTCTCGCAGCTCGAAGGCTTTGGCAGCTACGGCTTTCCGGAATCGCATGCCGCGTCGTTCGCGCTGCTGGCCTATGCTTCGTCCTGGATGAAGTGCTGGCACCCGGATGTCTTCTGCGCGGCGCTGCTCAATGCGCAACCGATGGGATTTTACGCGCCGGCGCAAATCGTCCGCGACGCGCGCGATCACGACGTCGAGGTGCGTCCGGTCGATGTCAACCTTTCGCGATGGGATTGCACGCTGGAGCCGACCGAGTACGAGGACCGCTTCGCGGTCCGCCTCGGCATGCGCATGGTGCGCAGCCTCGCCAATGGCGACGCCGCGCAGATCATCGCCGCCCGCGGCGATCGGCCGTTCTCCTGTGTCGACGACCTCTGGCGCCGCGCCGCCGTGCCGGCCGCAGCGCTCGTTCACCTCGCCGACGCCGACGCCTTCCGCCCGGCCTTCGGCCTTCCTCGGCGCGATGCGATGTGGGCGATCAAGGCGCTGCGCGACGAGCCGCTGCCGCTGTTCGCCGCCGCCGCGGCGCGCGAGGCGAGGACTATTGCCGAGATCAACGAACCGGCCGTGACGCTGCGCCCGATGAAGGCCGGCGGCGAAGTGGTCGAGGATTATGGCCATGTCGGCCTGACGCTGCGCGCGCATCCGCTGTCGTTCCTGCGCGCCGATCTGGCGCGCCGGCGCGTCGTCACCTGCGCCGAGGCGATGGCGTCGCGCGACGGGCGCTGGCTCGAGGCCGCCGGCCTGGTATTGGTGCGGCAGATGCCCGGCAGCGCGAAAGGCGTCATGTTCGTGACGCTGGAGGATGAGAGCGGCATCGCCAATCTCGTGATCTGGCCGCAGGTCTTCGAGCAATTTCGGCGCGTCGTGTTGTCGGCCGGCATGCTCTCGGTCCGCGGGCGGATTCAGCGGGAAGGGGAGGTGGTGCATCTCGTCGCGCGCTACCTGTTCGATCTCTCAGGTGATCTTGCCAGCGTCGGCGAGCGCGATCACGCATTCCCGCTGCCGCATGGCCGCGGCGATGAGCTGCATCACGGCAGTCCGACACCCGATCCGCGCGGCCTGCCGAAGGGTCCACGGCCGCGCAACCTCGGCAATACTTACGGCCATATCGACCAGATCCGCGTGAAGACGCGGGATTTCCGATAGAGTATAGGCTCGGATACGTTTTTCAGCTCACTTCGAAACTAGGTGCAGCCCCGTGGACTCCGGCTTTATCGACCTCGACATGCTGCTTACACGCATCAGGAATGCGCAGTCGAAAGTCTACTTTCTGGATGCCGTCAAGGCTTACAAGGCCGGAGCACTTCGCGCTGCGCTCTCCTCGACCTGGGTTGCGGTCGTCTATGACCTGATTGCAAAGTACCGAGAGCTGGGCGCGTTGGGCGACGCAGCAGCGGCAGCTTTCGTTCAATCATGGGACGTCGCGACCGCAGCCGGCGACGTCAGACGACTGCTGCACCTAGAAGCAGGTATCGTCGACGACGCTACGAACAACACGCAGATTGTGAACCGCATCGCGCGTACGCATCTTGAACGTCTTCGTGAGGATCGGAATTATTGCGCTCACCCGGCATTCTCGGCAGAAGCTGAGCTCTTTGAGCCGTCACCCGAACTCGTCCGGCTGCACCTTGTCAACGCAGTGGACTTGGTTCTCTCCCAAGAAGCGCTGCAAGGGAAGGCGATCTTCGAACTGTTTGACGTGGACGTTCAATCGACGGGTTTCCCGATCGTGCACGCTCGCATTCTGGATTATGTCGAGCAGCGCTATCTTGAGCGCGTCCGCGTCCAAAACATCCGCAACTTCGGAACGGTACTCGCCAAATCGCTACTTAAAGGCACGCCAGCGCAATGGGAGCCGGAAAATCACAAGATCGTCTCCTCGCTGGTTGCCGTGCGGGAGCGGGCAGCCCACTCTTGGCCGGACGTGTCATTGGCGATCATCAGACTAATAGACAATCTCGAACCCGACCACCGACCACGCGCAATCGCATTCATTGCGTCCTTCCCGGACTTCTGGCCGCTACTGCAACAGCCGACAAGGACTGCGTTGCAGGAGACCGTCGACAACGCCGACGCGGCCGTGATGACGGAGTACCGGATGCTCGCCGGTGTCACCGTGCCCCACTTCCGGGAGTCGCTACTCCTATTGATCGAGACTCTCAACAATGAACGACTCGAGGAAGCGATAGCTACGGCGCCACTTACCGATCTTTGGCCACGCGCGGTCGACACCTATGAAGGGTCGGGCAGCTTCCGGGGATCGGAGGCCAATTTTCGTGATTTAATCGCACCGTTTGCCGGGAATCTGAACAGCGAGCAGCACGACGACCTCCTGGATGCGATCATCGAGAACGGCCAGAATTGGGATGCAGCAGACACCCCTAGTCTTCTGCTTGGCCTCCTTCGTGATGCCGATGCCGCTAACCTACCCACTCATGATGCGCGGAATCGTTTCTACCAGCTCTTGCGTCGCATGGGACGAACCGCTCGTTACGAAGACGTCCTTGCGTTACTTCAAAGCGACGGCTGGGCGTTCCCACCGCCAGAGCAAGAAGGAGACGAATAGCAGAGAGACGCGGAATTTTCGGTACAAGCCGCAAATAAGCCAGAGCGGCCCCCGATATTGTTCAAGCGGAGCGAATCGGCTCAGATTGACCACGTAGAGGGCATCCTGCGTGCTGCGTGATCTCGGTCGCGGGCACGAGGAGACAGGGGACGGGCCGGTCTGGCCCGTTGAAAAACGTCGCTCCGGCTAGTCTCAGGCGCTATCCAAATTAACGGCGGCTACGGCGCGGCTCCTTCGTCTCTAGCTGCTTCCCCACATGCCGCGCATGCGCGCTTTCATGTCGATCGGCGTCCGTGTCGATCGTACAGCAGCACTGGCCGCTTGAGCACGCGGCCAGTAGCGGCTCTGGAATTGCTTCGTGATCGCATTTGGGATGAAGCGCGTGCGCTGTGCGTAGACATGACGATCGCCGAGGCTTCGCTGGCCGTGCGTGAAGAACCGATGCGGAACCATCAGATGAAGCTGATCCTTGGCGCGGGTCATGGCGACATAAAGAAGCCGACGTTCTTCCTCGATCTCCGGGGTCGAGCCGACACCCAGATCGGAGGGGATGCAGCCATCCACGACGTTGAGCACGAAGACAGAGGACCATTCCTGGCCCTTGGCAGAATGAATAGTCGAGAGGATCAGATAATCTTCATCGAGAAGCGGCGGACCGGCCTGGTCGCTGGTCGCATCGGGTGGGTCGAGCGTCAGTTCGGTCAGGAAACGCTCGCGGGTCGGATAGCTGGCTGCGATCTGCGCAAGCTGGGTGAGGTCTGCCTGTCGTTGCGCCGCATCCTCGTAGCGTTGCTCCATGAACGGCAGATACCAGCGACAGGCCAGATCAAGCTCCGATGGCCATCCCGCCGCGCCGAGATGCAGCGTGCTCATGGTGTCGACGAAATCCTGCCAGTGCGCGGCGGCCGCTGCCGGAGGGCGGAAGCCGTGCAGACCGGCGGCTGAACTTCCGCTCGCCGCGATGCCGTCCAGCAGCTTCGCCGCCGTGCCCGGACCGATGCCGGGAAGGAGCTGCGCCACCCGGAACCCGGCGACGCGATCACGCAGATTCTGCGCCCATCGCAGCATGGCAAGGACATCCTTGATGTGCGCCGCCTCGAGGAATTTGAGGCCGCCGAATTTGACGAACGGGATGTTGCGCCGGGTCAGCTCGACTTCGAGCGTCGCGCTATGGCTTGATGTGCGGAACAGGACCGCCTGCGATTTCAGGCGCTGACCGGCCTCGCGATTGGCGAGGATATTTTCGACAATGTAGCCGGCCTGCGCATTGTCGTCGGCGACGTTGACGAGTGCCGGCAGATCGGACGACGGGCGATCGGACCAGAGATTCTTGGTGAAACGCTCCGCGGCAAGGTCGATCACAGCATTGGCGGCGGCGAGGATCGGCTGCGTCGAGCGATAATTCTGCTCGAGCGTGACCAGCTCGGCCCGTGGCGAGAAATGACCGGGGAAGTCGAGGATGTTGCGCACCGTCGCGGCGCGGAACGAATAGATCGACTGCGCGTCGTCGCCGACGACGGTGAGACCGCGGCCTGTCGGCTTGAAGTTGAGCAGGATCGAGGCCTGAAGCCTGTTCGTATCCTGATATTCATCGATCAGGACGTGGTCGAACCTGTCCGAGAGGTCTTCGGCGAGCTCCGGCGCCATCATCATCTGCGCCCAGTAGAGCAGCAGATCGTCGTAATCGAGCACGTTCTGTTTCTGCTTGGCTTCGACATAGGCGCCGAACAATCTTTGTAGTTCGACCTCCCATTCGGCGCACCAGGGGAAGACGCCGCCGAGCACTTCGCCGAGCGGCGTCTCCGCATTCACGGCGCGGGAATAGATCGCCAGGCATGTGTCCTTCATCGGGAAGCGCTTCTCCATTTTCGAGAAGCCGAGATCGTGCCGCACGAGATTCATCAGATCGGCGGAATCTTCGCGATCGTGGATGGTGAAGGCCGCATCCAGTCCGATGTCAGCCGCATTTTCACGCAGGAGCCGCGCGCCCATCGCGTGGAATGTTCCCGACCAGGCCAGCGCGTCGGCCATTGCGCCGGCATTTGGTCCGAGTGCCTTGGTCATGATCCGCTCGACGCGGCGCTGCATCTCGACCGCGGCGCGTCGCGAGAAGGTCAGCAACATGATGCGGCGCGGATCGGCGCCTGAAACGACAAGGTGCGCCACGCGGTGCGCCAGCGTGTTGGTCTTTCCGGAGCCGGCGCCGGCAATGATCAGTAGGGGCAGGGCGTCACTCAGGTCAGCACAGCCGTGCTCGACGGCGCGCCGCTGCTGCGGGTTCAACCCGGCCAGATAGGCTGCGCTGCCTGCCTCTTGTTGTTGAACCGTCCTGACCTGCTGCAACATCCCAATGCCCCGAATCCCGAGGCTATGGTACAAATCATGAACAGGCGCTTAAGTCGACCGATTTCGTCATCCCGAGCAAGAACCGCGACGACAGACGGTTGGCGCCGTAACGGCGGAAGCGGGGCAATCAGTCGCTGCCCGCCCGAACAAGCTCCGCGTCCAGCATTCCCTTCGGCAGCGGCTTCAGCAGTTCCGTTTCCGCCTTGCTGAGCTGAAGCCATGCGGACCAGTCCGACGGCTTCAACACGACGACCTGGCGATTGTGATAGGGCGCAATATCGTCGCCCGGCGCCGTCGTCAGCATGGCGAAGGCCGGCGGATGATTGCCCTGACCCTCGCGCCAGATGCCCGCGATCGCCGTGATCGGCGAGCCCTTCAGCGTGAAGCGATATTTCGCCTTCGGATATTTCTTGCCGACGAACTCAAAGAAGGCGCTGGCTGGAATGATGCAGCGTTTGCTGTTGCCGAACCTTCGGCCTTCCGAGCGGAAATTGAACACGGGTCCGCCGCGCCCGGTTGGCGGCAGGCTGAAATTCATCGAGGCGAGCTCGACGACGTCGCCCACGGCGCGCATGACCGGGCCGCGATCGTTGATCTTGATGTCGTCGGCCTTCGGCAGATCAAGTTCGGTTTGCTGTGTCGGGATGTCGAGCGCGAGATCCTGCATCATCTTGCAGTATTCGGCCCAGCCGACGTGCTGTTCATAGGCATTGCACATGGACCTTCATTTAGGTCCGGTCCGAACCGAATGCGAGTGAGGGCGTGTCCCTGCGGGACCGGGCTCTCGGCTCCGCTGAAACCCCGGCTCCGCCGGGTTTTCCCCCCTCGGGCTTCGATCCCTCACGCGACAGAGCAGCACCGTCGCCAGCGTTCGCGCGATGTCTATTCCGTGGGATTCCAGATCACCGCGAATTCGTCGTCGCTTTCCGAACCTGCGGCCCGGCCGAGATTAGCGAAAAGCCGGCGTGGGCCGAACTCCGGCGCCGAGATCGAGACCGACACATAGTCGGCCCCGTTCTCTTTGTTCTTGCGAATCCACGCGCCGCCGATTTCCGCGCCATTGGCATAGACGCGATAGTCGGGCTGATCGCTGTCCGGCTTCTTTTCCTTGTTCGGCATGATCTTCAACGCCGCGGAAATCGACAGCGTCCGCAGCGTGCCGCGATAGGAGCCGTCGTCGAGCTTGTTGACGTAGCCGATGGCTGGCATGTGATGTCTCCCCGTTTGATCCCGGTTGGCGTTCGGCCTGGCCGGCGCCACGGGCTCGGTCGCGGCTGCGGGCTTGCCGGCCTCCGCGTCAAGCCCGAGCAGTCGCGCCATTCCACTTGTTCGCATTCCGATCGCTCCCATGCCGACGCTGGCGCCGGAGGCCGGAGCATCCATCGGCAGGGCGCGCCGCACACCCTGTCGAATCCGACGGGCCTCACGAACCTCATGTCCCTGTGGCAAAGCCGCCGGCGGCGGCCGATCGGCCGGGTGAGGGATGCGGGCGGAAGGAGCGCCCCGCTGCCGCTTGCGCCATGCCGGCCGCAAGGGAGGCTTCGCCGCGCCCGGAGCCCGACACATGCGAGGCCTTGTCAACGCGCCCTTGCACCCGGCAGGCTTCGCGGCTGGTCGGCCTTGTCCCGTCAAGGACGGGAAATGCGAAGCCAACCGAAGAAAGGGCTGGACATCGCCGGCGCGGCGGGTTCGGCGTAAGTGTCATGGAGAAGAAAGACATCGACGAGCTGCGGGGGAAGGTGCCCTGTGCGTCCGTCCTGGAGAAGGCAGGTTGGAAGGTCGACCTGCAGGAGAGCACTCGCAAGGCGGTCAAGTACCGTCGCGGCGAGGGCCAGATCGTTATCGTCATTCATGACGGCCGCGGCTGGTTCGATCCGACATCGGACGCGAAGGGCGATGTCTTCGACCTCGCCGAGCATCTCGGCGCAGCCGGCTTTCCGGCGGCGTTGCAGCAGGTCGCCGATCTTGTCGGCTTCACGCCGACGCAGCCGTCCTGGAAACGCCCGGCGCGGACGAAGCCGACGGCGCCCCTCGCGCACCGCTGGGCCGCGCGCCTCAAGCCGCGGCCCGGCTCGCCGACCTGGCGCTATCTCGCCGAGACGCGCGCCATTCCCGATCATCTGGTTCAGGAGGCCGTCGATCAGGACCGGCTGCGTGAAGGGCCTTATGGCAGCATGTGGGCGGCGCATACCGACGACGCGGGCGCTGTCGTCGGCTGGGAAGAGCGCGGCCCGGAATGGCGCGGCTTCGCGACCGATGGGTCGAAGGTGCTGTTCCGCCTCGGCGCGGCGCAGGCGCAGCGCCTCTGCACGACCGAGGCGGCGATCGACGCGATGAGCCTCGCTGCAATCGAGGGCCTGCGCCACGATTCGCTCTATGTCAGCACCGGCGGCGGCTGGTCGCCGGCGACGGAAGCTGCAATCCGCGCGGTGGCCGGACGGCCAGGGATGGTGCTTGTCGCTGCGACCGACAGCAACCTGCAGGGCGACGTGTTCGGCGACCGCCTGCGCGCCATCGCAGAGGATGTCCGCGCCGGCTACGATCGGCTTCGACCGTCGCATGACGACTGGAACGAGGATCTGAAGCAGGTGCTGCGAACGAAGCGATAGCGCCCGCTTCAGCGCAAAAGGCGGCGCGCCAGGAAGGTTTGCATGTCACGCCGGCCGTCGACGATGCAGTAGACCACCACGTCGCGTCCCATGATCCGATAGATGACGCGATACGGCTTGTAGTGCGCCTCGCGATAATCGGTGATCCCGAGACCGTCCAGCTCCTTCGGGATGTTGCCGCGTTCGGGCATCTCGGACAGCCGCTCGCAGGCCGCTTCCAGCGCGGCCAGCACACGGTCCGCATTGCCGACCGAATCATGGCGCGCGATGTAGCGATAGATGTCCTCGATGTCCCGCTCGGCATCCTCGGCGAGCAGCACGCGAAAGCGCATCGGGCGCGATCAGCCTTTGACGCGCGCGCGAACGCGCTTGAAGGCCTCGCCGGCGGGACGGACCTTGCCGGCCTCGACCTGGGCATTGGTCAGGGCAAGCACCTTGAGCAGCGCGAGGGTTTCCTGCGTCTGCTCGTAGCGCGCCACGTCCTGCAGCACCGCTTTGGCTTCGCCATGCACCGTGATCACGACGGGCTCCTGCCCCTCGGCCAGGCCGCGAATGATCTCCGGCGCATGCGCCTTGAGATGGCTGAGGGGTTTCACCCGGTCGGACAGCTTCATTTGAATCACCTTTGGATCAGACCAGAATATAGACCGAATATGGTCCGAACGAAAGGGGGTGAAATCTCGCTGCCGCATGCCCGGCCGGCGCGTCAAGGGAGGCTTCGCCCGCGTTCCGCGGCCCTTGACCCGCCGGGCCGGAGAGGCGGCCGCGCCTGGAGATGTCTTCGACATCTTCAGGAAAGGGCAAGACGATGGAGAGAGGAGAAATCGCGATCGCGCTGTTACGCGCGATCGGCGTTGCGGAACTGGAATACTCACTCGACGGCGGCGGAGACTCGGGCGCGACCACGCTCGAGCGGATCCAGCATATCGACGGCCGCACGCTCGAGACGCTTCCCGATATTCCGACCGGGATCGACGGCAACAACCGCGTGCGGACGTTGTCGTGGCTTCTCGACGATCTTGTCGCCGAGCTTCCCGAAGGCGACTGGATCAACAATGAGGGCGGCTACGGCACGGTCACCATCCGGCCTTTCGCCGAGGATGACGAACTCCGCTTCGACTGCGACATGACGTATCGCGAAGAGGGCGACTACGGCGACGATGATGATGAGGACGCATTCATCGATGAGGATGAAGCCTTCGACGATGACGACGATGATGTCGACGCCTCCGCCGACGAGGGGGAGACGCGGTCATGATCGCCAACGCCTGGTCGGAGTTGGAAGCCACCGTGGTCGCCGAGCTCGTCGGCCTCTGCCCACAATTCGCGCCGTATCGCGCTACGCATTGCGCACGATCCGTCGTCGCAATGGTCGCCCTGTCGAAAGCCCGGCTGCACGCCAAGACGCGGGCCAATCATCTCGATGTAGTGCTGTCGGTTCGGCCCTTACCGCCGCCCGATAGCCCCGCTGCAACCATCATGCGCAAGGTCGCCGACGTCGTCAGCGACGCGGCACGTCGCGACCGCGGACATGCGCGGCTCGATCTCTCATCCTGGCTCGATGAAAGCGGATTTCCTCAATTCGTGGCCGTCATGCTGGAAAAGGGCGTGGCTGCCACGTCCGTGACGTCCATGACCGAGCGACTGGCCGCCGCGGGGGTCGCCATCACCAAGCGGGTCGACGAACTCTGCGAACGACATCTGGCGGCGATCTTGACCCGCGATGCTCCAAAGTACGCGAACTCGGCGCGTGCCCTCAACTCCGGCCTCCTTTGGTTGCTTGCGCCGAACTGCATCGGCGATGTTCGTCGTGGCGAGACGCTCAAACGTCGCGCGCAGGCCATTGAGGTGTTTGGCAGTCTGGCAACCACACTGAGCGTGCCAGAAATCACTGCGGTCATCGACAACGGCGAGCCGCTTTCCCCTGCCCTCGCGGCGCACCTTAACCTCACCGCAGGCGAACTGCGCGCCTTTCGCGGGGCACGCAGCGCCGCAGCAGCGCTCGGGCAATGGGAAGATTTCGAGATCGCGGCCCGTCGGCTGAAGGCCTATTCGGTGCCCCGGCACGAATGGCCCGGCGCAGGCGAGCCGGACTGTGCGGCGGCTTGGACCAATTCGCCGTGGCTGGCGTCCCATCGGACGCATCTGATCCGGCCAGATTACTTCGAAGAGCAGGCGAGCGGAGTCCAGGACGCGATCCTCGCTCTGACGGATGATCTCCTGCGGCCGCTCATCGCGCACCGCATGCCATCATCGGCATTGGTGAACCGCGCCATGAGCGATTTCGCGCGTGAGCTGAAGTTTCCGGAGAGCTATCAGAGAACCGCCGCCTACCGACAGTTCCTGAGTGGTGTTCACCGCGCCATCGTCGGATCGCGCAAGCCGAAAGCATTTCGCGAAGCCGTTGAGGCCTGGCATCGGCGCGCGGCGTCATTGTCGGCCCTGCGTCACGAGCATTCGTCGGAACGGCCGGGTTGGCCTGGCCTCTGCGCACCCTGGCGCTCCGCCGACGGACGCTACGAGATCGTCGCCCTGACCTCGGCAGGCGAGCTCGTCGTCGAGGGCAACGAGATGCGTCATTGCGTCGGCGGCTACTACGAGATCTGCCGCCGCGGCGACACACAGATCCTCTCGCTGCGTCGCGATAGACAACGGTCCGCGACCGTGGAAATCAAGATTGAAGGCGACGGCGTGCCGCCGACGTTGCGCGTCGGGCAGTTCCAGGCCATCTGCAACACCCGACCGCCGGACGACCTTCACGAGGCGCTGCGCGATTTCCTGCGCGCCGTCCGCTCCGGCGCGCATCCCATGAACGGCGCGAAGCTTCACCGCTATCGCCGGCGGATGCAGAAGACCGGCGATTACGTCTGGCGCAGCAACGCGCTCTCGCTTGGACACGCGCGGGAAGCTTATCCGCTTTACCGAGCATTGCTTCCGCGCGACGCCGCCGAAGATTTCGACGACTGGTGCGTCGAAAGCGGGTTCGTCGCGACCGTCGACCGCGGTCTCGCGGCCCTCTCCGACCGCTCCTAGCGGCCGGTTCGCTGAATCATCCGATCAACTCGACAAACACAAGGAGGGCATCATGCACCCCTACGACCACGCGCGCTCGTCTGTACGTCTCTATGGCGGCGTTTGGCAGGATTACTTTTCCTGCCATTCCTGGTTCGACGCGACGAAATCGATCCAATGCCGGTTCGCCCATCGCGCGCTGCGCCATCATCTGGAAGGCGTTGCGGAAGCCATCGAGGTGTTCGGGCCGTCGGTCCGTAACAGCGCTGGCGCCGCCATCTCGTTGCGCGATCTCGGGCTCCAGCACGTCGACGAGGATTGCGGCATCATCCCGCGCGCACGCGACTGGCTTGCCGACGTCGATGTCCCGGACTGGCTCCCGCAGGATGTCCCGCCGACCTCGGAGCTTGCAATCGCAAGCGCACGGCGGTTCGGCGGCGATGCCGCCTGCTATCTCGCGCTCCATGACTGGTTCGTCGCCACGCACGGTTGGTGCGAGGGCGCTGTGCATCTGCTGTTCCGCCATCACAGCTTCGGCATCTTCGAGGCGGAGGAGAGGTTCGGCGCGACGCTTGAGATCGGCGCCGGCCAGCGCGTTCCGACGCGGGTCGTCGCGGAACGGCATGTCCAGACCGTGCTCGGCCGCATCCCGCCCGCAGTCGACGTGCTGCGACGAATTCGCGGGGCGCGATGGATGCTGCAGGCGACGTCGCCCCAGAAGCTCGGCCTGACCTGACGTCGAGATCCCCAAACCGAGGAGAACAGCCATGAACGATCATGACATTCGACGCTTCATCGTGGTGTCGACAGCACATCTGACAGAGCAAACGGCACGGTATCTCGACAAGACACCGGCCAGCGCATGGCCGTGCGCGGGCGGGCCATACGGCGAATATGGCTGGTTCGTCTACGCCCATGACGAGAACAGCGGCGCCGGTCCAGGTGTGATCCCGGACGATCTCTTTGGCGTCATGACATGGGGACGACAGCAGGGCCTCGACTACATCCTGTTCGATTGCGACGGCAGCCTGATCGCGGATCTGCCGAGCTACGATTGGTAATGCCGTGGGCGACCTTCCGGGCAAACGCCCGGCGCGAACGATGAGGGAGGAAGGCGGAATCGAGAGGAGGAATGAGAACGCGCTGCCGCATGCCCGGCCGTCGCGTCAAGGGTGCGCTTCGCCCGCGTGCCGCGGCCCTTGACCCGCCGGACCGGAGAGGCGGCCCGCGGGAGGGGTATGAAGGGCTGAAATGATGAGGGATCAGGCGGATCGCTCGCGCTTCGGCCCGCCAGGCCGAAAGGAGCCGCCATGCACACCCTCCCGACCATTCGCAAGATCTTTCAGGGCGTCGCCACGCGCCATGAGATGCACCGTCTCTTCAACCGCCATCGTGGCGATCCGGGCTACGGGGCAGGCGATGCCGCGCCTCTCTTTGCCGGCGAGTGGTTCGAGATCGCCGAGCCCGAGCATGACTATATGCTCGAGATTCTGCCGCCGCTCTGGATGCGCGCCGATATGTTCGCGATGCGCGAGTTCATGACGGACAACGTCACCAGCGTCTTCTTCTCGCTCCGGATTGACGGTCGCAAGCGCTTCTTCCACGGCTATTGCGACCTGTCCGATCGCGGCGCGCCCGAGCAGATGAAGCGGACGATCATCGAGCGCGAGTCCAGGCCGATGCGCGCCATGACGCGCGGCGAACGCCTCGAGCACATCTGGTCGAGCACGCATGACGACTACCGCGGCTACGCCGGCAAGGGCTGGTCGGCTCACCTGCAGGGCAAGCGCACCGTGCTCGTCTATTGCGGCGGTCTCGGCACGGTCCTGAAGCCGCTCGACGATCTCACCGACGACGAGATCGCCGCGAAGCTGCCGGTGCAGCTCCGGCATCTTCCCGAAGCGGCATAGACCGCAGCGTCTTCCAGACCTGCGAGAAGCCCGGCCCCGCGCCGGGCTTTCGCATTTTCGCGGCCGGCTCAGCGGCCCGCTCCCCCCAACCTCCGCAACGCCGTGCCGCCCGTCGCACTCGCGACGCCGGCGACGGCCGCGCGCGCCCAACAGAAGGACTTTTCCAATGGCGCACGACGATCCCTTCACGCTCGATCTCTTCGGCAATTCCGCAATCGCGCCGGGCCTCGGCCTCGGCGTGACCGCCTTCGCGCCGGATCCCGCGGCCGACGGCAATGACGACGATCCGCCGCTTGCGATGCCCGCGCCTGCGGCGCCGCCGGCATCGCCCGCTCGATCCATGCCGAAGGGAGCGAATGTCCGGCTTCGCGACGGGCGAGGCCTCGCTGCGTCCTGGCGCGATCGCGCCCGCGACAACGTCGCGGCGATCCGTCTGGCCGCCGAGATCGACGCGGCTGGCCGGCCGGCGACGCCGGACGAGCAGGCGGCGTTGATCCGCTTCACCGGCTTCGGCGCATCGGCGCTCGCCAACAGCGTCTTCCGCCGGCCCGGAGAGGACGGATTCCGCGACGGCTGGGGCACGATCGGCGCGGAGCTGGAGGCGCTCGTCACGCCGTCTGACTATGCGTCGCTGGTGCGCTGCACGCAGTACGCCCATTTCACGCCGGCCTATATCGTGCGCGCGATCTGGGATGGCCTGCTGCGGCTCGGCTTTCGCGGCGGCCGTATCCTCGAGCCCGGCATCGGCACCGGCCTCTTTCCGGCTCTTATGCCGGACCGCCTGCGCGCGGTCTCGCATGTCACGGGCGTCGAGCTCGATCCCGTGACCGCGCGCATCGCCGGGCTGTTGCATCCGCGCGCCACCATCGTCAATGCGGACTTCGCGCGCGTCGGACTGCCGCAGCATTTCGATCTCGCGATCGGCAATCCGCCGTTCTCCGATCGGACCGTCCGCAGCGACCCCGCTTTTCGCGGGCTCGGGCTGCGCCTGCACGACTTCTTCATCGCCAAGGCGCTTCGCCTCTTGAAGCCCGGCGGTCTCGCCGCCTTCGTGACCTCGCACGGCACGCTGGACAAGGCGGACGCGAGCGCGCGCCGGCACATCGCGGAGACCGCCGATCTCGTCGGCGCGATCCGGCTCCCCGAAGGCAGCTTCCGCACCGATGCCGGTACCGATGTCGTCGTCGACATCGTGTTCCTCCGCAGGCGCGACGGCGGCGATGCGGCGTGCGGTGCGGCGTGGGGCGATCTCGCCGAGGTTCGCGCTGCGACGGCCGACGAGGGCGCCATCCGCGTCAATGGCTGGTTTGCGCAGCAGCCGGAGATGGTGCTCGGAATCCATGCGCTGACGTCGGGACCATACGGCGAGACGTACACCTGCACGCCGCGGCGCGGTGTCGACCTCGACGTTGCGCTGACCGCGGCCGTGAATCGTCTTCCGGAAGGCATCTATGACGGCGAGCCGGAGGCGGTCGATCCGGATGCCGCGGGGGATACGCCGCAGCTCGCGGCCGTGACCGCCGATGGCGCGACGATCCGCGAGGGCAGCTACATCGTCGGCGCGGGCGCCGCGCTGATGCAAATGCTCGACGGCGCGCCCGTCGTCGTGAAGGTGCGCAAGGCCCGCTCGACTGACGGCATTTTCGACAAGCACGCGCGGATCATCCGCAAGCTCATTCCGATCCGCGACGCCGTGCGCGAGGTGCTTCGCGCGCAGGAGCGCGACGAGCCGTGGAAGCAGGCGCAGGTTCGCCTGCGCATCGCCTGGTCGAGCTTCGTGCGCGACTTCGGGCCGATCAACACGACCGTCGTCTCCACGGTCGAGGACGAGGAGACCGGCGAGGTCCGCGAGACCCATCGTCGCCCGAACCTCGCGCCGTTCGCCGACGATCCCGATTGCTGGCTCGTCGCGTCGATCGAGGACTACGACCTCGACACCAATACCGCGCGACCCGGGCCGATCTTCACTGAGCGCGTCATCGCCCCGCCGCCCGCACCCGTCATCACCTCGGCCCTCGATGCCCTGGCCGTCGTGCTCAACGAGCGTGGTTATGTCGATCCCGACCATATCGCCGAGCTGTTGCATCGCGACGTCGATGACGTGATCGCGGAGCTTGGCGACGCGATCTTCCGCGATCCCGCGGACGGCTCCTGGCAGACCGCCGACGCCTATCTGTCGGGACCCGTGCGCGACAAGCTGAAGGCGGCGGAAGCGGCCGCGGCGCTCGACGACGACTATGCGCGCAACGTCAGGGCCCTGCAGGCCGTCCAGCCCGCGGACCTTCGCCCCTCCGACATCACGGCGCGGCTCGGCGCCCCGTGGATTCCGGCCGACGACATCGTCGCCTTCGTCAAGGAGGCGATGGGCGCCGACATCACGATCCGCCACATGCCGGCGCTTGCGTCATGGACGGTCGAAGCCCGCCAGCTCGGCTGGATGGCGGCAGGCACGTCGGAATGGGGCACCGATCGCCGTCATGCCGGCCAGCTTCTCTCCGATGCGCTGAACAGCGCCGTCCCGCAGATCTTCGACATCATCAAAGACGGCGACAGCGAGCGGCGCGTCCTCAACGTGGTGGACACCGAGGCCGCAAAGGAAAAGCTTTCCAAGATCAAGACCGCATTCCAGACCTGGGTGTGGTCTGACCCGGATCGCACGGACCGGCTGGCGCGCCTCTACAACGACCGCTTCAACAACATCGCGCAGCGCGCCTTTGACGGCGCGCATCTCAAACTGCCGGGCGCGTCCGGCGCGTTCGTACTCTATGACCATCAGAAGCGCGGCGTCTGGCGCATCATCGCATCCGGCGCGACCTACCTCGCGCACGCCGTCGGCGCCGGCAAGACGTTGACGATCGCGGCCGCGATCATGAAGCAGCGCCGGCTCGGCCTGGTCGCCAAGGCGATGCTGGTCGTGCCGGGCCATTGTCTCGCGCAGGCGGCGCGCGAGTTCCTGGCGCTCTATCCGAACGCGCGCATTCTCGTCGCCGACGAGACCAACTTCACCAAGGACAAGCGTCAGCGCTTCCTGTCGCGCGCAGCAACCGCGACCTGGGACGCGATCATCATCACGCATTCGGCGTTCCGCTTCATCGGCGTGCCGGCCGCGTTCGAGCAGCAGATGATCCACGACGAGCTGGAGCTCTATGAAGAGTTGCTCACCACGGTCGAGAGCGACGACCGCGTCTCGCGCAAGCGCCTCGAGCGTCTGAAGGAGGGATTGCAGGAACGGCTGGAGTCGCTGTCCACGCGCAAGGACGACCTGCTGACGATCTCGGAAATCGGCGTCGACCAGATCATCGTCGACGAGGCGCAGGAGTTTCGGAAGCTCTCCTTCGCGACCAACATGTCGACGCTGAAAGGCGTCGATCCGAACGGCTCGCAGCGTGCCTGGGACCTCTATGTGAAGTCGCGCTTCATCGAGACGAAGAACCCCGGCCGCGCGCTCGTGCTCGCCTCCGGCACGCCTATCACCAACACGCTCGGCGAAATGTTCACCGTGCAGCGCTTCCTCGGCGCGGCCGCGCTGCGCGAGCGCGGCCTGCACGAGTTCGACGCCTGGGCCTCGACGTTCGGAGACACGACGACGGAGCTCGAGTTGCAGCCGTCGGGTAAGTACAAGCCGGTGACGCGCTTCGCCACCTTCGTCAACGTGGCCGAGCTGATCACGATGTTCCGCACGTTCGCCGACGTCGTGATGCCCGAGGATCTGCGCCAGTATGTGAAGGTGCCGGCGATTTCGACCGGCAAGCGTCAGATCCTCACGGCGAAGCCGTCGGCGGCGTTCAAGGTCTATCAGCGCCGCCTCGAGGAGCGCATCAAGGCGATCGAGGCGCGGGATCGCGCGCCGGAGCCTGGCGACGATATCCTTCTCTCCGTCATCACAGACGGACGCCATGCGGCGATCGACCTGCGCCTTGTCGAGCCGGACAGCCACAACGAGCCGGACAACAAGCTCAATCTGCTGATCGGCACGGCCTTGCGCATCTGGCGGGAAACGGCGCCGAACACTTACGTCCGGCCGGACGGCAAACCCTACGACCTGCCGGGCGCCGCGCAGATGATCTTCTCCGACCTCGGCACGCTCAGCGTGGAGAAGTCGCGCGGCTTCTCCGCCTATCGCTGGATACGCAACGAGCTCGTCAGCATGGGCGTTCCCCCGTCCGAGATCGCGTTCATGCAGGACCACAAGAAGTCCGAGGCGAAGCAGCGCCTGTTCGGCGACGTGCGCGCCGGCAAGGTGCGCTTCCTGATCGGCTCATCCGACACGATGGGCACCGGCGTCAATGCGCAGCTTCGGCTGAAGGCCCTGCATCATCTCGATGTGCCGTGGCTGCCGTCGCAGATCGCGCAGCGCGAGGGCCGCATCGAGCGGCAGGGCAATCAGCACGACGTGATCGACATCTACGCCTATGCGACCGAAGGCTCGCTCGACGCGAGCATGTGGCAGAACAATGAGCGCAAGGCGCGCTTCATCGCTGCGGCGCTCTCCGGCGATACGTCGATCCGCCGGCTCGAGGATATCGGCGAAGGGCAGGCGAACCAGTTCGCTTTGGCCAAGGCGATTGCGAGCGGCGATCAGCGCCTGATGCAGAAGGCCGGACTCGAGGCCGATATCGCGCGGCTGGAGCGGCAGCATGCGGCGCATATCGACGATCAGCACGCGGTCCGGCGGCAGGTCCGCGACGCGGAGCGCGACATCGAGTTCTCCACCCGCCGCATCACCGAGATCGGCCAGGACATGGCGCGGCTTGTGCCGACGGCGGGCGATGCCTTCACGATGACGGTCGCGGGCAAGCGCTACGCCGAGCGCAAGGACGCCGGGCGGGCGTTGATGCAGGAGGTCCTGGCGCGCGTGCAGCGTCGCCACGAAGGCGCGCAGAGGATCGCGACGATTGGCGGCTTCGAGCTCGACTATTGCGGCGAGCGGCATGGTCGCGACGGCTATCGCTACGCGGCGATGCTGATGCGGACCAATGCCGAATACGAGATCGAACTTCCGGTCACGGTCACGCCGCTCGGCGCGGTCGCGCGGCTTGAGCATGCGGTGTCCGGATTCGAGGACGAGCAGGAGCGCTATCGGCTGCGGCTGGCCGATGCGCGACGCCGGCTCGCGTCTTACGAGGCCCGCCAGGGCGGGGAATTCGCATTCGCCGGCGAGCTCGAAGAAAAGCGGCGGCGGCTCGCCGAGGTGGATGCCGACCTTGCGCGCGACCAGCCGGCTAACGGGGAGGCCGGGGATGCCCGCGCCGCCGCCTGAAGAAGAGAAGGAATGGAGAAGAAGGGTGGTCGCAGGTCGTTCGGGCCGGCGACGCAGTCTCAACCGCCGCCTCCGCAGTCCCGGCCGCGGCGCCCTGCGCAGGGCCCAAGAGCCCCGCTTGGGCGGCCGGGCAGGGACGCTCGCCGGCAGTTGCGCCGGCCGCTCACGCCCTGCGGGCCGGGAGGGGTCTCCGGAGGAGACGGAAAAGGACCGCCGGAACCGCGCGGTCCGCAACCCCTGCAATGGAGATCATCCCATGAGACTGATGAAGATCGATCCGCGCGCGCTCATCGAGAACCCCGATCCGACGCGCCTCACCAAGTCCACGCCGCAGAGCGACGCGCTGCTGCTTGCCAGCATCAAGGCCGTGGGCATCATCCAGCCGCCGATCGTCACCCCGGAGTCCGGCCGCGGCAACGGCCTCGTCATCCAGATCGGCCGGCGGCGTGTGGCGCAGGCGATCGCCGCCAAGCTCGACGAGATCGACGTTCTCGTCGCCGATCCCAACGACGACAAGGATGCTCTGCGCAGCCTGATCGAGAACGTCGCACGCGAGCCGCTGAACCCGGTCGATCTATGGCGGCGCATCGAGCGCCTGGTCGCGCTCGGCTGGACCGAGGAATCGATCGGCATCGCGCTCGGACAGTCCGTGCGCCAGATCCGTAAGCTCCGCCTGCTTGCCAACATTCTGCCGGCGATGCTCGACCACATCGCCAAGGGCGACATGCCGAACGAACAGCATCTGCGCACGATCGCTGCGGCGACGCAGGACGAGCAGGCGCAGGTCTGGAAGAAGCACAAGCCGCGCAAGACCGATCCGCAGGTCGCGTGGAGCGAGGTGGCGCGCGCGCTCACCAAGACGCGGATGTATGCGCGCGATGCGAGCTTCGGCGATGATCTCGCCCAGGCCTATGGCATCGTCTGGCAGGAAGACCTGTTCGCACCGGCCGACGAGGACAGCCGCTACACCAACGACGTCGAGGCCTTCCTCGGCGCGCAGCAGGAGTGGATGACCAACCACCTCCCCAAGCGCGGCGCGGTCATCGAGGTCTCGACCTGGGGCGAGCCGAAGCTGCCGCCGAAGGCCGAGCGCGTCTACGGCAAGCCGAACAAAAGCGACTGCACGGGCTGGTATCTCGACCCGCGCAACGGCTCGGTGCAGTCGGTCGCCTACCGTATGCCGCGCCCGAAGAAGGATGCGGCGAAGGGCAAGGGCGCCCGTGCTGCCGAAGCCGACAGTGTTACGCCGACGTCGCGGCCCGATGTCACCCGGCGCGGCATGGACATGATCGGCGATCTGCGCACCGACGCGCTGCACGAGGCGCTGGCGCGTGCGCCGATCGAGGACGACACGCTGACCGCGCTGCTCGTCCTCGCCATCGCGGCGAACAACGTCACCGTCGCATCGGGACGCGCGTCCGGATACGGCGCGTGCGCGCAGCAGGCCAGGCGCCTCATCGCCGACGACGGCACGCTCGCCTACGACCGTGACACCCTGCGCGTTGTCGCGCGCGAGGTGCTGAGCGACGTGCTGTCGTGCCGCGAGAACCGCTCGAACAGCGGCGTCGTCGCGCGCGTCGCTGGCGCTGCGGTCGGCGCCGACGAATTCCTCCCCAATCTGGCCACGGAGGAATTTCTCTCGTGCCTGTCGCGCACGGCGCTCGAGGCCGCGCTGCAGGGAACGTCGGTGCTGCCGCGACCGCGCGTCAAGGATACGCGCGCCGCGCTGGTCGCGCACTACGCCGATGGCCGCTTCGTGCATCCCGCCGCGCTGTTCGCGCCGCAGACCGATGCGATTGCGGAATGGACCGAGCGGCACGCGTCCGCCGCCGAAGACGACGATGGCGACCTCGACGAGGCCGATGCCGGCGACGACGAGCACGGCGACTACGCGGTCGCCGCCGAATAGCGGCCCGTTCCAGCCACTTCAACTGATCCCCGCCGCCGGCGACCAGCCGGCGGCGGTTTCGTTTCCACGCTCACTAACAGGAGGACATCATGTCCGCACGATCGATCTTCGACAACGCGCCGCTCGGCGCCATCGTCCGCTATTCCGACGGTGCCCCGCGGCCGCCCGCGCGATTCACGAAGAAGCTCGCGGCCTGGGAGAATGCAAACAACGGCGGCCGCCTCGTCCGCAAGACGCCGACCCGCACACTCGGAAATTACACCTCGCGGGCGAGCTTCACCTTGCATCAGGGCGACTACGGAAACGCCGGCGTCGTCGTCCTCAAGGTCTTCAAGACCTTTTCGGTCGACTCCGCGCTGACCTTCACCGTGGTCGAACGCCCGGCGCCGGGAACAGTGCGCGTGTTCGACCGGTGCGGCGACGATGCCGAGCTCGTCTACCTCGCCGCCAGCCGCTCTGACGCCGAAACCTGGCTCAAGGCTCACGGCTATCCCAACGCCGTCCTCGACGAGGTGACGGCGGAGGCCGCTGCGCACGAAAGCGTTGAAGGGAGGGCCGTCGCATGACAACGCGCGCGCCCACCACGATCGACAACGACTCCACCTCCGCAATGCCGGACGTGGAATTTGGACGCAGCGTCGAGGGCTTTCTCACCGCGCGCATCGGCGACATCGCACTCGCCATGCTGCCGTCGCGCGATGGACGTCATCATCTTGCGAGCGGCTGGCGCATCGGGCGTCCGATCGCGGAATGGACCCGCTCCGACTTCTACGGAAACGCCGGCGACCTCGCGGACGAGGCCGCCTTCCGCGCGAAGGCCGATGAAAGCGCCGAGCATCAGCGGGAAAAGCACATGCTCGGCCGCCGTGATGTCGCCTCCACGGCGAGTACGCCGTGGGGCCGGTCGCAGGGCGCAACCGTCTATGCGGAAGGTGTCACCTGCCACGCGACGGCCGGTCACGGTGGCTTCCACCTCTCGGCCGAGCGCAACCGCACGGTCCACTCGATGTTGCGTGCGCGCGGCGGCTGGTACGAGGAGGACGCGGCCTGGGCGATCGTCGCGCTGACCTTCCCGCACCTCTTCACCAGCTACGAGCGGCGATGCGCCGAGCGCACGGTCAAGGATAGCTGGCCCGATGCGTGGGAAACGATCTTCCGGATCGTGCTGCAACCCGGAGAATCCCGCGAGAAGGATCGCCGCGCGTTCGAGCGCGACCATGCCGGCGACTGGATCGTCGTTTCAGCGATCACCTCCGATCACGAGAAGGGCTTCGTCGAAGTCGTCGCCACCCTCGGCGGCAAGCGCGGCCCTGGCACCGAGGAACGGCGTTTCCTCGTTCCCGCGGACGAATATCACGTCGGCCGGTTCGGCTTCGTCATCAATGAGGTTCGGCATCGCCTCTATGGCGGTCCGTCGAGCTTCATCGGCTGGCAGCCATAGGAGGCGGCGATGCCCTGGAAAATCATCGCGGCTGCCTTCGGCTGGAAGCCAGCGCATGACGACGACGAGAACGTGCTCGTCGTCTGGCATCCGAAGCTGCGCCGCCATTTCACCGGCGCCGATGCGTGGAAGCGGGCCGTGCTGCTGTCGGTGCGCGCGCCCACGGCTTCGAGCTTTCCTCATACGCGAAAGGAGCCCTCGCGATGACGACCTATCTCGTCGCGGTTCATCTCCTTGTCGAGGCGAACGGATCGCCGGAAGCCGAGGTCGCCGA
>JAIESC010000144.1 GCA_019746355.1 Xanthobacteraceae bacterium | reverse complement strand
ACGGTTCGTCCCGATAAAAGCGAGGCCGCATTGGCGAGCGCTGATCGAACTGCGTCCATAATTCTGGGTTATGTGCACTGCACCCCTTTCAAAAGCCCGGATTCACCGTAAAAGCCGCCAGTTCATGCTGAATATGGAATGACGGCTCCCAACCTGCGATTTCTCACCTGCAGTGGAGAGTGAGAAATGCTGGACACGGTTTGCGTTGAGAGATTCCTGGCGGTATGCGCCATCGAAAAGCAGCGATCCTCGCATACGATTTCGGCCTATCGGTGCGACATCGCGGACTACCGCCGTTGGCTGTCGGGCAATTCCGGGCAGCCGTGGGATTCCGTCGATACCCTCAAGCTCTATCTCGCCGACCTGACGGTGGCGCGTCGGCTGGCTGGTGCAACGGTCCGGCGTCGCTTCGCCTGCCTGCGAGCCTTGTTCCGCTGGTTGTCCGACGAAGGCCTCGCTGGCAATCCGTTCAAGGGCTGGTCCCCGACGCTGCCGCGCCGGCGACGGCTGCCGCGAACGCTGACGCGGCTGGAAGCAAAGTCGCTGCTGGTCGCGCGCGCGGAATATTGCTCGAACGACATTCTGAGCATCATCGTGCCGCTGATGATTGCGACCGGGATGCGCGTCGGCGAGATCTGCAAATTGCAGGTCGAGGATGTCTCGTCCGACGGCGAATCGATTCGGGTCCACGGCAAGGGCTCGCGCGACCGCCTGGCCTATGTCTCGGATCCGGCGCTCTGCCGCAACCTCAGTGCCTGCGCGCGCGACCGGAAGAAAATTGACGGCGCAAAGGCCCCGCTGTTTCTCAACCGCCGCGGCAACAAGCTTCGGCCGTCGTCGGTTCGTCCGCAGTTGCGACGGCTCGCGGCAGGTGCCGGCATCGGCCGGCGCGTGACCCCGCATATGCTGCGCCACACCGCGGCAACGTTGCTGATCGAGACCGGCGTCGATATTCGCTTTGTGCAGCGGCTGCTGGGACACTCGAGCATCGCCACAACCGAAATATACACCCACGTCTCCGACAACGCGCTG
Organism: Xanthobacteraceae bacterium; assembly: GCA_019746355.1. The sequence goes on along the minus strand of JAIESC010000144.1, from coordinate 25,961 downwards.
AAAGCGACGCTGCGCCGGGCCGATGTCCTGCGCACCGTGGGAACATGACGTCGGCCGCGCGGCTAGCCGAACGTCGTCGCCCTCACCCACCATTTGGGCTGCGCGGCCGAAAGGCTTCGCGCCGCGGCGCTCGCCGCGCGCGGCGATGCGAAGAGGCCGAAGCAGGTCGCGCCCGAGCCCGACATGCGCGCCAGCAGGCAGCCCTTGCTCTCGCGGATATCGGCAAGCACCCGCGCAATCACCGGCTGAACCTCGATCGCCGGCGCTTCGAGATCGTTGCCGTGCTTCGAAAGATATACGACCAAATCCCCGACCCCGCGCGGCAAGGCCCGCGCCGGGGCCGCCCGCCGCACCGGCCCGCCGGGCTTGAGGCAGAGCTTCATGAACACGTCCCGGGTCGGCACCGCGACGCCGGGATTGACCATCACCGCGGCGAGCTTCGGCATTGCAAGCGGCGCGGATAGCACCTCGCCGATGCCACGCATGCGCCGCGGCCGCGGATCGACGCAGACCGGCACGTCGGCACCTATCGTGGGCGCGATTTTCGCAACCGGCGCGCCGGCGATCTTCAGCCGGTTGGCCCTGGCCAGCAGCCGAAGCGCTGCCGCGGCGTCCGACGAGCCGCCGCCGAGCCCTGCCGCGACCGGCAGGCGCTTCTCCAGCGTAAAGCGCCCGAGCTTCAGACCGGGCACCTCTCCCGCGAGCGCGCGGGCGGCCTTCAGCACCAGATTATCGTCGGGCGGCCCCGCCTGCTCGGCCGTCTCGCCACGCACCGTGAGCGACAGCGCCGGCCCCGGCGCGAGCGTCAACCGGTCGGCAACGTCGGCGAACACCACCAGGCTGTCGAGCAGGTGATAGCCGTCGGCCCTGCGGCCGAGCACCGCGAGCGTGAGATTGACCTTGGCGGGGGCGAGTTCGACGAGGGCGGCCATCGGCAAGGTTCATAGCCGCCGCCGCTGCCGTTGTCGCTAGGACATGATCCCGAAAAAGCCTGCCCCGGACTTGATCCGGGGTGTGAAGCGGTTTTCGAAAAAGATCATGCCCAACAGCGGAATGAGCGACGGGTCCAGCACAACGAAGTTGAATCAGACCCGTCGCCTATCTCCAAAAGCACAACGCCCGGCTCAAAGGCCGGGCATTGCACCAATCCAAAGCCGCGAACCGCTTTAGCCGCCGCCTGGCTTCTGCGTGTTCGCCGCGGTGCTCTCTTCCTGCAGGCCCGAGGTAAGCTTCTGCTTGATCTTCACCAGCTCCTCGGGCTCGGGCTTGAGGTCTTGCGCATGCGACCACTGGAAGTACGCCTCGAGCTGCCGCCCGGTCTTCCAATAGGCGTCGCCGAGGTGATCGTTGATGGTCGGATCCTCGGGCTTCAGTTCGACCGCCCGCTCCAGGTGCTTCACCGCCTCCTCGAAGTTGCCGACCCGGTAATAGGCCCAGCCGAGCGAGTCGACGATGTAGCCGTCGTCCGGCCGCTGCTCGACGGCGCGGCGGATCATCTTCATGCCCTCGTCGAGATTGACGCCCTGGTCGATCCAGGAATAGCCCAGGTAATTGAGCACGTGCGGCTGATCGGGGTAAAGCTTCAGCGCCTGCTTGAGGTCGGCCTCGGCCACTTCCCACTTCTTGTCCCGCTCGTTGCAGATGCCGCGGAAGTAGAAGATCAGCCAGTTCGGCTTCTCGGGATTGCTGATGTTGGCAATGCCCTTGCTGTAGACCGCAGCGCATTCGTTGAACGCCTTACGCGCGCGCAGGATGTTCCCGAGCGCCATGATCGCTTCCTGATCGTCGGAATGGCTGGCGATCAGCTTGTTGAGACGCTCCTTGGCCTCGTCGGTGCGTTCCAGCGTGTCGAGATTGGTCGCAAGCTGGATCTCGGCGTTCCTGCGCAGCGGCGAGCTCATCGGCACCCGCTCGTACATCTTGATGGCGAGCTGCGGGTTCTTCACCTGCTCGTAGAGATCGGCGAGCGAGAGCAGCGCCAGCGGCTGGTTCGGCGCGAGATAAAGCGCGAGCTGGAGATAGACCAGGCCAAGGTCTTCGCCGCCGCGCCGCCCGAGCGCAGCGCCGAGACCATAAAGCACCTCGGCCGCGCCGGCCTGCGCGCTGTCGACCAGCGGCGGCAGCGTCTTGCCCGTGTTGAGCGCGTCCATCGCCTCGACGATCAGCGGATGCCGCGGCAGTTGCGCATCGAACGCCTTGTAGACCTTCAGCGCCTCGTCCTTGCTGCCGTTGCGCGACTGCCAGGAGCCGTAGGCCTCGACGATGCGCAACGCCGTGCTGTCGAGCTTGTGGGCGCGATCGAGGCGCTTGCCGGCCTCCTTCTTCGCGCCGGACAGATCGAGGATCAGGCCCGCATGCAGGTCCTTGAACAGCGCGTACCAGTCCGCGCCCTGCAGCTTGTCGATCGACTCGATCGCGGCCTTGGATTCGCCTGCGCCCTGGGTCGCCCAGGCGGCGAGCAGGGTCGCGGCGAGATCGGTGATCGGCCCGCGCACGGACTGCGCGAGATTCTGCTTCGCCGCCTGATATTTCTTCTGCTTGAGCGCCTTCACGCCGAGCACCAGGCGGGCGATCCGGTCGTTGCGGTCGACCGCGGCCACCTGCTCGGCGAGCCGCGTCGCCTCCTCGACGTCGCCTTCCGCCAGCACCGATAGGAAGGCGCGCTGCAGAAGCTCGTTGTTCTTCGGATCGTTGCGCAGCGCCGCGCGGTAGTAGGCGGCGGCCGCCGCTGCGTCGCGCTGCGTGCCGGCATGACGCGCGGCGAGATAGCTGCCGGACATCGACAGCCGGGCCAACTCGTTCGCCGAGGGGACGAACGTCCGGGCCGACGGCGGGTTTTGCGAGGTGCCCTGCGCGGACAGCGTTGCGGGCAGGCACAGCGCCGCCGCGCCAAGCAGAACCCCGGCCAGACGGCGGATCTTCTTCGGAACGTTCACGGGCAGATGCCTCCATGGGCGGCTAAACGCCAGCCCTCTGAGTCGCCCGCAGAATGGACTTTTTGCAAGCCGCCCGCAAGGATCAGGGAACCGCGCGCCTGTCTTCGCGTCTATCGTTGGGCACCTTGCCAGTCGATGTGGCGGTATCGTGACCGACCGCCTAAATCCACCTCACATACTTGAATATTTCGGCCCGCCGCCGCCCTCCGGTGGCACCCAGGTGATATTCCGGTTCGGGTCCTTGATATCGCAGGTTTTGCAGTGGACGCAGTTCTGCGCGTTAATCACGAAACGAGCTTTCCCGCCCTCCTCGACCCATTCATAGACACCCGCCGGGCAATAGCGGGCCGAGGGCCCTGCATAAACATCGTGCTCCGATGCCTGCTGAAGCGCCATGTCGCCGACATGCAGGTGCGGCGGCTGGTCCTCCTCGTGGTTGGTGTTGGAGAGAAACACCGATGAGAGGCGGTCGAAGGTGAGCTTGCCGTCGGGCTTGGGATAGGGGATCGGCCGGCACTCGATGGCGGGCTTCAGCGTCTGCGCGTCTGGCTTGCCGTGGGCGAGCGTGCCAAGAAGCGAGAAGCCAAGCGTGTTGCACCACATGTCGAAGCCGCCCACGCCGATGCCCAGCAGCGTGCCGAGCTTCGACCACAACGGCTTGGCGTTCCGCACCTTCCACAGGTCGCGGCCGATCTCGCCCTCGCGCCAGGCCTCGTCATACTCGGCGATCTCGTCGTGCGAGCGTCCAGCCTTGAGCGCCTCGCCGACGTGCTCGGCCGCGAGCATGCCGCTCAGGATCGCGTTGTGGCTGCCCTTGATGCGCGGCACGTTGACGAAGCCCGCGGCGCAACCGATCAGCGCGCCACCCGCAAACGTCAGCTTCGGCACCGACTGATACCCGCCCTCGGTGATCGCGCGCGCGCCGTAGGAGATGCGCTTTCCGCCCTCGAACGTGCCGCGAATGGCCGGATGCGTCTTGAAGCGCTGGAACTCCTCGAACGGCGACACATAGGGATTGCTGTAGTTGAGATGCACCACGAAGCCGACCGAAACGAGATTGTCGTCGAAGTGGTAGAGGAACGAGCCGCCGCCGGTGGAATTGTCGAGCGGCCAGCCGAAGCTGTGCTGCACGAGACCCGGCTTGTGCTTGTCGGGCGCGACCTGCCAGAGCTCCTTCAGCCCCAGGCCGAACTTCTGCGGCTGCCGGCCGTGGTCGAGGCCGTATCGGGCAATGAGCGTCTTCGCGAGACTCCCGCGTGCGCCCTCGGCGAACAGCGTGTACTTGGCGCGCAGCTCCATGCCGCGGGTGAAGTCGCCGCGGTGCGTGCCGTCCTTGGCGATGCCCATGTCGCCGGTCGCAACGCCCACCACCGCGTCGTTCTCGAACAGCACCTCGGTTGCGGCAAAGCCCGGATAGATCTCGACGCCGAGCGCCTCGGCCTTGGTGGCGAGCCAGCGGCAGACATTTCCCAGCGAGACGATGTAATTGCCGTGGTTCGACATCAGCGGCGGCATCATGAAGTTCGGCAGCTTCACCGCACCCGCCTGCGTCATGAAATAGAATCGGTCGTCGGTGACTGCGGTCCTGATCGGCGTGTCCTCGGAGCGCCATTCCGGCAGCAGCCGGTCGAGGCCGATCGGATCGATCACCGCGCCGGACAGGATGTGCGCGCCGACCTCGGAACCCTTCTCGACCACCACCACGCCGGTTTCGGGGGAAAGCTGCTTGAGGCGAATGGCCGCGGCGAGCCCCGCGGGTCCCGCGCCGACAATGACGACGTCGAACTCCATCGCTTCGCGGGCTGGCATCTCATCGGGCATCGGTTTGACCTTGGTGCGTTCGCAACCGTTTGTTGCACATGTTGTACCTGGACTTCCTCCATAACATGATAGCCTGCGCCGGGGCGTTGAGGGCAGTGGGATGGGGAACAGCCATTATTTGGAAAAGGATCGCCTGGCGAACTTGATCGCGGCGATCCAGATCTTGGCCGTGGCCGACCGCCCGTCCGGCACCCTCAACCGCTGGGTCGCCGAGCTCGAGGCGAGCGAGGAGCTGACGTCCGAGCAGCTCGACAAGGCCCCGGTCAAGTTTGCCGAGCGCAAGAAATGGCAGGCGCTGTTCGAGCAGCACCCGGAATTCTTCAAGACCTATACGCTGCGCGGTGACCTGCGCGTGCTGCTGCGCTGGCGCTACGCCGAGACGCTGAAAAACGGGACCAGCGGCAAGGCCGCACCGGACGCCCCGGACGACGACGCGGACGAGGCCGAGCTTGCGCCGAGCAAGCCGCTCAGCGCCGAGCAGATTCAGGTGCTGATCAACACCGCCATCGGCCTGCACGCCAAGGAAGTCGGGGCGGAACGGGCCCCGGATAAATTTCGGCCGCTTTTGATGGCCATCATCGGCGCAGCGCTGGGAACCCTGGCCGGCGGCGTCATCATCCTGCTGCTGAGTCACCTGCAAAGCCCGCACACCCATCGGCTGTTCGACTGAGAATGATCGCCGACAACAACCGCGCGACCCGCGATCTCCTCGCCTTCTACGCCGAAGCCGGCGTCGACGTCGCCGTGGGCGAGACGCCGAACGACTGGCTGTCGGCGGACCGGCCCGAGCCGCAACCTGCCGCAGCCACACAGCCGAGCGCGCCACCCCCGCCGAGGCCTTTCGTCAGTGCGCCGGTGCGCGCCGCGCCGCCGAGTGGCGCGGAGCGCCACGAGGAGCCGGCGCGGCCACTAGAAAGTGCTCGCGCTGACCACACGCTTCGCTCGCCAGCGCGAGCGGTCGCCGTCGCGGCAGCAGCACCACCGCCGCCCGACGCCGCCGTCATGGCCGCGCGCGAGGCGGCCCGCAGCGCCGCGAGCCTCGACGAGTTGCGCACGATCCTCGACCGCTTCGAAGGCTGCGCGCTCAAGGCCTCGGCGAGCCGGCTGGTGTTTGCCGACGGCACGCCGGGCTCGCGGCTGATGCTGGTCGGCGAAGCGCCTGGCGCGGAGGAAGACCGGCAAGGGCTGCCGTTCGTCGGCCGTTCGGGACAATTGCTCGACCGGATGCTGCAGGCGATTGGGCTTGCGCGCACCGATGTCTACATCGCCAACATCGTGCCGTGGCGGCCGCCCGGCAACCGCACGCCGACGCCGGTGGAGACCCAGATCTGCCTGCCGTTCGTGCAGCGGCAGATCGAGCTCGCCAACCCGGACATCCTCGTCACCGTCGGCCAGCCCTCCACCGGGGCGCTGCTCGGCATCCAGGGCATCATGAAAAACCGCGGGCGCTGGTTCGGCTATCAGACCGGCACGCGCGAGATCCGCGCCATGCCGATGCTGCACCCGGCCTATCTGCTGCGCTCGCCGATCGGCAAGCGTCTCGCTTGGCGCGATCTGCTCGCGATCAAAAAGGCGTTGGGCTAGGGCATGATCCCGAAAAAGCCTGCCCCGGACTTGATCCGGGGTGTGAAGCGGTTTTCGGAAAAGATCATGCCCAAACAGGAAGATGAGCGACGGGCCTGATTCAACGAAGTTGAATCAGGCCCTAGGCGCCGACAATCACGCGGCAACGCTGCGGCTCTTCCGCCACCGCCGCAAATCCAGCACCATCGGCCACGCCCCGCCGAGCGCCGGAATTCCCGGAATGCCGGTCGTCGCCGAAATGAGCGCAATCGAAAGCCCGAAGTCGGCCAAGGCTTGCGAGAATTTCGTCGCGCAGGTCACGCCGATCTCGTCGAACGGCGGGCATTGGCCGTTAACCCAGACCACGCCGAGCGCCACGCCGGCCGCCAGCATCGCCGCCAGCGCCGGGTAGCAAATTAACCTGAGCAGCAGAAAGAGCGCGTGTCGCATTGCGTTTCATCGCCAGCCCGCAATGATGCTCGAATGCTTCAAGGCCCGTCCGCCACAGGCATGCGGTACCGGTGGCGTTGGTGGGGGCGTCCGGAGATTAACCATGTGTCGTGACCGCCGCAGCCCTTATTTGCCGCAACTCGCAGCCCTGTGCGCTTCGATCGCCTTCGCGACCGGCGCAAGCGCGCAGACCTACGGGCCCTACCGGCAGGTGCCGAGCAACCCGCCGGGCGCGAGCAGCACGAGCCAGCCATCGTCGCCCTCCTACCGGCCGGCCCCGCAGCCGCAACAGGTCCAGCCCGCCCAGGTCCAGCCCGCCCAAGTCCAGCCCGCCCAAGTCCAGCCCGCCCAGGTCCAGCAGCCGCAGCGGACCACGCAGCCGGCTCCGGCCCCTGCCCCCGCGCCGGCCGAAACGCCGCGCCGCGCGCAAGCGCCGGTCTCGGCGCAAGCCGCCGCGGCCTGCATGAACGAGCGCAAGTCGACGAAGCCGGACGTGGTGATCAAGAGCTGCGATGCGGTGATCGACGAGACGCTGAAGAACCTCGCCAACGGCTACTTCTACCGCGGCGTTGCCAAGGCCGACAAAAACGACTTCGACGGCGCGATCGGCGACTACACCCAGGCGCTGAAGGTCGATCCGCAGGACCCGGACTATCTCAACAGCCGCGCCCAGGCCTACGAGGCCAAGAACGAGCTCGACAAGGCGCTCGCCGACTACAACCAGTCGCTCAAGCTCAATCCGAAATCGATCTACGTCTACAACAACCGCGGAGCCGCCTATCAGCGCAAGGGCGACTACGCGCGCGCCGCCGCCGACTATGGCGAAGTGACCAGGCTCCAGCCCAACAACATCGACGCCTGGTCCGCGCGCTGCTGGGTGCGGGCGATGAGCCCCGGCCAGGCGCAGCAGGCGCTGGCCGATTGCGAGCAGGCACTGAAGATCAAGGCCGGCGTGCCGGACGTGCTCGACACCCGCGGCTTCGTCTATCTGAAGCTCAACCAGTTCGACAACGCGATCAAGGATTACGACGCCGCCTTGAAGGGCGACCCGCGGCTCGCCGGCTCGCTCTACGGCCGCGGCATTGCCAAGCTGCGCAAGGGCGACAGGAACGGCGGCAGTTCCGACATCAGCGCCGCCAGGCAGATCAGAGCCGACATCGCCGACGAGTTCGGCCGCTACGGGCTGAAGCCGTAGCGCGCGCTTTCACGCGCGCGTTCGCACGGACGCATCCGGCGCGAACTTTTTTGGTTGTGCGCCGTCCTACGATCTCCTCAGCGGCACGTGATCGAGCGGAGCGCCCGCCGGAACAAGCGGCTCGCGTTTCACGCTGGCCGCAAAATCCTTCAGGATTTTTCCAAAGTGCACCGCCGTCCATGAATGAATGTAGGGAAGGTCGATCGGCTTGCGCTCCTTCGGATCGACGACCAGGTTGATGACATGCGGCGTGGAAAGCTTCAGCGCCGGGTCGGTCAGGGTCTTCTGCTCGTAGAGCACCATCTTGAAGTTCTGCCACTTCACGCCGAACATCGTCTCTCCCATCCAGTACGGAAAACCCTCCCGGGCGGACTTGTCCTGCCGGCCTTCAAGAAACGCACGCTGATCGATCCCGTCGATCTCGCGGTCGTTTGGCACATCCGCTCCGGCCCAGTGCAGCAGCGTCGTGAACATATCGGTGATGTGGACGATCTCGTTGCTCTGCCTTCCGGCCGGGACGACGCCCGGATAACGCACGAGGCACGGCGTGCGCAGCGAACCTTCCATGCCGGTGAAGTAGGACCCCTCGAAAAACCCCGGATGGCCGCGCCAGGTTTCGAGCTCCTCGGGTCCGTTGTCGCCGGAGAAAACCACGATCGTGTTGCTATCGACGCCAAGCTCCTTCAGCGTGTCGAGGATTGACGCGAAATCGGCGTCGAGCTCGAGCAGGCAATCCGCCCAGTCCCCCTGCCGCGACCGGCCCTTGAACTCTGTGCGCGGAATTGTCGGCATGTGCATCATCGAGTGATTGAAATAGAGAAAGAACGGCTTCCTTGCCGCGACGCTGCGTTGCATGAAAGCCTTGCTGCGGGCGAGAAATTCCGAATCCACGTCGCGCCGGACGTCGGGCGTGAGTTGCCGCACCGGCCGCGGCGTCTCGCCTCTGCGCGCCTCCATCATGCTGGAAACGCCGTCGCGCCTTGCGTCGTACCAGGGATCGTCGGGCCAGAGCGATTCATCCCAGGTGCGCGGCGGGCCATACCATTCATCGAAGCCGTGATCGGTTGGCCACCGCCCTTGCGACTCGCCGATGTGCCATTTGCCGACGCAGGCGGTCGCGTAGCCGCGCGCCGACAGAACATCGCCCATCGTCTTTTCCCATGCGACGAGGCCGCCCTCGTCGCCGGGAAGCGCGACCGTGTGATTGCCCGAACGCACGGCATAGCGGCCGGTCATCAGCGCCGAGCGTGACGGCGTGCACTGCGCCTCCGGCGCGAAATTGAGCAGCTTCATGCCTTCGGAAGCGAATGCGTCGATCCGGCGGGTGTCGGCTCCGCGCAGGATGCCGCCGCCGTAGCAGCCGAGCTCGCCGAACCCGAGATTGTCGACGAGAAAGTAGACGATGTTCGGCGGCCCCGACGGCGCGGCCGGCCGCGGCTGGGGCTGCGCCTGCGCCACCTGCACCGGGGTGCCGCCGGCGGAGAGTGCCGACGTGCCCGCGAGCGTCGCCGTGCCGAGCAGAACGTTGCGCCGGCTGGGACTTCGGGTGCGATCGTCATCCATCACCGGCTCTCCCCGCGCCTCGGCGGCACGCCCACATGTCCGCGCGGCGCGCAGCAACCGCCGACTGTGGGAAGGATCGGCTCCGGAATCGAGTTGGACCGTGGTCCAATAGCCCGCGTTGCAGATTGGCGACAACGCCGCCTTGCGGATGATCAATTGAACGGCCGGCCCCGCTCCGGTTAACAATTCCAACACATTTTCCAATATCATCGTCGCATCGCATGGGGTTGGGTGGGCTTGTGATGCGTGGACCGGGTTATCGCCGTCCTTCTGCACGCCGCAGCATCAGCTCTGCTTTCATCGTTCTCATCGCCGTTGCGCTGTCCGGCTGCGCCAGCCGCCCCGGCCCGGAGTTGCTGACCCCGGTGGCCGCCCTGCCCGGCGACAAGCCCGTGCAGATTTACGTCGCGACCACCCGGGAACGTCAAAGCCCGTCGCAAAACGTGTTCACCGCAAACCGTGCCCCGGCGCTGAACTTTGCGAAGTTCGCCGTCTCGGTCCCGCCCAACCACCGGCCGGGCATGATCGAGCTGCCGACCAATCCTCCTGATCCGCAGACGAGCTTCGCCATCGTCGATCAGGCCGTGCTGACCGAAGCTGACTTCCGCAAGGCCGTCGCGCCAAGAGGCGGCGGCCGCAAGCGGCACAAGATCTTCGTCTTCGTGCACGGCTTCAACAACAACTTCCAGGAATCGCTGTTCCGGATGACGCAGCTGCAGGCCGATGCCAAGGTCGACGGCATCGCGATCCTGTTCGCGTGGCCGTCACAAGCTCAGGTGATCGGCTATGAAGCCGACAAGGCCGCGGCGATCGGCTCACGCGACCAGCTCGCGGCTCTGCTCACGATGCTGGCCGCCAGTCCCGAGGTCGGCGAGATTCTTCTGGTCGGTCACAGCATGGGCGGCATGCTGACCATGGAAACCCTGCGTCAGCTTCGCGCCGAAGGAAAAAATCAGGTCATCGCCCGCTTGAACCGTGTGGTGCTGGCGGCTCCCGACATCGACGCCCAGGTGTTCCGCGGCCAGGTGCAGGCGCTCGGCCCGCTCAAGCCGCCGCTGCTGGTGCTGGTCTCCAAGGACGACGGCGCGCTCCGGTTTTCCACCCTTCTGGGCGGCACGGGGGCCGTGCGGGCCGGAGCGCTCGACGTCGACAACCCGATCGTTCAGGAGGCGGCGCTCCAGGCCAAGGTCCAGGTCGTCGACATTTCGCGCCTCGCATCGCACGACGATCTGCATCATGATCAGTTCGTCAGCGTCGCCGTGCTTTATACGCGATTGCAGCACAATGCTGCGTCTTACCGGAACACCGCCGGCACGTTCGTCTTCAACCCGGATGGCGCAGCGATGGTCCAGCCGGTCAACGTCGGATCGCAGGCGCTCGCCGTGCCGGGCCGCCCGGACGTCCCGGTTGAGTGAGCCCTGCGGCGATACTGGAGCGTTTTCCACTCGCACTGATTCATCCGTCGTCATGCCCGCGCTTGTCGCGGGCGTCCACGCCTTGGCTCCTCAGGAAGGCGTCGATAGCCGGGACATGGGCGAGCGAAGCGACGCCGTCCTTCGGACGGAATCCGGCGAGTTCATCATCGCGGTCGAGGATTCGGGTCCCGGCATCGATCCGCAGGTCGCGGCGCGGATGTTCGAGCCGTTCGTCACCACCAAGAGCAGCTGCATGGGCACGGGCCTGGGCATAGGCCTTTCGATCTGCCGCTCCATCGTCGAGTCCCATGGCGGTCGGCTGTCGATCGCGAGGCCAACCCGCACGGCGCAGCCTTCGAGATCGTGTTGCCACTGAACTGATGCCGTTTCCGGATGGCGCGCTGACCGGCGGCACGGCGCAACCGTCGCCGGCACTCGCGGACCTGCATTTGACAAATGTTCTTCTTTTGTTCTACATCACATGCATCCCCGCTCATTCGAGGGCGTCACCGGAGACAGCTGTTGGTGGAGCGGGGAGCGGTGCCTGCGGGTTCGGCCTTGTCAGCCGGACACCTCGGGGCGCCTCGGGACTCCGCCTCATGGGCACTACGACCCTGGCGCAGGGAGCACTGCTGTACGACCGGGCGAAAGAGCAAGTAGCCCGGCACGCAAGCGCGGCCCGAGCGTGTGGAGCCAGGCTCCACGGAAATCACCGCGGTGAAGCGCCGCAAGGCGCGCCGGCCCGCGTCATGGGCCGGCAGTCCCTTCCGTTGAAGGGACTGGGCTGACCGCAAGGTGGCCACCGGGTGCGGCGGATTCCGCACCAGCGCTTTACGGCGCTTCACCCTCCTCGATCTGTTTCGAGGCGGACAGGACGGACGGCGGCCGGGTGCCGAGCGATTTCCCGGAGCGCTGACGTTTGCCCGCCGGGCTGTTTGAAATTGTGAATCGGTTACGGACGTACACTCGCGCGACTCGGGCGGTGTCATCCCTCCCCACGAGGGTCCCTCGCGGGCAGGGATGGCACCGCCGACGCCGCACCGCGCGTCCGCTTCACGCCAGCCCCGGTATCTCCACCAATAGATAAAACCCGTTGATCGTCAGCAGCGTGCCGAGAATTCCGATCGCGCCGCCGAAGAACGCGAGCCACGCCAGGTCAGCGACGATCGCCACCGAAATCAGCACGATGGCGATCTGCAACAGCGCTTCGGCATAATCGAAATACGGATCCTGCTTCAGCGCGTGGTCGCGCTTCTCCTCATGCTCGCGGGCGCGCGCGATCAGCTCCTTCTTGCCCTCGCGCGTCTCCGGCTCCGACTCATAGCGGGCGATGGTCTTGCGGTACTGCTCGAGCCGCTGCCGCATCGCCTGCCGCGTCGCCTCAGGGACCGTCGGGTCGTTGAGCCAGCCGAGCTCCAGCTCGTCGGCGGCAAGCTCCGTTGCGGTCTGCCGCATGTTCTTGGCCTGGAAGAAGCTGAAGTAGTTTGAGGCGAGCACGTTGTTGTTGAGCGCCTCCTTGCCGGCGTTCGAGCCGCCGAGCCCGCAGATCGCCAGGATCATGGCGAAGATCGCAATCGTGATCGCGGCGCGCTGCTTGAAGGTGTCGCGCGCGCGTTCGGCATCCATCATTTCGGCGGCGTCGTTGGCTTCCATGTCGCTGTCCTGTTTGAATGTTGCGGCTGCCGCCGGCTCAGCGCCAGGCGACGAGGATCGCGCCGCTTGCGATCAGCGCCACGCCGAGCCAGTTCGGCAGCGTGAGCTTCTCGCCGAGAAACGCCACGCCGAACAGCGCGACCAGCACCACCGACAGCTTGTCGATCGGCGCAACCTGCGCCGCCTGCCCGGCCTTCAGCGCGCGGAAATAGCAGATCCACGAGCCGCCGGTCGCAAGCCCCGACAGGATCAGGAACGTGTAGGTGCGCCCCGGGATCGAGCCGGGCGCCTGGAGCTGGCCGGTGGCGAGGAGGATGAAAGCGAGCGTCAGGAGAATGACGATGGTGCGGATGAAGGTCGCGAAATCGGCGTTGACGTTCTCCACGCCGACCTTGGCGAAGATCGCGGTCAGCGCCGCGAACACCGCGGACATGATCGCCCAGAACAGCCAGGATGACGTCAGCTCCGCCACGACTCTATCCATTCGAAGCAGGTTCAGTGCTTGTGTCACTGGGCCCTCGCTTCCGCGGGGACCCAGTGCCGCACGCCTCAGTGTCATTGATACTCCTCAAGCCGGATCGTTGCCCTTGGCCTTGATCACGGGCTTCGCCTCCGGGCTCTTCATCAGCTTGATCAACTCCCGCGCCGCCTGCTGGTTCGGCGAGTTGGCCGACACGCCCGCGGTGAACATGACGATGGAGTTGATCGCCGCCGGCAGCGGACCGACCACCTCCGCGCCCGGCACCGACATGATGTTGGGAATGACGATCAGGCCAAGCTCGACCTTTCCTTCAGCGACGAATTCCGAGACCTGCTCGCCCTGCGTCTCGACCGCCTTCCCCTTGACCGCCTCGGTGATGCCGAGCTCATCGAACACCTTGCGCAGATGAATGGTGCTCGCGCCTTCCTTGAGATACGTGATCGACTTGGCGTTCAAAAGCGTCTGCTTGAGGGCTTCGACCGTGCTGATGTCGGGCTTCGGCGCGCCGCGCTTCACCGCGACGCCGATCCCCGACGACATGATGTCGGTGCGGCTGTCGGCAACAAGCTTGCCCGACTTGATCAGGTCGTCGATCTGGAAGTCCACCAGCACCGCGAGGTCGAACGGCTCGCCGCCCTCGATCCGCCGCTTCATCACCTGCGCCACGTCGGCGGTCACCTCCGGCCGGAAGCCCGTGGCCTTCTCGAACTGCGGCCCGAGCTCGCCCAGGATCACCTTGGTGACGCGCGAGCCGAACACCTTGAGCTCTTTCGACTGCGCGTCCGCCGTCTGCGGCACAAGGAAGGCAAGCATTGCGGCGAGAGCGGCAACGACGAATTTCCGGCTTGGCATGGTCCCTACCCTGCAACGGCGAACTTCAAGCCGAAGATCAGCGCCAGAATTATGACCGCGGGCTTCGCTTCGGTGACCTTTCCCGCAATCAGCTTGCACAGCACGTAGGTGATGAAGCCGAGCCCGATGCCGGTCGCGATCGAATAGGTGAACGGCATCGCCACCGCGGTGACCACCGCCGGCGCATACTCGGTGAGGTCGTCCCAGGCCATGTCGGCGAGCCCCTGCGCCATGACGCAGGCCACGTAAAGCAGCGCCGCGGCCGTGGCATAGGCCGGCACCATGCCGGCGAGCGGCGAGAAGAACAGCGCGAGGATGAAGAACATCGCGACGAACGCCGCCGTGAGCCCGGTGCGGCCGCCGGCCGCCACCCCCGACGCGCTTTCGATGTAGCTCGTCGTGGTCGAGGTGCCGATCAGCGAGCCGAACATCGCGGCAAAGCTGTCCGACAGCAGCGCCTCCCGCATGCGCGGCAGCTTGCCGTCCTTGTCGAGCAGCCCCGCGCGGTGCGTCACGCCGATCAGCGTGCCGGCATTGTCGAAGATATCGACCAGCAGGAAGCTGAACACCACGATGATGAAGGTCTGCTCGAAGATGCGCGAGAAGTCGAGCTGGAACAGGGTCGGCGCGATCGAGGGCGGCGCGGAGACGACGCCGCCGAACTTGGACAGCCCGAGCGGAATGCCGATCGCGGCCACGACCAGGATGCCGATCACCGTGCCGCCGATCACCTTGCGGTAGTTCAGCGCGGCGATCAGCACGAAGCCCAGGAGGCAGAGGATCGCGGGCCACTGCTTGAGGTCGCCGAGCGTGACCAGCGTCGCCGGATGCGCCACCACGAGCTTGGCTTCTTCCAGCGCGATGATGGCGAGGAACAGGCCGACGCCCGCCGAGATCGCAAGCTTCAGGTTTCGCGGGATCGCGTCGATGATGTATTCGCGCACCCGGAACAGCGACAACGCAAAGAACAGCGCGCCGGAGCAGAACACCGCGGCGAGCGCCTGCTGCCATGAATATTTGTAGCCGAGCACCACGGTGAAGGCGAAGAACGCGTTGAGCCCCATGCCGGGCGCGAGCGCGATCGGATAGTTGGCGTAGAACGCCATCACCAGGGTCGACACCGCCGACGCAATGCAGGTCGCGACGAACACCGCACCCTGGTCCATGCCGGCCTTGGCCAGAATCGATGGATTGACGAACAGGATGTAGGCCATCGTCAGGAACGTGGTTGCACCCGCGATGAATTCGGTGCGGACGTTCGTGCCGTGCTCGGACAGCTTGAATTGCCGTTCGAGAAAGCCCGCAGGCTCGCTGCCCGTAGATCTGGTGGATGCGTCGCTCATCGTCAGGTCCCCTGCCCAATCCCCGGTAAACTCATCACAATTGGCTCCACATCATAGCGGGCTGGCATGCGCGAGACATCAGCCTCTTGCGGAATTCAACAGCGAGGATGACATTAGGAACAGCGAGCGCCTCAGCCGGCACGCCGCCGGGAGATGGTGCCGGAGCGTCGCATCATGGACCTCGATCCTGTCCTGCTGGCCCGCCTGCAATTCGCCTTCACCATCACCTTCCACATTATTTTCCCCACTTTCACGATCGGGCTTTCGGCCTACATCGCCACCCTCGGCGTGCTCTGGCTGCGCACCGGCACCGAGCGCTATCACCGGTTGATGCAGTTCTGGGTGAAGATCTTCGCCGTGTCGTTCGCGATGGGCGTCGTGTCCGGCATCGTGCTGAGCTACCAGTTCGGCACCAACTGGAGCCGCTTCTCGGTGGTGGCCGGCAACGTCATCGGGCCGCTGATCGGCTACGAGGTGATGACCGCCTTCTTCCTCGAGGCAACCTTCCTCGGCATCCTGCTGTTCGGCTTCAACCGCGTGCCGCCGTGGCTCTATGTGCTGTCGTCGGCCGTCGTCGCGGTCGGCACCGCCACCTCGGCGTTCTGGATCCTCTCGGCCAACAGCTGGATGCAGCACCCGACCGGCCACGAGGTGCGCGACGGCATCGCCTATCCGGTCGACTGGATCGCCGTGGTGTTCAATCCGACCTTCCCCTACCGCCTCGCCCATATGCTGAACGCCGCGTATCTGACCACCGGCTTCGTCGTGCTCGCGGTCGGCTGCCGCCTCCTGCTCGCAGGCAAGCACGACGAGGACTCGCGGACCATGGTGCGGATGGCGATCGGGCTTCTCGCCGTTCTCGCACCGCTGCAGGTGCTGATCGGCGACCAGCACGGCCTCAACACGCTCAAGCACCAGCCGACGAAGATCGCGGCGATGGAAGCGCACTGGGACGGCTCCAGGCCCGGCGACTTCCACATCTTCGCCTGGCCGGACGAAAAGGCCGAGACCAACCGCTTCGCGATCTCGATCCCGCGCGGCTCCTCGCTCATCCTGACGCATGACTGGAACGGCTTGTTCCCCGGCCTGAAGAACGTGCCGGCCAGCGAGCGCCCGCCGATCGTGCCGGTGTTCTTCGCCTTCCGCATCATGCTCGCGATCGGCTTCTTCATGGTCGCAGCCGCGCTCTATGGTGCGTTTCTGTGGTGGCGCGGCACGCTGTTTGAGACGCGCTGGTATCTCTGGATCATGTCCCAGGCGTGGTGGATCGGCTTTGTCGCCGTCATCGCCGGCTGGGTCGTCACCGAAACCGGCCGCCAGCCGTGGATCGCGACCGGCATCCTCCGCACCGCCGACGCGATATCGCCGGTGTCGGCGGCGCACGTTCTGACGACGCTTGTTCTCTTCGTCGTCATCTACGGCATCGTGTTCGCGATGGGCATCTACTACATGAACCGGCTCATCAACCGGGGGCCGCAGGGCCGCGCCATCGAGGAGAGCAAGGAGTTCTCGGCGAGCCCGCTCGCGGCGGCGCAGGACGCGGGCCGCGAAGCGCTCGGCAGCCGGTAAGGGCACGCATCGCCAGCGGGAGGACCACATGGAATGGTATCTGCCGGTGATCTGGGCGGCGCTGATCGGCACCGCGGTCGCACTTTACGTCATCCTCGACGGTTTCGACCTCGGCATCGGCATCCTGTTTCCCACCACAAAGTCCGAAGCCGAGCGCGACCAGATGATGCGCTCGATCGCGCCGTTCTGGGACGGCAACGAGACCTGGCTCGTGCTGGGCGGCGGCGGGCTGTTGGTCGCCTTCCCGCACGCCTATGCGGTGATCATGCCGGCGCTTTATCTGCCGGTGATCGTGATGCTGCTCGCGTTGGTGTTTCGCGGCGTGGCGTTCGAATTCCGCGTCGTGTCGCGCAGCAAGACCTGGTGGAACCTGGCGTTCACCGCGGGCTCGACGATCGCCGCCTTCGCACAAGGCGTGATCCTTGCAGGCCTCATTCAGGGCATCCGCTTCGAGAACGGCGCGTTCACCGGCGGCGCGTTCGACTGGGCGACGCCGTTCGCCGTGCTGTGCGGCCTGGGCGTCGTCGCGGGCTACGCGCTGCTCGGCGCGTGCTGGCTGGTGATGAAGACCGAAGGGCCGATCGCCGAGCGCGCCCGCGGCCAGGCGAAGATGCTCGTTCTCGCGGTGCTGGGCTTCATGGGCGTGGTGAGTCTCTGGACGCCCTATGTGCAGCCGGCAATTGCGGCGCGCTGGTTCTCGCTGCCGAACATTCTTTATCTCTGGCCGGTGCCGGTCGTCACCGCGCTGATCGGGTTCGGGGCGTGGCGCGCGCTGGAGAGGGGCCGCGAGGTGCGGCCGTTCATCGCCGCGATAGCAATGTTCCTGCTCGGCTATCTCGGCCTGGTGATCTCCTGGTTTCCCTATCTCGTGCCGCCTTCGATGACGGTCTGGCAGGCGGCCGCGGTGCCGGCGAGCCAGATATTCATGCTGCTCGGCACGCTGGTGTTCTTGCCGCTCGCGCTCACCTACACGGCGCTGGTCTACTACGTGTTCCGCGGCAAGGTCCGGCCGGGCGAGAGCTATCACTAGATATTTTTCATTCGAGAAAATTAGCCGTCGTCATGGCCGGGCTTAGCCGTCCGAAGGACGGCGTCGCTTCGCTCGCCTATGTCCCGGCCATCTCGATGAGGCTGGCTCGGCGCGCCCCCAAGCGAGATGCCCGGCACAAGGCCGGGCACGACGGTGGCGAAAGCAGCGCTGGCCGATTGAAAGCGACATCCGCGAGCCATCACTGCGGCGCGTGGCGCTCGAGCTGCGGCAGCGAGCGCGGCGGGCGGGACGAGGGCTCGCGCGTGGCAGGGCTCGGCGCGGGAGCAGGCGCTGCGGGCTGCTGCGCCTGTGGCGCACCTTGCGGCGGCGTTTGCGGAAACTGCGGCATCTGCCATTGCGGCTCGGGCGGCGGCGCGGGGATCGGCTGCGGCGGGGCGAGCGGCTCCTGCGGCGGCTCGGGCACCACGCCCGGCACGTACGGCCGGATCATGCCCCAGCCGAGCCGCATCAGCGGCATGCGGCCCTGGAAGCGCCGCGAGAAGGTGTGCGGCACCTCGGCGACGATATTGGGAAACTGGCGGAGGATTTCCGCGGGCGGCCGGCCGGTCGTGTCGGCCGCCTGCCACACCACCACCGCGCCCTTCTCCTCGATCTCGCGCTTGGTCACCTTCGGCAGATATTCCGGGGCCGACTCCAGATAGAGGCTCGGCCGGGTCGGCGCGGTGAGCGAAATGAGCGCGGCGATCGGCAGATCGCCGCCGACGATCTCCAGCGGCTTGCCGGTCCTTCGCTGGAAGCTTTCGGCAAAGAACGAGCCGATCTCTTTCGCGGGGCGCCCGACCCGCAAATCCACGGCGAAGATCCACGGCTGGATCGTGATCGCCAGCGCCACCAGGACCGGCGGCAGGATCATCAGCGCCGCCCAGGCGTAGCCGATCACGTATTGATGCTCGATGCGGATGCGGTCGCCGGCCGCAACGATCACCGCGAGCCCGGACATCGCCGCAAGCGGCGCGGCCATGAAATTCTCCGGCCGCGGGCTCAGGAACGAGAACAGCCCCATCGCCAGCACGGGTACGAACGCAAAGAAATAGACGAACACGCGCGCGCCGGGATCGACCGGCTCGCGCATCACCTCCGGCGGCTTGCTGCGCGAGGGAATGATGAAACCGCGCCCGAGCACGACCAGGATGCCGAGGCCGAGATGGCCGACCAGCAGGGCCGCGAGCATCCAGCCCCACATGCGCAGGTTCTGCATCACCTGCGCGCGGCCGATCAGGCTCGTGCCGCCGCCGAGATCGAGCCAGATCAGGTAGGGAAACAGGATCACGACGACGACCAGGCCCGCAACCCACGGACCGACGGTTTCCAGATGCGAGCGGCCGATCTTGCTCGAGAGCATGAACAGCACGACCAGGCCGAGCAGGATCACGCCGCCATAGGTCGTGAGCAGCAGGAGCCCGCCTTCGACGCCGACCGCGAGCCAGTAGATGAACTCGCCGCGATGCGCCGCGCGCCAGTAGTGAAACAGCAGCGTGGCCCAGAGCGGGGTGGCAAGGATCGCCGGACCGAATTCCGGCGTCGGCACCGAGAACACCGCGACGCCGGCCATCAGCAGCACCGCCATCACGGCGTGGCTTTCGCCGACCACGGCGCGGCCGAGATTGAGCACCGCCCAGAAGGTGACGACGATGCAGATCTGCGAGAGGAGATAGACGCCGAACATGCCGCCTGCGCGATAGGCGAGCTCGGCGAGCCAGAACGCGAGCGGCGGCCCGAAGTCGGTTCCAAGCTGAAAGTCGTGGCCGATGGCGAGTACCAGCGGCAACTGGCCGGGCGGCGCGGAATAGAACAGCAGCGGCACGAGCGTCCAGAGGACAATCTGCAGTCCCGCCATGGTCCAGAACAGCGTGAGCGGCCGGGTCCGCAGCAGCTCGACGAACAGCGAAATCGAGACCATCTTCCCCGGGAGCCCCCAGCACCCCTTTGACGCGGGCGACACTACTCACGCGCAATATCGACACGAACAAGGCCGGCCGCCACGCCGGCGCAATCATCCGCGTCAAAAGTCCGGCCCACCCCGGCGCCTCACTATACAAGAACCGGGGGGCGGTGAACTCTGCTGACGGATCAGGTGCTTGGAAGCTCGTCCGGGAGCGAAAGCGGCAGGCCGGCGGTGACGGCTTGCGCGACAATATCGCCCGCCACGGCTTCGCCGAGCAGCGCCGTGACCGGGGCGAACGAGCGGCGGTGGTGAATCGTAGGCCCCAGCCGGTTGAGCGCCGCGAAGTGCTCCGGGACGCTGTAGCCCATGTGGCGCTCGAAGCCGTAGCCCGGATGCTCCGCGCCGAGCCGCTTCATCAGGCGGTCGCGGGTGACCTTCGCGACGATCGAGGCGGCGGCGATCGATTGCACCAGCGCATCGCCCGAGATCACCGCCTGGCAGTCGCAGCCGCAGTCGATCTTGTCGCGGCCGTCGACGAACACGAGTTTCGGCCGCACCGGCAGCGCCTTCACCGCGGCGGCGAGCGCCCAGAGCGAGGCGCGCAGGATGTTGTCGCGGTCGATCCGCGCGGTCGAGCCGAACGCCACCGACACTTCGGCGCTGGCGCAGATTTTCTCGTAGAGCTTCTCGCGCTCCTCGGGCTCGAGCTTCTTGGAGTCGTTTAAGCCCCGCGGGATGCGCTTGGGATCGAGGATCACGGCCGCGGCCACCACGGGCCCCGCCAGCGGTCCCCGCCCCGCCTCGTCGCAGCCCGCGACCGGCCAGATGCCCTTGGCAAGCGCGCTCCGTTCGCGGCGGAACGTCGGCCGCACTGCCGCCTCGCCGAGCGGCAGGCGCTCGGTCTCGCGTGGCTTGGCTTTGACGGCAGGCTTTCGACTCATCAGCCGCGATCCTGCGCAGGCGCGGCCTCAAGTCAAATGCGGCAAGTTCCTTGCTGGGAATGGCGGGGAAAACCCAACCTCAGTCAGGTAGCACCAACCGGCCATCATCACCGAGCGCGAACCCCGGCGCGTGCACCACCTCCCAGACGTGGCCGTCCGGGTCGGAGAAATATCCGCGATAGCCGCCGTATTCGGTTTTCTCCGGCCTGCGCAGAAGCCCCGCTCCGACCTTCAGCGCATGGGTAAATATCGCATCGACCTCCTCGGCGCTTGCGCAGTTCCAGGCCAGCGTCGAGCCGCGAAACGTCTGCGGCCGCGGATCGATGGGCACCACCGAGTCGTCGGCAAGCTTGTTCCAGCCCCACAGCGCCAGCACCACGCCGCCCGCCTCATAGAAGGCAATCTCGTCGCCGGTCGCGCGCACCTTGCGCTGCAATCCGAGCGCCTCGTAGAAGCGCGCGCTCGCCGGCACGCTTTTGACGCCGAGCGTGACGGCGGTCAGTTTTGGACTCATCACGGAACTCCCCTGCTGGATGAAGCCGTCCGCCCGTTCAGCCGAACAGGCTGAGCTGCTCGGCGCGCGGATGCGGCGGCCGGAAATGCTCGGTCGTGAGCGGCCGCCTGTGGGTGTTGAGACCGAGCCTGGCGCAGGTGTTCTCGAATCGCCGCCCGATCATCCAGGCATAGGGACCTGCGCCGGTCATGCGCGTGCCCCAGGTCGAGTCGTAATCCTTGCCGCCGCGCATGTCGCGGATCAGCTTCATGACGTGCTTCTCGCGGTCCGGATAGTTGGCGCGCAGCCACTCGACGAACAGGTCGCGGACTTCGAGCGGCAGGCGAAGGAGCACGTAGCCCGCGCCCTTGACGCCGGCGATCGACGCCGCATCGAGGATACGCTCAATCTCGGCGTCGTTGATCGCCGGGATCACCGGCGCAACCATCACCGAGGTCGGCACGCCGGCGGCCGAGAGCTGCCGCAGCGCTTCCAGCCGCCGCTGCGGCGTCGCCGCGCGCGGCTCCATGGTGCGCGCGAGCTTGGCATCGAGGGTCGTGACCGAGATCGCGACCTTGGCGAGATTGCGCTCCGCCATCCGCGCCAGGATATCGAGATCGCGCAGGATCAGCGCCGACTTGGTCACGATGCCGACCGGATGCCCTGCCCGCTCCAGCACCTCGAGAATGCCGCGCATCACCTGATACTTGCGCTCGACCGGCTGATACGGATCGGTGTTGGTGCCGATCGCCATGGTGCGCGGCTGATAGCCCGGCGCGGACAGCTCTTTCTCGAGCAAGGCCGGCGCGTCCGGCTTCACGAACAGCTTCGACTCGAAATCGAGGCCGGGCGACAGCCCGAGATAGGCATGGGTCGGCCGCGCGAAGCAGTAGACGCAGCCGTGCTCGCAGCCGCGATAGGGGTTGATCGAGCGGTCGAAGGAAATGTCCGGCGACTCGTTGCGGGTGATGATCTTGCGCGTCGCGTCGACCGCGACGGTGGTGGCGAACGGCGGCAGCTCTTCCAGGCTCTGCCAGCCGTCGTCGAAGGCGATCCGCGCGAGCGGCTCGTAGCGGCCCGAGGTATTCGACAGCGTGCCGCGGCCGCGCCTCCTCTCGAAAGCGATGCTGATATCCGTCATGCCGCCCGCCGGCGCGGAGGGCACCGACGCCGGCGGGCTGCGGAAAGCTGCTGCTGAAGAAGAGCGGGCCATGGCCTTAACTTAGGATGCTTACGTGAACGAAACAAGAACAAAATAACAGACTCTTTGTTCCGGCGAAACCGCGCGCGAAAACATTGAAACAAGTCGGGATTTCTGGGCTTGTTCCGTCCAGCGCTCGGGGATGCGCCAGCCGAGGGAGAACGCTCCATGCGCAAAATTCTCAGTTGCGGCCTGTTTTTCGCGGTCTTTGCCCTGCCTTTTGCCTCTCAAGCCGATGCGGCCTATCGCAGCGGTGGCTGGTGCCTCGTCTACAGTTTGGGGCGTGGCTCGGTGAGCGAGAATTGCTCGTTCCGGAGCTTCGAAGCTTGCCAAGGTGAGCGGATCGTATTCGGCTCGAGCGCGTTCTGCCGGGTCAGCCAATACCCGGCCGAAGGCCCGCCCCGCCGACTGAAGAAAAATCGATCTAAGTATCGGACTTGATTGGTCAATCGGCCGCATTCACGCGGCGGCGCAAGGCCATCGAACTTTTCGTCTACCGCCCGCGACCAATGGCCGGAGCGGCATGCCTTTGCATGCCGGCGAACCGATCAAGGCCGCACGGCCGGGAGATTAAAATGAAGAAGATCCTTTTGATTGCGGCGCTGGCCACTGTCGCGCTGGTTCAGGCGCAGCCGAGCGAGGCGTATTTCCGCGGCAACTGGTGCGCCAAGATCGATCGCGGCGGCGGCTCGGTCGGCGAGCGCTGCGACTTCCCGACCTTTGCCACCTGCCGCGCCTACATCGCCGGCGAGTCGCGCTCGTTCTGCGTGCAGAACCAGTGGCAGGCCGGCAACTGGGGCATCCGCGACGCCCGCACCGAGCACGACTTCAACATGCGCTATCGCTAAGTGACAGCGCGCGAGACCTGAAGGCGGCGTCCGGGCAAACCCGGAGGCCGCCTTTCGTTTGGCGAAATACTTGACTCAGTCAAGTAATTCGCCGACGCTTGCGCCATGCGGGCCTTGCCACGACCGGACGCGGGACGGATCGCCGCGGTGCGGCGCTTCAACCGCTTCTACACCCAGCACCTCGGCGTGCTGCGCGACGGCTACCTCGACAGCCCGTTCTCGCTCACGCAAGCGCGCGTGCTCTACGAAATCCGTGAGCGCAGTTCGGCGACGGCAACCGAAATCGGCCGCGACCTGGGCCTCGACGCCGGCTACCTCAGCCGGCTGGTCGCGCAGTTCGAGAAATCAGGGCTCATCCGCAAAGAACGCTCGCCGTCGGACGGACGGCAGAGCTTTCTTTCGATCACGGCGATGGGACGCAAGGCGATGGATCTCCTGGAGCGGCGCACCGTGCGGCAGGTCGGCGACGTGCTGCACCGCTTGAGCGATCCCGAGCAGGAGCGGCTGGTCTCGGCGATGCGCGCGGTCGAGCGGATGATCGCGCCCGAGGCCGAGCCCGAGATCATCCTGCGCGAGCCTAAGCCCGGCGATCTCGGCTGGGTCGTCTCCCGCCACGCCACGCTCTATACGGAGGAATACGGCTGGGGGGACAATTTCGAGGGCCTGTGCGCGCAGATCGTCGCTGAGTTTGCCGCGAACTACGACGCCAGGCGCGAGCGCTGCTGGATCGCCGAGATGGACGGCGAAAACGTCGGCTCGGCGTTCCTGGTGAAGGACACCGACGAGATCGCGCGGCTCCGCCTCCTGCTGGTCGATCCGGCGGCGCGCGGCCGCGGGCTCGGCACGCGGCTCACCGACGAATGCGTCCGCTTCGCCAAGGCCTGCGGCTACCGCGGCATCACGCTCTGGACCCACAGCGTGCTCACCGCCGCCCGCCACGTCTACCGCAAGGCGGGCTTCACGCTGACCTCGAGCGAGAAGCGCAAGAGCTTCGGCAAGCCGGTGGTCAGCGAGATTTGGGATTTGAAGCTTTAGCAGGCCGCAGAAAAGCACTCCGCTGTCATTCCGGGGCGCGCCGAAGGCCGGAGCCCGGAATCCAGTGCCAGCGGGATTCCCTGCACTTCTGGATTCCGGGCCCGCCGCGTCGCAGCGTCCCGGAATGACGTCGGTGGTTTTCTTAGGCCGTCGCGCCCTGGGCTTTGGCGCGGCGCATGCCCTCGTCGAGCCGCGGCATCAATTCGACGAAGTTGCACGGCCGGTAGCGGTAATCGAGCTGATGTACCAGGATCTCGTCCCAGGCGTCGCGGCACGCGCCGGGCGAGCCCGGCAGGCAGAAGATGAAGGTCGAGTTCGCAACGCCCGCAGTCGCGCGCGACTGGATCGTCGAGGAGCCGATCTTGGCGTGGCTCACCAGGTGAAACGCGGTCGAGAAGCCGTCCATCCGCTTCTCGAACAGCGGCTCGGCCGCCTCCGGCGTGACGTCGCGGCCGGTGAAGCCGGTGCCGCCGGTCGAGATCACCACGTCGACCGCGGGATCGGCGATCCAGGTGCGCATCTGCGCGCGGATTTTCTCGATGTCGTCGGTGACGATCGCGCGCGCGGCGACCGTGTGCCCCGCCTTCTCGATCCGTTCGGCGAGCGTGCCGCCGGACTTGTCATCCTCGAGCTTGCGCGTGTCGGACACCGTCAGCACCGCGATCTTCAGCGGCACGAACGGACGTTTCTCATCAATCCCCGGCATCGTGGCGGATTCCGACGGCTAGAGTGACGCGGCCGCAAAGGTGTTGCAGGCCTTGAGCGTACCCTCCTTGAAGCCGGTGGTGAACCAGCGCCTGCGCTGCTCGGACGAGCCGTGGGTGAAGCTGTCGGGCACCACATAGCCCTGCGCGCGCTTCTGCAGCATGTCGTCGCCGATGGCGGTCGCGGTCTGCAACGCCGCCTCGATGTCGCCGGGCTGCAGAAGCTGCCAGCGCTTCTCGGCGTGATGCGCCCAGACGCCGGCGAAGCAGTCGGCCTGCAGCTCGACCATCACCTGCAGCCGGTTCGATGCGACCTTGTCACCCGAGGCCTGCTGCGCCTGCTGCACCTTCGGCAGGATGCCGAGCAGGTTCTGCACGTGATGGCCGACCTCGTGGGCGATCACATAGGCGCTGGAGAACTTGCACGCCTCGCCGCTGCAGCCGCGGAAGCGGCGCTCGATGTCCTTGAAGAACGTCGCGTCGAGATAGACCTCGCGGTCGCGCGGGCAATAGAACGGCCCCATGGCGCTCTGCGCCGCGCCGCAGGCCGAGCGCGTGCCGCCCGAGAACATCACAAGCTTCGGCGCACGATAGGTCTGGCCGTCCTTGGAGAATATCTCCTTCCACTGCACCTCGGTGCTGCCGAGCACGGCGCGCACGAAGCGCGCGGTCTCGTCGTTGACCGGAGCCGACTGCGACGGCCGCTGCGGCTGCTCATATTGCTGGTTGCCGCCGGTGAGGATTTCCGCGCCGCCGATCAAGAGCCGCGGATCGATGCCGAGCGCCCAGCCGACGAGACCGAGCACGACGATGGTGCCGATGCCGAGCCCGCCGCCGCCCATCGGGAAGCCGCCGCCCATTCCGCCACCGCCATAGCCGCCGTCGCCGCGCCGATCCTCGACGTTGTCGCTTTGCGGCAGATCTTCCCAGCGCATGTTCGATTCTCCGTCGCCCCACTAGGC
>JAIESC010000235.1 GCA_019746355.1 Xanthobacteraceae bacterium | reverse complement strand
GGCGCTGCTGCTCCGGCTGCCGGTGCCGCTGCTCCGGCCGCTGGTGCCGCTCCCGCCGCGGGCGCTGCTCCCGCCGGCGGCGCTGCGCCGAAGAAGTAACGCAAGTGGGCCTGATCCGGCTTGCCGGGTCAGGCTCCAACTGGCAAGCGAGCCTGATCCGTTGCTGGGTCAGGCTCCAACTGGATGTCGGGCATGCTGCTTTTCGTCGGGCTCGGAAATCCCGGCGCGAAACATGCCGGCCAACGCCACAACGTCGGCTTCATGGCCGTCGAGGCCATCGCCAAGCGCCACGGCTTGCCGCCGTGGCGCAGGCGTTTCCAGGGCGTCGCGACCGAGGGGCCGATCGGCGGCGCGCGGGTGCAGCTTCTGCTGCCCGGCACCTACATGAACGAGTCCGGGCGCGCGGTCGGCGAGGCGATGCATTTCTACAAGCTCGACGTTTCGCAGGTCGTGGTGTTTCACGACGAGCTCGATCTGCCGCCGGCCAAGGTGCGGGTGAAGGCGGGCGGCGGGATCGCCGGCCACAACGGGCTTCGCTCGGTCACCGAGCACATCGGCAACGACTACCGGCGGGTGCGGATCGGCATTGGTCATCCCGGCGTGAAGGAGCTGGTGCACGGCTATGTGCTCAATGACTTTGCGAAAAGCGAGCGGCCGTGGGTCGAGGCGCTGATCGACATCATTGCCGACAATGCGGAGCTCCTGGCGCGCGGTCAGGACTCGACGTTTCAGAACAAGGTGCACCTTGCGATGGACGCCAAGGGCTTCGGCCCCGAGGTCGACGACAAGGGCGCAAAGTAACGACGGGATAGGCAAGAGAAAATCATGGGCTTCAAATGCGGCATCGTCGGCATGCCGAATGTCGGCAAGTCGACGCTCTTCAATGCGCTGACGCAGACCGCGGCGGCGCAGGCGGCGAACTATCCGTTCTGCACCATCGAGCCGAACGTCGGCGAGGTGGCGGTGCCCGATCCGCGGCTCGAGGTGCTGGCAAAGCTTGCCGGGTCCGCGGAGATACTGCCGACGCGGCTGTCGTTCGTCGATATCGCCGGGCTGGTGAAGGGCGCGTCGAAGGGCGAGGGGCTCGGCAATCAGTTCCTCGCCAACATCCGCGAGGTCGATGCCATCGCCCATGTCGTGCGCTGCTTCAAGGACGATGACGTCACCCACGTCGAGGGGCGCATCGATCCGGTTGCCGACATCGAGACCATCGAGACCGAGCTGATGCTCGCCGACCTCGACAGCCTGGAGAAGCGCGTCGACAACCTGGAGAAGAAGGCCAAGGGGCAGGGCGAGGAGGCAAAAGAAGCCAAGGAAATGCTCGAGCTGATCAAGGCCGCGCTGAAGCTTTTGCGCGACGGCAAGCCCGCACGGCTCGTCGAGCGCAAGCCCGAGCAGGAGAAGATGTTTCACCAGCTCGGCCTGCTGACCTCCTTGCCGGTGCTTTACGTCTGCAACGTCGAGGAAAGCTCGGCTGCGACCGGCAACGAGCTGTCGCAGAAGGTCGAGGCGCGGGCCAAGGCCGAGGGCGCGGGTTGCGTGGTGATCTCGGCCAAGATCGAATCGGAGATCGCGGCGTTGCCGGCCGAGGAGCGGGAGCATTTTCTCGCCGATCTCGGCTTGCAGGAAACCGGCCTCGACCGCCTCATCCGCGCCGGCTACGACCTCCTGCATCTCGTGACCTACTTCACCGCGGGGCCGAAGGAGGCGCGCGCCTGGACCATCACCAAGGGCACCAAGGGCCCGCAGGCGGCCGGCGTGATCCACACCGACTTCGAGCGCGGCTTCATCCGCGCCGAGACGATCTCCTTCGACGACTATGTGAAGTACGGCGGCGAGGCCGGCGCCCGTGATGCGGGCCGCTTGCGGCTGGAGGGCAAAGAGTACGTCGTTGCCGACGGCGACGTGATGCACTTCCGCTTTGCGACGTAATCTCTTCCGCGGTCATTCCGGGGCGCGCTCTCTCCCCGTCATTCCGGGGCGTTCGCATGAGCGCGTTTACGCGCTTATGCGAACGAGCCCGGAATCCAGTTACACACACCGAATATGCGTCTGGATTCCGGGCTCGCCATAGCGCGTTGAAGGCGCGCGTGAACGCGCTTATGACGCGCGCCCCGGAATGACGGCGGCGTCAGATCTCCCCGCGTCCGCGCAGCGCTCCGAGATGCTCGTTGATGCGGAAGACGATCAGGATGAACTCCGAGGCGATGCGGGCAAAGATCACGCCGCAGCCGACGCCGAGGATGGCGGCGAGCAGCGTCAGGATGCCCGCGCCGGGGCTGGCCGACATCTGCTTGAATGCGGTGGCGATGCCGGACAGCCCGAACAGGATGACAATGCCGACGGTGAGCCAGAAGAACAGCTTGATGATCGACGGCGTGACAAAGCGCTCCCACTGAAACAGGTCGCTGAAGCTGAACATAAACCCTCCTGTCGCCCGGGACGCCTCTAAGGCAAATCTAGCAATTCCGAACGATCATGTCCGATTCGCGCCGTTATTGCGGCGGCAACAAACGGGACAGCGCCGCTTGTGGATGATAGAAGCCGATGACCAATCCCGTCGGAAATGAAATCAAGCTCCCGGTGTCCAAGCTCCATTTCGAGGATTTTACGCCCGGCCGCGTGTTCAAGCATGGGCCGCGCCGCGTGCCGCGCGAGGAGATGATCGGCTTTGCCGCCGAATTCGATCCACAGCCGATGCACCTCGACGAGGCGGCGGCGAAGGACACCATGATGGGGGGCTTGAGCGCGTCGGGCTGGTACGCCTGCTGCATCCTGATGCGGATGTCGGTCGATGCCTTCGTCGGCCAGTCTGCCTCGATGGGCGCGCCGGGCGTCGACGCGGTGAGGTGGCTCAAGCCGATCCGCCCCGACGACGACTTGCACCTGCGCGCCACGGTCGCCGAGGCACGCGTTTCAAAGAGCCGGCCCGACATGGGCTTCGTCAAGCTCGACTTCGAGATCTTCAACGACTCCGGCGTGCCGGTGATGACGCTCAGCACGTCGCTGATGATCGGGCGGCGCAGCGCAAGTGTCCCGGACCCGAAGTTCGCATGATTGCTCAGCACACATTTTTGCGAACTTCGGGTCCAAAGGGACACTTGAAGCTTACAAGTGCCAGTGTCGCTTTGGTTCGGAAGTTCGCTTCGGAGCCAGCCGAGAATTCAGGCGAACTTCCGAACCGCGACACTGGGGCGGCGTCATGAAGTTCTTCGAGGACATCGCCATCGGCGAGCGCGCTGAACTTGGCGTGCACACGTTCACGGCCGACGACATCAAGCGGTTCGCGCGCAAATACGATCCGCAGCCGTTTCACCTTGACGAAGCGGCGGCGGCGCGCTCGCACTTCGGCGCGCTCTGCGCTTCGGGCTGGCACACGGCGTCGGTCTGGATGCGGCTGATGGTGGACCATCAGCGCCGCGAGGACGAGGCGCGGCGCGGCCGCGGCGAGGCGGTGGCGTCGCTCGGGCCGTCGCCGGGCTTCCGCGAATTGAAATGGCTCAAGCCGGTCTATGCCGGCGACACCGTCACCTATTCGACCGAAATCGTCGACAAGCGCGCTTCCAACAGCCGCCCCGGTTGGGGTTTAATGTCGATCCGCAATACGGGCGTCAACCAGAAGGGGGAGCCGGTGATCTCCTTCGTCAGCGTGGCGTTCATCGAGCGCCGCCCCGCCAAAGCCACCGCATGAGCGCGGCGGGCGAAGCGGCAACCAGCGATGCGGCCGGCGCGGCCGCGGCCAAGGCCCAAGAGACGGTCCAAGAGACGGCGCAAGAAAAGGCGCAAGAGAAGGCGCAAGAGAAGGCGCAAGAGCGCCGCGCCATCGGCGTCGCCTCCGGCGCCCATGTGCTGCATGACGGCTACACCGACCTGATCTACGTGATGCTGCCGTTGTGGCAGGCCGAGTTCGGCATCGGCTACGCGGCGCTCGGGCTGCTCCGCACCTGCTACTCCGGCACGATGGCGAGCCTGCAAATTCCCTCTGCGTTCCTTTCGGAGCGGCTCGGCGTGCCGCTGGTGCTGGCAGCGGGCACGGCGTTGTCCGGGATCGGCTATCTGGTCGCGGGTGCGAGCGTGGGCTTCTGGACGCTGGTGATCGCGCTCCTGATCGGCGGCGTGGGGTCCAGCACGCAGCATCCCCTGGCGTCGGCGCTGGTCGCGCGCGCCTATGCCGGGCCGCGGGCGATGAAGGCGCTCGGCACCTACAATTTTGCGGGCGACATCGGCAAGATGTCGGTGCCGGCGCTCGCTTCGCTGATGCTGGTGGTTCTGCCGTGGCAGCCGACCGTCGCGTTCATCGGCATGCTCGGCATCGTGGTGGCGGTTGCGATCTACGTCCTTGCGCCGCGGTTTCCGGCGGATGTTCCGGCATCGCCCGCGGGCGAAGCCAAGGCCGAGGCGATCGCCGCGAGCGCACCCAGGAGCCGCACCGGCTTTCCGCTGCTGCTCGCCATCGGCATGGTCGACAGCGCCACCCGCATGGGCTTCCTGATCTTCCTGCCGTTCATCCTGATCGCCAAGGGCGCGAGCCTGCCGACGGTGGGCCTCGCGCTGACGCTGGTGTTCGCCGGTGGCGCCGTCGGCAAGCTCGTCTGCGCCTTCATCGGTGCGCGCATCGGCGTGATCGGCACGGTGTGCCTGACCGAGGGCCTGACCACGCTCGGCATCCTCTCGCTGCTGCCCTTGCCGCTCGAAGCGGCGCTCATCGTGCTGCCGGTGATCGGCATCATGCTCAACGGCACGTCGTCGGTGCTGTACGGCTCGGTGCCGGAGCTGGTGGAGCCGGCCAAGCGCATGCGGATGTTCGGCATCTTCTACACCGGAACGATCGGCGCCGGCGCGGTGTCGCCGGCGCTTTACGGTCTGGTCGGCGATGCGACCAGCCCGCAGACGGCGCTGATGGTCGTTGCCGGCGTGTGTCTGCTGACGCTGCCGCTTGCGCTCGTGCTCCGCCCCGCGCTGCCTGATTCGGCGCGCTGAGCCATCACCTGTCCCGACGCGGTCTTCGCTCAAGCGATACGCGCAAGATGTGCATCAGTTATTGATGTAACTCTGAGTTGCAAACAGAACGAACGAACCCATTTGCACCCGGTTCATGCTGGCGACCGCCAGTCGCCCAGCACCGCCTGAACGAGGGCCAGCGCCGCCACCGCCGCCGTGTCGGCGCGCAGGATGCGTGGCCCAAGCGACAGCCGCACCGTGTTCGGCTGGTCGACGAGCTTCTTGCGCTCCTCCTCGGAGAAGCCGCCTTCGGGGCCGATCAGGAGCGCGATCGGCTGTGGGCCCGAGCCCGCTTCAGCCATCGTCAGCGGCAGCATGGCCGACGGCGCTTCCCGGACATCGGCCAGCGCCTTCAACGGGTCCCGCACCTCCGCGTCCTCGTCGCAGAACACCAGCAGCCGGTCGGGCTTGCGGGCGGCCAGCGCGCGGGCGAGCGTGATCGGCTCGGCGGTCTCCGGAACGCTCAAGACGCCGCACTGCTCCGCCGCCTCGATGGCGTTGGCGCGCATCCGCTCGACGTTCACGCGCTGCACCTGCGTGTGCTGGGTCAGCACCGGCTGCAGCCGTGCGGCGCCCATCTCCGTGGCCTTCTGCACCATGTAATCGAGGCGCTCGTGCTTGATTGGCGCGAACAGGTAATGCAGGTCGCAAGCCGCGGGCTGCTCGCGGGTCTGTTCGGCCAGCTTGAGCGTGACGCGCTTGCCTTCGCCGGCGAGCGCCGCCGCCCATTCGCCGTCCTTGCCGTTGAAGGCCAGAACCCGCTGCCCCGGCTTGAGGCGGAGCACGTTGGTCAGATAGTGCGCGTGCGGCTTGGCCAGTGCGATCTCCGCGCCGTCCTTGAGGGCGTCGGTGACGTAGATGCGGGGGCTGCGGAAGTCGTAGCGGGCCACGGCGGCGATTCCGGTGAGTTTGGCCCGCCTTTACACTTTTCTTGGCAGGCCGCGCCACAGGTTAACTGGGCTGGATGCGCCGTCTTGCCGCCCTATCGCCCGAATTGCAGGCTTGATAGAAGGCCATACCGGGGGTGCTTCGTCAGTCGCCGGGGACGAGGATCATGAGGCCGTTCGGCTTTCTGCAGCAGCGGAGTTTGCATCTGGCGCTGGCCGGGGCTTGCGCGCTGGTTTTTGCCGGCCTGACTGACGCCGCCGCCCAGTTCCCGCCGCCGCCCGGGCAAAGCCAGAACCAGAGCCAGGCCGCATCGTCCAACAGCCCGTTCCCGCCGCCGCCACCGCCGCAGGGACAGCAAAACCAGCTGCAGAGCCCGTTCCCGCCGGCTCCGGGCACCCAGCCCTCCACGCCCGCCTTCGGCGGCGCGCCGCCGCCGTCCGCGGGCGGCTTCGGCGCCATGCAGCAAGGCGGCTTCGCGGTGCGTCCGGGCGGCTTCAGCGGCGGTCCTGCTCAAGGCAGTTTCAGCGGCCCGGCCCAGGGCGGCTTTGCTGGCCCGCCGACCGGCCCGACCAAGGAGCAGGAGGTGTGCCTCACCTTCCCGAGCATCCGCGACGAGGTGGAAAAAGGCGCGGCCGGTATCCGCTCGGCGGGCGAGCGCAAGGCGAGCCGCGAGGAGGTCTGCCCGCTGTTCAAGTCGTTCGCCGTGAAGGAAGCCAAGCTGGTGAAGTTCCTGGAGACCAACCAGCGGCTTTGCGGCGTGCCGCCGAACGTCATCACCCAGGTCCGGCAGAATCATGCCAAGACCATCCAAATCCGCAACACGGTGTGCAGCGCGGCTCCGGCCGCGGCTGCCGGGCCCTCGCTCAGCGATGCGCTCGGCGGACCGATCATCGCCGACGACACCTCGACCCGGTCCGGACGCGGCGTCTTCGACACCCTGACCGGCAACGCGCTGCAGCGGTGAGGCGGCCATGAGCGGCGCCTCCGGACGCGTCGCCGATGCGACCGGGAACTGGGTCGATCACAGCGCGCCGGAGTGGCTCAAGCCCTATCTCCGTCTGACCCGGCTCGACCGGCCGATTGGCTGGTGGCTGCTGCTGTTGCCGTGCTGGTGGTCGTCGGCGTTGGCGGCGGTGGCCGACCGCGCCTGGGGGCCGAGCCCGTGGCACATTTTTCTGCTGCTCGTCGGCGCCATCGTCATGCGCGGCGCGGGCTGCACCTGGAACGATCTGGTCGATCGCGACATCGACGCGAGGGTCGAGCGCACGCGCTCGCGGCCGATTCCGTCCGGACAGGTGAGCGTCCGGGCGGCCACCGTATTTCTGGTCGTGCAGGCCCTGGTGGGCCTGCTGGTGCTCGTTCAATTCAACCGCTTCGCCATCATGGTCGGCATCGCTTCGCTCGCGGTGGTCGCGATCTATCCGTTCATGAAGCGCGTGACCTGGTGGCCGCAGATTTTTCTCGGCCTCGCCTTCTCCTGGGGCGCGCTGATGGGCTGGGCCGGCGCGCGCGGCGCGCTCGAGCTTCCGGCGTTCCTGCTCTACGCCGGCTCGATCGCCTGGGTGATCCACTACGACACGATCTACGCGCATCAGGATCGCGAGGACGACGCGCTGGTCGGGCTCAAGTCCACGGCGCTGCTGTTCGCGGAGAACACCAGGCCGGCGCTCGCGGCGTTTTCGGCGGCGGCGGTGATCCTGATCGGGCTCGCCGGATACTTCGCCGGCGCCGGCATCATGTTCGCGCTCGGGCTCGCCGCGTTCGCCGCCCACCTCGCCTGGCAGATCGCGCGCATCGATATCGGCGATCCGGAGTCCTGCCTGAAGATGTTCCGCGCCAACCGCGACGCAGGTCTGATCCTGTTCGTCGCCCTGCTGCTGGACGCCGCCTCGCACCGCATGTTCTGATCTGCGCCGGGAAGGGCGCAGCATGACGGTCATCGACATCCACACGCATATGATTCCGCAGGCATGGCTCGACCTGCTCAAAAGCGATGGCGGCGACTACGAGCTGAAGCAGACGCGGGCCGGACAGACGGCGATCCACCTCGCCGGCGCACCGTTCGTGACGCTGATGCCGGAGATGTTCGACTACGCGCTGCGTTCAAGGCGATGGACGCAGCCGGCGTTGACATGGCCGTCCTGTCGCTGACCGGCCCCAATGTGTTCTGGGGCACGCGCGAGACGAGCCGCAAGGCCGCGCGGATCGCCAACGCGGCCTATGCGGAGGTCCAGAAGCAATATCCGGATCGCATCCGATGGGTTGCGTCGATCCCATGGGAATATCCCGACGATGCGCTGGCCGAGCTCGCCCGCGCCCGGGCGGACGGAGCGCTGGGCGTCGGGCGCTCGCCAACATCCGCGGCCGCGACCTGATCGATCGCGACATGCGGCTCGACGAATTCAGCCTCGCGACGCCGATCGGCTTCATGGTCGACACCACATTGGCGTTTGCGCGGCTGATCCTGTCGGGCTTCCTCGACCGCTATCCCAGGCTGAAGCTGATTGCACCGCATGGCGGCGGCACGCTGCCCTCGCTGCGGGGCGGTGAAATGACGCGATGTGCCAACAAGGGGCCGTGAGCAATCGCAGCAAGGCAGCCCCTTATTCGATCATCTCGTCAGCGATGCCGAGCAGCAGAGGCCCGTCAGCCAAAATGCTCGTCAGGCTCGTAGCTCATCAGCTCGCCGGCCTCAACAACTGACATTGCAACTCAGTGAGCAATGCCTCAGCCTCCTTGAGATCCCGCGTCCCGAACCCCTCGCTAAAGCGGCCATAGATGGGCGAAAGGACGTCGAGCGCCTCGGCATGCTTGCCTTGATTGATCCAGAGCCTTGCCAGGTCGGTTGCCGCGCGAAGCTCGAGCGATCGCGCCTGTTGGGCGCGGGCCGTTAGCAAAGCTTGGTCCAACAAGGACTCC
This sequence comes from Xanthobacteraceae bacterium, assembly GCA_019746355.1. The sequence goes on along the minus strand of JAIESC010000235.1, from coordinate 18,137 downwards.
ACCTCAGCATCCGGCGCACCGCGCAAGAGCAGCGTGCGTGCCTTCAGACGATACAGTTCGGCCTCGAAAAACCGTTCACTGTTGTGGCTGACGATCGCGAGTCCCTGCTCGATCGTCTCCAGGGCCGCCTCAAGTTCGTTGCGGAGCAGAAGGAGCGGACATAGCAGCACGAACTGCGCCGTAAGGCCGAGCTGATAGCCAGCGCGCTGATACTCTTCCAGTGCCGCCTTCACCTCATGGAGGCGGCCGCTGCTTGATTCATCCGGCGCCGCGGCGCACATGTCTCGGACCGCACGCGAGAGCCCGAGCCACTGGCGGAATCCGTGTTGCTCCGATATGGCAAGACAGCGTTCCGCGTAGGACTGGGCAATCGTCGGCTCCCCGCGGAGCGCGTGCAGAACGGATGCATAGTACCAGGCGTACGCGTGCGTATGCGCATGCTGGACCGCGTCGGCGCGTTCAAGCGCGGCGCCCATTCGCGAAACCGCCTCGTCGACCTGGCCGAGGATGCAGAAAACCCACGCCGAAAGCGCCAGCATGGCCACGCCGGCGTCCTGGCCGGAGGCCCGGGCGGCCAATCTATCGGCTTCCTCGCACGTGCCGAACATCTCGACGGCGCGTTCGAGATCATCGCGGGCCTCGATGAGGCGCCCCATGAACATGAGAATCATGGCCCGCCCGCGGATCACATTGAGCAATGCCCCCCGGTTTCCGCGCGCTTCGACGGCGCTCGGCATGGCCGTGACGACTTCGAGCCCCTGCGGCAACTCGCCTCGCACGACGCTCGCCGTCGCCAGCCAGAACATCACCTGAAGGTACTCGGGCGGTTCTCCGAGCCGCTCGCACAGCTCACGGGCGCGGGCAAAGGTCGCCACGGTCGTGTTCGCGGCCGGGCCCTGAGTGGCGATCAGGCACGGTCCCAAAATCAGCTGGAGATCAAGCTCGGATCTGTCTTGGCCCTTGCCGGCCGGCAACCGGCCCGTCAGCTCGATGCCTCGCCGCAGGTGTGCCATGGCTTCGAGGTTGGCGGAACGAAGGGCGGCGTTCTTACCGGCCTGGAGCCAGTATCCGATCGCTTTTTCGATCAGACCGGCTTCCGTGAGATGCCGCGCCAGGGTTTCGGGCTGGGTTTCCACCATTTCGGGGAACTGTTGCTCGAGCGCGTCTGCAATGGCGGCGTGCAGATGGCCGCGTCGACTTTTAAGAAGGCCGGCATAGGCCGCGTCGCGTACCAGTGCGTGCTTGAAGGTGTAAACCGCGTGCGGAGTTTCGCCCCGGCGGAAAATCAATTCCGACCGCACCAACTGGCCGAGTGCCTCGTCCAGTTTGTCTCGCGGCAACCCGGCCACTGCGCGCAACAATTCGTAATGGAACTCGCGACCCGCTACAGCGCCGATCTGTGCCACCTCCCGCACCGGGGCCAACCGATCAATGCGTGCCATGAGCGAGGCATGCAACGAAGTCGGGATCGCCAAAGGCGGCAGCGGACGCTCGAGAGCATAATGGCCGTCCCGTTCCTGCAACAGCCCGCTCTCCAGCACCGTCTTGGTCAGCTCCTCGATGAACAAAGGCACGCCATCGGTGCGAGCGAGAATCTCGTCCATCACCTCCTGCGGCAGGGTCTTGCCGCCCGTCACCCGCTCGACCAGCGCCGCACCGTCGCGCCGGCCGAGGCGCGCAAGCGTGATGGTCGTCATGTGCGGGTAACTCGGCCAAGGCGGCGTGAATTCCTGCCTGGCGGTGACGAGCAGCAATACGCGAAGCTGCGGGACATGCTCCACTGTGGCGGCGAGCAGCTCCAGCGAGGTTGGGTCGATCCAGTGGATATCTTCGAAGATCAAGTAAACCGGCTGCCGTGCCGCCAACCCGTCGAGCTGAGCCAGTAGTGCCGCGAATGTCTTTTCCTTGCGCTTCTGTGGGCCAAGCTCCCGTAGTTGGTGTTGATCGCTGGCCGGTAATGCAAAGAGGTCGGCCAGAACCGCCGCGTGCTCCGTCTCCGCCGTGGATTGCGCAACCAGAGCGTTGAGTTTGAACAACTTCTGCGCAGGCGAGTCGCCCCGCTCGAATCCAGCCGCATGTTCGAGTTGGCTGATGAACGGGAAGAAGGCGCTATTGGTGTGATGCGCCGAGCAGAAATGCCGTAACGTGATGTGCGGTTCACTCTGGAGCCGCTCGTTAAGCGCGAGCGCAATGTGCGACTTGCCGATACCCGGCTCCCCGGTAAGCACCACCACTTGGCCTTCGCCCTGTGTGGCATGTCGCCACCGGCGCAACAGCAGCTCTGTCTCCTCGTCACGCCCGAATAGCGGCGGCAACCTGGTCTTGTGCATCGCCTCGAAGCGGCTCTCCACCCCGCTCGGCCCGAGCACCTGCCAAACCGGTACGGGCTCTGCCCAGCCCTTGAGCGCGACAGGGCCGAGATCGCGATAATAGAAGTGCCCGCCGGTGAGCCGGCGCGTCTTCGGGCAGATCAAAACTGTGCCCGGCTCCGCCAGCGTTTGCAGGCGCGCGGCGAGGTTCGGCGTCTCACCGACGGCGGCTTGCTCCGCCGGAGTTTCATGAACCAGAAGCTCGCTCACGATGACGGTGCCGGTCGCAATTCCGATGCGAACCTGGAGCGCGGCGCCGGCATTTGTGCGGAGGTTCGCTACGGCATCGACGAGGATGAGTGCGGCGCGCACCGCCTGTTCGGCGTCGTCTTCTTGCGCGCGCGGATAGCCGAAATAGGCAAGCACGCCATCGCCCGCGTATCGGGCGATCATGCCCTGGTGCCGATCGAGGACCTCGGTGATGCAGGCGTGGTAGGACGCGATCACCCGCCACATGTCTTCCGGGTCCAATCGCGCGGAAAGGGCGGTCGAGCCGACCAAGTCGCAGAACATCACCGTCAGGTGGCGTCGCTCAGCCTCGCCCCGCGACACCGATTCGGTCACTGCTTCGGCTGGGGCGAGAGCGGCGACATCAAGCTCCGCGATGGCGCGCAGAATCTTGCGGCGATGCCCCAGTCGGACGTCGAGGTCTTTGAGGTCCTGCTCCGTCAGATCGCGCACGACCGAGAGGTCGATGGCATTCTCGGCGAAGCGCTGGCTATATTCTCCGAGTCCAAGCGATGCCAGCCACTCGGCAATGCCTTTCATGGTAAACTCACGGGGCGCGTGCGGGAGCGACCGGAAACACCATCCCTGCAGTAGGCTTCACGGCTTCACGACGGCGATCTCTCCCGGGCGGCCGTACCCGTGCTCCAATGTATGTTGACCTGTGTCGAGCAACTCTACGCAGTACGCCAAGTGTCGAATCCGGGCCGGCCCGCCATGCTCAGGAGAAGGGCATCGTAATCGATGTCTCATGGATCGCTTTCGACGTCTTGGGCATCTCTCGGTAACGTTTGCCTTGCCCGGTTTGGCGACTGCTGACACGTGTTCAATACAGGGTGGGCTCCAGGCCCGGTTGGCCGGGGGCCAACATCAGGTTGGCGCCACCACTGTTCAGCTGCGTTCCCCCTGTCGTCGAAGTGATGGGGACCGCGGCGATGAAAAGCAGCAACAGAACGGCGAACACGCGATGGCTGACTGAGATGCTAAGCCATGAACGCGACGTTGTAGGCGCAGAACCAAATGATCGGCCCGCGAACTGAATTTTTTTCATGAGCGTCTCCATCCGCCCGAAACGCTCGCAATAGAGATCAAGCGAAGCGCAGGATGAAGTGCGAACACGCACGCTTATGCGAGCAGAATCGGCACAACGAAAAACTGCTGAACTGCCGACCGATAGCAGTGCTGCTGCCCGCTACCATGAACAGCCGTCGGGCCAGCCGTTCTTCAAGAGCAGCTATGCTTAACAATATCCCTAGTCGCTCAGTGTCGCAACGCTCGCGTTGCTGACGCGTGGGCAATTCTGAACATTAAGATGCGTGTCTATGTTCCATGACCATCGATTATGTTTGTTATCGTGCAGAGCGCGCGTGTGCACTGACGTCAGATTTTGCACTGACATGCTCGACACCAGTTGCTCCGTTATGCTGAACCGGTTCGTTGCCTTTCGGCCACGCGGATCGAATCCGGGAGCCGTCTTTCTTTGTAAACGTCACAACGGCCGCAAAGGGTCCGGCAGGACGAAGGTCGAGAAACGCGCTGGTCGAACGTGGCGGGGGGTCTGCGGTTTACAAGCGCGAAGTGGATCGGGAAATCGATCTTGCAGTGAACAGCGCTGTCGCTCTCGGGCGGCGCTTAGGTCTCGCTGTCGAAGCCGGGTCAATGTCTCAGTTGGGTCATTTTCGACCGAGCCAGCCGATTTGGGCCCCTACTGACTTCCGCTTTCCCCTGAAAGCGTACTTTCGGCGCCGGGGCTGGCTGCAAGCGGCATGCAGGTCGGCAGTGATGCTGCGTGTTATGAGTTCACGCCCTAGAACGATCCGACAAACGTTCCGAGCGCGATCACGACCAAAAGCGCGAGCAGCGGACTGACGATCCCGACCATCACGACGTCGAAGTAGCTCTCGCGATGCGACACGCCGCAGAGGGTGAGCAGCGTCACCACCGCGCCATTGTGCGGGAGGGTGTCCAGTGTCCCCGAGCCCATGACGGCAACGCGATGCAGGATGCCGGGATCGAGGCCGGCCCCCGCCGCCAGAACCATGTAGCTTTCGCCGAGCGCGTCGAGCGCGATCGTCAGCCCGCCCGAGGCCGAACCGGTCAGTGCCGAGAGCACGTTGGTCGCGATCGCAAGCGAAACCAGCGGACCCCCTTCGATTGTCAGGACCCAGTCGCGCACCACTGCAAAAGCCGGAAGCGAGGCGACGGCTGCGCCGAAACCCACGAGGCTTGCAACGCTGAGGGCAGGGAGCACGGCGGCATTGGCGCCGGCGTCCATGCTTTCGCGCAGGGTCGGCAACCGGCTGCGATTGATGACGACCAGCGTAGTGATCGCGGCGGCGAGCGCCACCACCACCGACCATATGCCCGCGACTCCCGACAGCGTCGTGGAGCCCCACTGCTCCTCGGCCAGGAACGACACGTCGAGCCTCGGCAGAACCAACAGCGACATCAGCAGATTGACCGCGAACACCACTGCGAGCGGGAGCGCGGCGAGGAAGATGGGGGGCGACGTCTCGCCCTTGCCACCGTGCGGCATCTCCGCGGGATCGAACTCACGCGCGGTCGTGATGTGCTCGCGCAGCTTCTCGTCGGCTGCCGCTCCGACCGGCGACTCGTCAGCATCGGTTCCATAGCCTTCGCCGGTATGATGAGCCCGGGCTTCGGCTCGGGCCAGCCACCAAAGTCCGAGGCCGATCATGATGGCTGCGGCGATGATCCCGAGGCCGGGCGCCGCGAACGGCGTGGTGCCGAAGAACGGCATTGGAATCGCATTCTGCAGTGCCGGCGTGCCGGGCAGCGCCGTCATCGTGAACGTCGAGGTGCCGAGCACGATTGTCGCGGGCATCAGCCGGCGCGGAATGTCGGCTGAGCGGAACAGCGCCTGAGCCATCGGCACGAGAACGAAGAAGGCAACGAACAGGCTCACGCCGCCATAGGTCACGAGCGCGCCCGCGAGCACGACCGCGGTCACCGCCCGCGCCGTGCCCAGGCGTTTGGTCATGGTGTCGGCAATGGCGGCAATCGAGCCGCTGTCGTTCATCAGCTTGCCGAACAGCGCGCCGAGCAGGAACAGCGGAAAGAACTGCGCGAGAAACCGGGCGGCGCTCTCCATGAAGATCTGCGTCCAGGTCGCAAGCAGCGGCTGGCCGGAGAACGCGGCCGCGAGAAGCGCCGCCGCCGGCGCGAGCAGCAGCACGCTCCAGCCGCGGAACGCCATCCACATCAGCAGGGCGAGCCCGAGCAGAATCCCAAGCAGGCCCATAGGATCACCCACGGTGTCACACGGTTTGCAGCAATCGGTCGATATCAAGCGTCGAGCGCTTGCCGAGGTTGTCCCGATGCTCCGTCAGGAAGGCGTCCGCCGCGCGCCGGCCTTCGTCGCGCAGCATGGTGAGGAACCCCCATTCGGCATTGAGCTTCGAGGAATAGCCGAGCTCCGTCATGATTTCGGTCGCGACGCGGTGAATGCGCATGCCCGCCCACGAGGCTCCCTCGCCGTTGCCCGGATCGGCCACCTGGCGGAGCAGTGCAATCATGCGCAGCTCCTTCAGCAGCACGGCATTGAACGACACTTCGTTGAGACGGTTGAGGATGTCGCGCGCCGCGCGGGGCGTGCCGGCCCGTTCGACCGGGTTGATCTGAACCAGGATCGTGTCCTGCGATTGACATTCCCGCACCAGCGGCGTGATCGTCGGATTGCCGGAATAGCCACCGTCCCAATAGGCCTCGCCGTCGATCTCGACCGCATGAAACAGCGTCGGCAGGCAGGCCGACGCCAGCAGCACCTCGGGCGTGATCTCGTGGTTGCGGAATACGCGGCCCTGGCCGGTGCGCAGATTGGTCGCCGTGACGAACAGCTTGATCGGCCCCTGCGTCAGCCGGTCGAAATGGATGCTGTCCGCAAGAATGTTGCGGAGCGGGTTGGTCCCTGCGGGATTGAGGTCATAGGGCGAGAACATCCGCGCCATCAGATCCATGGCGATGAAGGCGGGAGAATTGTCGAGCGTCCAGCGGCCCAGCATGAGATCGAGCGGGCTTCGCTGAAACGGGCTGAACCTCGCGGCGTCGGCAACCTTGCGCCAGAAGCTTGCGAGCGCGGCGCGTGCGCCGCAGGCCCCGCCCTCGGCAAAACCATCGGCCAGAATCGCGCCATTCATGGCGCCGGCCGAGGTTCCGGAGATGCCGTCGATCCGGAGCCACGGCTCCTCGAGCAACCGGTCGAGCGCGCCCCAGGTGAACGCGCCATGCGCGCCACCTCCCTGCAGCGCGAGGTCCACGAGAACAACGTCGTGCGTTGTAGCGTCCATCGCGCGGCCTCCCGCATCGGGACGAACTCGTCACGTCGCTCGGTCGCGACGCCGGAGATTGGCGATGACAAATCGGGCGATTTGGTGCTCGCACGCGCTCGTGTTGTTGGCGTGAAAAATGCTCCAATTGCGGTCTTCGGCGCGCTGAATACACCGCCCCGTCCGACGTCGGCGTGATCGTTAGCGACCGTCGGATTGGGCGTGATGTTCTGAGGCGGGTGCTGCCGGAGCAGCGTTTTCTTTGCGGTCGCCAGTCTGTTCCTTCCGTTTCCCGTGGGTTGACTCCTGCTCCGCAGGTCCTATAGATGTTCCTGTTTTGTTCTTAAGGCGTCACCGTCGATCGCGGTGTTCGAAGCAAGAGCAGGATGCGGTGCCCGACAACTGGCATCGCGTTGGAGCGCCGGGAGGCGCCGGGCCCTTCGCAAGGGCCCCGCGCCCCGGGACCCCCACCCCCCTCAAAGCCTACGGGTCCCGGAATCTTGGCGCGGGATCGGCTTTCGCAAAGCCGGTCCGGGAGCTTCGCACGCTCCCGGCGCCTCTCGGCGCTCCAACCCCTCTTTTCGAGGGGAAGGAAAAGCGTGTCCCCGCTAAGGCGGGGAAGAAACGGCGGGCCGGCCCGGGCGCCCGAACTCAAGGCCCGGGACGATGACGCGTGTCCTTGGCGCGCCGTAGCTCGCATCGCGAGCGAAGGCGGCTGCTGCGCTGTTTGACAAAGTGAATCCGTGACGTGCCGCGCGAAGCTGCTCTAATCTCTCGCGATGATCTCGCGCTCGCCGCGATGCACGGCCGGCTCCGCGGGCGGCCGGCCGGGCTTCCGCCGCATCAGGATCGACGGCCGCCGCCAGCGGACCGCGGCGCGGCGTTTCTTGCGTGGCGAGACCGGGCCGACGCTGAGCTGACCCAGACGCTGGAACGGCTCGCGCAGCGCGCCGTCGCCGTCGTCGACCAGAAGCGGCACGCCGAGCACCCGGCTCCAGCTTTTCCACTCGGCCATCGCCTCGTCGCCTGCGCCGGCGACGAACAGCGGCACGCTCAGCGCGCTGTCGCGATGCTCGAGCATCACCGCGACCGCCGCGGGCTCGTCGCCCTCCGGCGGCAGCGTCCGCAGCGTCACGCCGCGGAATTCGCGGATCGGCACGCCGACCTTCATCGGAATGCCGCGCACCGCGCGCCGCAGCACGACGCGCTCGCGATCGAGCTCGATATTGCGGACCTGCCCATCCGCTCCGCCGTCGCGCGCCACGTAACGCGCGGGCAGGGCGTGAGGGTCGAGCCGCAGCGCGCGGCTCGACCCCAAGGCTCGCTCGGAGGCCTGTTCGGCACCCATGTTTGACGCCTCAAACTCATGTGCCGGACTTATGCGCCCGGTCACGCCGCGATCATGCCGCAGGGCTTTCCGAAATCGCTTAATGGGTGCGGTTAAAAGCCGTTAGCGAAATGGGCTTTGCCCCCCATGCTTGACGAGGCGTTGCCCGAGACGGTGCAAATTTCGTCAACGTGGGCCGACGGGCCTCGAATCCGGTGGGAATCGCGCTTATCTCAAGGCCTGAACGCGCCTCGCCTTGTCATATTTGCGTCCCGCACCTAAACGTGAGTTTCCCGCATGGATTCCCTGTTCGACCAATCCGCCCTGGTTTCGCTCGCCGAGCGGCTGATTGCGGCTGCGCGCGCGGCCGGGGCCGATACGGCCGACGCCGTGGCGATGCGTTCGGTGTCGCAGTCGGTCGACGTGCGCGATGGCGCGGTCGAGGAATCGCAGCGCTCCGAAGGCAACGACGTTGGTCTCCGAGTCATGATCGGCCGGAAGCAGGCGGTGGTTTCGACCAACGACCTGAGCGGCGACGGCGTCAAGGCGCTCGCCGAGCGCGCCGTGGCGATGGCCAAAGTCGCGCCGGAGGACCGCTATGCGGGCCTGGCCGAAGCCTCGCTGCTGGCGAAGAGCTTTCCCGATCTCGACCTTGTGGACCGCGACCTGCCGGACACCGCCGCGCTGGAGCAGATCGCGCGCCGCGCCGAGGAGGCCGGCCGCGCCGTCAAGGGCGTCAGCAAATCGGGCGGCGCGTCCGCTTCGGCGGGGATCGGCGGCATGGTGCTGCTGACCAGCCATGGCTTCTCCGGCGCCTATCTCGGCTCGCGCCACAGCGTGTCGATGCAGGCCATCGCCGGCGATGGCACCGGCATGGAGACCGACTACGATTTCTCCTCGGCCCTGCATGCCGCAGACCTCGACGACCCCGAGAAGATCGGCCGCACTGCCGGCGAGAAGGCGGTGGCCAAGCTCAACCCGCGCAAGGTCTCGACCCGGAAGGTGCCGGTGGTGTTCGACTGGAGCGTCGCCGGCTCGATCATTGGCCACCTCGTGAGCGCGATCAACGGCAGCGCGATTGCGCGCAAGACCAGCTTCCTCAAGGACAAGATGGGCGAACGCATCTTCGCCCCGGGCGTCAACATCATCGACGACCCGCTGCGCAGGCGCGGACTGCGCTCGCGGCCGTTCGACGGCGAGGGCGTCGCCGGCAGGCGCATGGCGCTTGTCGAGGGTGGCGTGCTCAAGACCTGGATTCTCGACAGCGCCACCGCGCGCGAGCTTGGCCTGGCCACGACCGGCCACGCCGGGCGAAGCGCCTCATCGACGCCGTCGCCGTCACCGACCAATCTGCATCTCGAGGCGGGCAAGCTCAGCCCCGAGGATCTGATCAAGGACATCGACGAGGGTTTCTACGTCACTGACCTGATCGGCTCCGGCGCCAACATGGTGACCGGCGACTACAGCCGTGGCGCCTCGGGCTTCTGGATCGAGAAGGGCCAGCGCACCTATCCGGTGAGCGAGGTCACCATCGCCGGCCACATGTCGGACATCTTCCGCAGCGTGACGCCCGCGAACAACCTGCAATTCCGCTACGGCACCAACGCGCCGACGCTTCGGCTGGAAGGACTGACGATTGCAGGCGTCTGAGCTCTCCGCCGGCGAAGGAGCCCATCGGCACGACCGCGACCGGCTGGCGGCTGCGGTGCAGGAGGCCGGCGCGGTGGCGTTCGCCTTCTTCGGCGGGCCGCTCAGGAGCTGGACCAAGGGCACGGGCGATTCGCCGGTTACCGAAGCCGACATCGCGGCGAACGATTTGCTTCACAAGCGCCTGCAGCGGGAGGGCGACGGCTGGCTGTCCGAGGAGAGCGAGAACGATCCGGCGCGGCTTCAGGCAGAGCGCGTCTGGGTGGTCGATCCGATCGACGGCACGCGCGCGTTCATGGCGGGCCGCGAGGACTGGACCATTTCCGCGGCTTTGGTGGTGGCGGGCCGACCGGTGGCGGCGGCGCTCTATGCCCCGGTCACGCAGGAGCTGTTTCTGGCGACGGCGGGCGGCGGCGCGACGCGGAACGGCGAGGTGATCCGTGTCACAAATGGTGGCTTGACCAGCGCGCGGATCGGCGGGCCTAAGCGCGTGCTGGACCGCATGGTGGCGGCAGGCGCGGGAATTGAGCCGATGCCCCGGATTCATTCGCTGGCGCTGCGGCTCGCACGGGTCGCGCATGGCGCGCTTGACGCAGCAATGGCCGGCGGCAACGGCCATGACTGGGACCTTGCGGCTGCCGATCTTTTGGTGCACGAAGCCGGTGGCGTGATGACAGCGCTCGATGGCCGGACGCTGATTTACAACCGGCCCGAGCCGGTGCACGGCGTCCTGATTGCAGCGGGACACGAGCGCCACGCAGCGCTGGTCGATCTGGTGCGCGCTCAGACCAGCGAGCCGGGGTAACCCCGTGCGCGCAAGCTTGCGCGATGCGAAGGAACAACCATGCCTGCTGCCCCGTCAAAGCAATTGCTGCATCTCGTCATCGGCGGCGAGCTCAAGTCCATCAACTCGACTGAATTCAAGGATCTCGAAAAGGTCGACATCGTCGGCGTCTATCCAAACTACGCCGCGGCCCATGCCGTCTGGAAGGGCAAGGCCCAGCAGACCGTCGACAATGCGCAGATGCGCTACTTTATCGTTCACCTGCACCGGCTGCTCGATCCCGAAGCGACCGGTCCCGGAAAGACGGGCTAGAGCATGATCCCGAAAAGTGTGAAGCGGTTTTCGGAAAAGATCATGCTCCAACTTGAGGATGAGTCTAGGATCTGATTCAACGAAGTTGAATCAGATCCTAGGCCCGGTTTTGCCCGCATGGCGCCGTTGAGGAAGCTGACCCGGTCTCCGTGGTTCCTGAAGGCCGCCGGGATCGCTGCTGCGCACTACCTGCGCCTGGTCTGGCATACGACGCGGTTCACCGTCGAGCCGCCCGACGCGTTGGAGCGCATTCCCAAGCACGCGCCGCTCATCCTCGCATTCTGGCATGGGCAGCATTTTCTGACGCCGTTTGTGAAGCCCGATCATCTGCGCGCCAAGGTTTTGATCTCGCGGCATCGCGACGGCGAGATCAACGCCATTGCCGCCGAGCGGCTCGGCATCGAGACCATCCGCGGTTCCGGATCGCATGGCTCCGATTTTGCGAAAAAGGGTGGTGTGCTCGGCTTCAACGCGCTCGTTCGCGCGCTGCAGGACGGCTACAATGTCGCGATGACCGCCGATGTGCCGAAGGTTTCGCGCGTCGCCGGCATGGGAATTGTCAAGATCGCCCAGGTATCGGGCCGTCCGATCTATCCGGTTGCGATCGCTACACGGCGCCGCATCGTGCTCGACAACTGGGACCGCACCACCGTGAACCTGCCGTTCGGCCGCGGCGCAGGCGTCGCCGGCGCGCCGATCCATGTCCCCGCCGATGCCGACGCCGGCACGCTCGAGCTCGCGCGCCGCGCCGTCGAGGAGGCGCTGAATGCTGCGACCGCGCGCGCCTATGAGCTTGCCGACGGCGCGGCCGGAGACAAGGCCCGTGGCTGACCGCACCCCCCTGACGCTGAAGGCGTATCAGGTGGTCACCGCGATGGCGGTGCCGCTCGTGGATGTTCTGCTCAGGCTTCGGCTCAAGCGCGGCAAGGAGCACCCGGAACGCTGGCCGGAGCGCCGCGGCCAAAGCTCGGCCGCGCGCCCGGACGGGCCGCTGGTGTGGCTGCATTGTGCCAGCGTCGGCGAGTTTCTGGCCATCCTGCCGCTGGTCGAGCGGCTCGAGGCCCGCGACATCACCGTGCTGGTGACGAGCGGGACGGTGACGTCTGCCGACGTTGCGCTGCGGCGGCTGCCGCCGCATGTGATCCATCAGTTTGTGCCGGTCGATATCCCGCAATTCGTCGGACGCTTCCTCAACCACTGGAAGCCGGACCTCGCGCTGTTCGTCGAATCCGATCTCTGGCCGAACCTGATCATGGCGAGCGCGAAGCGGAAGATTCCGCTGATCCTGGTCAACGGCCGGCTGTCGGAGCGCTCATTCCGCCGCTGGCGGCTCGCGCAGCGCACCATCAGCGCGCTGCTGGGACGCTTCGACCTCTGCCTTGCGCAATCGGCCGAAGATGCCGCGCGCTATGCCGGTCTTGGCGCGCCGCGCTACGTGACGACCGGCAACCTCAAACTCGACGCGCCGGCGCCGCCGGCCAACGCCGAGAAGCTCTGGGCGATGCAGGGCGCGATCGGCGACCGGCCGGTGATCGCCGCGGCCTCCACCCATCCCGGCGAGGAGGCGGCGCTGATCGACGTGCACCGCCGGCTGAGGCACAGCTTTCCCGGCCTGCTGACGATCCTTGTGCCGCGGCACCCGGAGCGCGGCACCGGCATCACCGAGATCGCGCGGGTCGCGGGCCTGCGCTTCGCGCAGCGCTCGGCAGGCGAGCTGCCGGACCGCGACACGGACGTCTATGTCGCCGACACCCTCGGCGAGATGGGCGTGTTCTACCGGATCGCGCCGATCGTCTTCATCGGCGGTTCGTTGGTGCATCATGGCGGCCAGAATCCGGTCGAGGCGGCGAAGTTGGGCGCGGCGATCCTGCACGGCCCGCATGTCTGGAACTTCGGCGAGATCTACACCGCGCTCGACGCCGCGGGTGGCGCCGAGCTCGTGACCGACGTCGGCAAGATGACGGTCCGCATCGGCTCGTGGCTCAAGGATGCGCCCGCGCGCGAGAAGGTGGCGCAGACCGGCCTCCGGGCCATGGAGACGCTCGCCGGCGCGCTCGAGCGCACGGTGACGGCGCTCGATCCGTATATCATGCAGTTCCGGCTGGAGCGGCGAGGGGACGGTGCGTGATCCGGCATTCTGGTGGCGGCAGCCGGGGCTTGCGGGCGCTCTGCTGTCGCCGCTCGGCGCGGTCTACGGCGCGGTGGCCGGCGCGCGCATGGCACGGCCGGGACGCAACGCCGGCGTCCCGGTCGTCTGCATCGGCAACCTGACGCTCGGCGGCGCGGGCAAGACGCCGGCGGCGATCCTCGTGGCGCAGATCCTGGCCGGCGCAGGCCGAAAGCCCTTCGTGCTGAGCCGCGGCTATGGCGGCGCGCTGGTGGGCCCGGTTCGCGTCGATCCGGCGACCCATTGTGCGGCCGATGTGGGCGACGAGCCGCTGCTGCTGGCGCAATCCGCGCCGGTGATCGTGGCGCGCGACCGCGCTGCCGGCGCGGACGCGGCGTGCGCCGCGGGCGCGGGCTCGATCGTCATGGACGATGGGTTCCAGAGTCCGAACCTGCACAAGGATCTTTCAATCCTGGTGGTCGACGGCCCGCGCGGCGTCGGCAACGGCGCGGTGTTTCCCGCAGGTCCGCTGCGCGCGCCGCTCGAGGCGCAGCTTGATCGCGCGCAGGCGCTGCTCGTGATGGGCGAGCACCTTCACGTCCGGCCGGTGCTCGCGCGCGCCTTCGCCCGCAAGCTTCCGGTGCTGCACGGACGGCTTGAACCGGATGCTGACGCGCTTGCAATGCTGCAACGTAAGCCGGTGCTGGCCTTCGCCGGGATCGGCGATCCCGATAAATTCTTTTCGACCTTGGCGGTGGCAGGCATCGACGTGCGCGTGCGGCTGCCGTTTCCGGATCACCACCGCTTCAGCGGCAGCGAGGCGGCGGGCATCGTCGCGCGTGCCAGACGCGACGGACTCGTTGTGGTCACGACCGAGAAGGACATGGCGCGGCTTGCGGGCGACAACGACGCGGCGGACCTGAAGGCTGCGGCGCGCACGCTCCCGGTGCGGTTGGTGGTGGCGGAGGACGCCGAGTTCCGCAAGCTCGTTCTGGGCGCCGCGGGCGCGGCTTGATTATTTTGCCTGCTGCGGATTGAGCCGCCGCAGCACCGCCTCGGGCGAGGAATAGGCTTCCTGGAAATCCACGCTCCAGTATTTCAGCTCCTCGAGCGGGATCGGCACCCCGGTCACCGCGCAGCGCACGAAGGCGCCGGGGCGCACAATGCGGAAATCCCCGTCGAGAAACTTGACCTCGGCCTCTCCCGCCATCGGCGGCGGGCGATCGTAGCGGTTCAGCACATCATTTCTCCGCGATCACGGAAGTCGGCAATTGCCCCGCTGTTGACGCCCAACATAATCGCTCGGCGCGGCGCAAGAAACCCTTTCCGTGGAATCGCATGACTGCCCCGGTTCTGGCAACCGTGATAGCATGCTGCCTATTGGCGCCGCGGCGAGCTCCACCGGATTCATCACCCAGTCCCGCGCCCAAAAACCGTGCCCAAGCCTGTGCCCAAGCCTGTGACTATGCGCGCCACAACTGCGTTTCTGATCGCAGCCGTTGCCTTGGCCCCGCTTGCCGCGGCCAAGGCTGCCGGCAATCCGGAAACCGTGGAAATCGTGCGGGCGGACGGCGGCAAGCTCAAGGCGGTGCTGTTCCGCCCGGAGGGCGCCGGGCCGTTCCCCGCGGTGATCGGGCTGCACAACTGCACCGGGCTGAGCAACGCGTCGGGCAGGCTCGGCGCGCGCTACCGCGACTGGGGCGAGCGCCTCGCGAAGGACGGCTTCGCCGTGCTGTTTCCCGACAGCAACGGCTCGCGCGGGCTCGGCAGCCAGTGCGGCGTCAATCCGCAGACGCTGCGCACCGACCGCGAGCGCGTGGCGGACGCGGTCGCGGCGCGAACCTGGCTGCAGCAGCAGCCGTGGGCCGTGGCCGAGCGGGTGTCGCTGCTCGGCTGGTCGAGCGGGGCGATCAGCGCGCTTTGGGCGGTGCGGGCGCGGTTCCAGGTTCAGGCCGACGGTCAGGCCCAGGCCGACTTCCGCTCGGCGGTGGCGTTCTATCCCGGCTGCCGGCGGCTCAACAACGCCGCCTGGAGCGCGCGGGTGCCGACGCTGATCCTGATCGGGCGCGCCGACGACCAGGCATCGGCGGCGGTCTGCCAGCAGATGGTGGCGGGCGCACGCGGGCGCAGCGCGCGGGTGGCGATCCAGGTGTATCCCGGCGCGTATCACGACTTCGACCACCCGAATCGGCCGCTGCGGGTCCGCACGGAATCCATCTTCTCGGTCGACGGCTCCGGCCGCGTGCACAGCGCCACCAATCCGGCCGCGCGCACCGACGCGCTCAAGCGCGTGCCGGAGTGGTTTCAGCGGTAGGCGATCCGCGGCTTACAGGTCGAACACCGCCACCGCCCGGATCGGCGAGCCGGTGCCGCCCTTCCACTTCATCGGCAGGCCGATGAAGGTGAACTGGCCTTTGCCGAGCAGCGCTTCGAGGTTGCACAGGCTCTCGATGTGGGTGATGTCGAGCTCGAGGCAGGCCTTGTGCACCAGCGAGTTGACCACGCCCTCGGGGCCGGGCCGCATCGAGTCGATGCCGAAGTGCACCACGCCCTGCTTGGCGAGCCATTCGGTGCCGGCGACGTTGATGCCGGAATTGTCGGTCGAATATTCCTTGCGGGGGAATGTCCGCTCGTGATGCCCGGTGCAGAGCAGCACGGTGCCGCCCTTCGGCACCGGCAAGCCGGTCTTCTTCACCGCCGCTTCGAGTTCCGCCGGGCCGAACTCGGCCTTTGGCGGAATGTGCCGCAGGTCGATGCAGATGCCCGGCACGATGCAGTTCTCCAGCGGGTATTCGTTGATCGGCGTGCCGGTGATGCCGAAGTGGCGCGGCGCGTCGATATGCGTGCCGCCATGGTCCGGCATGGAGAAGAACATCACGCTGTTGCCCTGGACGTTGCCGGATTCGGCAAACGCCTCCTCGTGGCTCTTCCAGACGCCGTGGATGATGGGAGGCTGGCCCGGATAGCTCGGGGTGCGGTGATAGAGCTCGCGGCTGAGATCGACGATTTTCACGGGCAGTCCCTCCCATAAGTACAATTGCGGGCGGCAATCTACGACCGGAGAGGGTTCGAAGCTAGTTCTTGAGAATGGGGCGCAGCGGCCGAACGAACATCAGGATGACAAGTCCGGCAAGCCCCGCGATCACGGCGATCATCAGGAAGAACTGGTCTTTCGCCATGCTCGACCAGAAGCCGCCGAGATAGCCCGCGGCAAAATTGCCGGTGAAGCTCGTCGCAAGCCACACGCCCATCATCATCGATACGGCGCGGGCCGGTGCAACCTTGGTGACGAGCGAGAGCGAGGTCGGCGAGAGATAGAGCTCGCCGATGGTGATGATGACGAAATAGCCGAGAAGCCACAGCCAGCTCGCCTTGCCGTCTCCCGCCATGGCGGCTGCTGCGAACATGATCAGGTTCGCAAGCGTCACGCCGAAGCAGCCATAGGCCATCTTGGCGACGCTCGAGGGCTCGGTGCCACGGGCGGCCTGCGCCCGCCACAGCATCAGGATGAACGGCGTGAAGGCGAAGATCATGAACGGGTTGAACGCCTGGAACCAGGTGACGGGAATCTGTCCGGACCAGATCAGCAGGTTGATGGTGCGGTCGGTGTTGGCGTCGGCCCAGAGCGCGATGGTGTTGCCCTGCTGCTCGTAGGTCGCCCAGAAGAACGTCACCGGCAACGCGAGCAGCACGATCGCGCCCATCGCGCGCCATTCGTCGCGGCCGAACGGCTTGGTGTCGCCGGCCGCCAGCGCGCGGCTTCGCTCGTCCGGCGGCAGCGTGCGCGCGGCATAGAGGTAGACGATCAGGCCGATGGTCATGCCGACGCCGGCTGCGCCGAAGCCGTAGTGCCAGCCGTAGGCCTCGCCAAGCGTGCCGCAGACCAGCGGCGAGAAAAACGCGCCGAGATTGATGCCGACATAGAAGATCGAGAAGGCACGGTCGCGGCGCGGATCGCCGGGCGCATAGAGCGAGCCCACCTGCGTCGAGATGTTCGGCTTGAATGCGCCGTTGCCGAGGATCAGCACGGTGAGCGCCAGCAGAAACAGCGGCTCGAACGCCATCATGAAATGGCCCACGGCCATCAGTGCGGCGCCGACGACCACGGTCTTGCGCTGGCCCAGCCAGCGGTCGGCCAGAATGCCGCCGAGGATCGGGGTGAAATAGACGAGGCCGGTGTAGAGGCCGTAGACCTGCGACGACAGCGGCTGCACGCCGAGCGGGCCGAACAGCGCTTCGAGCCCCGCCTTCAGCGTGGCGAAGCCGATGATCTCCTGCGCGCGCTCCGGCTGGAACGCGTATTTCACCATGTACAGCACGAGCAGCGCGCGCATGCCGTAGTAGGAGAAGCGCTCCCACATCTCGGTGGTGAAGAGGTAGGTCAGGCCGCGCGGATGACCGAACAGCTCGCCTTGTTGTGAAACCGATGCCACGACTTGTCCCCCATGCGGGAGAGGTTAGCACCGCCCTTGTTCAGCCGAACAGACTGCCTTGGCCTGAACCGCCGCTGGAGCCGGACTTGGGTTTGCGCGGCTTCCACGACATCGGAATGCTTGGCGCAGCCGGAGCGGCCTCGCCGGCCCTGCGCACGCTTTGCGCGGTCGCGCCGACGCAGCCGTCGGTGAACTCAATGTCAAGCGGCATGCCGGGCTGCACCGCGGCCGCGGAGCGCAGCGGACGGCCGGCAGCGTCGCGCACCAGCGCGAAGCCGCGTTCCAGTACGCTCTGATAGGAGAACGCGCGAAGCAGCTGATGGGAGCGCTCCAGCCGCGCGTCCCGCGTGGCGATCAAGGCAAGCATCGCGCGTCTGCCGCGCTCGGCGAGCGCCGTGACGCGGTCGCGGGCGCGCGACACGCGGTTGAGCTGGGTCTCGCGATAAGTCTTGAGCGCGGTACCGAGCCGCAGCGTGCAGGCGTCGAGCCGGACGCGGCGGCGCTCCACGTTGGTGCGCAGAAGCTGCGGCGCGAGCCGTCCGGCGATACGCGAGAACTGCGTGTGATGAATTTGCGCATTGGCGCGCAGCGCCCGCGGCAGCCGCTCGGCACAGGCGTCGAGCCGCTGGCGCGGTGTCGCGAGCAGT
>JAIESC010000137.1 GCA_019746355.1 Xanthobacteraceae bacterium | reverse complement strand
TGCGAGGGGCCCGGCGCCTCCCGGCGCTCCAACGCGATGCCAGTTGTCGGGCACCGCATTCTGCTCCCGCTTCGGCCACCGCGATCGACGGCGACCGCCATAAGAACAGAACAGGAACATTTATAGGGCCTGCGGAGCAGGAGTCAACCCGCGGGAAACGGCAAGCCGGACAGGGGTGGGCGGTTCGATACAGTCCCCTGCAGCCATGAAAACGTACGAGCGCCTCACGCGGCTTCGCGCTGATCGGCGCGTCCCACAAGATGCAGCGTGGACCGCCAGGCGTGGTACGCCAGCGCCTCGAGGCCTCGCACGGTTTCGACGCGCGTGATCGCCGCGTCGGTGGTCAGCTTTCCATCGGCCACCGCACCCAGCGTCGCGCTGCGGTGGGCGCGCCGCAGCTCGTTCAGCTCCGTCGCGCAGCGTTCGAGCCGTTCGAGGGCCGCATCGATCGCGGCCGCAGATGCGGCGGACGTCGCATCGTCGCCCGGCGGGACATGCGCCGCTGCCGGATCGGGCGGCGTCGCAACGTCGCCTGCCACCGAGGCCGCGCTTCGCATCGCCTCCGCGCCCAGAGCGCCGGCGCGGGCGTCCTCCGGACCGCCGCCCACCGTCGCGAAATCGATCGCTGCGCCCGCTGCGTCCGCCAAGCGGGACGCATGGTCCAGCGCGTGCAGTGTGCTCGTCAGCCGCCGTTGCTCGTCATCGGTCTCAGGCGGGCCGGTCATGTCCGACAGGAACAGTTGCGCCTGGCGCAGGGCGTCGGCCGCTTCGGCGGCGGATGCGGCGTCCTTCCCGGCCGGGACCGGCTGGCCGCGGCTTGCGGCCTCCAGTGCCGTCTCGATCAAACCGCATACGGCGGTCAGCGACCGCGCAATCGTCTGCCGCGCCGCTTCGACGGCCACCATCGGCGTTTCAAGGGCCGAGGGATCGAGACTCCGCGTCAGCGGTGAGCCGCGCTCGGGCAGCAGACGCTCGACCAGCCGCGTGAAACGATCGATCAGCGGCAGCAGGACCACCACGCCGACGACGTTGTAGGCCGTGTGATACGCGGCCAGCAGCGTGACGCCGTCGACGACGTTCGAGGCACGAATGATCAGCGGTATCGTCACAGGGAACAGCACCACGGCGATGACTGCCGCGACCAGCTTGAACAGCACATAAGCGACGGCCAATCGCTTGGCGGTGGTGCTCGCGCCGATCGCGGCCAGCGCAGAGCTCGTCGCCGTTCCGATGTTCTGGCCGATGATCAGCGCACAGGCCTGGTCCAGCCCGAGCGCACCGGCATAGTGGGCTGACAGCGTCACCGCGACGGCCGCGGTTGACGACTGCATCAGCGCGGTCATGACCAGCCCGACCACGACCAGCGTGAGCACGCCGACGAGACCTGCCCACCACCCGGCACCGGGACCGGCGACAACGGCCGGCAGATCCGCCGGGTGCAAATGTTCGGCCAGCCCGGCCATCCCTTGCTGCAGGGTCGTCAGTCCGAACAGCACAAGCCCGAAGCCTGCGAGCGCGGCACCCGCCGCGGATACGCGCCCGCGCCCCAGAAGCTTGATCAACGCACCGGCGAAGATCATCGGCAACGCCGCCGCGGTGAGCGAGACACGGACGCCGATGAGCGCAACCAGCCAGCCGGTGCCCGTGGTGCCGACGTTCGCGCCGAACACGAGGCCCAGCCCTTGTGGGAACGTCAGAAGGCCCGCGCTCACGAGACCGATCGTCGTCATGGTGGTTGCGCTGGACGATTGCACCAGAAGCGTGATGACGGCGCCCCAGAACGAGCCGCGCAGCGGCGTGGCCGCCGCCTTGTTGAGCACCGTGCGCAGGGCGGAGCCGGCCAGCGCCTTAAGCCCCTCCGTCATGACGGTCATACCGAGCAGAAACAGACCGACGCCGCCGAGCACCGAGATCGTCGTCGACATGTGCGCTCTCCAGAAGTGCTGCACTCCAGAGAAGCTGCCCGGGTTCAGGCGCCGGGCATTGCCGCGCGTCGTCGCACAATCCGAAGGCGAGGCTAGGGCAGGAGCGGAACGCGTCGCCGGGCTCGCCTGCGGCGCTCCTGGACCGCGCGCCTGGATGTCGCTTGGTCGGCCCGAGGCCGCCTGAAATTATTTTGGTTCGTCAAGCCTGTAGATGGCGTCAGGGCCGAGGCCCGTTACCCCATCTACGAGCTTGCGAAGCGGCCGGCAGGTTCCGCGAGTTGGCCTCAATCGGCCGCCAGCCTTTGCTGCGCGATCGGCAGGCGATGATCCCAAGCCCTCACTCTCCGGGCCCTCCATTCCATGTGGGCACGATGAAACCAACAAAGCTCAATAGCCGAGCGCCCTCGGCAGCCCGGTCACGAGCGGCGGATAGAACATGCAGAGGAACAGAAGCCCGAAGCCGAAGGCCACGAACGGCCAGAGGTGTCGCATGATCTGGCCCATCGTGATGTTGGCGACGCCACAGACGACGAACAGCACCACCCCGACCGGCGGCGTCAGCATGCCGAGCACGAGGTTGAACACGAACAGGAACCCGAAGTGCAGGGGGTCCAATCCGTAAGCGAGAGCGATGGGATGGAAGAGCGGCACCAGCATGATGTACGCCGCGTTGGACTCAAGAAACATGCCAACGACGAAGAGCATCGCCGCGACGAGGATGTTGAAGACCAGCGGATCGCTGGTCAGCGCGCGGATCGCGACCGAAAGGCGCGCGGGCAGCAGATCGACCGTGATCAGGAAGGTCACGGCCGAGGCGAACGCGATGAGCGCGCCGACCACCGCGGTCGTCGTGGCGGCCTGCAGCAGGCACTCGGGAAGGTCGCTGAGCTTGAGCTTGCGCGTGACAAAGAAGCCGACAAGGAGCGCATACACCACGGCAACCGCAGCGCCTTCGGTGGCCGTGAATGCGCCGCCGACGATGCCGCCGATCACCACGACCGGCATCAGCATGATCATCCAGGAGTGGCGCATCGCGGCGACGACGTGGCGCAGGCTGATCGGCTCGCCGGTGAGAGGATAGCCGCGCCGTTTGGCCATGACGCGGATGATCACCATCATCCCGAGCGTGAGCAGAATGCCCGGCACCACCCCGGCCATGAACAGCCCGGCGACCGAGACCGAGCTGCCCGCCATATAGGCGTAGACGATCATGGCGTTCGAGGGAGGGATGATCGGCCCGAGATTGGCGGCCGCGGCAACGATGGCGGCGGAAAAGCCGACGCCGTAAACCTTGGAAAGCTGGCGCACGAGCAGGGTCGCAAGCGCGCTCGCATCCGCCACCGCGGCGCCGGACACGGCGGCCATGCCGGCGCCCGCGAGCATGGTGACCTGGGCAAGGCCGCCAGCGACACGACCGATGAAAGCATTGGCGAGCTCGATCAACCGCTCGGCCATACCGCCGCGGATCATTAATTCGCCCGTCAGCATGAACAGCGGGATCGCCATCAGCGGGAAGGCGTTGACCGAATGCATCATGCGCTGCGGCAGCATGTTGAAATCGATGCCGCCCATGGAGAGCGCGATCAGCGCCGCGAAACCGAGCGCGAAGGCGAGCGGCATGCCGAGCAGCGAGATGACGAGGAAGCTCGCAAGGATCGTCGTGCTCATTCGGTGACAAGCTCCTGTCGTACCGGCGGCCCGGAGAGAACGCCGTGGAGAAGATGCAGGAATGCGTGCGCCGCGCCGACGACCAGCGGAAACATGAACCATCCAACGCTGAAATCGAGCGTCGCGAGCGGCTCGTCCCATTGATCGCGTGTGAGGATCGCGGCCTCGTAGGCGACCACCGCCATCAGCACCATGGCGAGCGCGTTCATGGCGCGAAACAGCGCGATCCGGGCGGCCGCGGGCAGCCGCTCGGTGAGGAGTGTGATGCCGACATGGGCGCCGCGTTTCACCCCGAGCGGGATGGCGAAGAAGATCGAGGCGACGAAGAACAGCCGCGAGATCTCTTCGGCCCAGTCGAGCGAGAGGTTGAGCGCGTAGCGGGCGAACACCTGCGCCGCCACGACCGTCACCATGACGGCCATCGAGACGATAACCACCTGCGCCATCACCCGGTCGAGGGCGCCCAGGGCCCGCCTGAGCCCCTCGACCGGGCCGACACGCCCCGTGGCTGGCGTGTCAGCGCTCATTTCTTCTGTGCCTCGGCGGCGACGCGCCCGACGAGCTCGGCGCCCGCGCGTTTCTTCACCTCGTCGATCACGCCCGCGGTCGCCTTGCGCAGGTCGGCTGCGGTCTGCGCCGAGACGGCGTCGAACTGCATGCCCTTGGCCTTGAGATCCTCGAGCGCGGCGCGATCCTCGTCGGCCGCCATCTTGCGCTGGGCGTCGACGGCGACCTTGACGGCCTTCTTCAGCATCTCCTTCTGTTCCGGCTTGAGTGCCTCGAACTGCCGCTTGCTGGCGATCAGCAGGATGAAATCGAAGAAGTGATTGGTGTTGGAGATGTATTTCTGCACCTCGAAGAAGCGGTTGGTCTGGATGATCGGATAGGGGTTCTCCTGTCCGTCGACCACGCCCTGCTGGAGCGCCGAGTAGAGCTCCTTCACGTCCATGGCGATCGGGTTGGCGCCGAGCGCGCGGAACGTCGCCAGATGCGTTTCGTTCGGCTGCATCCGGATCTTGAGGCCCTTGAAATCGTCGAGCGCTTTGATCGGCCGCTTGGCGTTGGTGGTCTGGCGCGAGCCGAGCTCCATCCATCCGAGCGCGGTGAAGCCCTTGGCGCCGAGCCTCTGCTCGAACAGATCGCCGACCGGGCCGTCGATCACGCGAAACGCGTTGTCCCGGCTGTCGAACAGGAACGGAAGGCTCACCGCCTCGATCTCGGGCACGAGACGCGACACGAACGCGGTGCCGACCCAAGTGCCGAAAATGGTGCCGGCGCGAACCGCGTCGACATTCTCCTTGGCGCCGCCGAGCTGCATCCCCGGGAACAGGTCGGCGTCAAGTGAACCGCCGGAGAGGCGTTTCAACTCCTCCTTGAACAGATCCATCGCCCTCGACGAGGAGTGGCTCGGAGCGAAGTTGCCGGCGATGCGAAGGCTCTGCGCCTGCGCGGCGTCGCCCAGTCCGATGGAAACAGCGAGTGCTGCAAAAGCGATACGTAACGGTTTCATCCCACACCTCCTGTCGTGTCACTCCACATCGTTCAAACCCGTTCCACGCGGGCTTTCAAAAATCATGCCGCCGCGCCGCGCCGCCGGGCGGCGCATCTTTCTCACCGGAGCCGTTGCCGCGGTGCTCGATGCGGGCGGCGAGAGCCTCCGGCAGGCCCCGGGTCGGCTTGGCGTCGGGGCGGCGGAACGGCCCCGTCACCGCCTTGCGCGGCTTGAGTGCGACGAGCGCCTCGGCCTGCTTCACCGCCGCGGCGACCTGGTCGACCACCGGCACCGGAATGCGGTCACGCACCCTTCCGGCAAGACCCGAGAGCGGCGCGCCCGCGAGAATGATGACGTCGGCTTCGTCGTCGCGCACCGCCCGATTGGCGAGCTCGACGAGCAGCGCTTCCTTTTCCTCCTGCACCTGCGTGATGGAGCCGAACGTGCCGTCGAGCATCCGTATGCCGGCGCAGCGCTCGCCCAGCCGGTGCATCTCGACGCATTCGCGATACCAGGGGCCAAGCGCGCGGGCGAAGGTGACGATCGCAAAGCGCCGCCCGAGCATGCAGGCCGTCAGCATCGCGGCCTCGGCAAGCCCGACAACCGGGATGTCGAACAGCTCGCGGGCGCCGAACAGCCCGGGATCGCCGAATGCGGCGATGATCGCAGCGTCCACCCCGTGGTGCTCTTCGGCGAGCATCTCCAGCGCCACCGCGCCGCCGATCTGCGCTTCCGCTCGCGTCGCGATGTAGGGGACGCCGCGCGACGCGGTGCGGAGAATGAGCTCAGTCCCGGGCGAAGCGGCCTCGCGCCCCGCCGCCGCCATCAGCTCGGTCACCTGTTTCGTCGTATTCGGATTGAGCAGCAGGATTTTCATCGGACGATCTCCGGGCGGCGCGACATCTCAGGCGCTTGCCGCCGGATGGCGGCGGCCGGCGGGTGTGTCGTCCCCGCCGGCGACGGCGGCGTGAAGGATCGCGTTCACCGCGAGCCCCGTTCGCTGCACGTGATGGGCGAGCAGCCGGCCGGCCTTGTCGCTGTCGCCTTCGGCGAGCGCGCCCATGATCGCGCGGTGCTCCTCGACCGACTCGTCCCATCGCGCCTGCGAGGAAAGGGCGAAGAACCGCGCCCGCTCGACGCGCGCCATCAAGCCGTCATGGGTCGACTTGAGCGCAGCGTTGCGGGCGCAGTCGAGAATGAACGCGTGGATCTGCTGGTTGAACGCGAAATACTCGCGCAGCTCGCCGGCGTCGTGATGACGCTCCATGCGTTCCTGCAGGTTCGCGAGCTTGCTGTGATCCCGCGCGGTCATGCGGATCGCGGCGAGCTCCGCCCCGATGCGCTCAATTCCGGCGACCGCTTCGAACAGCTCATCGATCTCCTCGCGCCGGATCGGCGCGACGATGGCGCTGCGATTGAGCCTGAGCTGGACCAGTCCTTCCGCGGCGAGAAGCTTCAGGGCCTCGCGCAGCGGCGTCCGCGACACCCCGAGCGCCTCGCACAGCTCCGCCTCGACGATCTGCTTGCCCGGTGCCAGGTCGCCCCGGACGATGAGCGCGCGCAGCCGGGTCGCGGCCTCCTCGTGCAGCCCCGAGCGGACCACCCGAAGGCTGGCCCTGCGCCCGCCTGGAAGCTTCAGCGTTCTTGGCGTTCGTCCCATTTTCAAACCTCAATGGCGGTGCGGGGCCGACCCACGGACAGGCGGCGCAGCGGCCCGGGTCCGGAGAACAGCGAGCCCCAACCCTGCACGCGGGACGGGTCGGCGCCGGCGAGCTGCAGGCTCTTCCAGAGGGTCGTTGCGATCGAGTCGTAGACCGGGATGCCAAGCTCCGCCTCAAGCGCGGGCGCCGCGCGGGCGCCGCGCATGTTGGTGCAGACGACAGCCACGGCGTCGCAACCTTCGCCGGCCACCGCTCGCACCAGTTTCGCGACCTGCGCCTCCTCGACCTCGGCGAAGGAGAAGTTGTCGCTCAAACCCAGATGCCGTTCCGCCGTGCAGGCGAAACCGGTCGCCGACCAGTTCGCCGCGATGCGGTTCTGCACGTCCGCCGTATAGGGGGTCACGAGACCGATGCGCCGGTGCCCCGCGCGCGTGAAGATCTCGCGGAAGGCCAGAACCGACGTGCAGGCCGCGACGCCGGTCCGGGCCGTGATCCGCTGGCAGAGCCGCTCGTCGCTGTCGAAGCCGAGCCAGCTCGCCGACGTGCCGTTCCAGGCGATCACATCCACCCGGGCATGGGCGAGAAGCTCGGCGGCGCGCAGGATTTCGCCATCGTCGAATTGCCCGAGCGCCTGCGCGGAGAGCGCAATCTCGGTAACCTTGAAGCGCGAGAAATGCGCGGTCACCTCGGGGAGCCCGGCGAGCATCGCCGTCGTCATCGGCTCGAGCACGGTGTTCGAAGAGGGCGTCAACATGCCGAGGCGCAGCGCGCGGCGATCGCGATCGCTTGTCGGTGCCATGATCCAGATGGCCTCACGGTCGGGCCTGAAGCCGTGCTCCTGCTCCGGCCCGACCCTCGGATGGCACGCTAGCTCCCGGTCAGGCGCAAAGGCAAGCGAATATTGAATGTTGCATTCAATAATACGTAAGGCATTGTTGTGACTAATATTATCTATGATATTTCCGACAGGTCGGCGCCGGTCCGCATGCCTATGCACCCGCGAGCGCGGCGGATCAAGACGGAGACGTCCAGGCGAAGCGGTGTGGCCCCGATCGAGCAGGGAAGGGTCATCCCGGCTACATCTGCCGTTCGCAGCCGACATCCATCAGCCTTTGCCGCGCAATCGGCAAAAGATGATCGCGCGTCAGCGGCGCCAGCGGCAGGCTCACGTCGGACGGCGCGACCCAGACGGCCTCCTCGATCTCAGCCGCGGGCGTCACGGCCAAGTCAACGCGGATGTAGAAGCACGCGGCCTTGACGATGTGCTGCGTCTCGTTCGCGGCAGGCGCGGTGAACTCGCCGAGATATTCCGGCGCGTCGGGCGGGACGCGGATGCCGAGTTCTTCCTCAAGCTCGCGGGCGAGCGCCTGCGCCGGGCTTTCGTGCGGCTCGATCTTGCCGCCGGCCTGCATGAAGGTCAGCGTGCCGCGCTTTCGTACCAGCAGCACGCGGCCCGCGCAGTCGACGATCAGGCCTGCGGCGATGCGGATGGAGGGCGGAGATTGGAGAGTCATGCGACGTTTACGGCTAACGCGGAATGCATTCGATGCCGAGGCGGTCCTCGGTGGCGCGCACCGCCAGAAGCAGTCGATCAAGATAAGACCACGCGGGTACGACATTGGCCCAGGCGCGCCTCTTTTCTGGATCTGCGTTTGCCTGCTGTTTGAGGCGCTCGCACTCTCGACCGAGCCGCCAGTCCGTCTCCAGCAAGGTGCAACGAACCTCTGCCGGAGACAAAACGCGCCGGGCATCCGCAATTGTACGGCGATGGCTCGCGACAGCGGACAAATCTCCGCATTCGGCGGGGATGGATGTTGACTGGGCGGCTGCTGCGATCGTGCCGATGAGCAATCCAAGGAGGGGCAAGATGATGGACCTTGTCATCGGTAGAATGCGCTATCTCGCAAAAGAGGCAGCCTCGCGGCTGCCTCTGGTGGTTGTCAGTGCGCTTCCACGTTACGAACACCCCGTCGTGCTGCCGCACTTATAATACCAACACGCATCGAATCGTGTGTATGTAGGCGGCCTTTTTAACACGGCATATGCCGCCTCGCTTATTCCGAAGCGGTCAACACGGCATAAGGAAGGTTGCTCTGGACTCTCCAGGGATCAGGGCCGCCAGACCCCTCTGCCGTCCGTCTCCGGCTTGTCCCTGCCACCGCCGTGCTCGGGCACAAGGGACGCTCCGCTCTTCGCCCTTGCGCCCTGCGCGCGCCGGCGGCGACGGGACGCCTGCGACGGACGGCTCCGGGGATCAGGCGAAGGCAGGAATTAGCTGCCGCAAGCTCAAGCGGTGGGCGGCCAGACCAGCCCTGTAAGGCGGCGGTCGGCAGCCCATGGCCGCCCCAAAGCATCCACAAGAGTTCTGGACTCGCCGACGACGACGACCTGTCGCTTGGCCCGCGTCACCGCGGTGTACAGCCATGACGGGTCAAGCACTCGGCTCTGTGGTAGGGCCACGATCACGCGCGAGGCTTCGCTCCCCTGGCCGCGGTGACAGGTCAGGACGTACCCCAGCGACAGGTCCACCATTTCGTCCGGTTGGAATGCGTGTTCTTCGTCGTCGAAGACGGCGCCGATCCCGCCAGCGGCCGGCTCGATGCGTTTAATCTTGCCCATCGAGCCGTTGAACAGGCCCCGCTTGTAGTCGTTGCGGCGGTGGACCACCGGCTCTCCCGGCGAGAAGATTTCG
The DNA here is from genome assembly GCA_019746355.1 of Xanthobacteraceae bacterium. The sequence goes on along the minus strand of JAIESC010000137.1, from coordinate 17,334 downwards.
CCAAGCGACCCGCGCATCTCCTGCAGTCCGGTCCGCGCCTTGTAGGCGTCATGCAGATGCCGATTGAGGGCGAGTACGCCGCAAGGACCTTCGTTGACCGGGGTGACGACCAGCACCTCGCCGTCGCCAGAGAGCTCATCGTAGACACGCTTCACGCTTTCAGCGATCGCCTCACGGCCGGAAACCTCCAGTAGGGATGCACCCTCGGCAGGGCCGGCGTAGGCCGGCAGCGGCGGCAGCTCACGCCGGCGCAGTGCCGCGGCCGTACCGGGGATGCCGCTGTCCGCAGCCTGACGATGGATCACGGTCAGACCGGCGGTGACGCCAGGATCATGGACGAAACGGTGGAAGAGCACACCGAAGCCGACCGGAGGCAGCTGCTTCTCGTCGCCGATCATGAGAAGCCGGGCACCGTCGGGCAGGCGGCGGAGGAGCCCGAAAAGCGAGGGCAGATCGACCATCGAACTTTCGTCGATGACGCATAGCGTGTCCGGCCCAGCGTAGGCCAGATCGGGAAGGCGTTTGGTCATCTTTTCGAGTTCGGCCTGGTCAAGTCCGCCAGCGGCGATCTTGCGCTCGATGCCCTCGCGTTCGTCGAGTTCGCGGATGGTGCGAAACAGCGTCCGCGCCAAGCGACTGGTCGAGCGAGACAGCCTCAATGCAGCCTTTCCGGCCACCGCAGCCAGCAGCAAGGTGCCGCCGGCGCCCACCCATGCGGAGCATATTGCCCGAGCGACATGAGTTTTGCCGGTGCCCGCGCCGCCCCGCAGGCATACGAAGCCGGTAGAAAGGGCCCGCCTGACCGCATCGGCCTGTTCAGGGTGCAGAGAGCCGGTTTGGTCCGTGAAGCCTCCTAGAGACCTCCGGAGAGCCTCAGGGAAGGTGGCCGCTGCCATCGTCGCCAAACGGCGGACGACGGCGTCTTCCATGAGGGCAGCGCCCGGGGCGCGCAGCAACCCGTTGCCGGGGACGACGGCGCGGTGGCGGAGAGCCAGATCATGGGCATGAGCGATGGCGGGCGAGCTCGGCTTCAATCTGAGTTTGGCGGCCAGTTCTTCGCGGAAGGTTTCTTCCGTCAGTGCGGTCGAGCCCTGAGCGATCGCGTCCTTCATCACGGCGTCGGTAGCGCCGATGAGCCGCCTCGGATCGTCCACCGGCGAGGCGCAGCCGGCTTCTCGAAGCAGGCGAAGGCCAAGTTCATCAACCTGACTCCAGGGGGCCAGGGGAACGAGACACCATGGATTGGCCTGAAGTCGGGCAGGGGCGTCGTCACCGAGCAGCGCATGGACGCGCTTGACGATCTTGAGGTCCGTCAGTCCGGCGGCAGCCAACCATTCAACCAGCTTGGCTTGGCCGGATGCGCAATTCCACGCGGCGATGGCCGCGGCCGCGAGCCGCGGGCCAAGCACCGGGCGGTGCGGGTCCATGACCGCCGCGATAGCGGCTACGTCACCTACTTCCAGCGCCTCCGGAAGACGATCCTCGAAGGCGTCCCACAGCCGCGTGGCGCGCGTCCTGCCGATGCCGCCGACGGTCTGCAGGAAATCGATCATCAGCCGGCCGCTCGGCAGATTGCGCACGGCACGGGTGGCGGCGATCTGCGGACCCCACCGCGTCTGCTCGATTTCGCCTTCGACCGACCATGTCTCGCCGACGCCCGGCTCGCCGAGCAATGCCGTACTGGAAGCCTTCACGCGGACGCTCTCGCCGGAACGGGCGCCATCGCCGGCGATGCGTCCCGCGAGGATCATGCCGAAGTCGCGGCGGCTGACGATGGCGTCCACGACGACAAGCGTCATTTCGTGCCGTCGCGCATGATCAGGCCGGTCTCCTCGACGAGCCCCAACCTGGCCCTCAGACGGGAGTTCTCCGCACGTAGCGATTCCACCAGCGCCTCGCGCTCGGCGAGAGCCTTGCGGAGTTCGGACCGGTCGTCGCTCGACCGCTTCAGTCGCTGGCGGACACCTTCGTCGGCGACGTCGTCGAGCATCCGCGATCCGATCGGCTTGAGGCCCTGGATGCGCGCAAGTGCATTCACCGGGCCGGCAAGCTCCGGCTTGCGGAAGAAATGCTGCTCCAGGGTTTCACGAAGGCCAAGGTCGCGGACAAGCTGACGTACGTTGATCTTGCCTTCGGGAGTGGAGGGTAGCGTCGGCTCGCGGCTGTCCTCGGGCTGGGCCGACCATGCGAGTTCGAGCGCTTCGAGGTGCGGCTCCAGCCTGTCGAGGATATTCGGGACGACGGAGCGGGGACTCATTTCGACCGGCCCCGTCCCAGCGGCACGATCTTGCCTTCAGAAAGACGCCGCTGCAGCGACGCGTTTTCCTGCTTCAGCTTGTCGATGGTCTTCTCGGCTTCGGCGAACTCCAGTTCAGCTTCGGCCCATGCCTGCTTGATGGCTTTGACCTCGTCGGAAGCTTCTCCCACCCGCGCGGTCACTTCGCGACGAATGTTTTTCGCGCCGACGATCATCTTGCCGGTGGCCGAAGCAAGCCAGGCACGCACATCCCTCTTGAGCGCGACGATCGCCGGCGATTTCTTCTCCAGATAGGCAGAGCTCTTCTTGGCCCGCCGCAGCAGTTCCTGCAGCGTCAGCCGGCCGTTGTTGAACGGATAGATTCCGCCGTTTGTCTCGATGTCTCGCTCGATTTCGCGCATCGCCGCCTTCACGGCCGTCACGCTGTCCATTTGGCGTCGAACCGTTTCGCGGCGTCCGTCCTTCGCAATGTCGGAACGCCCCCGTTTCCTTGTCCTACTCACGCCCACGCCCCTCCCAAATCCGGCGAGCTGCCGGGTTGCTGGTTAAGACCCGCTCGCGCACTTCGTCCCATCGTTTCAGCTGGGCGAGTATCTGCCCCTCCAAACTTGCGGAGAGCATGCTTTCGCCGGCTTGTTCAGCGGCGGCCAGTTCGGCGAGCAGCGCTTCCAGAGCCTGTTTGCACGCGCGTTTCGCGCGGCCGAGTTCAAGACGGTGATCGCAATCGGTACGGCAGCCGCCCGGATCCGGAGCACCGCGGCCGCGGGTGCATGGACCGAACTCACCGAGCGTCTTGGTGCAGAGGACACCCGGGCGGACCAACTCCCAATGGCGAGAATTGAAGGTGAGGATTTCCGCGGTCTCACGCAGCGATACGGAGCCGAACGCAGTTTCCCCGCGGCGCATACCCAAGCCGCGAAGCCCCTGCCGTAAAGGCTCGGCGGCAGGACCCGAGACCGTGCCTTCCAAGGTCTCGGCGATCGCCTCTTCGGCAAGGACTAATGCCGTCTCGCGCGCCACTTTGGTCGCATCCTCGACGACGTCCGGATCCGAGAGCATGTACCGCAACGTCATGTCGAGATCGCGGTGTCCGAAGAGATCAAGGAGCACCTGCGGCGCTCCGACCACCGACAAAGCGACGAGGCGAGCGACGGTGTGCCTCCACCGATGCGCGTGTGCGCGATCCGGCTTTGCAAGTTCCGTTAGGCCGAGATGTTCGACGGCCGCGACCAAGGGCTCGGTCAGGTTGAGGAGAGGACCCCCGAGTCCCGGCATGTTGGTCATCACCCAGAGGTGATCTGTGCCCTGCGCGCGAACCAAGCGCGCAAGAATGCACTGGATGTCGTAGGCCCGCAGGGCTGCCGGATGCAGCGGCCAATCCCGTTCCTCGCCGCCGACATCACCAATGAGTTTGAATGTGCGGGAGATAAGCCGCGGAACGCCCGGACTGCGTGGCAGATCACGGGCATCGCCGAGCTCTCCTGACCGGCCGCCAGTGCAGAATGCTATCATTGCCAGGTTCAACGCCTGCAGCGTCGTCACCAGCCGGAATACGACCTTGGGCTCATACGGCGGCCATTCCCGAGATGCGCGCGTTTCTCCGTTCACGGTCTTCGTCAGGTCGAACGGCAGTTCGGCTATCTGCACGCCTTGCTCATCCGTCCAGCCGAAGCCGCGCAGATATTCCGCGCGCCGTTTGACCACGCTCGGGTGCGAGGTCGAGCGGCCGGCAGCCTCTTCTTCAGCGGCAATGGCACGGAGCCCGGTCCAGCATTCCAACAGCGGCTTCGCGAGGTGCCGCTGGAACCACATCGCACGGGAAATCATGGCGGTGACAAATTCGTCCGAAAAAGGCTGCCAGCTTTGCGCTTCCTTCTTTTCGAGGCGCACGATCGGAGGGGCGTTCTTGTGCGACGTCTCTCTCTCCGAGCCGACCACCGGGTCGTCCGCATATATCTTCGGCCAGTCGGTCAGCAGACCCCGTTGGCCGGCATCAATGAGAGACCGAAGCAGCGTGCGGACGTCGGCGCGCCGGCGCTCGCTGCCGCCGATCCCCGGCAGGAGGCCGGTCAATACATCCGACAAGGTAAGATGCGAGAAGACCGAGCCGTCAGCAGACGGCCGGTGTTTCAACTGCCAACGGGCGACGTCGAAGAGAACGCGCGCGTTCAGCAGCCATGTGTTGGGTTTGGACTGCCGGATGCCCGTCAGCGTGGCATGGGGAAGCCATAATGCCAGCAGCGCGCGACGAATGGACTCATCGCGCGCTGCGGCTATCTTCGGATCTTCCGGTATGCCAGCTTTCGCCGGATCCACCGTCCTGGCCGATGCGCGCTGCGACGGGCCACGCGGCATCCAATCAAAAGGCAGGATCAGGACAGCGTCTCCAAGGCGAACGCCCGGGAAAATCTCGATCAAGCGGACTTCCGCCCATGAGCGCGCCGCCAGATCCGAAAAGTTGCCGAGCTCGACGGAGAGGCCGTCACGCCACGCACCGAAGTCCGCTCGATCGAGATTAGTAGCCGGGATACGTGTCATGGGGGAACACATCTCCCGATTTGAGTTTGCCGAGCCAAACTGTGATTTCGGCTTCCACGGTCGCCGCATCGAACTGCAGCAACGTCTCTTCCAACGAGGCTAGCTCGTCCTCGAACGAAGATCCCGTCCATGCCGTAAGCGGTATCGAGCGCTTGATGAAGATGAGCTCGGCGCAAGCGCGCGCAAGCGGAACGAGGCTTTCGGCGAAGACCACGCCGTGGCGGCAGCCGGTGCAGCGCTGCACCCGGCATACCATTCCATCCCGATGGCCCGGTGCGATTTCGCGGGGAGGACGGGTCGGATCGAGACAACCCATGCCGAGACGCGTGCGCTGCCGAAGGTCCAGAAGACGCCGCTCCTGATCCTCGGTGATCTCGCCGTTGCGGACCAGCAGACGCAGTCTGGTCGGATCGACGGCGCGGCCGGCGCGCAGCTCGCCGAACACCGCTTCGTGGAAGGTCCGGACCTGATCTTCGCTGTGATCACGATAGCGACGCTGGCGCAGATAATACTTCAGCATGCGCGCGTTGGCCTGCTGCGCAGCCAGCTTCGTCATCATCACGTGATAGCCGGACTGGACGTAGGCGTACCCGATCCACGCATCCCGGGCGACGGACGTCATCATCTCCGCAAGAGAAGGATGCTCGTCCAAGAGGCCGTGCTTGCCGACGACGCCGCGTACGATCTCATTGAGCCGCCCCGCGTCTTCGTTGTGGAAGGATCCGACTTCTCCCGTCTTGTTCACCACGTGGTAGAGCCACGGGCTTCTCAACGAAGCCTCAAGCGCGGCAATGCGCTGCTCGGACTTCCGCGACGGCGCCCGGCGATGCTTCTCGCGTATTTGCTCAAGCCGATAGCGCAACGTCGCGCGCAGGGGCCGTGTCCGCTCGACCATGAATTGGACGATGCGGTAGGGATGCCACTCCGGACGCTCCATCGACAGCGCTAACTGGTGCCGGTCGGCGCGGCCCTTGAAGGCATGGATGACGACGTAGTCGTCCTTGTGGGGATGGCGCTGGAGCCACGTCTCGTTCCCGGATACGTCCACGGATACGTCCACCGCCAATGCTGTCGACAGATTCCAGCCGGTGCCGACGAGAAACAACCATAGGAAGATAGCGGTGTCGTGGTAGCTCGGATGAAACCAACGAAGCTTGCCAACCATGCCCTCGCGTCCGCGTTCGGTCATGCTAGGAACGAGATACTCCGGGCCGTCGTGCTTTTCCGTGTCCGGGTCGTTCGCTTTGATCAGTCCTTGGCCGCCGTCAGCGAGCAATTCCTTGCGGTCGATCAGCCGCTCGCAGGTCAACTCTCTCACAAGCCAGGCATGGTTTTCCCGACGATGCCAAGCGGCACTCCCGGGAATGCGGCGCTGACCGCGGGGATCGCGGCCGCGGTCGGCGAGGCGCTGGCCTTCGGCGAACATGCCCTTGATGCTTTTCGCTTCGCTCTTCAGCGCGCGGTAAAGCCGCCGCATGCCGGCGCGGTCAACTGTTTCCGTCGCAGAGGCGACGTCGTGCGCTCTCGCCGGCCAGAACAAGCGCGGGAGCCCCTGCAGTTCGCGCATGCGGTCGAGCGCGGTCTTGGCGCTCCGATAAGCTCCTGCTGATCTTTGGCCCAGCCAGTGCTTGAATGCGGGGCCATGGCCGTCCGTAAAAGCGGCCGCCGAGTCAACCTCAGTAGCATCAGGAGTCTCGTCGAGGAAACGATACAGATGACGCATCGCCCACCGGGTGGCGGTAAGCCTGTCTTCGGACGGTCGCGTGACCCGCACCATCTCGGCAAATTCGCCGGCGAGCTTGGGGCGTCCGGAGAAGTTTCCGGCCCAACCGGCGCGAGACCGCTCCGGGATACGCTCCGCCGAACCGCCAATAGCAAATTCGCGCAGATCCGCTTCATACGGATCGTCGCCGTTGGCCGGTTCGATCCACAGACGAAGCGGATCGATCGGGATGACGGATGCGGAGGGGGCCGACGGATCTATTTGCACTCGGGAGTTCACGGGGCGGCTCCCGTGTTGTCGTCGCTATTCAGAAACCGGTGCCAGCCGCTGGCAAGAACTGCCAGTTTGGTCGCACTGACCAACCATTGAAGGTAGACCTCGGTCGTTTCCGGGCTGGAATGGCCGAATTGCCTCTGCAGAACCTTCAACCACCATTCTCCGCGGTTGGTGATCCAGTCGACAGGCATCTTATTCAGAGCGCGCCCATCGATGAGCGCCTCGGTTTCCAACGCGTGGAGCACGAAGAAGCACGCGAAGGCGTGACGGCCCTTGTGCGGCGACCACCCGCTTGGCCGCGGCTTCACTTCATGGAAGCAGTCGTAGATCGTCTGCGCGCTCAGAGGGATGCCTTGATGGCCGAAGGAGTCCGACACGAACAGCTTGTCGGTGCGCCGGCCCTCCCGCTTGTACAGCCGATAGACGAGCGTGTTGCGATGACCATCGATCCAGAGCCGTACTTCATCGGCAAACCGAACGGGCACCTTGATCGTGCGCGGTCGCCTGCCCTTGGTCACGAGGAGCTTCATGGGAACGTAGACGCGACCGCGGGCGAGGGCGTCGTCGATAGCCGAGCGTGCCGGCCATTGTCCCACCGTCAGCGCCTCGACTTCATGCCGGCGTGGTCCGCACTCAAGGACGAAGCGGCAGCACAGATACTTCGCACGGCCGCGCCGCTCGCGCACAGCGTGAAGCCATGCCTTCACATCCGCGGGTGTCGGCAGCAGAAAGGCGTCCGCGACGGCGGTCGAATACGATTCCTTCGCGCGCCCGACCCGTCGCTGCACAGTGCGGGCCGCCATCGTGCGTCCACCGCCTACGTGGCGGGCCGGGAGGCCGACGCGAACCGTCTTTACGTCGAAGGGACCGCGCAATTTCCGCGAGGCGCCCCACGTGAGGCAAAAGGTGACCTCGTCGGCCCGGGCATTCGCCGTCGACGGCTCCAGCGGTTTACCGGTCGACGACCAGCGGCCCTTTTCCTGATCCTGCTGGTACCGCAGGACGTGGTCATACGTCGCCGTCCCGAACGCGATGCCGTGCTTCTCGCACCACTTGATCCAGTTGGACAGGTGATAGGCGCTCGCCCGAAGCGAGAGTTCGCCGGGATAGTCGGCGGTGGATCCGGGCGGCGTCCATTCGAGCGTGGCGCGTTCCCGGAGATAGCGGTTGTATTCCCGGCAGTAGCGATGCTGCCCATCGAACAGCACGGGGACGTGCGCGATCCTCTCGTAACCGAGCTCGGTCAATCGCTTTCTGTCAGGTCTGAAAACCGTTGCCATGCCGCGCTTGCGGAAGGCGCCGTGCGTGCCGCGTGCCGGCACGCTGTCTCCGATATGTTCCACGGTGGAAGGCGTGCACGACGGCACGTCCGTAACCATTTGAAACACGCCGGTCTGCGCCGGATTGTGTCCGCCCCCCGCACTAACTTCCGTCCCCGACATCTACGCAACTCACACTGAACAACTCTTACCGACGCAACCTCACTTGGCCTCGTGGTCAACGAATCCTTGGCGCCTCATCGAATCCTTGGTGACGAGCTCACATGCGAGGCACGCCAGCATTCCCGATCGCGTCCTGTAGAATTGGTGACAGCTCCGCGAACTCCCACGGAATCGGCCCCGGCATTTCGTCCGGCGGAATGATGCGCGCGACGGCCTCGGCCTGTTGGCGCATAGTGGAGTTCGGGTCGGCGGCGCAGCAGCCGAGCACGAGAAATGCGCGAGGATCGAGGAACGATGCCGAGGTCGGTCGGCCGTTGAATCCGATTGCCATCAGCGTCAACGACGGCAGCGCAAGCGACCAGTCGACTGCTTCGCGCACCAGCGCGCCACCGCGCGCGGTAAACACATCTTCCATATCGCGCTTGGCATCGACGTGGACTATGTATTCGTCGGCGGAAGAGACGAAGGCAGAGAGCTGCTTGGAGTAGCGGTAGCTGCGGTCCACGGAAACAAGTGCCCGCCTGAGATCGTCGATGTCGTCGTCGTCCAGCTGGGGCGCAAGCGACATCAGATGGAGCTCTTCAGCATGCACGGGCCATTCGTTGTCGAACACGCCGGCCTGCAGCTCGTAGGCGGCGACGTTGGCGCCGTCCGTCACGACAAAATTTTCATTGAGGCCGGCGCGCCAGATGGCGCGCAGCGCGTCAGCGCCGGGCGTCGGCAGCCGCCCCAAACGGAGCGCCTTGGCGACGCGCCCCGACATCTCCATCCGCCGTTCCAGCGGCTCGATCTTGGCGTCGACCTCAGCGCGCTCGCTCAAGAAATCCGCGTAGGTCCGCTCGGTTTCCGCGTTGCGCTTGCCGAGATACTCGAACTTCTTGACGTGGGTGACCGGGTCGGTCCGGTAACGGGTGAGGTAGGTGTAACCCTTCACCTCCTTCCACGAGACGCCGCCGGCGAACCGGTGTCGCGCTTGCAGCAGCGGCGCGAGCCTTCCCCAGAGCTCGCCGAGCTCGTCCAGGTGCCGGCGCTGCTCCCATTCCAAGGTCGTCAGCATGCGATCTCGTTCAATCTGGTGCGATTTCGAGGCGTTTCGCGCCTGTTAGTGTCATCTCGTTTGAAACCGTGCAATTCGCTGCACAGAACCGGTAGTAACAACATGGGCATGGGCCTCCACGGGGTCAACCATCGGCGTAAAAATCAAAGCCGGTGATGGTTAACGGCAGCGTGTTCGGAGTTAGCCGGAGTCCTAACCACGCTGGTTCTCTCAAAAGCCGCCGCGATTGCTATCTACCATACGCAACGATATATGTTGCGAATGGCAGATAGCATGGAGCGCTTCGTCGAACGGGTTCAAGCGAGCGGACGGCTGTTTTTCTCCGCGGAGGAGATCCCGCGTCGACAGGGCAGCCGCGCGGTGGAAGCCGCCCTGAGGAGGCTGGCGGCAAAGGGCGCGGTCCGGCGGCTGCTGACCAAGTCGCCGGCATTTGTGATCGTCCCGCCGGAGCATCGGAGCATGGGGCTGCCGCCCGTCGAGTGGTGGCTCGACGACTTCATGCGACACCTCGGGCAGAGCTATTACCTGGGCCTCTTGTCGGCGGCGGCCGACGCTGGCTCGTCGCACTTCGCACCCATGGAAACGCAGGTCGTGGTTTCCAGGTGGATGCGGCCGATCAAGTGCGGAAGACTGCGTCTGCGCTTCTTTCAGAAAACCCACGTCCCCGAGGACCTGGTCTCCACGAAACAGGGGCTCTGGGCGCCGCTTCGCGTCAGCAACCCCCCCCTGACCGCGATCGACCTGGCGACCTACGCGCCGTGCAGCCCCGGGCAGGCGCTCTTGATCCTTGCCGACTTGGCGGCGAGCATCTCGCGCCGTGACCTTCGGAAGGCCCTCGATGCAAGCCCAATCGTCGCGCCCGCGCAGCGCCTGGGCTTCCTGCTTGATCGAGCCGGTCAGGAGAAGCTCACGCCGGTGGTCCACGAATGGCTAGCGGGCAAGAAACTCGCGGCCGTCCCGCTGGATCGCGGCGGCGGCCCGGCTGAGGTCGATACGCAGTGGGGTGTCCAGATGAACGCGAACCTTGAGGCTGTGGCTTGATCCCCCAACGCGAAATCATTGCATGGCGAGAGCACGCTCCCTGGTCGAGCGATGCTCAGGTCGAGCAGGATTTGCTGATCACGCGATGCATGACGGCGATCTTCAATGATGAATTCCTGCGCGCCAACCTCGCGATGCGTGGCGGCACCGCGCTCCACAAGGTCCACCTCGCGCCGGCGGCGCGCTACTCGGAAGATATCGACCTCGTCCTGGTTCAGCGGAGGCGGCCGGCCGTCGTCAGAGAGCGTCTGGTCCGAGCCATACGACCGATTATGAACTCGGGTCCTCGTCGGCTGATCGACGGAGCCGTTGTCGGCGTGCGCAATCTTGTTCTGAAGTCGCAGATCATTCGCCAGAACTATCCCTATCAGCCGACCCAACCTGGGACAGGCTCCGCCAGGCTGAAGATAGAGGTGAATTGCTCCGAGCACGAACCTGTCTTCAAGATCGCCGACATTCCGTTCGAGGCCGGTCCCGACACGGTCATGCTGCGCACCTACGATATCGACGAAATGCTCGGAACCAAGCTTCGAGCACTGCTGCAGCGCGACCAGTCGCGTGATCTGTTCGACCTCGACCGGGCGCTGACCGGCTCTTCGCTCAGTCACGTGCCTGACCCGGACCGGATTGTGCACGCCTTTCGGAGATACATGGAAGCGGAGGGATCGGCTGTCGATGCCGACGCCTTCCGGCGTGATCTCGATCGCAAGCTGAAGCTGGTCTCATTCAGGAACGACTTGCACCAGATGCTCCGGGCCGGCGTTGGATTCGACATCGATGCCGCGGCCGAACGCGTCAGGCGGGAGCTTCTCGACGTCCTAGACAGGCGGGCTACGCCGACGCAAAAATCCAGATAGCCTACCTGTCCGCAGTCCGCTCCGACCGCTACTCGATGAACTTACATTCTCCTCAGTTGCCACCATTATGGTGCCGACTGAGATCGGGTTGGGGAAGGAGAAGTAGCCATGGCAACCAAGGCAGGAACTCTTCCGAAGACGATGTCCTCGCCCGAGACGGGCGAGACCCTGACGCGCGGCGTGCGGCCGTTCAAGGTCGCGTACAAGGGCCAAAGCGTCACGGTGGATCTGCCGGGGTACTACCCGAAGGGTAAGGGCGATGGCGTGCACGTTGGAAACGACATGAGCGTCGTCGACCGTGCGCTGCGCGCTCTGAAGGAGGCGGGCACTTCAACACGAGTGAAAACGTCGCCGTCATAGCCCAGCGGATCGTCGCCCTGGATGATGGTGCAGACCTTCGGCATGCCTCCATCATACCACGAGGCGTCCGACCCAGGAGTGAGCCGATGAGGCCGAACACGACCTGATTGCCGGCGGCCGGGCACACAAGCAAATCCGGTCTGCGGAATAAACCGCAGACCGGATGCTATATTGACGTTGCAGAACTTCAGCTAAGCCGTTGCATCAACACGGAATGATCATGAGCACCCGGTTGTCGAACCGCACGTGTCGCACTTCATGCATGTGCCGTTCCGCACCAGCGTGAAGTTCATGCACTCGCCGCACATCTCGCCCTCGTAGCCCTTGGCCTTGGCCTCGGCTCTCCGCTCCGCGACCTGCGCCTTCGCATCCCGCTTCGGCTCCTGCCAGGCGAGATTTTCCAGCGCCTGCGCCGGCGACAGCTTCGCCTCGGGCTCGGCCTTGAGCGCGGTCGCGCCCGCGGCGTGCAGCGCCGTGACGTTGGCCGCGACCGCGCGCGTCGGCGCGTCGGACGGCGCGGGGCCAGCGCTCGCCACCACCTGGAGCTTGTCGGTGCGCGAGCGGGTCAGGCCCTTCGACACGTACTTGGCGCCGGGGGCCTCCTGGCGGCCTTCGGTCTCGCCCTTGCCGAGCGCGCCGTAGTCCGCCTCGCTCGGATCGACGTGGGCGAGGTCGAAGCGATCGATGTAGGAGATCGCAAGCTCCCGGAACACGTAGTCGAGGATCGAGGTCGCGTACTTGATGGTGTCGTTGCCCTGCACCGGGCCCGCGGGCTCGAAGCGGGTGAAGGTGAAGGCGTCGACGTACTCTTCCAGCGGGACGCCGTACTGCAGACCCAGCGAGATGGCGATGGCGAAGTTGTTGAGCAACGACCGGAGAGCGGCGCCCTCCTTGTGCATGTCGATGAAGATCTCGCCGAGCCGGCCGTCTTCGTACTCGCCGGTGCGCAGATACACCTTGTGCCCGCCGACCACGGCCTTCTGGGTGTAGCCCTTGCGCCGGCCGGGGAGCTTCTCGCGCTCGCGCAGCACGGTGATGCGCTCGACGATCTTCTCGACCACGCGCTCGGCGGCAATCGCCGCGCGCGCGGCCTGCGGCTTGTCGATGAACGCCTGCACTCCAGATTCTTGGGCGTCGTCCTCATCCTCCTCGTCGGCGATGAGCTGGCTCTGCAGCGGCTGGCTGAGCTTGCTGCCGTCGCGGTAGAGCGCGTTGGCCTTGAGCGCGAGCTTCCACGACAGGAGGTAGGCGGACTTGCAGTCCTCCACCGTCGCGTCGTTCGGCATGTTGATGGTCTTGGAGATCGCGCCCGAGATGAACGGCTGCGCCGCCGCCATCATGCGGATGTGGCTCTCGACCGAGAGATAGCGCTTGCCGATCTTGCCGCACGGGTTGGCGCAGTCGAACACGTTGTAGTGCTCGGCCTTGAGGTGCGGGGCACCCTCGACGGTCATCGCGCCGCAGACGTGGATGTTGGCGGCCTCGACCTCGCGCTTGCTGAAACCAAGGTGCGTCAGCAGGTCGAAGGTCGGCAGCGCCAGCTGCTCGGCCGGGACGTGGAGCGTGGCCTTGAGGAAGTCCTCGCCGAGCGTCCACTTGTTGAAGGCGAACTTGATGTCGAAGGCGGTCGGAAGCGCCTTTTCGATCTTGGCGATGGCGTCGTCGGTGAAGCCCTTGGCCTTGAGCGTGGTGTGGTTGATGCCGGGGGCCTGGCCGAGCGAGCCGTGGCCGACCGCGTAGGCCTCGATCTCGCCGATCTGGCTTTCGCTGTAGCCGAGCGCGCGCAGCGCCTCGGGCACGGCGCGGTTGATGATCTTGAAGTAGCCGCCGCCGGCGAGCTTCTTGAACTTCACCAGCGCGAAGTCGGGCTCGATGCCGGTGGTGTCGCAGTCCATGACGAGGCCGATGGTGCCGGTCGGGGCAATCACGGTGGCCTGCGCGTTGCGGTAGCCGTGCTCCTCGCCGAGCTTCAGCGCGTTGTCCCAGGCGGCCTTCGCGTGCGCCGAGAGCGCGTGATAGCCGGCGTGGGTCGCGGCGATCCCGCCATGATCGAGCGGCACCGGCGGGGTTGCGACCTTCTCGTAACCGGCACGTTCGCCATGCGCGGCGCGGCGGTGGTTGCGGACCACGCGCAGCATGTGCTCGCGGTTCTTCTTGTAGCCGGGGAACGGGCCGAGCTCCTTCGCCATCTCGGCGGACGTCGCGTAGCTGACGCCGGTCATGATCGCGGTGAGCGCGCCGCCGATCGCGCGGCCGGCGTCGCTGTCGTAGCCGATGCCGGACGACATCAGGAGGCCGCCGATGTTGGCGTAGCCGAGGCCGAGCGTGCGGTACTCATACGAAAGCTGGGCGATTTCCTTGGACGGGAACTGCGCCATCAGCACCGAGATCTCGAGCACGACGGTCCAGAGCCGCACCACGTGCTCATAGCCCGCGACGTCGAACGCCCCGGTCTTCTCGTCGCGGAACCTGAGCAGGTTCAGCGAGGCGAGATTGCAGGCGGTATCGTCGAGGAACATGTATTCGGAGCAGGGGTTCGATCCGCGGATCGGACCCGAGGCCGGGCAGGTGTGCCAGTCGTTGACCGTGGTGTGGTACTGCAGGCCCGGATCGGCGCAGGCCCAGGCGGCGTAGCCGATCTTCTCCCACAGCTCGCGCGCCTTCAGCGTCTTGGCGATCTTGCCGGGCTTGGTGCGCCAGGTGAGATCCCACGAGCCGTCGGCCTCGACCGCCTTCAGGAACTCGTCGGTGACGCGCACCGAGTTGTTGGAGTTCTGGCCGGAGACGGTCAGATAGGCCTCGCTGTCCCAATCGGTGTCGTAGATCGGGAAGTCGATGTCGGTGTAGCCCTGCCTGGCGAACTGGATCACGCGCTGGATCAGGTTGTCCGGCACGAGGCTCTTGCGGGCGAGCTTGATCTCGCGCTTCAGCGCCGGGTTCTTGTCCGGCAGGAAGCAGTCGTCGCCCGGCCCCTCGCAGTTCACGCAGGCCTTCATGATGGCCTTGAGGTGCCGCTGGTTGATCTTGGAGCCGGTGACGAGGGCTGCGACCTTCTGCTCCTCCTTCACCTTCCAGTCGATGAACTGCTCGATGTCGGGATGGTCGGTGTCGACGATCACCATCTTGGCGGCGCGGCGCGTGGTGCCGCCGGACTTGATCGCGCCCGCGGCGCGGTCGCCGATCTTGAGGAACGACATCAGGCCGGACGACTTGCCGCCGCCGCCGAGCCGCTCGTTCTCGGCGCGCAGGCTCGAGAAGTTCGTGCCGGTGCCCGAGCCGTACTTGAACAGCCGCGCCTCGCGCACCCACAGGTCCATGATGCCGCCCTCGTTGACGAGGTCGTCGGCGATCGACTGGATGAAGCAGGCGTGCGGCTGTGGATGCTCGTAGGACGACTTGGACTTGGTCAGCTTGCCGGTCTTGAAGTCGACGTAGTAGTGGCCCTGGCTCGGGCCGTCGATGCCATAGGCCCAGTGCAGGCCGGTGTTGAACCACTGCGGCGAGTTCGGCGCGCACATCTGCGAGGCGAGCATGAAGCGGAGCTCGTCGAAGAACGCCTGCGCGTCTCCCTCGCCGTCGAAGTAGCCGCCCTTCCAGCCCCAGTAGGTCCAGGTGCCGGCCAGGCGATCGAACACCTGCTTCGACGAGCGCTCGCCGATGACGCGCTCGTTCTCGGGCAGGGTCGCAAGCGCCTCCTGGTCGGCAACCGAGCGCCACAGGAAGGAGGGGACGGTCTCTTCCTCGACCTTCTTCAGCCGGGCAGGGACGCCGGCCTTGCGGAAATACTTCTGCGCCAGCACGTCCGACGCCACCTGCGACCAGAACTCCGGAACCTCGACGTTCTCGGCCTTGAACACGATCGAGCCGTCGGGATTCTTGATCTCGCTCGTGGTCAGGCGGAACGCGATGTCCGCGTAGGGAGACTGGCCGTCCTTGGTGTAGCGTCGTTCGATCCGCATCGTTTTAGTGCCCCTTGTGCGTGCGTCGGCCGCAGGTCCTGAATTCAGGAGAGGCGCCGACATTTTATCTCCGGCCGGGGCCCTGCACCCCAGCCGCGTTCCGTGTTTTTGACGCGCCCTTTACATAGTCATCGGGGGCCTTTGACGGGACCCCTTCGGCCCTTGGACGAGGCCTTGTTTCCGCACGATCGAGGCGACAGAAATCTCTTCCCCACCAAGCCTTTAAACCGGGCGGAGGACTGTCGTCGGTCTGCGGATTGTTGCCTGGCGGGGACAAGACACTCACCCCGCGCCGGACGTTTGAACGCTAGGACAGACTCGCCGCACCCGTCAAGCTGTAGCGCCTAAGCTTGAATCAAATACTAAGGCTTGTGGCGGGTTGTTAACAGTGGGGACTGCGGGGACGACTCAGAGGGAACTCGGGAAGTATCGGACAAGACAAACAGATTCGGGAAGTCCCCTCAGTCGCAATTCCCCCAGCCGCTTGTCACAAAACCACAGTCAATCCCCAATAAGCTTCCGGCCGGCTCGGAAATCGCGCTTTCGGCCGTCATCGGGCGAAATCTGGCGGCTGTGAATTTTCCGGCATTTTCGCGCGGCAGGTTTTCCGCCGCTTTGGGCGTGTCGTCCGAGCGCGCGCGATTCTCCGCCTACAATCAGGCGCTTAGCGGATAGGGCGAGCGCCGACGCGGTGCGGCTGGGTATCCGTCCGCGCGCTTTCTGTGGACAGCCGACGGGATCGGTCCGTTTGCTGTGAATGGCCGGCGCGGTGCGGGCCGAGCGTTCGATTTTGTCTGGACAAAACAAGAACATCGATGCCATAAAGGAACGGCCGCCGGTCTGCGAGCTGCTCATCCGCAGTGGTGAGAGTGATCCCGTGGTGACACGGGATTGGGCGGCGGCCTCCTTTCCCTCCGAGCAAAGCGGTCCCACGAGTCAGGCCCTGGTGCACAGGCTTGGGTGCACAGGCTTGGGCGCACAGGCTTGGGCGCACAGGCTTGGGTGGACAGCCGAGCAGGGCGCTGGCAAAAGCGTCGATCAACGGCACGAGCGCTTTGCGAATTCCCTCATGAAAACCTTCCTGCTCCGCTTCTTCACCTGGTGGAACGGCCAGACCTTCGGCACGCAGCTCTGGACCAGCCTCTACGGCGAGCTGGTCGGCGAGGACGAGTTCGGCAACCGCTACTACCGGACCAAGGGCGGCAAGATCGATCCGACGCTGCTGATGGAGCGCCGCTGGGTGATCTATCACGGCGAGGCCGAGGCTTCGTCGGTGCCGCCGTCGTGGCACGGCTGGCTGCATCACACCGTGGACGTGCCGCCGACGCAGGAGAACTACCAGCCGCGGCCGTGGCAGAAGCCGCACCGGCCGAATCTCACCGGCACGCCGGCCGCGCACCGTCCGACCGGCTCGACGCTGGCTCAGGGCCGGCGCCCGAAGGCGACCGGCGATTACAAGGCATGGAATCCGGGCCGCTGACGCGTCCGCCGGACAACATCATCCGGAACTTCGCACCGCGGCAGCGTTGGAAGCCGCTGCCGCCCTTTCCCAGCCGCATTCGCCGTGTTAACCGGGGCACTTGATGGCCCGATCCGGCAAGATCGCGTTGATGCTGCTCGCGGGCGTAAGCGCCGCGACCCCCGCGTTCGCCCAGTTCGACAATATCTTCCGCGGCACCCCGCTCGAGGCGATCTTCGGCGGCCCGCCGCCGCGTCCGCCGCAGGACGTGCCGGGCCGCTTCCCGGGCGAGCGCCGCGATCCGTACTACGTGCCGCCCGGCGGCATGCCGCCGGGCCCGCCGCCCGGATCGCGCATCCGCGGCG
>JAIESC010000161.1 GCA_019746355.1 Xanthobacteraceae bacterium | reverse complement strand
TCGACCAGCGGCTCGTCGACCGCGACGGCGTCGCCGGCCTTCTTGAACCACTTGCCGATGGTCGCCTCGGTGACGGATTCACCGAGCGTGGGAACGCGGATTTCAGCCATGACAAATTCCTTGATCTCTCCACGTCATGGCCGGGCTTGTCCCGGCCATCCACGCCTCGCTTCCGAAGTAAGGCGTGGATGCCCGGCACAAGGCCGGGCATGACGGCTGCAATGATTAGCCCAGCGCCTCGTCGAGGAGCTGCTTCAACTGCGCCAGATGCTTCGACATCTGGCCGACCGCAGTCGCGGCCGACGCCGGCCGCGTCGCATAGCGCGGCCGCAGATGCTTGGCGTTGATCTGGTTCAGCACCCATTCCAGATAGTGCTCGACGAAGTGCCACGCGCCCATGTTGCGCGGCTCCTCCTGGCACCAGACGACCTCGGCCTGCTTGAAGCGCGAGAGCTCGGTGACCAGCGCCTTGGTCGGGAACGGGTAGAGCTGCTCGACGCGCAGGATATAGATGTCGTCGACGCCGCGTTTTTCGCGCTCCTCGTAGAGATCGTAGTAGACCTTGCCGGAGCAGAGCACGACGCGGCGGATCTTTGCGTCCTCGACCAGCTTGATCTTCTCGCCGGGCAGGAGCTGCGCGTCGTCCCACAGCACGCGGTGGAACGAGGTGCCGTTGGTCATCTCGTCGAGCCGCGACACCGCCCGCTTGTGGCGCAGCAGCGACTTCGGCGTCATCAGGATCAGCGGCTTTCTGATCTCGCGCTTGAGCTGCCGGCGCAGGATGTGGAAGTAGTTGGCCGGCGTCGAGCAGTTGGCGACCTGAAGGTTGTCCTCGGCGCACATCTGCAGGAAGCGCTCGAGACGGGCCGAGGAATGCTCCGGACCCTGGCCTTCGTAGCCATGCGGCAGCAGGCAGACGAGGCCGGACATGCGCAGCCACTTGCGCTCGCCCGAGGAGATGAACTGATCGAACAGCACCTGCGCGCCGTTGGCGAAGTCGCCGAACTGCGCTTCCCAGAGCGTCAGCGCGCCGGGCTCGGCGAGCGAATAGCCGTACTCGAAACCGAGCACCGCCTCTTCCGAGAGCATCGAGTTGATGACCTCGTAGCGCGCCTGCTGCTGGCCAAGCTCGTTGAACGGCGTGTAGCGGTCCTCGTTCTCCTGATCGACCAGCACCGAATGGCGCTGCGAGAACGTGCCGCGCTCCGAGTCCTGGCCGCTGAGCCGAACCGGATGGCCTTCGAGCAGCAGCGAGCAGAACGCCAGCGCCTCGGCGGTCGCCCAGTCGATGCCCTCGCCGGTCTCGATCGCCTTCTGCCGCGCATCAAGGAAGCGCTGGATGGTGCGGTGGACGTGGAAGCCCTCCGGCACCTTGGTGATCTTGCGGCCGATCTCCTTCGCCGTCTCGACGGCGATGCCGGTGTTGCCGCGCCGCGGATCGTCGCTCACGGAAGCTGCGGCCTTCATGCCGGACCAGCGGCCGTCGAGCCAATCGGCGTGGTTTGACTTGTAGCTCTGGCTCGCCTCCTGCTCGACGTCGAGCCGCGCGCGCCAGTCGGCACGCATCTTCTCGACCTCGCCGTCGGTGACGACGTCCTCGCCGACCAGACGCTTGGCATAGATGTCGAGCGTGGAAGGGTGCGAACGGATCGCCTTGTACATCAGCGGCTGGGTGAACGCCGGCTCGTCGCCCTCGTTGTGGCCGTGGCGGCGGTAGCAGAACATGTCGACCACCACCGGCACCTGGAACTTCTGCCGGAACTCGGTCGCGACCTTCGCGGCATAGACCACCGCCTCCGGATCGTCGCCATTGGCATGGAAGATCGGCGCGTCGATCATCTTCGCCACGTCGGACGGATAGGGCGACGAGCGCGAGAAACGCGGGTAGGTGGTGAAGCCGATCTGGTTGTTGACGATGAAGTGCACCGAGCCGCCGGTGCGATGGCCGCGCAGGCCCGAGAGCCCGAAGCATTCGGCGATCACGCCCTGGCCGGCGAACGCCGCGTCGCCGGAGATCAAGAGCGGCATCACCATGGTGCGGTCTTCGCGGGTCGCGCCATGCTGGTCCTGCTTGGCGCGCACCTTACCGAGCACCACCGGGTTGACGATTTCCAGATGCGACGGGTTGGCGGTGAGCGACAGGTGCACCTTGTTGCCGTCGAACTCGCGGTCCGACGAGGCGCCGAGATGATACTTCACGTCGCCGGAGCCTTCGACGTCGTCGGGCGACGACGAGCTGCCCTTGAACTCGTGGAAGATCGCGCGGTGCGGCTTGCTCATCACCTGGGCCAGCACGTTGAGCCGGCCGCGATGCGCCATGCCGATGACGATCTCTTTGACGCCGAGCGCGCCGCCGCGCTTGATGATCTGCTCCAGCGCGGGGATCATCGACTCGCCACCGTCGAGACCGAACCGCTTGGTGCCGGTGAACTTCAAGTCGCAGAACTTCTCGAAGCCCTCGGCCTCGACCAGCTTGTTGAGGATCGCGCGCTTGCCCTCGCGGGTGAACTGAATCTCCTTGTCGCGGCCCTCGATGCGCTCCTGCAACCACGCCTTCTGCGCCGGATCGGAGATGTGCATGAACTCGACGCCGAGCGTCTGGCAGTAGGTGCGGCGCACGATCGCGAGAATTTCGCGCAGCGTCGCGAATTCGAGACCCAGCACCTTGTCGAGGAAAATTTTTCGGTCGAAGTCGGCTTCGGTGAAGCCGTAGGAGCGCGGATCGAGCTCCTCCTCGTTCTTCTCCGGCTCGAGGCCGAGCGGATCGAGCTTGGCGTGAAAGTGGCCGCGGATGCGATAGGCGCGGATGAGCATCAGCGCGTGGATCGAATCCCGCGTCGCCTGTTGCACGTCGGCCGCCGACAGCTCGACGCCCTTGCTCTGCGCCTTGGCTTTGACCTTGTCGCCGATGGTCTGCTCGACCTCGACCCAGTCCCCGGTCAGTGCCGCGACCAGCTCGCCGTTGGCGTGCAGGATCGGCCGCTGCCAGGAGGGACCGCTGGCGTTCTTGAGAACGTCGCCGCGGTCGTCCTTCAGGCTTTCGAAGAACGCGCGCCATTCGGCGTCGACCGACGCCGGATTGGCCTCATAGCGGGATTGGAGTTGTTCGACATAGGCGGCGTTGCCGCCATAAAGGAATGAACTGCGGGCGAACGCCGCATTCGCGTCTTGGCGTGACATCTAAACCTTCCTCTACGAGGCACCTGCCCCGAGCCGGAGGCGCATAGGCAAGCGAACCCGCCACCCCCGGCAAGCGATATATGGCTCAGATTTATGACGTTCGAAAGGCTACGAAAGCCTGAACACCCGACTATTGCTCTCGTTGTTTGGTCGGCGAGCCGCTGCACAGCCCCGATCAGGTCCGGGACAGGCTTTCGCCGAAAAATACTCCAACAACTGAATCAGGATTTCAGTAGCTCGACCAGCGTCTTTCCAATCCGGGCCGGGGACGGTGATACCTTGATTCCGGCGGATTCCATTGCCGCAATTTTGGACTCCGCGTCGCCCTTGCCGCCGGCGATGATCGCGCCGGCATGGCCCATGCGGCGGCCGGGCGGCGCGGTGCGGCCGGCGATGAAGCCGACCATCGGCTTCTTGCGGCCTTTCCTGGCCTCGTCCTTGAGGAATTGCGCTGCATCTTCTTCCGAAGCGCCGCCGATCTCGCCGATCATGACGATGGCTTCGGTCTTGGGATCGGCCAGGAACAGCTCCAGCCCGTCGATGAAGTCCATGCCCTTCACCGGGTCGCCGCCGATGCCGAGCGCCGTGGTCTGGCCGAGCCCCTCGCGCGAGGTCTGAAACACAGCCTCGTAGGTCAGCGTGCCGGAGCGCGACACAATGCCGACCTTGCCGGGCTTGAAGATCGATGCCGGCATGATGCCGATCTTGCATTCGCCCGCCGTCATCACGCCGGGGCAGTTCGGCCCGATCAGCCGAGACTTCGAGCCGCACAGCGAGCGCTTCACCTTGACCATGTCCTCGACCGGGATGCCTTCGGTGATGCAGACGATCAGCGGGATCTCCGCCTCGATCGCCTCCGAGATCGCGTCGGCTGCGCCCGGCGGCGGCACGTAGATCACGCTCGCGTCCGCGCCGGTCTTGGCCTTGGCTTCGGCAACGGTATCGAACACGGGCAAGCCCAGATGCGTCGAGCCGCCTTTGCCGGGCGATGTTCCGCCGACCATCTTGGTGCCGTAGGCGATCGCCTGCTCGGAATGAAAGGTGCCGTTCTTGCCGGTGAAGCCCTGGCAGATGACCTTGGTGTTCTTGTCGATGAGGATTGGCATCACGCGGCCTTTTTCACAGCGGCGACAATTTTCTGCGCGGCGTCGTCGAGATCGTCGCCCGACGTCACATTCAGCCCGGACTGGGCGATGATCTTCTTGCCGAGCTCGACATTGGTGCCTTCAAGCCGCACAACCAACGGCACTTTCAGGCCCACTTCCTTCACCGCGGCGACCACGCCCTCGGCGATCACGTCGCACTTCATGATGCCGCCGAAGATGTTGACCAGGATGCCCTTCACCTTCGGATCGGCGGTGATGATCTTGAACGCGGCCGCGACCTTCTCCTTCGACGCGCTGCCGCCGACGTCGAGGAAGTTGGCGGGCTCGAGCCCATAGAGCTTGATGATGTCCATCGTCGCCATGGCGAGGCCCGCGCCGTTGACCATGCAGCCGATCGAGCCGTCGAGCGCGACGTAATTGAGATCGTACTTCGAGGCCTCGATCTCCTTGGCGTCTTCCTCGGTCTCGTCGCGCAGCGCCACCACGTCGGGATGGCGGAACAGCGCGTTGTCGTCGAAGCCGATCTTGGCGTCGAGGCAGATGAGCTTCTTGTCCTTGGTGATGACCAATGGGTTCACCTCTAGCAGGCTCATGTCCTTCTCGGTGAACGCCTTGTAGAGCAGCGTCAGCAGCGAGCTCATCTGCTTCTGCAGATCGGCGTCGAGCCCCAGCGCCCTGGAGATGCGCCGCACGTGATGCGGGCAGATGTTGGTCGCCGGATCGACCGTGATGGTGACGATCTTGTCGGGCGTGTCGTGCGCGACCTGCTCGATGTCCATGCCGCCTTCGGTCGAGGCGACGATGGCGACGCGCGAGGAGCCGCGGTCGACCAGCATCGACAGGTAGAACTCCTTGTCGATCGCCGAGCCGTCCTCGATGTAGAGGCGGTTGACCTGCTTGCCCTTGGGTCCCGTCTGATGCGTGACCAGCGTCGAGCCGAGGATGCGGGCCGCTTCCTTCTTCACGTCGTCGATCGACTTCACCACCTTAACGCCGCCGGCCTTGCCGCGGCCGCCGGCGTGGATCTGCGCCTTGACCACCCACACCGGGCCGGGAAGCTCGCCCGCGGCCTTCACCGCCTCGTCGACGCTGAAGGCGGGAATGCCGCGCGGGACCGGAACGCCGAAACCACGCAACACCGTCTTGGCCTGGTACTCATGAATGTTCATACGCCCGTCCCGCCCATTTGATTTTGGTCCCGGACGCGCTGCCGCGCCCGGCACAAGCAGCCGCTACTTCTTCCCCAAGTCCGGCGCGATCTTCTGGCACGCATCGACCAGCGCCTTCACGGCATTGGCCGACTTCTCGAATTCGCTCCGCTCCGAGCCGTTCAGCTCGAGCTCGACAATGCGCTCGACACCCTTCGCGCCGATGACAACCGGCACGCCGACATAGAGATTCTTGATGCCGTACTCGCCGTTGAGCCACGCGGCGCAGGGCAGCACGCGCTTCTTGTCGCGCAGATAGCTCTCGGCCATCGCCACCGCCGACGATGCGGGCGCGTAGAACGCCGAGCCGGTCTTGAGCAGGTTGACGATCTCGGCGCCGCCGTTGCGCGTGCGATTGAAGATCTCCTCGACGCGGGCCTGGGTGGTCCAGCCCATGCGGATCAGGTCGGGCAGCGGAATGCCGGCGACGGTCGAGTAGCGCGCCATCGGCACCATGGTGTCGCCGTGGCCGCCCAGCACGAAGGCGCTGACGTCTTCCACCGACACGTTGAACTCGTCGGCCAGGAAGTAGCGAAGCCGCGCCGAGTCGAGCACGCCGGCCATGCCGACCACCATGTTGCGCGGAAGGCCCGAGGCCTTCTGCAGCGCCCACACCATCGCGTCGAGCGGGTTGGTGATGCAGATCACGAAGGCGTTCGGCGCGTACTTCTTCAGGCCCGCGCCGACCTGGTCCATGACCTTGAGGTTGATGCCGAGCAGGTCGTCACGGCTCATGCCGGGCTTGCGCGGAACGCCCGCGGTGACGATGCAGACGTCGGCGCCCTCCATCGCCTCATAGGCGTTGGTGCCGACGAGCTTGGCGTCGAATCCTTCGACCGGCGACGACTGGACGAGGTCGAGCGCTTTGCCCTGCGGGATGCCTTCGGCGATGTCGAACAGCACGACGTCGCCAAGTTCCTTGAGGCCGATGAGGTGTGCGAGTGTGCCGCCGATTTGGCCTGCGCCGATCAACGCAATCTTGTTACGCGCCATGGAGGAAGTCCTTTGGGAAAAGCCGCCGGAACGGCGGGTCGCGCGGTGGTTAACTTTTTCGGCGTTGGCGTTCAAGTGACCTCGGGGCGGGAGCCCATGAGCGCCATCTTGCCATCCTTAATACATTATACCAGCCCTAAATCGCAGAATTCGTCGCTGCATTGCGGCATTCCGTGTCGCTTCGCTGCGATGCAACAAATCGGTTTCTGACAGCGAGAGGGGAGCGATCAGCTCACGTTTCGACAATGCCTTCGCTCGATCCGCTCGCCGCGGAATCGCGCCGGCCGTGCGGCAGAGCGAGGTAGGACTGCGAGCGCATCTCGATCAGGCGCGAGGCGGTGCGCTTGAACTCGGAGGCCTCGTAGCCGTCGCTCGCCTGATAGAGCCCGTCGGGCTCGGCCGCGGCCGACGCGATCAGCTTCACCGCGTTGTCGTAGAGCGTGTCGACCAGAATGATGAAGCGCTTGGCGGCGTTGCGCTCGTCGAAGCCCATCACCGGAATGCGGTCGATGATGATGGTGTGGAATTCGTGGGCGATGCGCAGATAGTCCGACGCCGCGAGCGGCTGCTCGCACAGATCGTGAAAGAAAAATCGCGCGACGCCCATCGCGGCGCGCGGCACGCGCAGCCGCCGGCCCTTGATCGCCAATTCCTGCGGCACGCCGCTGGAGCTGCCGACCAGCCGCCGCCACGCATCGTCGAGCGCGTCCGCCGCCTCGTCATCCGCCGGCACGAACCAGACCTGTTGCCCCGCGAGCTTTTCCAGCCGGAAGTCGGTGCGCGACTGCAGTTGCAGCACGTCCATGTGCTTCTCAAGCATGGCGATGAACGGCAGGAACAGCGCGCGGTTGAGCCCGTCCTTGTAAAGCTCCGACGGCGCGACGTTCGACGTCGCCACCACGACCACGCCGAGCTCGAACAGCCGCGCGAACAGCCGGCCGAGGATCATCGCATCGGCGATGTCGGTGACGTGGAATTCGTCGAAGCAGAGCAGCCAGCTTTCTTCG
The DNA here is from genome assembly GCA_019746355.1 of Xanthobacteraceae bacterium. The sequence goes on along the minus strand of JAIESC010000161.1, from coordinate 19,050 downwards.
GCGATGTCGTTGGCGGTGAGCCGGATCGCGTCCTCGCCTTCGAACTCGCCGTCCTTCAATCGTTGCCGATAGCTCCGCACCCGTTCGTGCACATCGGCCATGAACTCATGGAAGTGGGCGCGGCGCTTGCGGACCACCGGGCTCGCCTCGAAGAACAGGTCCATCATCATGGTCTTGCCGCGGCCGACGTCGCCGTGGACGTAGAGGCCCTTCACCGGCTCGACGTGATTGCTGTTGCCGAACAGCCAGCCGATCGGACGCACCCGGCGCGCCGAGCGGTGGGCCACCACCCGCTGCTCGACCTCCTCGAGCCGCGCCAGCAAGGCCTGCTGCGCCCGGTCGCGCTCGATCTTCTTCAGGACCACCAGGCCTTCATAGAGGTCGCGGACGGACATGGGTGGGGCGGATGGGCTGGAGGCGCGGAACCGAGGAGTGGAGGAAGGTCACCGATAGGCCCTGAGGCTTACTGCGGCAAGCGACGCGGACCACCGCCCGGAACGGGCCGGCATGCCTGCCATGCAGGATTGCCCAATTTTTGCAGTGCCTTAGCGAAAAGCCGCCTTCCCTTCAGGCTTGCCATCATTATGCTGCAACGCAACAATAGCTTGATTCGCAGGGCCGGCCGGTTCGCCGGCCTGAGTCAAGGGAATGGAACTCCACGGAGGGTCTTTGGACGGTCAACGTCAGGAGACCTGGAATGCAAGACCCCCTCGCCGACGCCGGCATCATCCGCAAACTGTGGATCGGCGAAGCCGACCAATATCACGACCATCTGCTCCGGCTTGACGCTGCGAGCCGCCACAGCCGATTCGGCGGCGGCGTGTCGGACGAGTTCATCGGCAATTACGTCGGCACGACGTTCGGGCTCAGCGCGATCGTGCATGGATTCTATGTCGATGGCGTGCTGCGCGGCGCAGCCGAATTGCGCCCGCTCGGGCCCGCCTTCGCGCGCGAGGCCGAGGCCGCGCTCAGCATCGAAGCCCCCTGGCAGAGCCACGGCGTCGGCTCGGTGCTGCTCGACCGCACGCTTTTGGCCGCGCGCAACCGCGGCATCACCAAGCTGCACATGGCCTGCCTTGCCAACAACCGCCGCATGCAGGAGCTGGCCCGGAAGTTTGCCGCCGAGTTGAGCTTCGATTTCGGCGGCGTGGTCGGTGAGGTGGCGGCGGCGCGGCCGACGCCGTTGTCGGTCTTGAGGGAGCTCGTGGCCGACAACTGCGGCTTTGCCACCGCGGTGCTGGAGGTTCAGTCGAAAATTCTAAAAACGCCCCCGCAGGCGGGAAGCTCGCGTTAACCAGTCGGCATGGTTTGCGGCCTATCCTGACTCCTCGAAATCCGGTTCGAGAGGTTGCGTCATGGCGGTTGTTCACGCGGCGGAAATTCGCGTCCTGGGAACCACGGCCATCGAGGACTACCACGCCCATCTCTTGCGGCTCGACCGGGCGAGCTGCTTCCCTGGCGACGACCGCGGCGTCGACGCGCACTGCCTCGATCTGCTCGCCTCGGGCGCGATCCTGATCGGCGCCTATGTGAAGGGGGTCATGCGGGCGAGCGCCGAGATCGTGCCGGACCGCACCGCGCGGCGTGCAGAAGCGGCCATCACCATCGAGGATGGCTATCACGACCGCGGCTTCGAGCGTGAATTGACCGCAAAGATTCTCGACGAGGCGCGGCGCTGCCACATCAACGACGTGCGCGTGCACGAGCAGACCACGAGCCGCAGCTACCGGATCCCGACGCTGGAATTGCACACCTACGCGACGGCGTAGGGCGATGCGCGGTCATGCCAGGTGATGCCGCCTCGCAGACTGCATGGCCGCATCGAAGCGCCGCCAATTCTTCGGAGACCCGCGAACGTCAAAAAAATAAGACGGCGTCGGGGCTGCTGAACCCCGACGCCGGCATTTCGACCGCCCTTGGATTTACGCCGCAGCGGCTGCCGCGCCGCCGTAGAGCGCCTCGCCACGCGTCGCCAGACGGAGCCGGGTGGCCTGCGGCACCTGACGGAACGAGTTGGCGCGCGGAAAGGTCATTTCCTCGATCGGCTTGCCGTCGGGGTAGAGCGCCTCGTGCTCGGCCCAATTGTCGAAGCCGAGCCGGTTGACGTTGTCGATGAAGGTTTCCGCAGCGACGTTCTCGGCCAGGATGAGCGAGTGATCGTCGAGCTCGACGTGATAGTAGGTGTAAACCTGCGGCACATCGCTTTCCCGGACGATCGAGCTGCCGTTGACGAGGGCGCCCGCCTGAACGAGCACGCCATCGACGAGGACGGCATGATCCGGCGAGATCAGAAGGTCGCGGCAAGGCACGTTCTCGCCGAGAGCGCCCGCCTTGACGCGAACCGGCAGCACCCGCAGCGGATCCGCAAACACGCGCGACACGGTCTGCCGGCCGATCCAGCGCACCGCCTTGGCCTCGCCCGCGGCCGTCATGACCAGATCGCCGGGCCGCAGCGTCTCGACCTTGGCCTCGCCGCCGGGCACGGCGATGCTCGTGCCGGGCATGAAGCAGATGACGTCGATATTGATGTTGTCGGAGTTGAGCAACGACCCGTCGTTGCTCGTGATGGTCAGGATGTCGTTGACGTCGCCGGCCGTCGTGTCGGTGCTGTCGGTGCGATAGGAGAGGCCGTTCAGCGCGGCGTTGATGTCGTTGATCGACCCTGTGAAGGTCATCGCGCCGGTGCCGTTGCCGCCGCTGCCGAACGTCAGACCGGCGGTGCCATTGAGGGTCAGTGTGCCGTTGCTGACCGCAAGCGTGACGCTGAGGGTTTCGTTGTCGGGATCGCCAACGGAAATCTGGTTGCCGTTCGCGGCGCTGAACACGACGTCCCCGGGCAGCGCGATATTGTCCATCTGGCTTCCCGGCACGGTGTTGACCGGCGCATCATTGACCGGCGTGATCGTCAGCGTGTCCGTTGCCGTGGCCGTCTCCGTATGATTGCCACTCTTGGAAACCTTTGAGGGACTGCGATCGATCGTCGTCACGGCGATCGACCGTGAATCCACCGGGTCGTCGTTCGTGTTGCTGTAGGTCACGCTCTGCAGAATGTCATCCCACTTGGCATCGGCCCCGTTGCCTTTGCTGATGGTGAGAATGCCGGTCGAAGGGTTGAACGACTGGTGAAATCCATTCATGCCGGTCAGGTCCGCCGCGAGCGATTCTCCGTCCTGTGCGGCGCCACCGAGGCTGATCCTGATGATGTCAACTTGGTCGGAGTTGCGGCCAGCGGTCTCCAGCGTGGCGTTCTTGAACAGCGCGATGGGCTCCCCGCCCTCGGCGAATGAAGACGTGTCGTTCACGCCATTGTTGGGATTTGAATCGAGATCAAGTTTGATGGCCATTGATGTCTTTCCCCATTCGAGCGAAGCGAAGCTATGATGTGTGAAGCGTCAGTGATTCAGCGATCGATGTGTTGAGCAGCGCGATGATCATCGCGCTGCTCAACGGAATGACTTTGATATCTGTTGATGTCTTTATTTTGAACGCGACGGCGCGCCATGGTTCCATTCGCCGCAATGACGATCCGCGCGCAACAATCTGACGTACTGATTTACCGCGCTGAGTAATGTTTTACCGCGCCGAACAACTTCGCTGGCCAGCGCTGTTGTTTTTCAACTCCAGTCGCAACGCTGGTGGAGCTGATGCCGAATGAGAGCTATGCCGCCAGCGGATAGGCCGCTTCGACCACGTAAGGTCCGCCGCCCTGCGAAGCGCGCGACGAGAACAGCACAAAGCGTGACACCTTGAACGGCGGCGCACGGAAGCCGCCGCGCGACGAGAGGTATTCGGCAACGTCGTGGCTCGACGCGTCACGCAGCCGTGCCAGCGTGATATGCGGCATGAACTTCCGGCCTTCTGGCTCGAGCCCCACCCGCTGCATCAGCCGCTCGTGCTCGGCCTGCAGCTCCATCACCGATTGCGACGGGGCGACGGTCGCGACCACCGCGCGCGGCTTGCGTCCGCCGAATGACGACAGCCCGTCGAGTCGCAGCTCGAATTCACGCCGCCGGACATTGCCGAGAAGCCATGCAACCTCTTGCGCGATCTCGTCATCCACATCGCCGATGAAGCGCAGCGTGAGGTGGTAGTTTTCCGCGTCGATCCAGCGCGCTCCCGGCAGGCCGCCGCGCAACAGCGAGAGCGCTTCAGCGAGTGAGGCCGGTATTTCCAGACCTGTAAACAATCGCGGCATGGATTCGACTCTTGCTGCCAGCGAATCACGTCCGGGTCGGCTTCGCAACCGCCGGATATGACCCCTCCCCCGACAATATGATGTCGGAAACCGGACGGTGGAATTCCAGGTCTGTCTGGCGACGGATCAACTGCCGGATTTGGCCCGCACCCGTGCGATCAATTCCTCCGCCTTGGGCAGGAGGCCCGCCACAATCCTCGTGACGCCCGCCGCGGTCGGATGCAGGCCGTCGCTCTGGTTGAGCTTGGCGTCGCCGACAATCCCGTCGAGGAAAAACGGATAGAGCAGAAGACCGTTGGCCGCGGCGAGATCCGGATAGATCGGGTCGAAGGCGCGCGCGTAATCGGGCCCGAGATTGCGCGCAGCCTGCATCCCGCACAACAGCACCTCGATGCGACGCTCCTTGAGACGGCGGACGATCTCGGTCAGCGCCGCGCGCGTCACCTTGGGGTCGACTGCGCGCAGCATGTCATTGGCGCCAAGCTCGAGGATCACCGCATCGGTGCCATCCGGCACCGACCAGTCGAGCCGACTGAGCCCGCCGGAGCTGGTGTCGCCGGACACTCCGGCATTGGCGACATCGACGGCGAGCCCCTTGGCGCGCAGTGCGCGCTCGAGCTGCACCGGAAACGCGTCCTGGGCCGGCAGCTGGTAGCCCGCCATCAGCGAATCGCCGAGCGCCACGATCTTGACGGTCCGCTCCGCCGCGCCCGCCACGCCCACCGCCCACACCATGGCCAGCAGGCCAAATACAAGGGCGGCCGAATGACGCTGGACGGAACGGGCATGGTTCCCATATGACCGAAGCGCGATTCGAACCCAAAGCCTCATGAACGACACCTCGGTTGTGGCAAGCCCAGCCATCTCGCTCTCCGGCGTCAACCTTTCGCTCGGCCGCGACGCGGCCCGCGTACATATCCTCAAAGACATCGATCTTCATATAGGCCGCGGCGAGGCGATCGGCCTGGTCGGACCGTCCGGGTCGGGCAAGACCACGCTGCTGATGGTGCTCGCGGGCCTGGAGCGGGCCGACACCGGCTCGATCACGGTGGCGGGCTCCGACCTCCGCAAGCTCGACGAGGACGCGCTGGCGCGCTTCCGCGGCCGCAACGTCGGCATCGTGTTTCAGTCGTTCCACCTGATCCCGACCATGACGGCGCTGGAGAACGTCGCGGTGCCGCTGGAGCTTGCCGGCGAAGCCTCGGCGCGGGATCGCGCCCGCGCCGAGCTCGCCAAGGTCGGCCTCGCCGAACGCCTGCACCACTATCCGGCGCAGCTCTCCGGCGGCGAGCAGCAACGCGTCGCGCTCGCGCGCGCGCTCGCACCCAATCCCGCGATCCTGGTCGCCGACGAGCCGACCGGCAACCTCGACGAAGCCACCGGCAAGCAGGTCATCGAGCTTTTGTTCGCCGGCCACGTCGAGCGCGGCACCACGCTCATTCTGGTGACGCACGACAACGCGCTGGCGCAGCGCTGCGACCGCATCGTGCGGCTGCGTTCCGGACGGATCGAGAACGCGCATACGACTTCACCAACCGGGTGACGCCCCATGACAACCGAGGTCATCGCCCGCGCTCCCGACCGCGTACCGCTTTGGCTCAAGTTCGCCTACACCGCCTTCATGATCGTTCTGGTGCCGGTCTATTGGTACTATTACGGGCCGACGAATTTCCTCTACTTCTGCGACGTCGCGATCCTGCTGACATTGGTCGGCATCTGGATCGAGAGCCCGTTGCTGATCTCGATGTGCGCGGTCGGCATCCTCGCGCCGCAGGCGCTGTGGGTGCTCGATTTCATCCTGAACATCTTCGGCGTGCAGCTCACCGGCATGACCGACTACATGTTCAAGCACGAGAACTCGCGGTTCCTGCGCGGGCTTTCGCTGTTCCACGGCTGGCTGCCGTTCCTGCTGGCCTATCTCGTCTGGCAGTACGGCTATGACAAGCGCGGCTTCCCGGCCTGGACGGTGCTCGCCTGGGTGCTGCTGCTGGTCTGCTTCTTCCTCATGCCGCCGCCACATCCGAATCCCGGCCTCACCCCGGTGAACATCAACTACGTGTGGGGCACGAGCGACAACGTCGCCCAGACCTTCGTGCATCCCTATCTCTGGCTCGGCGGCATGATGGTCGGCCTGCCGCTGGTCCTGTTCTGGCCGGTCCACTTGTTCCTGTCCCGCTACGCGCCCAAACCCACATGACGCCCGCATGAGCCTCGCTTCGCCGACGATCGCCGCGCCGTTCAGCCCGCTGCGCTTTGCGCTGCTGGAGTTGCGCGGCGGCCTGCACGGCTTTCGCATCTTTGTCGCCTGCATCGCGCTCGGCGTGATGGCGATTGCCGGCGTCGGCTCGTTTGCGCGCAGCCTGACCAACGGCATCGACCGCGAGGGCCAGGTGATCCTCGGCGGCGATCTTTCGTTCCTGCTCATTCACCGCGAAGCCGATGCCGCCGAGCGGCGCTTTCTCGAAAGCCGCGGCCAGGTTTCGTCGGGCGCCAACATGCGCGCGATGGCGGCGACCGCCGGCGGCACCCGCGTGCTGGTCGAGTTGAAAGCGGTCGATGGCCTCTATCCGATCTACGGCAAGATCGTTCTCGATCCCGACATGGCGCTCGACCGCGCGCTCGCGCCACGCGACGGCGCGTTCGGCGCAGCGGTCGATTCGACGCTGCTGACGCGTTACGACCTCAAGCCCGGCGCGCGGCTCAGCATCGGCGGCGCGACCATCGCGGTCACCGCCCTCATCAAGAATGAGCCCGACAAGCTTGCGAGCGGCATCGGCTTCGGTCCCCGCATCATCATCAGCGAGGCGGCGCTGCGCGCCACCGGGCTCCTTGTGCCCGGAAGCCTTGTCCGCTGGAACTACCGCCTCAAGCTGCCGGACAGCAGCGACCGCGCCGCCGAAGCCGTGATCGCGGCGGCCGGCAAGGAATTGCCCGACGCCGGCTGGCAGATCCGAAGCCGCACCAACGCCTCGCCACAGCTCGAGCGCAACGTCGAGCGCTTCACCCAATTCCTGACGCTCGTCGGCCTCACCGCGCTGCTGGTCGGCGGCGTGGGCGTCGCCAACGCAGTGAAGAGCCACATCGACCGCAAACGCGACGTGATCGCGACGCTGAAGGCGCTGGGCGCCACCGGCGGCCGGGTGTTCGCCATCTATCTGTTCCAGGTTCTGTTGATGGCCTCGGTCGGCGCGTTGATCGGGCTCGTTCTCGGAGCAGCCCTGCCGTTCGGAATTGCCGCGGCCTTCGGCAAGGTGCTGCCTCTGCCGGTCGAGCCGGCGCTGGAGCCCGCGGAGCTGGCGCTGGCTTTCGTCTACGGCCTGATGACGGCGCTGGCCTTCGCGCTCTGGCCGCTCGGGCGCGCGCACGACATCCCGGTTTCGGCGCTGTTTCGCGACGCCGTGACGTCCGGACGCTGGCCGCGGCGGCGCTACATGATTGCCACCGCACTGGTGCTCGCAGCCCTGATCGCGGTGGCGACGTACCTCGCCTTCGACCGCCGGATCGCGCTTATTTTCTTCGCCTCCGCCGCCGCGGTGTTCGTGACCCTTCAGGTGGTGGCGCTCGGGCTGATGGCGGTGGCGCGGCGGCTGCCGCATGCGCGGGCGACGGCGCTGCGGCTTGCCGTCGCCAACATGCACCGGCCCGGCGCGCTGACACCGACCATCGTGCTGTCGCTCGGGTTGGGCCTGGCGCTGCTCGTCACCGTCATCCAGATCGACGGCAACCTGCGCCGCCAGATCGAGGGCGCACTGCCCGACAGGGTGCCGTCGTTCTACTTCCTCGACATCCAGTCGACGGAGGCCGAGCGCTTCGATGCCTTCATCCGCAAGGAGGCTGCCGGGGCTGAGCTCGAGCGGGTGCCGATGCTGCGCGGCCGGATCATGTCGGCCGGCGGCGTCAGGGCCGACGAGATCAAGGCACAGCCCAACGCGGCATGGGTGCTGCAAAGCGACCGCGGCATCACTTACGCGGCGGAGGTGCCGCGCGGCTCCAGGGTGGTCGAAGGCGAATGGTGGCCGAAAGACTACAAGGGCCCGCCGCTGGTCTCGTTCGAAAAGAAGATCGCCGATGGGCTCGGGCTCAAGATCGGCGACCCGGTCGTGGTCAATGTGCTCGGCCGGAACATCGCCGCCAAAGTCGCCAACCTGCGCTCGGTGCACTGGGAGAACCTCGGCATCAATTTCGTGCTGGTGTTCTCCCCGAACGCCTTTGCGGGCGCACCACACACCGATATCGCCACACTGAGCTACAAGAACGGCTCGACCGCCGAGCAGGAGGCCGGCCTGTTGAAGGCGGTCGGCGCGGCGTTTCCTTCGATCACGAGCGTACGCGTCAAAGACGCGATCGAGGCGGTCGGCAGTATCGTCCGGAACCTGGTGATCGCGATCCGCGGCGCGAGTATGGTGGCGCTGTTCGCTGCGATCATGGTGCTCGGCGGCGCGCTCGCGGCCGGCCATCGCGACCGGATCTACGACGCCGTCGTGCTGAAGACGCTCGGCGCGACCCGCGGCAAGCTTCTGGCCGCCTACGCCCTCGAATACCTGCTGCTCGGCGGTGCAACCGCCGTGTTCGGCGTGCTGGCCGGCTCCGCCGCCGCCTGGATGGTGACGACCAAGGTGATGAGTCTCGATTTCGTGTGGCTGCCGGTGCCTGCAGCGGGTGCGGCATTCGGCGCACTTCTTGTCACAGTTGCCCTGGGCCTTGCCGGCACGTTCACCGCACTCGGCCATAAGCCTGCGACAGTGCTCAGGAATTTGTAGCGCTTGCGGCAAAGGGTCGCGTAAAGAGCAAATTATTTCAATGTCTTATGCCGGCCGCACGCTTGCGCGATGATGTGCTATACATAGTTTCAAGTTGACTGATCACGTCATCCGACGTGGGCAGTTATTGATGATGCCGTTCGACAACATGGGGGTTTCGACGATGTCGGACTACGACCGCAACGTGACGACCGCACCGTTCGGCCAGACGATGGGGCGCGCCGGCGCCACCGTCGCCGTGGACGAGGGGCTGCGCGCCTATATGCTGCGCATCTACAACTACATGGTGCTGGGCCTCGCCATCACCGGCGCGGCCGCTCTTGGCACCTACATGCTTTCCGTCACCACCGACCCGACGGTCGCGGCGCTGAAGCTGCGCGACGGCCTGATGCTGACGGCGCTCGGCAAGGCGCTGTTCGTCAGCCCGCTGAAATGGGTGGTGATCTTCGCCCCGCTGGCGCTGGTGTTTCTGTTGAGCTTCGCCATCGAGCGGATGCGGCCCGCCACCGCGCAGATCGTGTTCTGGATCTACGCCGCGCTGGTCGGCATCTCGCTCGCCTCGATCTTCATGGTGTTCACGCACACCTCGATCGTGCGGGTGTTCTTCATCACCGCGGCCTCGTTCGGCGCCTTGAGCCTGTGGGGCTACACCACGCAGCGCGATCTCACCGGCATGGGATCGTTCCTGCTGATGGGTCTGTTCGGCGTCATCCTCGCCAGCATCGTCAACATCTTCATGGCGAGCTCGATGCTGCAGTTCATCATCTCGGTGGTGGGCGTGCTGGTGTTCGCCGGCCTCACCGCCTGGGACACCCAGCGGCTGAAGACCGAATACCTCTACGGCGCGATGGACGGCGAGACGGCGGAGCGTTCCTCGATCATCGGCGCACTGTCGCTCTACCTCAACTTCATCAACCTGTTCACGCTGCTGCTGCAACTGCTCGGCCAGCGCGAAGAGTAGACACAGCCGCCATTGCCAATACCAAAGCCCCGGCTCCGGCCGGGGCTTTTTTTGTTGCGCTGACTTGTTGCGTCGATCCGCGACGCGACCGTCAACTGAGCCGGATCGCAATCGCTCCGGTCAGAACCGCGGCGTCACCGGCCGATCGCCGAAACCGCGGCCACTCATACCGCCGCCCATGCCCGGCCGCTGTCCATTCCGCTTGCCATCAAGCTTGTTTTTGCGCGTGTCCGGAATGAGCCCCTCACGCTGCGCCTTCTTGCGCGCCAGCTTTCGCGCACGACGTATTGCTTCGGATTTCTCCCGCGCTTTTCGCTCCGATGGCTTCTCGTAGGCCCGCCGCTGTTTCATTTCGCGAAATAAGCCTTCGCGCTGCATCTTCTTCTTCAGGACGCGAAGAGCCTGATCGACGTTGTTGTCTCGGACAAGAACCTGCAAATGGACATCCTTCTCTTGGGTTGGAGCAAGCACATACATGTCATCGGCAGCCCTGCTGGGCAGCCGGCCGACTGTGCGAATTGCAAGCTTGAGTGCGGACGCGACATGCTCGCGCCGAGTGAATTGGTCTAGGCGCTCGATATCAGCAAGTCCAGGGAAATCGGCGCAATCGCTGCAACGCGCCAATCAGAGTACGCTGCGACCAACTTTGGGAATATTCAGGACTCGTGAGCCTGAAGCTTCCAGCGATATCGACAATGCCGTCTTTGCTCGTGGTCCCGGGCAGCATCAGAATGGACCGCAAAAGGTCCGAGCGGGAGCAAAGGCTGAACGCCATACGCCGTCGAACAGCTCCCTTTGAAACTTCTCGACGGGACGATTTGGAACCGGAGATGAAAGAATCGACGGACGCCGCATCCTATGACAGCAAGGACCATCGGCTGATCAGATCACGTCCCTCGAAAAAGCGAAGCTTAGGTCAACACGGTTTGCCGGCTTTCCTCGGCGTCGTAGATGGAAACCTGAACGACCGGATGCGCTTTCTTGATTTCGTTCCCGGCCTTCTCAGCATCGCTCAAGTTGGCAAAAGCGGCTTTGGTCTGCCGGTCGACTTGCAACCTGAAGCGTCCCTGTGCCGTTCGTGCTTGACTTGCCGCAGCCGGCGGCGCGGCAGGTTCAGCGCTGCCTTTGTCTTTTTTCGGCATCGTGACGGTGCTCATATTGGAAACTCCTTATGCGAGTTGTTTTGGGAATTGCGCCGGACGTCGGAGACAAGTCCGCGCATCGTGGCGCGCGCCGCCCGCTGCGGCGAACGGCAAATTACAACTGACGAACCCGGTTAATGTCCGCCACTTCGGCGTAACGGTCGCGTCGGCGAATATGCCGTTTCGGGGCTTGTCGATGCGTTGAGATCGCACTCCAGCACGTTGCGTTCAAACCCTTCGTGGTCGCTCTTGATGCGGTATTTACGATCGATGGCCTGGAACTCTTCCGGCATTTGCCGGGTCACTTTGAAAAGTCCGACCTTGGCACCGGTCGGCTTGTATTCCACCGCCTGCCCGACGGCAAACTTGAAGGACATAGGCTGAGCCTTTCTGTGCGCAAGCAGATAGCACATCTATTGAGACCGCGCCGGATTCTTTAGCCATCGCGGCCGGAGCGCGCTTCCGGACATGGTACGGCGCGCCACCTCAGGATCTTATCATGTGGCCGGCCAGCTAGATGCTGTCGCGGCCAGCCTGGCAGATCGGCCGGCGGCCCTTGCTCCGGATGAATGCGACGATCTGCGCGACGGATTCATCAGCGCCGTGTCTGGATTCGGTATCGTCAAGGCGCCGTTCCATAGGGTCCTTACCGAGAAACAACAGGCGGTATGCTGCGCGGACAGCACGGATGGTGTCGAACGAGAACTTCCTGCGCCGCATTCCGACGACATTGACTCCACTCAATCGAGCAAAAGAACCGGCAACAAGCCCGAACGGAATGACGTCCTCGCGCACGCCCGAAGCGCCGCCGATCATGGCATGGGAGCCAATGCGCGTGAACTGGTGCACACCGCTCAATGCGCCGATGAAAAACATGATCGCCCACGACGCAGTGGCCGCCCAGCCCCGCGCAATTGGCCATCACGACGTCGCATCCAACGCGGCAATCATGGCCGACATGGGCATTGGCCATGAACATCCCACGGTCTCCCACCTCGGTTACGCCGTCCTCGGTCCCGGCGCTCATGGTGACATTCTGGCGAATGTCGCAGTCAACTCCGACGACCAGACGCGTCGCGCCGCCTCGATAGCTCGATGATTGCGGCCGCTCGCCGAGTGACGCGAAAGCGCCAATCGTGGTCCGCGCGCCGATCGTGGTGCGGCCGGTGACATGAACATGTCCCGTCAGGCGACAGTCGTCGCCGATCACGACGTCGCCGCCGATGATGCAATAGGGACCGACGGTCGCCCCTTTGCCAATGATTGCGCCAGATTCGATCACCGCGGTCGGATGGATCGCCGCGCTCCCGGACGCGACGCTCAAGGCCCGCATGGTGTTCTCCTGACGGACGGTCCAACGGCAGATAAGACCGGTGAATTTTGGATTGGGGCGCAACGCCCGTGCGCGCGCATACGGCTTGCGGCTTTTGTGAAAGCGAATCGACGCTAGGCCCATATCTGGGTCAAATCGAGGGAAAGGCGCCGCAGGGCCGGATTTCGTTCATCACGTTCGCAGACTTGCCCGGCGGACCTTGTTATCAGCGCCGCAACCGCTTATGTAATCGCATCGATATTGGCCGGACAACTGGGCCGCTTCGCTCCGTCACTGACGGGCCGCACGTTTCAGCCTCTTCCAAATCGACGAACCGGGAAAATGGCCGCGATGTTCGCGCGCCACATCCCACGTGCATGCCGACAGTGAAAGGACATTTCCATGATTTCGGGCACCGTGAAGTTCTACAACGATCAAAAAGGCTTCGGCTTCATCCAGCCGGACGACGGACAAAAGGACGTCTTCGTCCATGCCACCGCGCTCGAGCGCGCAGGCATCCAGGGCCTGCGCGAAGGCCAGAAGGTGAAGTTCGACACGCAGAACGATCCACGCAGCGGCAAGACCGCGGTTGGCGCGATCGAGCTCGCGTAACGCGATCGAACGGATCGATCAAACCAAAGCCGCCGCTGCAAAGCGGCGGCTTTTTTTCAACGGGAGAACGCTATGCGCCTGTTCATGTTTAAGTCGGACACCAATCGCGAGCTTTACGCCTTCGCGGGCGAGCCCGGCGGCCGGCAACTGCCGTCGCGGCATGGCCCGTGGACCGCGGTCGGTGTCGTCCGTGACGACAAGGAGCCGCCGCACAAGATGAACCGCGGCGTCATCGAGAGGAGCATCGCCGACCAGGGATTCCAGCTCTACAGGAAGAAAAAGGTGGCTGCCGGCCGAGCGGCCCTCGGCCAGCCCGGCCGACCCATAGGCAAACGCCCCGGTAACTCTGTGATTTGGGCGCATCTGGCAAAAGACCCGCTTCCTCACTAGATTCCACCCAGAAACGATTTGCTGGCTTGGCAGTTGTTCCGCCGGCAAGTCTGAGGCCCGGCTCGGTCCGGGAGGATAGAGGGAATTCCAATGTCGGACTTCAATCGGTGGAACACGGCGGCTCCCGGCCATGCCGGCACGACCGTCGCGGTCGACGCGGGTCTGCGCGCCTACATGCTCCGCGTCTACAACTACATGGCTGCCGCCGTGGCGCTGACCGGCGTCGTGGCCTGGTTCACGTTCCAAGCCGCAGTGACGACCGACGCCTCCGGCGCGATCGTCGGCCTCACGTCGTTCGGCCAGACGATCTTCAGCGGCCCGGCGGTGATCGTGCTGCTGCTGGCGACGCTGGGGCTGGTGTTCTTCATCAGCTTCCGCATCCAGAACCTGCAATACACCACGGCGCTGACGCTGTTCATGCTCTATGCCGGCCTGCTCGGCGTCATGACGTCGTCGATCTTCCTGGCCTACACCGGAGCGTCGATCACGCGGGTGTTCTTCATCTCGGCCGCCTCGTTCGGCGCGCTGAGCCTCTACGGCTACACCACCCAGCGCGATCTCTCGCCGATGGGCTCGTTCCTGCTGATGGGCCTGTTCGGCATCATCATCGCGAGCCTGGTCAACATCTTCCTGAAATCGAGCGGGCTCGACTGGGTGATCTCGGTGATCGGCGTCGGCGTGTTCGCGGGCCTCACCGCCTACGACACCCAGCGCATCAAGGAGATGTACAGCTCGACGGATGACGCGGGCACGCTCGGCCGCAAGGCCGTGATGGGCGCGCTGTCGCTCTACCTCGACTTCATCAACCTGTTCATGATGCTGCTGCGCCTCGTCGGCGACCGCCGCTAGGCCGGCAGATCAAGGCAACCAGGGAACGCCCCGGCAGATGGCCGGGGCGTTTTCTTTTGTCCGTTTTGCTACAGTGCCGGAATGACTGAAATTGCCATCCGTCCGGCCACGCCCGCTGACATTCCCACCATCACCCGCATCTACGCCCACGCGGTGAAGCACGGAACCGCGTCTTTCGAGCTCGATTCGCCGGACGAGACGGAGATGACGCGGCGGATGAAGGTCCTGCTGGACGGCGGCTTTCCCTATATCGCGGCGGACATCGGCGGCGCGCTCGCGGGCTACGCCTATGCCGGCCCCTATCGCACGCGGCCGGCCTATCGCTTCACGGTCGAGGATTCGATCTACGTCGCCCCCAACACGCACCGGCGCGGCGTGGGCCGGGTTCTGCTCACGCGCCTGCTCGAGGAGGCCGAACGCCGCGGCTTCCGGCAGATGATCGCGGTGATCGGGGATTCCGCCAACGCGCCGTCGGTCGAGGTCCATCGCGCGCTGGGCTTTCGCATGGTTGGAAGTTTCGAGAATGTCGGCTTCAAGTTCGGCCGCTGGCTCGACAGCGTGCTGATGCAGCGCGAGCTCGGCCAGGGCGCAAAGACGACACCTTGATGAGTGATAGAGTGAAGGAGTGGCGAGCGCCGCAAGGACGATCCGCGCGGGGCTTGTGCGTACCTGGGAACAACAGATGCGGATAAAGACGCAACCGATCGCTGACCGCGTGTCATGAATATGCGTGCCGCCGTGTTGATGACATTGGGCTGCGGCGCAGTCGCGGTCGTGGGCGGCGCGGTGTTGCTCGCTGATGTTGGCGCGTTCAAGTCGGTCCTGGCCGTCGTGTCGCGCGGAATGAACACGGTCGGGCAGAGCCGGCAGCCCGGCGGCACCACGCAAGGTGACCTGAACGATCGGGCCGAGCTGCCGCACATCGGCGAAGCGGGCCCGCAAGGCCCGATCGGCGAGCGAGGGCCGCCGGGCCCTCAGGGAGAAGGCGGGCCACCCGGTTCTCAGGGGCTTCAAGGAAATCAGGGGCTACCGGGACCCAAAGGCGAGCAGGGTGTGGTGGGACCTCGGGGAGAAAGAGGGACGGCCGGTCCTGCGGGACCCAAAGGTGACGCGGGTCCACCGGGTCCCAAGGGGGAGCAAGGGCCGCCAGGCCCCAAGGGGGAGCAAGGTCCGCCGGGCCCGAAGGGAGAAGCGACGCCAGGAAGCAGCGAGTTCCGCATTGTTCGCGGCCAGCCCTCAGCCGCATGCGCGTCAGACGAGACGATGATCAGCGTCTATTGCGTCAGCGCAGCGAACGAGATTCAGTCGGCTCCGTTTATCATTCCACCGCGCGGGGCCAAGTGCGTGGGCATGATGAACCCGACCGCCATCATCACGTGCGCGCGGCTCAAGAAGGCAGACTGAGGGTGGCGCTGCGGGGCCGTCGGCGCTCCGCGTTTCGCGGTGCGCCTCGCAATCAGACGGCGACGAGGCTCGGGCCCCTGTCCAGCACGCGCAACACGCGGTCGAGCTCGTGGCCGCGACGCAGGATCAATCCTGTCGCGGAGACGACGCTGTAAGCGCCCTGCTTGCGCGCGAGCTTTGGATTTTTCTCGATGCGGTAGATCGGCACTTCCGCGCTGCGGCGGAAAACCGAGAACACCGCACGGTCCTTGAGGAAGTCGATGGCGTAGTCGCGCCATTCGCCGGACGCGACCATGCGTCCGTAGAGCCCGAAGATCCGGTTGAGCTCGCGCCGGTCGAAAGTCACCTGAGCAACCATTGGGCTGACGGGGGCCGCCGTAGCGGTGGCGCCCCCGGAAATCGCGCTCGGATCAGTCTCGCCGAGGGACATGCGGCGCCTCCTTGCTGTCGTCCGGCCGTCATGATCACCCCAGAATCCAGCGGCGGCAAGGGCTTAACCGTCGCATGGAACCGGCTCGTTGCCTCACGGATTCGTTAGAAAAATCATATTGCTGCCCAATTTCGGTCAGGTGGCGGCCAAGCTGCCCGGTAGAATGCTCCACAGTTGCCTCAGGCCCGGTCTCGCGAGAGTACCGGATTCCTCAGCCCCCCAGCCCCCCGGGGCTCGAGCGGACCGGGCCGGTTGTTTTCGCGTACGGTTCAATCCCCCGACGCTTTAAGGGCCGGCTTGTCGCCGGCCCTTTTTTCTTGCCCGTTTCTTGCCCGGATTTTTTGCGTGAAGATCGCGCTTCGCGCGGCGGTTACTTCTTCAAGCCGATCTGCGCCGCGCCGAGCATCAGCTTCGGCGAGCTCGCGAAGCCGTGCTGCACCAGCACCGCCACGCTGTCGATCGTGTCGTTCTGGAAATCGGCGAGCGGCACGCTGTAGGTCTCGGCCTTGCCCGTCCAGTCGCCGAGCTTGATCCAGCGCCGCACGACGTTGCTGTAGGTGATGGTGTTGCCGGAATTCTCGCCCTTGCTGATCGTGACCGGCACGACTCCGGTGATCGGACACAGCCAAACCTCGGCCTGCCCTTTCTCGTCCTTGCCCGCCGAAACCGTCACGATGAGCTTGTCGGACGTCCGCTCCAGCTTGACGGGCAGTGCCAGCGGCGCGCCCTGCTCCCCCGCCCCTTGATCCCGCACCTGGCGGATCGCCCGCTCGATGGCGGCCTTGTCGCTGCCCAGCGCATGCACCGCGCCGTCGATCACCACCTGCGGCGTATAGACTTGGCGGTCACCGCGCGCCTTGGCGTAGGCGCGCTGCCGGTTGGAATGACCGGACATCGCCAGCGTGTCCTTCCAGCCGAGATAATCCCAGTAGTCGACCGCGAGACTCATCACGATCACGGACGGGTCGCGCGCATATTCGCCCATCAGCTTGTCGGCGGCCGGACACGACGAGCAGCCCTGGCTGGTGAACAGCTCGATCACGGCGCGCGGCTCGGCTTGCACCTGCGAGCCGGCGAGCAGAGCAAGACCGAGCGCGATGGGGGGTGCAAATCGGAGGCGAACCATGAGGACTTTTCCTAGCATCGCGGGCCCCGCCAAGCCGATCAAATCCCGGGCCTGGATTTCATACCGGGGCCGCCCATCACCTGCCACTCACTTCGCAGTGAGCCGCCGGCGCGGGAAGAGTCATCATTGCTGCCATTACGCAGCAAGATGGCGCAGCACGTATTGCAGGATGCCGCCGTTCTTGAAGTATTCGAGCTCGTCGTAGGTGTCGATGCGGCAGATCAGCGGCACGCGTGTGAGCTTGCCGTCGGCCGCCACGATCTCCGCCATCAGCCGCTGCCGCGGCTTCAGCTCGCCATGCAGGCCGCGGATCGTCACCTGCTCACTGCCCTTCAGTCCCAGCGTCTGCCAGGACGTCCCCTCCTCGAAGCAGAGCGGGACGACCCCCATGCCGATCAGGTTGGAGCGGTGGATCCGCTCGAACGACTGGGTGATGACGGCGCGGACCCCGAGCAGCACGGTTCCCTTGGCGGCCCAGTCGCGCGAGGAGCCGGTACCATATTCCTTGTTGGCGAAGATCACGAGCGGCACGCCCTCGGCTTTGTATTTCATCGCCGCGTCGTACATCGTCATCTTCTGCTTCGACGGGTAATGGATGGTCACGCCGCCTTCGACACCCGGCACCATCTGGTTCTTGATGCGGATGTTGGCGAAGGTGCCGCGCATCATCACCTGGTGGTTGCCGCGCCGCGTGCCGTACTGGTTGAAGTCCTTCGGGCGGACCTGATGGTCGCGGAGGTATTCACCTGCCGGGCTCTCTTCCTTGATCGAGCCGGCCGGCGAAATGTGATCGGTGGTGATCGAGTCGAGGAACAGACCCATGATGCGCGCGTCGACGATGTCCTCGATCGGCCGCTGCCGCTTATCCATGCCCTCGAAATAAGGCGGGTTCTGCACGTAGGTCGAGCGATCGTCCCACTGGTAGGTGAGACTGCTCTTGACCGGGATCTTGCCCCAGGCGGTATCGCCCTTGAACACGTTGGCGTACTTCTTGGCGAAGACCTGCTTGGTGATGCACTTGCGGATCACCGAATTGATCTCGCGGCTGGTCGGCCAGATGTCCTTGAGGAAGACCTTCTTGCCCTTCTTGTCGACGCCGAGCGGCTGCTTGGCGAGGTCGAGATACATCGTGCCGGCGATCGCGTAGGCGACGACCAGCGGCGGCGAGGCAAGATAGTTCGCGCGCACGTCGGCGTTGACGCGGCCCTCGAAGTTGCGGTTGCCCGAGAGCACCGCGGCCGCGACGAGATCGTGCTTGTTGATTGCCTCGGAGATTTCCTCCGGCAGCGGGCCGGAGTTGCCGATGCAGGTGGTGCAGCCGAAGCCGACGAGGTTGAAGCCCAGCGCGTCGAGGTCCTTCTGCAGCCCCGACTTTTCATAATAATCGGCCACAACTTGCGAGCCCGGCGCGAGCGAGGTCTTCACCCACGGCTTGACCGTGAGGCCCTTGGCGACCGCCTTCTTGGCAACGAGGCCGGCCGCGACCATCACGCTCGGATTGGAGGTGTTGGTGCACGACGTGATTGCTGCGATCACCACGTCGCCGTGGCCCAGTGTGAAGTCCTTGCCTTCCACGGGAACACGGCCCCTGCCGCCGGCTTTGGCGAAGTCCTTGTCCATCGGCGCGGTCGCAATCGACGGATGCAGCT
Organism: Xanthobacteraceae bacterium; assembly: GCA_019746355.1. Next base: position 220 of record JAIESC010000161.1, on the reverse strand, counting down.
CGAACACGTCCTTGCCGCCGCCGTCGCTCGGCTTGTTGAACTCCTTCTCCATCGCCGTCATGAAGCTCGACTTCACTTCCTTCAGCGGCACGCGATCCTGCGGCCGCTTCGGACCGGCCATCGACGGCTCGATCGAGTTGAGGTCGAGCTTGAGCACGTCGGTGAAGATCGGGTCCGGCGTGTTCTTGGTCCGGTACATGCCCTGCGCCTTGGCATAGGC
>JAIESC010000259.1 GCA_019746355.1 Xanthobacteraceae bacterium | reverse complement strand
CCGTGGCCGAGCGCGGGCCAGATGGCGCTGGCCGTCGCCGGCGCAGCGGTTGCCGTGCTCGCCGTCATGGTGACCGTCGACGCCTGGGCCATCGCCCAGGTGCCGCGGCTGCCGGCACGGCTGGTTGAGGCGTTCGACCGCTTTACGGATCTGGGCAAGGGCGGCTTCTTTCTCTGGCCGCTGGGGCTCGCGCTGATTGCGCTCGCCCTTCTCAGCACATCGACGCTGCCGCGCATGTCGCGCCTCGTGCTCGCGGCCTGGGCGGTGCGGCTCGGCTTCGTGTTCACCGCGATCGCCGTGCCCGGCCTGTTTGTCACCATCGTCAAGCGGCTGATCGGCCGCGCCCGGCCGCGGGTCGCGGGCCTCGACACCATGGCCTTCGTGCCGTTCGGCTGGAAGGTCGACTATGCGAGCCTGCCGTCCGGCCATGCCACGACCGCCTTCGCGGCGCTCTTCGCCATCGGTGCGATCTTTCCGCAGGCGCGGGCGCTGATGTGGATCTATGCCGTGCTGATCGCATTCAGCCGGATCGTCTTGACGGCACATTATCCGAGCGACGTGGTGGCCGGCGCCCTGGCCGGCGCGACGGGCGCCTGGCTGGTGCAGCAGTGGTTCGCCGCCCGGGGCCTGGGGTTTGCGATGACCGCGAGCGGCGCGGTGCGGCCGATGCCGGGCCCCGGCCTCCCGCGCATCGTCAAAGCGCTTGCCCGCCGCCGGCACGCTGCCTAGAAGCACGCGGCATGAGCGACGCCTTGACGCACCCGCCCGCGGTTTCCGTCATCGTTCCGGTCCGGAACGAGGCCGGCAACATCGCGCCGCTGGTCGAGGAGATCGCGGCGGCGCTGTCCGGCCGCCGCTTCGAGGTGGTCTACGTCAATGACGGCTCGACCGACGGCACCGCGGCCGAGCTCGACGCGCTCAAGGCCAGGTATCCGTGGCTGCGCCAGGTCAGGCACGCGCAGTCCTGCGGCCAGTCGGCGGCGCTGCGAACCGGCGTTCGCGCCGCGCGCGGCGATGTCATTGTCACACTCGACGGCGACGGCCAGAACGATCCGGTGTTCCTGCCCAAGCTGATCGACGCGCTGGAGCAGGGCGCCCCCAAAGTGGGCCTGATCGCCGGCCAGCGCGTCGGCCGCAAGGCCACGGGCTTCAAGAAATTCCAGTCGCGGGTGGCCAACGCCGTGCGCGGCTCGATCCTGAAGGACGGCACGCGCGATTCCGGCTGCGGGCTGAAGGCGTTTCCGCGCGAAGTGGGCCTGGTGCTGCCGTATTTCGACGGGCTGCACCGGTTTCTGCCGGCGCGGGTCCGCCGCGAGGGCAAGGACATCGGCTACGTCGACGTGGTCGACCGGCCGCGCCAGCACGGCGTGTCGAATTACGGCTTCTGGGACCGTCTTTGGATCGGCATCCTTGATCTCGCCGGAGTCTGGTGGCTGATCCGCCGTCGCAAGCGCGTGCCGGAAATTTCGGAGGTCTAGATGCTCATCGATCTGGCGAATGTGGTGGGCGACTATCTGCACGACGTGTTCGTGGTGCGCCTCGACTGGTGGGTGCTGCTCGGCTTTGCCGCGCAGGCGTTCTTCACCATGCGGTTCGTCGTGCAGTGGATCGCCTCCGAGCGCGTCGGCAAAAGCGTGATCCCGATTGCGTTCTGGTGGTTCTCGATCGGCGGCGGCCTGCTGCTGTTCGTCTATGCGCTCTACCGCCGTGACCCGGTGTTCATCGCCGGGCAGGGCTTCGGCGTGTTCGTCTATCTGCGCAATCTTTATTTCGTATTGCGCGACCGCAAGCAGAGCGCAGCCGCCGCATAAACATTAGAGGCCGAGCAGCTTCGGCTTCCGCTTTTCGACCCACCGCGTCGCCTGGTCATAGGCGTGGGCCAGCTGCAGGCAGGCGAGCTCGCCGTGGTTCGCTGCGACGATCTGCATGCCCATCGGCAGGCCGGCAGCGTTGAAGCCGACCGGCACGCTGAGCGACGGGCAGCTCGACATCGTCACCGGGATCATCACCTCCATCCAGCGATGGTACGTGTCCATGGTGCGGCCGCCGACCGTCTTCGGCCAGTCGATCATGGCGTCGAACGGGAACACCTGCGCCGATGGCATCAGCCAGTAGTCGTAGCGCTCGAAGAGGGCCCGCACGGCCTGATACCAGCCGGTGCGCACCACGTTGGCGTCGTAGATATCGTAGGCCTTGAGCTTCTCGCCGCTCTGGACCTCGAACTGCGCTTCCGGTTTGAGCAGCGCGCGCTTCGGCGGATCGGCGTAATGCGCCTTCAGTGCCGAGCCGGACTGCCAGGCCCGGAGGACCTTCCAGTTCTCCCAGACCTCGGCGATCGGATAGTCGGGGATCGCTTCCTCGACCGTGCAGCCCAACGCTTCGAACGCCTTCAGCGCGGATTTGCAGAGCTCGAGCAGCCCCGGATCGAACGGGATGTGCCCGCCGAAATCGCCGGCCCAGGCGATGCGGACGCCCTTGAAGTTGCGCTCGAGCGAGCCTGCGAACTGCGCCGGATCCTGCTCGTTCGACAGCGGCGCGCGGGGGTCGTAGCCGGCCTGCACCGAGAGCAGCATCGCGAGGTCCGGCACATTGCGCGCCATCGGTCCCGGCGTGCCCATCACCGCGTAGAAGCCGTCGAGCTGCTGCGCCGGCACGCGGCCGAACGAGGGGCGGAAGCCGAAGATGTTGTTGTAGGCTGCGGGATTGCGCAGCGAGCCGCCGTGGTCGGTGCCGTCGGCGACCGGCAGCATATGCAGCGCGACCGCGACCGCGCCGCCGCCGCTCGATCCGCCGGCGGTCCGGGTCTGGTCGTGGGCGTTGAGCGTGCGGCCGAACACGTCGTTATAGGTGTTGGTGCCGAGCCCGAATTCCGGCGTGTTGGTCTTGCCGATGACGATCGCGCCGGCGCGCTTGACGCGCTCGACGATGATGGCGTCCGCCGTCGGCACGAAGTCCTTGAAGATCGGCGAGCCCTGCGTGGTGCGGATGCCTTTGGTCGCGGTCAGGTCCTTCACCGCCTGCGGGAAGCCGTGCATGACGCCGCAGTCCTCGCCGCGCGCCAGTTGCGCGTCGCGGGCCTTGGCCTGTTGCATCAGATCGCCGCGGTCCTGCAGCGAGACGATGGCGTTGACCTTGGGATTGAGCGCGTCGATCTGGTCGAGATAGGCGCCCATCACTTCGGCGCATGAGACTTCTTTGGCGTGGATGGCGCGCGACAACGCAACGGCATCCATCATGACGATGTCGGAGGGCTTGGACATGTGCCTGACCTACAACGCCGCGGCGAGCGATGCAAAGCCGCGCTCCAGGTCGGCGATCAGATCGTCCACGTCCTCGAGGCCGACGTGAAAGCGGACCGCAGGTCCGCCCGGTGTCCACGTCGTGGCGGTGCGGGCGCCCGTGATATCGACCGGAATGGCAAGGCTCTCAAAGCCGCCCCAGGACGCGCCCATGCCGAACAGTGTGAGCCCATTGAGGAAGGCCAGCACCGCCCTTTCCGGCACCGGCTTAAGGACGATGGGGAACAGGCCGCACGCCCCGGTGTAATCGCGTTTCCAGACGGCATGACCGGGATGGCTCGGCAGCGCTGGGTGCAGCACCTTCAGCACCTCGGGCCGCTGCTCGAGCCAGCGCGCGATGATGAGGCCAGATTCTTGATGACGCGCGAGACGCACCGCAAGCGTCCGCAAGCCGCGCAACGCGAGGTTCATGTCGTCGGGACCGACGCACAGGCCCATGCCGGTGACCGTCTCCTTGAGCCGCGGCAACGTGTTCGCATTGGCCGACACCGTGCCGAGCATCGTGTCGGAATGGCCGCAGAGATATTTGGTGCCGGACTGGATCGACAGGTCGGCGCCATGCTCCAGCACCTTGCGATGAAGCGGCGTGGCCCAGGTGTTGTCGGTCAGCACCAGCGCGCCTCCGGCATGCGCGGCCCTGGCGATGGCCGGGATATCCTGCATCTCGAACGTCAGCGAGCCCGGTGCCTCGGTGTAAACCACCCGCGTGTTCGGCTGCATCAGGCTTGCGATACCATCGCCGATCAACGGCTCGTAATAGGTCGTCGCAATGCCGAAGCGTGCCAGCACGCCGTCGCAGAACCGGCGCGCCGGACCGTAAACGCTGTCGGTCATCAGCAGATGGTCGCCGGACTTCAGCACCGACAGCAGCGCCGTCGAAATCGCCGCAAGCCCGGACGGTACCAAAGCTACGCCGGCGCAGGCCGGTCCCTCGATCTGCTGGATTGCCTTTTCCAGCGCTTCCGACGTGGGCGTCCCGAGGCGGCCGTAGAAATATGGGCCGTCATGGGCGATGTACTCCTGCGCCGTGCGGTAGAGCTGCGTCGAGGCATGATAGACCGGCGGGTTCACATAGCCGTGATGCGCCTGCGGATCGCGGCCGCCCACGGTCACCTGGGTGTCGGGCTTTAGAGCAGGGCGTGCAGGCTTGCCGTCTTCGGGCCTGTTCATCGCAATGAAATTTCCGCCATTTGGGTCATTTACGGCGTCGGAACCGAAAGTCGCAACCCCTTGACCTCAATCACGGGCCGTTCTGTGATGCGATATAGAGGGGATGAAGCGGGATGCGGCGTGGTCACACGGGATGTGCGGCCTGCCAGCCTGCATTTTTTGGGAGATTTGTGACATGACCAGCGTCGTCATCCGCGTCGCGCTTGCCGCGGCTCTCGGCATGGCCGCCTCGGCGGCTTCGGCTCAAACTCTCAACACCGTCAAATCGCGGGGCGTGCTCAACTGCGGGTCGAATGGCACGCTCGCGGGCTTCGGCCTGCCGGACTCGCAAGGCCGCTGGACTGGCCTCGACGTCGATCTGTGCAAGGCGATCGCGGCTGCGATCTTCAACGACCCCAACAAGGTCAAGTTCGTTCCGCTCACGGCGAAAGACCGCTTCACCGCGCTGCAATCCGGCGAGGTCGACGTGCTCGCCCGCAACACCACCTGGACCTCGTCGCGCGACACCTCGCTCGGTTTGAACTTCACGGGCATCAACTATTACGACGGCCAGGGCTTCCTGGTGCGCAAGGCGCTGAAGGTGAACTCGGCGCTCGAGCTGAACGACGCCGCGGTCTGCGTGCAGCAGGGCACCACCACCGAGCTCAACCTCGCGGACTACTTCCGCGCCAACAAGATGAAGCTCAAGACCGTGACCTTCGCCACCGCCGACGAGGCGATCAAGGCCTACGACGCCGGGCGCTGCGACGCCTACACCACCGATGCCTCGGGCCTCGCCGGCGAGCGGCTGCGGCTTGCCAACGTCAACGACCACATCATCCTGCCGGAGGTGATCTCCAAGGAGCCGCTCGGCCCGACCGTGCGCCACGGCGACGACCAGTGGTTCGACATCGTCAAGTGGACGCATTTCGCGATGGTCAATGCCGAGGAGCTCGGCGTCACCAAGGCCAATGTCGACGACCAGCTCAAGTCGGACAATCCGGACGTGAAGCGCCTGCTCGGCGCCGAAGGCAAGCACGGCGAGGGCCTGGGCCTCACCAGCGACTGGGCGGTGCGGATCATCAAGCACGTCGGCAACTACGGCGAGGTGTTCGAGCGCAATGTCGGGCAGGGTTCGCCGCTGAAGATCGCGCGCGGCCTCAACGCGCTGTGGAACAAGGGCGGGCTGCAATACGCGCCGCCGATCCGCTGAGCGCGCGGCTTCCGCAATGAAGGGCGGAAGCCCATGAGACGCCCGGCGAGGGGCCCAAAGAAAAGCTCATGACGACGGCGCAGACTGCATCTGCTGTAAGTCCCGCGCCGAAGACGCCGCTGATCTACAATCCGAAGGTGCGCGGCATCGCCTACCAGGCGGTGCTGTGCGCGATCATCGCGTTCCTCGCCTGGGGCGCGATCACCAATGCGGTGGACAATCTTGCCCGCGCCAAGATCGCCTCCGGCTTCGGCTTCTGGGACAACACCGCGGGCTTCGACATTTCCCAGTCGCTGATCGAGTATTCGACGACCTCGACTTACGGTCGCGCGTTCTGGGTCGGCCTTATCAACACGCTCCTGATAGCCGGCATCGGAATTGTGTTCGCGACGATCCTGGGCTTCGTCATCGGCATCGCCCGGCTGTCGAAGAACTGGCTCGTGGCGAAGCTTGCCGGCTGCTACGTCGAGATCATCCGCAACCTGCCGCTGCTGCTGCAGCTCCTGTTCTGGTACAACGCGGTGCTCAAGGCGCTGCCCGGCATCCGCGAGAGCATCGTCATTCCGGGAGGCGGCTTCCTCAACAACCGCGGGCTTTTCCTGCCGCAACCGGTGTTCCTGCCGGTGGCGCGATTTGCGATGGTCGCAATCGTGGTCGGTGCAGTTGCCGCCATCGGCTATCGCATCTGGGCGGGACGGCAGCAGCGTCGGACCGGCCAGCAGTCGCCGGTGCTGTGGGTGACGCTCGGCCTTGTCACTGGTTTGCCGCTTGCGATTTTCGCGCTGTCCGGCTTGCCGGTTCAGTTCAACTATCCCGAATCGGGCCGGTTCAACATCCGCGGCGGTATCGAGATATTGCCCGAGTTCATGGCGCTGCTGTTCGGGCTGGTGATCTACACCGCGGCGTTCATTGCCGAGGTCGTGCGCGCCGGCATTCTCTCGGTCGCGAAGGGGCAAACCGAAGCGGCCTATTCGCTGGGACTTCGCCCTGGCCCGACCCTGCGGCTTGTCGTGGTGCCGCAGGCGATGCGGGTGATCGTGCCGCCGCTCACCAACCAGTATCTCAACCTCACCAAGAACTCGACGCTGGCGGTCGCCATCGGCTACCCGGATCTGGTGCAGATCTTCGCCGGCACGGTGCTCAATCAGACCGGCCAGGCGGTTGAGGTGATCGCGATCACCATGGCGGTCTATCTCACCATCAGCCTCGCCACCTCGGGTCTGATGAATCTCTACAACCGCTCCGTCGCCGTGGTGGAGCGTTAGATGAGCAACGCCGCCACAGCCTTCGTGCGCACGAGCCCGGTCGCGGCGACGCCGCCGCCGGGCCGCCATTCCGGCCCGGTCGGCTGGCTCAAGGACAACCTGTTCTCCGGCCCGCTCAATATCGCGCTGACGGTGGCGAGCGTCCTGCTGATCGTCTGGATCGTGCCGCCGCTCGTCAAATTCCTGATCATCGACGCGATCTGGGACGGCGCAAGCCGCGTCGATTGCCTGCCGCGGCCGGAGCATCCGGAGGTCGGCGCCTGCTGGGCCTTCGTCATCGACCGCATCAACTTCTTCACCTACGGTTTCTATCCGGTCGAGGAGCGCTGGCGGGTCGATGCGTTCTTCGCGCTGCTGGCCTTCGGCATCGGCTGGATGGCGTGGCTCGATGCGCCGCGGCGCGACATCGGCGCACTCTATTTTTTCATCGTCATGCCGGTCGCCTCCATCGTCCTGTTGTTGGGATTTCCCCAGATCGGGCTGCCGCGGGTGTCGACCACGCAATGGGGCGGCGTCCTTGTCACCATCGTGGTCGCAGCGGTCGGCATCGTTGCCTCGCTGCCGCTCGGCATCGTGCTTGCACTCGGCCGCCGCTCGCGGATGCCCGCGGTGCGGCTGTTCTCGGTGCTGTTCATCGAGTTCGTGCGCGGCGTGCCGCTGGTCACCGTGCTGTTCATGGCCAGCGTCATGCTGCCGCTGTTCGTGCCGGAGGCCTGGACGCCGGACAAGCTGCTGCGGGCGCTGGTCGGCGTGGCGCTGTTCTCCGCGGCCTATATGGCCGAGGTGGTGCGCGCCGGTCTGCAGGCGATCCCCAAGGGCCAGTACGAGGCGGCGATGGCGGTGGGCCTGAGCTACTGGAAGACCATGCGGCTGATCGTGCTGCCGCAGGCGCTTCGCATCACCATTCCCAACATTGTCAACTCCACCGTTGCGCTGTTCAAGGACACCACGCTGGTTTTCATCGTGGGCATCTTCGACTTCCTGCGCACCATCGAGGCCGCGCGCATCGATCCGAACTGGGCGACGCCGGGGACCAGCACCACCGGATACGCCTTTGCCGCGGTGTTCTATCTGATCTTCTGCTACGGCCTGTCGCGCTATTCGCGCATGGTCGAAGCCCGCCTGGCCGCGGGCGACAAGCGATGAGGCGCTGCCCATGGTAGAGCAAAAATCGGCTGAGCAACCGGTAAACTCTGCGCTGAAGCCCGCGCCGCTCAAAACCGGGGTCGCCATCGAGATGGTCGGCGTGCACAAGTGGTATGGCGATTTCCACGTGCTGCGCGACATCAACCTGCGGGTCACCAAGGGCGAGCGCATCGTGGTGTGCGGCCCGTCGGGCTCGGGCAAGTCGACCATGATCCGCTGCATCAACCGGCTCGAGGAGCACCAGCAGGGCCGCATCGTCGTCGACGGCACGGAGCTGACCAACGATCTCAAGAAGATCGACGAGGTGCGCCGCGACGTCGGCATGGTGTTCCAGCATTTCAACCTGTTCCCGCATCTCACTGTGCTGGAGAACCTGACGCTTGCGCCGATCTGGGTCCGCAAGCTGCCGAAGAAGGACGCCGACGAGGTCGCGATGCAGTACTTGCGGCGCGTCAAGATCCCCGAGCAGGCCGGCAAGTATCCCGGTCAGCTCTCCGGCGGCCAGCAGCAGCGCGTCGCCATCGCGCGCGCGCTCTGCATGCATCCGAAGATCATGCTGTTCGACGAGCCGACCTCGGCGCTCGACCCGGAGATGGTCAAGGAGGTTCTCGACACGATGGTTCAGCTCGCGCAGGACGGCATGACGATGCTGTGCGTCACCCATGAAATGGGCTTCGCGCGGCAGGTCGCCAATCGCATCGTGTTCATGGACGAAGGCCAGATCGTCGAGGCGAACGAGCCGAAGGCGTTTTTCGACAATCCGCAGCACGAGCGGACCAAGCTGTTTCTGAGCCAGATACTGCACTGATGAGAATGCAGAAGTCAGCGCTCTCCGCCATCGGAGACATTTCTAACACCGTTAAGATTGGCGATGATATCTAACGCATCTTCTGGGTCTGGAGCATTCACTGCGCTGCTCCAGATGCGACGAATACGTTCCACTGACGGATCGTCTACGAGCGACAGCGCACCGCCGCTGCTCATCAACAACAGAGTTGTCGCTTTACCTACTCCGCTGGCGGTTTCAGCGGAGAATTTGGCCTCTAACAACCGATATATTGTGGATTCGAGGTGATATTTAAGCGGGCGTCTTCGTAAGGAAGCTGTCGCCATATAGTAGCCGCTGCCAATTACTGCATAGTCGAGAACATCGTGGTCAGTTATGTATCCAGGATTAGACACCTCGAAAATAGTAGGAGCTTTATTGGAGTCGTACCCGTAAACTAAGAATTGTACCCCAAGATCGAATTTTTCAAGGTCACGACAAAGTTCGTAGAATTGATCACCGAGATCAGCACGCCCTTCCTTTCGGAATTGTTCGATTGTGGTGTAGCCATAGCGGCACAGTCTCTTGGCGATGAACTCTTGATGAAATTTCTCAACGTATGCGGTTGCACAAAAACTCTGGACTTGAGCGATCTCCCAGTAAGCTGAACCAGCCATTTTCAATCTGATTGAGTCTAAGATCGGATATACTAGGTTTAGGTCGCTGGCCGAGTATGCGACTCCCCAGTTTGGTCCCAAGCTGGGCGACTTTATAGTGGCGTTCTCGTCGGCTTGTGAGATGTCGCCAAACGAAACCATTTTGTCCGAAACGCAAATAAAGATGTCATCAACGGCTTTGGCTACAATGGCAATGGTCATCTCAATCACCTGCGAGGACGCCGGCAGATTCGTCGCATACGGGAGGGTACCATGAGTCGTTCGCTGCTGCTGCTCGTCGCCGCCGCGCTTGCCGGTGCCGTGTCCGCCGCCTCCGCTCAGACCTATCCGTCGCGGCCGGTGACCATGGTCGTGCCGTTTCCGCCGGGCGGCAACACCGACCTGATGGCCCGCGCGCTTCAGACCGAATTGTCCAAGGCCTTGAGCCAGTCGGTCATCATCAGCAACAAGGGCGGCGCGGCCGGCACCATCGGCCTGCTCGATCTCGTGAAGGCCGAGCCCGACGGCTACACCATCGCGCTCACCCCGAACAATCCGGTCACCGCGCAGCCGCACATGCAGCCGAACCTGCGGTTCGGCATGGACACGTTCCGCTACATCTGCCTCACTTACTACACGCCCTATGTGCTGATCGCCGGCCCGCAGGCGCCGTTCAAGACCTTCGCCGAGTTCGTCAGCTTCGCGAAGGCCAAGCCCGAGAACCTGGTCTACGGTCATCCCGGCGTCGCGAGCCAGCCGCATCTCGTGATGCTAGGCGTACTCAAGGCGGTCGGTGTCGACGGGCTCGGCGTGCCGTTCCAGGGGGCGGGGCCGATGTCGCACGCGCTGCTGGGCGGCACGATCATGGCGATCACGGAAAGTCCGCCGGTGGCGAAGGCGAGCAACCTGCCGGTCCTGGCCGCGGTTTCGGCGGAACGCCTCGCGAGCCTGCCGGACGTGCCGACGATGAAGGAGCTTGGCTATCCGGCGATCGGCTTCAGCGCGGGCGGCCTGATCGCGCCGGCCAAGACGCCCGACGGGGTCGCGGGCGTGCTCGAAAAGGCCTGCGCCACGGCGGCGGCCGCGCCGGAATACAAGGCCATCGTCGACCGGCTGGGTGCCGAGCCGCGCTATCTGCCGGGTGACCAGTTCCGCGCCACGTTCGACGAGGATTCGATCGCCAATGCCGACGCCATCAAGCGCGCTGGGTTTGGCGCGCGTTGAGAATTTTTGGTGCCGGTTTTGGTAGGGTGGGCAAACTCTACTGCGTCAAAAAACGCCGCCGTTTATTACTGTGCCCTCTCCTTGTGGGAGAGGGCTACATTGACTGTGCAATACACGCGAATGGGTGAGGGGTTGCGGTCCATCGATGGACCGTAACCCCTCACCCTGTCTTTTATGCTGCGCGTTCAGCGTAGCCCTCTCCCTCTGGGAGAGGGCGCAACAACAAGCGCTTCGGCTTCTTCTGACGCAGTAGGACAAAGCCGCGAAGCGGCGTGCCCATGTCATTACGTGCCCACGTCTTTACGCCGCGCAAGAACGCGTGGGCACGGCGCCATAGCGCGTCGAAGACGCGCGTGAACGCGCTGGTGGCGCCTTTGCTCACCCTGCAGAAGTCATTCCACGGATCGGCGCATGAGTGCTGAGTCTCGGGCAGTGCGCAACTAGGCCTGTGGCCGATGCGCCGGAGGTCTGCTGCCGTCTGCCTGGTTCAGTGAACCAGCGGTCCTGCGGCCTTCTTCCAGGCGTCGATGCCGCCCTGGATGTGGCAGGCGCTGGCAAGGCCCGCATCCTGCGCAGCTTGAACCGCCATCGCCGAGCGCTCGCCGAAGGCGCAGTAGAACAGCAGCCGCTTGCTGGTGGACCTCGCAAGCTCGTGCAGCGTGCCGCCGGAGCTGATGTTTTCCAGCAGGCTCGGATAGGGCACGTGCAGCGAGCCCGGAATGGTACCGTGGCGCTCGCGCTCGCTTTTCTCGCGCAGATCGATCAGGGCGATGCCGGGCTTGCCGACGAGGCTCAGCGCCTCCGCGGCGCTGACCGCCCAGCCGCGGCGCGCGACCTCCTCCTGATGCAGGCCAACCTTCATATTGGCCGGGATCGCCACGTCCATCATCTTTGGGTTGGCGAGCTTCAGGTTGTTCATCACCGCGACGTATTCGTCGACCGACTTCACCTGGAGCCGCGGATTGAAGGCCTTCTCCTCGCCGATGGTGGAAACCGTGTCGCCCTTGTAGTCATGCGCCGGATAGACCAGCGTCGCCTCGGGTAGCTTCAGGAGCCGGCCGAAGATCGACTCGTATTGCGCGCGCGGGTCGCCGTTCTGGAAGTCGGTGCGGCCGGTGCCGCGGATGAGCAGCGTGTCGCCGGTGAACACCCGGTCCGGCATGATGAAGCTGTAGGAGTCGTCGGTGTGGCCGGGGGTGTAGATCACGTCGAGGCTGAGCCCCTCGATGGTGAGCCTGTCGCCGTCGGATAGCCGCATCGACACCACGTCGGCCTTGGTCTGCTCGCCCATCACGGTGATGCAATGGGTCTTGTCGCGGAGTGCACCCAATCCGGTGATGTGGTCGGCATGCATGTGGGTGTCGACCGCCTTGACCAGGTGCAGGTCGAGCTCCTTCACCAGCGCCAGGTAGCGGTCCACCTTCTCCAGCACCGGATCGATGATCAGCGCCTCGCCGCCGCGGCGGCTGGCGAGCAGGTACGAGTAGGTGCCAGACGTCTGGTCGAAAAGCTGACGGAAAAGCATCGGCGAATCCTCCGGCCGGATTCCGGCGAAAAGATAGCGCGCCCGCCGGCTTCACTCCATATAGGTCATTTTGCGGCTCATGCCGCCGTCCACCGTGACGTTCGTCCCGGTGATAAACCCGGCTTTTTCGCGGTCGAGCAGGAAAGCCACGGTTTCGGCGACGTCCTGCGGCCGTCCGACGCGGCCGGCGGGATGCTGCAGGTGATCGCGGCGCTTGAGCTTGTTGTAGTCCTTGGTGACGATCCAGCCGGGGCTGACGCAGTTCACGCGGACGTCCGGGCCGAGGCTGATGGCGAGCGCATGGGTGAGGGCGACGAGCCCGCCCTTGGACGCCGCATAGGACTCCGTGTTCGGCTCCGACATCAGCGCGCGGCTCGAGGCGACCGTGACGATCGCGCCCTTGGCGGCGCGCAGCGCGCGCTGTGCTTCGCGTGCGAGAAGAAACGTCGAAGTGAGATTGGTATCGAGCACGCGGTGCCAGTCGTCGAGCGTGAGGCGGCGCAGCGGACGCCGCAGCTGGATGTCGGCGCTGGCGACCACGGCATCGAGCCGGCCGAAGCGCTCGAGCGCAAGCCGCACCGCCTCGCGCACCACGTCCTCGTCGGCGGCGTCACCCTCGATGGTGGCGGAGGACCGCGCCCAGCCGCGGAATTGCTGGGCGAGCCGCGTCTTCGGCAGATCGAACGCGGTCACGCACCAGCCGGCGTCGAGCAGATGCAGCGCAATGGTGCGGCCGACGCCCTTCGCCGCCCCGGTGACCAGCGCAACCGGGCGAGCCGCCCGCGCCGGCGCGCGCGTCCGCGATCGCGCCATCGTCAGTCTTTCGTGGCCACGGGCAGATCCGGCCGTCCGCCCCATTCGGTCCACGAGCCGTCGTAGAGCGCCTTGGGCGCCTTGCCGATGGCGTCGAGCGCGAACCACAGGGTCGCCGCGGTGACGCCCGAGCCGCAGCTGGTGATGACCGGCTGGTCGAGATCGACGCCGCCGGCGGTGAACCGCTCCCTGATCTTGTCGGGGGCAATCAGCCGGCCGTCTTCGATGAGCCCGGTCACCGGCACGTTCTTGGCGCCCGGCATGTGGCCGGAGCGGATGCCCGGTCGCGGCTCAGGGTCTTCGCCGCGGAAGCGCGTGGCGGGCCGCGCATCGACCACCTGGGTGGTTCTGTCGAGCAGCGCCATCTGCACGTCGGCGACGCCCGCGACCACCGCGGTGTTCAGCTCGGCGTTGAATTTCCGGGGCGTACGCCGGCATGGTCCCTGGTCGGTCGGCCGGCCCTCGGCCTTCCACTTCGGCAGGCCGCCGTCGAGGATGTAGACGTTCTTGGCGCCGAAGATGCGGAAGGTCCACCACACCCGCGGCGCGCCGCCGAGGCCTGTGCCGTCATAGACCACGATGGTGTCGTCGGAGCCGATGCCGAGCGCGCCCGCCTCTTTGGCGAACTGGGTCGCGCCGGGCAGCATATGCGGCAGCTCGGTGGAATGGTCGGCAATGGCGTCGATGTCGAAGAACGCCGCGCCCGGGATGTGCGCGGCGAGGAACTCCTCCCTGGCGTTGCGTTTCAGCGCCGGGAGGTAAAACGATCCGTCGACGATCGAGACCTCGGGCTCGCCGAGCCGCGCTGCGAGCCATTCGGTGGTGACGAGATTCTTGCTTGCGGGCGGGCGGGTCTCGGCCATGTTTTCTCCGTGCGGGCAGGCGCCTGAATGGCTACATAGGCGGCAGCATCGCCAATCGACAGGGAACGCGCAATCATGATCAGCCGCATCTGGTATGGCTGGACCACCAACCAGAACGCCGACGCTTACGAAAAGCTCCTCAAGACCGAGATTTTCCCTGGCATTGTTGCGAAGAAAATCCCAGGATTCCGCAAGATCGAGCTGGGCCGATGGCCGGACGGCGACGAGGTCGAGTTCGTCACCACCATGTGGTTCGACAGCCTGGACGCGGTGAAGGCCTTTGCCGGGGCGCGTTACGAGGTCGCAGTGGTGCCGCCGGCGGCCCGCGCGCTGCTCAAGGGCTTCAGCGACATGGCGGAGCACTTCGAGGTGCGAGAGACGCGGGAGGCCTAGACCAGCGCGATCCGCACCCGGCGGTTCTGCTTGCCCTTCTTCTCGACCTGGGTGACGCGTACGGCCCCGATTTCGCCCGTGGCGCGCACATGGGTGCCGCCGCAGGGCTGCAGGTCGAGGCCCGCGATTTCGATCAGCCGCACCCGGCCGGTGCCCATCGGCGGCTTGACCGACATGGTCTTGACCAGGCCGGGATTGGCTTCGAGCTCGGCGTCGGTGATCCAGCGGCTGGTGACGGCGGCGTTGGCCGCGATCATCTCAGCGAGCTTTGCGGTGATCGCGTCCTTGTCGAGGCCGGCTTCGGGAATGTCGAAGTCGAGCCGGCTTTCGCTCTCGCCGATCGAGCCGCCGGTGACCGGGTAGGGCAGCGCCGCGGAGAGAAGATGCAGCGCCGTGTGCATGCGCATGCGGGCATGGCGGATCGGCCAGTCGATCGCCGCAGTCACGGTGTCGCCGATGGCAAGCGGAGGCGAACCGGGCGGCGGCACATTTGCGGCAATATGGGCAATCTCGGTCTTGCCGGGATCGGTGAACACGACGTTGGCGACCGGGAGCGACGCGCCGGACTGCGCCACGAGCGACCCCTTGTCGGCGGGCTGGCCGCCGGAGGCCGCATAAAACACCGTGCGGTCAAGCACGATGCCGCCGTCCGGCGCGATCGCGACGATCTTCGCCTCGCAGTCCTTCAGGTAGGAATCCTCGCGGAACAGGCAGTCGGTGGGCATGCCTATTCTTAGCGTGTTGCGACGATTCTCTCCACGGTCATTCCGGGGCGCTCGCGCATCAGCGCGTTTACGCGCGTCTTCGACGCGCTAAGCGAGCGAGCCCGGAATCCAGTACCGCAGGGACTTTCTTTGCGACTGGATTCCGGGCTCGCGCCCATAGCGCGTCGAAGACGCGCGTGAACGCGCTGGCGGGCGCGCCCCGGAATGACCGCGGTGAGGCGGCAGCCTAGACCTTCTCGAACGGGATTTCGATATCCGGCTTCTTCTCGATCCAGGCCGGGACCGGGAGCTTCTTCGAACGCAGGAATTCCGGGTTGAACAGCTTCGACTGGTAGCGGGTGCCGCTGTCGGCGAGGACGGTGACGATGGTCTTGCCGGGGCCTAGCTCCTTGGCAAGCCTGATCGCGCCCGCGACGTTGATGCCCGACGAGCCGCCAAGGCACAGGCCTTCGTGCTCCAGGAGATCGAAAATCACCGGGACGGCCTCCTCGTCGGGAATGAGATAGGCCTTGTCGACCTTGATGTCGTCGATGATCCGCGTCACGCGGCCGAGCCCGATGCCTTCGGTGATCGAGCCGCCTTCGGTCGCCTTCGCCTCGCCGGTGGTGAACAGGTTGTACATCGCCGCCCCGCGCGGATCGGCACAGCCGATGACGATGTCCTTCTTCCTTTCGCGCAGATAGATCGAAACGCCGGCGAGCGTGCCGCCGGTGCCGACCGAGCAGATGAAGGCGTCGACCTTGCCTTGGGTCTCCTCGAGGATTTCCGGGCCGGTCGAAAGATAGTGCGCGAGGCGGTTGTCGCGGTTGTTCCACTGGTCGGCGAACAGCACGCCGTTCTTCTCGGTCTTGCGCAACTGATCGGCAAGGCGGCGCGCGACGTGCTGGTAGTTGTTCGGATTGCTGTAGGGTAGCGCCGGCACCTCGATCAGCTCGGCGCCGCAGAGCCGCAGCATGTCCTTCTTTTCCTGGCTCTGGGTGTTGGGGATGACGATCAGCGTGCGGTAGCCGCGCGCCGCCGCAACGACCGCGAGCCCGATGCCGGTGTTGCCCGCGGTGCCCTCGACCACGAGGCCGCCGGGCTTCAGGTCGCCGCGTTTCTCGGCCTCCAAGATCATCTGCCGGCCGGGGCGGTCCTTCACCGAGCCGCCGGGGTTCATGAACTCGGCCTTGCCGAGAATGGTGCAGCCGGTCAGCGCCGACGCGCGCTCGAGCCTGATCAGCGGCGTGTGGCCGATGGCGTCGACGACATTGTCGCGGATTTGCATGATTGTCCGGCCTTGTTCCGTCGGGAGAACGTAGTGGAGGCCACCCTTGCGGACAAGGCCGCGCGACTTGTGAGAAAAACCTGCTCCGGATCGGGAGAACGGCGATGGCGATCACGCGTCGGAAGCTGATCAACGCGATGGCGCGGCTTGGCGGCGCGGCGGCCGTGTATGAGGCGCTCACCGCCTGGGAGTTTCTCAAGGCGCCGCCGGCGATGGCGGCGCCGTTCGAGCTTGCGAGGAATTCCGGCGGCGGCAAAACGGTGGCGATCTTGGGTGCGGGCGTCGCCGGGCTTTGCGCGGCCTATGAGCTCGATCGCGCCGGGTACGACTGCACGGTGCTCGAGGCGAGCAACCGGGCGGGCGGGCGCAGTCTGACGCTGCGCCGTGGCGACACGCTTCGCGAGCTCAACAGTCCGCTGCAGCAATGCCGCTTCGACGAGGGGCTGTCGTTCAACGCCGGCCCCGGCCGCATTCCGCACCATCATGTGCACGTGATCGACTATTGCCGCAGGTTCGGCGTGGCGCTGCAGCCCTACATCTTCACGAGCCGCGCAAACCTCGTGCACACGGACCGGCTCGGCAACGGCCGCACCATGCAGCTGCGCCGCGTCTACTACGACCTGCAGGGGCAGATCGCCGAACTGCTCGACAAGTGCGCGGTGAAGCCTGGCATGGATCTGCCGATCTCGCCGAACGAGCTCGCGACGTTCCGCGACATGCTGTCGAAGTTCGGCGATCTCACGAAGATCGAGCGCAACGGTGAGACCGCCTATGTCTATCGCAACGGGGGCGGCCGCGCCGGCTACGAGGCGGAGCCGGGCCTCGCCAACGAGTCCGGCCGGCCATTGAGCCCGATGGCGCTCGACGAGATCCTGCGCTCGAACGTCTGGAACGACTACATCTTCCGCGACGCGGAATATTTCTGGCAGACCTCGCTGCTCGAACCGGTCGGCGGCATGGACAACTTCTTCAAGGGGTTCCTGCGGCAGCCGGCGCGCAAGGGCGGTGTCGTCGGCAAGCTCGTGCGCGCCGGCGCGAAGGTCACCGCGATCGAGGTGACGGCGGACAAGGTGACGGTCGCCTATGAGCAAGGCGGCAAGCCGCGAACGCTTGTGGCCGACCATTGCATCTCGACCATTCCCGCACCGATTTTCGCGAGACTGAAGACCAACCTGCCGGCGGCCTACATGGAGGCGGCCGCAAAACTGCCGGTGCAGGACGCGGGCAAGGTCGGCTGGCAGGCCGAGCGGTTCTGGGAGACGAAAGACCAGATCTACGGCGGCATCTCGTGGACCACCGATGTCATCACCCAGATCTGGTATCCGTCGAGCGGCTTCCTCAGCCGCAAGGGCGCGCTCACCGGCGCGTACATGTATGGCGCGGCCGCTGCGCGCTTCAACGCGCAGCCGGTGGCGGAGCGGCTGCGGCTTGCGAAAGAGCAGGGCGACAGGCTGCACGACGGCTATTCGAAATATGTCGAGCATGGCCTCGCCATCGGCTGGAGCAACATGGAATTCCTGCGGATGGCCTGGGCGAACGAAGGCGCTCCGGCTTTCGCCGACAACGCCAAGGTTCTGTCTGAGCCGCAGGGCCGCTTCCTTATGGCCGGCGATCAGCTCACGCACTGGAGCGCCTGGCAGGAGGGCGCGCTGATCAGCGCCCATGCTGCGGTCGCTTCGATCGACCGGATGGCGAAGGCCGCGACAAAGCGTAGTTAGTTCCTGATCGTCGCAAACGCCGCGAGCGCACGCTCGCGCGCCGCCTTGTGATCGACCATCGGTGCGGGATAGCGGCCGCCGAACAGGCCGCCGGCGTCCGATGCCTCCGGCACGAAGGCGCGCACGTAGCTGCCGTCCGGGTCGAATTTTTCCGCCTGGATCGTCGGGTTGAACACGCGGAAATAGGGCACGGCATCAGCGCCGCAGCCCGCGACCCATTGCCAACTGGCCGGATTGTTCGCCGGGTCGGCATCGACCAGCGTGTCCCAGAACCACGCCTCGCCGTCGCGCCAGTCGATCAGCAGGTGTTTCACCAGAAACGACGCGACCACCATCCGCACGCGGTTGTGCATCCAGCCGGTGCGCCAGAGCTGGCGCATACCGGCGTCGACGATCGGGGAGCCGGTCATGCCCTTCTGCCAGGCGCGCAGCGCTTTGAGGTCCTTGCGCCACGAAAAGCGGTCGAAGCGGCGGTCAACGTTGCGGGTGTGAAGATCGGGATTGAGGTGCAGAAGCTGATAGCAGAACTCGCGCCAGCCGATCTCCGACAGGAATTTCTCGGCGTCGGCTGCGCGGGGACGCTGGCCTCGCCCGCCTTGGTCCGCAACATGGGCCGCGAGCTGCATTGAATGCCAGACCTGAAACGGGCTCACCTCGCCGAACCGCAGGTGCGGCGACAGCCGCGATGTGCCGGGCAGGTCGGGACGGTCGCGGCGTGTCGTGTAGCCCGTGAGCTCGCGGTCGAGGAATTCGCCGAGCCGCTGTTGCGCACCGGCTTCGCCGCGGACCCACGTGTCGCGCATTTCGGCGGCCCAGTCCGGCGCGGTGGGTTCGAGCTTCCAGCAGGCGAGATCGTCCGACGCTGAGCCCTTTACGCCTTCGATCTTGCGCGGCGCGGGCATGGGCGCGCGTGGGGCGCCCCGGGCCTGAGCGGTGCGCCAGAATGGCGTGAACACCGTGAGCGGATTGCCGCTTTTTCCCGGCACGGGCGGCTCGTGCAGCACATTGGCCTGGAAGGTCGCAACGCTGACGCCTTGCCGCTTGAGCTTTTGCTCGAGCGCCGCGTCGACGGTCTCGCCGGGGCCGTAGCGGCGGTTCCAATGCACCGCCGTGGCTCCACTCTCTTTCGCGAGCTTTGCGACAATCTCGAGAGCCGGTCCGCGCCGGAGCACGAGCGCCGCGCCGCGCTTGGCCAGCGCCTCAGACAGCGCCCGCAGCGAGCCGGCAAGCCACCAGCGCGCCGCCGCGCCGAGCGGCCGCAACGCGGGCGTCTCGTCGAGCACATAGAGACAGATGACCGGCCGTCCGGTTTTGGCGGCCTCCGCCAGCGCCGGGTGGTCGGCGACGCGCAGATCGTCCCGAAACCAGACAAGCGTCGGGGCGGCGGAGCCGGCCTTTTCGGGCTTTTCAACCATCCGGCCGGCATCCCTATTGGATTTCGCCGCCTTTCACCACATCGCGGCGGCGGTTCGCTGCATTTGTGGGAAAATTCGCAATGTCGTTGAAACCATACGGGGCAACGGCTGTGGGCGGACTCATCGGTTTCACCACTTCTTTTCTGTTGCAGCGCAGGATCGCCGGATAGGGAAGCTCGCCGGCCGTTGCTTCTTTTGCGGATGAAAATCGATGGGACTCGACGTCAACACGCTGTTTCTCGTCACCATTTATGTCGAGGCGATGCTGGGCCTGCTGCTGCTGTTCGCCTGGATTCAGAATTCGTCGATTCATGCGGTGGCCTGGTGGGCGTGCGCGCATCTGCTGCGTGCCGCCTCCGTGGCGCTGTTCGGCCTGTATGGCTCGGTCCCGGACGCGATCTCCATCGATCTCGCCAACGCCGTGCTGTTCACCGCTTTCGCCGTGATGTGGTCGGGCGCGCGCGTGTTCGACGGACGCCCGGTCGAGCCCCTGTATCTGGTCGGCGGGGCGGTCTTATGGCTTCTCCTCAGCCGCACGCCGTGGCTTGCCGGCTCGCTCGACGCCAAGGTGCTGCTCTCCTCCGGCATCATCACCGCTTACACCTGGGCGACCGCCTACGAATTCTGGCGCGGCCGCGGCGAACCGCTGGTGTCGCGCTGGCCCGCGATCTTCATGCTGTTCGCGCATGGCGCGCTGTTCCTGTCGCGGACGCCGCTGTCGCAGGTGCTGCCCTGGTCGCCGGATGCCCAGGTGTTCGACAGCGTCTGGCTCACGGTGCTGAGCTTCGAGGCGCTGCTGTTCACCATTGCCATCGCCTTCATCCTGCTGGCGATGGCCAAGGAGCGCACCGAGCTTCGCCACAAGACCGCGGCGCTGATCGATCCGCTGACCGGCATTGCCAACCGCCGCGCCTTCCTCGAGGGCGTGAGGGCGCTGGGCCAGCAGCAAGGCGCAGACGTGCGCCCGGTCGCGGTGCTGCTGGCCGATCTCGACCGGTTCAAGTCGATCAACGACCAGTTCGGTCATGCGGCCGGCGATCGGGTGCTCCAAATGTTCTCGGCCGTCGTGGCCGGCAAGCTCGGGCCGAACGATCTGTTCGGCCGGCTTGGCGGCGAGGAGTTCGCGATCGTGCTCTATGACGCGGGCCGCGAGCAGGGCCAAGCCACCGCCGAGGGCATCCGTCTGGCCTTCGAGGCCGCCGCGGCCGAGGTCGACGGCCGTCCGGTCGGCGGCACGGTCAGCGTCGGCATGGTGATCGCGGAGCCGGGCGTCATCGATATTCCGGCGCTGCTCGGCCGCGCCGACGAGGCGCTCTATTGCGCCAAGGAGCGGGGAAGGAACCGCGTCGAGATCGCCTCGCTGCATCCGGTGCCGGAACGGGCATCGGTCGCGCACGTCGTCGCGGGGGCGGCGCCGCGGACCGCCTGATCAGCCGGCGTAGATCCAGAAGTCGGCGATCGCCGCCGCGCCCGCTGCGAACAACGGCCCCGGGACCTGAACGCAGGCGAACGGATGCGGTGTCTTGCCGTAGCGGTCGGACCAGGCCGCGGCGACGCCGGCGAAGTCGCGCATGTCGTGCAGGAAATACTGCGCCCGCACGACATTGCGGATCGGCACGTTGACGGCCTTGCACACCGCTTCGGCGTAAGACAGCAGCATGGCGCCTTGCGCCTGGCCCGCGAGCGAAAGACCGTCGAACGCCGAAGCCTGTCCGGCCGCCGGCACCGCGCCGTCGCGGCCGACCGCCATCATGCCCGACGGGAACACCAGCTCGCCGGCGCGGACGCAGGGACCGAACGTGGCCAGCTCCGGCATGTCCACGGACACCACCTGCTTGCGGCGCGCCGCGCCGTTCTTGAGCGCGATCAGGTTGATCTCGATCAACCCTTCGGAGCTCGCGTAGTCCTTGGCCGGCACCACCGTGAGGGCGCAGGGAATGTCCTTGAAGTGCTGTGACCAGACGTCCATGAAATCGGGGAAGTTGTCGGTACCGCGGACGTAGGCTTGCGCCTTCAGACAGTTGTCGAGCGACGAGCCGGCGGCCTTGAGCGACGGTTCGAGCCTCTCTTTGATGCAGTAGGCCACCTGGCGGCGGAAGCCGGTTTGTCCGCCCCAGCGCGCCGTCGGCCGGATGCGCACCGCGGGCGGCAGCTCGCCGCTGTCGAGCAGCGCCATGTTGCCGGCCACAAACACGAAGTCGTTGACCGCCACCGCGGGGAAGTACCCGGATGCGGAAATCGGCTGGCCGGGCAGGGTGAACTTTTCGATCTCCCAGTTCGGCCCGGGCACCGCGGCAAGCAAGGTCGCATGCGTGTTGGTGCGGCCGGTGAAGCAGCGTTCCATGATGATCGACGTGCTCGGCGGGATATAGCCGCCGAACTCGGCGAACCGCGAAAGGTGATAGGCCGACACCGCGGGACCCTGCGTGTAGAACTGATCGACCCGCACGGCGTTGGTCAGATCTGCGCCGAATTCCTTGAGAATGACGCGCATGCGTTTGAGGATGTAGTCGGCCTCGCGACGCAGCGGCGGGCGCCCGCTCAGCGGATATCCGGGCGGCCCCTCGACCTCGGGTGCGAGGCCCTTCTCGAAGTCGTACGCCTCGTGGCCGTTGAGGAAGACCCACGGTCCCGCCTTGACCGCGTAGGCGTGGTTCACCGCGCTGCCGGCGACGCGCTCGGCGGCCTTGACGACCGGGGCTGCTGGCGGTGCCGATGCGGTCGATCCGGCTTGCGCAAGCCTGACCGGAGCATCCGGCCCGGGCTCGCGGGCGGTGCTGGTGCCGGGGGCAACAACGGCGGCGCCCGCCAGCGTCAGGCGCCCAAGAAAATCGGGGCGGTCCAGGGTTCGGGTACGTTGATGGCTACGCATGGCGCTTTCCTCCGATGCAGAAGCCATCGGATGCTGCCAAAGCGGGAAAACCGGGACAACGATCCAATGAGGCCGGGCGCAGCGGCCCGCGCAGGGCTCCCATGTGTTTGGGCGATATGGCGTTCGTGCTTTCACCGGTCGGCTGTCAGGAGCGCCGCCGTTTGCTATGACACGGCATGATCGAACGCATCGAACTGGAAAAATGTACGGGTTGCGGCATCTGCGATGTCGTCTGCCCGGCGGACGTCATCCACATGGAGGCGCAGCCGGTGAGCGCCGAGATGGATGGGCTGCGGCAGACCAAATTGCTTCCGGTCATCAAGTTCCGCGAGCACTGCATCACCTGCTTCAGCTGCGAAATCTTCTGCCCGGAGCACATCGTCGATGTGCACCCGTCGGTGAAGAACCGCCCGCGGCCCTGGTGAGGCGAGAGAACGAGCAGCATGGACCGGTTCGACGGGACATTGATCGACACCGACGTGCTGGTGGTGGGCGGCGGCGCGGGCGGGCTGATGGCGGCGCTGTCGGCCAAGCGCAACGGGGCGCCCGGCACGCGGGTGACGCTGGTGGACTCCTGGCTGATCGGCCGCACCGGGCACACGGCGTTCTCCAACGCCTGGACCATCGTCGCGCTGCCGGGCGACGACATCGACGGCATCCTGCACGAGATCGTCGCCGGCAATGACGGCATTGCCGACCAGGAGCTGGTGCGCCAATCGCTGATCGACTCGCATGCCCGCCTCAAGGACTTCGAGGCGATGGGCATGCACTTCGGCAAGGACGAGGAGGGCCGCTACAAGCGCCGGCCGACTCGCGGCCTCGACCTTGCCCGCGTAATGTATCCGGAGGGCGGCGGGCTCGAATTCGCCTGGAAGCAGCGGCTCGCGCTCGAGCGCGTACGGCTCATCGACCGGCTGTTCGTCACCGGGCTGATGCGTGGCGGCGCGGGCGAGCGGATCACCGGCGCGGTCGGCATCAACAGCCGCACCGGCGCGTTCAACGTCATCAAGGCGCGCGCGACGATCGTTGCGACCAATGCCATCACCTTCCGTTCGGGCTTCGTGCGCGACATCACCGGCACCGGCACGCTGCTCGCCTATCGCGCGGGCGCGGCGCTGCGCAACGCGGAATTCTCCTACGTGCGGCCCGGCACGCCGAAGTTCTATTTCGAGGGCATCACCTTCGCCATTCAGGAGGGTGCGCAATGGGTGAACGCCAAGGGCGAGGCGTTCATGCAGAGCTACGAGCCGGAGTGGGGCGACGAGGCCGATGTGCCGCGCATCGCCCGGGCGATGGCGATGGAGAACCGCAAAGGCAACACGCCGCTCTATCTCGACATGTCGGCGATCCCCGAGCACCTGCGCGACTATTTCATCCAGAGCAAAGTCAAATGGATGGACAACTTCTTCCGCAAGCTCGGCGACGAAGCCAAGACCGACATGTTCGGCAAGACGCCGTATTACGCACTGAACCAGATGACCAAGATGGGCATCCGCACCGGTGCGGATTGCCGCTCGGACGTGCCGGGACTGCTGTCCGCGGGCTTGGCGCAGTCGGGCTGCGCCAACCACTTCGCGGGCTTCCATATCGGGCTTTGCGTCGGCAACGGCTGGATCGCCGGGCGCAGCGCGATCGAGGATCTCGACCGGACGCCCGCGCCGAGGCTCGACCCCGCCGAGGTGCGGGCGCTGCACGCCGAGGTCCGTGCGCCGCTCAATGAGAAATCGAAGGCGGAATCCGATCGCATCCTGCGCGACCTTCAGGGCGTGATGTTCGCCTACGACATCGGCATCCTCAAGCGCGAGGACCGGCTGCAGAACGCGCTGGAGCAGGTGTCGCGGCTCGCCGACGAGTTCAAGAATATCTCGGCGCCGCACACCCATGAGCTGGTGCGGTTGAAGGAAACCGAGGCGATGCTGCTCGCCGCGCGCTTCATCCTCGGCGCGTCGCTCTATCGCACCGAGTCGCGCCTGAGCCACTTCCGCGAGGACCACGACGCCCGCGACGACGACAACTGGCTGGTCTGGGTCGACGTGGCCGAAGGCGGCAACGGGCCGGCGTTCAGCAGGACGCCGATCCCGACGCCGTATTGTTCAGTAGTATTGCCGCGGCGGAAGCCGTCGCGGCTGATGGCGCGCCAGTCCGTCGGCGGCGTCTGACATCGGCCGCGTCTCGACGATGAAGTCGGTGGTGGCGCCGGTTTCGCCGCTCAGCTTGTTGTCGGACACGATCAGCGAGGCGCCGGGCGTGATCAGTGAAGCGATCCGCTCCACCGTGTCCTGAGGCATCACGATGCGGTCGAGCGCTGCGCTTGCACTCGGCAGCGGAGCGGGCGCCGGCTCGACCGCTTTGATTGCCTTCTCGTTGTGCGGCTTGCGGCCGGCGTCAGCGGCCTTGGGCTCGAACTTGGATTCGATCTTGGGCTCAGACTTATAAGTGCTCGGGATCGACACCACGGTCCAGCGCATGCTGCCGTCGGGCTTGGCGCCCATCGCCGTGTAGACATGGGTGCCGATCGGCTCGCCCGGCCGTGCGACCGACACCGGCGCGTCGAACAGCGGCTCCATGTTCTGGCGGACGTAGACCCGGTTTTCCTTCAGGCTGACGAACACCGACACCGTGCCCTTGCGGCGCGGCGGCTCGGCCGCGACCGTCACAGGAGCCGGCGCTTCAGCGGCGACCGGCGCAACGGCCGGCGCGACCGGCGGCCCGGTCCGGTCCTGTTTCGCCATCGCATCTGCCAGGGTGGCCGGTGCGCGCTCGGCGACAACCGGCGCAGGGCGGTCGGCGACGGCCGGCACGGGGCGCTGGGCCATCGTGGTTGCGCTCTTGGCGGCCGATGCGGGCGGCATCGCGATTTCGTCCACGTCGCCGTGCAAAGGCAGCTTGGTCGGCTGCTCGGCGGCCGCGGTGTTGCGCGCCGCATGGGGGACCAGTGGCTTGACGGCCACGTCGGGCAACATCGGGCCGCGCAGCGAGCCCGTCGCGTCCGCCGTCTTGACCATCGCGATCGCGGCGCGGGTCTCGATCGTCTCGCCGCTGCGGGCCGGCACGGCCTTCCGCTCCGAGATGATCTCGAGCTTGGGCTCGGGCTTAGTCTCGGGAGCAGGCTCACGCCTGATCTCAGGCCTGGACTCAACCTTCGGCTCTTCCGTCCGCGCCTTGGCCGCGAACAGCCGCTCATGCGCGATCTCGACCGGCACCGCTTCGTCGCGGCTGATGATGATGCGCGCGCCGATCTTGGTGACCTTCCACAAAAGCTGCGCGAATTCGTTCGGCAGGCGGACGCAGCCGTGTGACGCCGGATAGCCGGGCAGGGGGCCTTCGTGCAGCGCGGCTCCCGACCAGGTGATCCGCTGCATATAGGGCATCTTGGCGTCGTAGAGATTGGAGACGTGATGCCGGTTCTTCTGCAGCACGCTGAACACGCCCATCGGCGTCGGATGGGTTGCGGTGCCCGAGGAAATCTTGGTCTGCGCGACGACCTGGCCATCGGCGTAGAGCGTGGCGCGCTGCCTGTCGATCGAGACGATGATGTGCAGCGGGCCTTTGGGGATCGGCGGGGTCTTGTCGATGTCGTGAAGCGCGGACTTGGACGGTTCTTTGGCCGGCTTGCCGTCGAGATGTCTTGATTTCTTCTCGGGCGGCCTGACCGGCTGCTCGACCGCCCGCGGCCTGAAGAAGCCGAAGCGCGACGATGAATATTGCGTCGCTGCCGGTGCCGCCGCCGCGCAGGCGGTGAAGGCACAGATCAGGGCAGTGGCGGAAACGCCCGCCACCAGCGCAGCGCGCTTCATCGTCTGTTCTCCCCAAGGAAAGACGCCGACTCGCACTGACTAATGGCAATTTACCGAGGCAATTAGAATGTTCCATATCCGGTTATCGTTAATTCCCAGCCTTTGTGACGCATTTTGGGGCACTTCGCGCGGTCTGGCAGCGATACGCAAACGGCGGTTCGCGCAACGTTCGAATTGAGGCATGATGCGTCCCAATCAGGAGCAACAGCCGCCATGCAGCAGTACCGCCGTGCCGAAGCCAAGGAATTCGCCAGGATCCACATGAAAGGCATCTGGGCGGCGGCGCTGGTGCCGTTCAACGAGGACCTCACGATCGACGAGAAGGGCTTCCGCAGGAACCTGCGGCACTGGGTCGACGAGCTCGGCATCGACGGCATCTTCATCGC
>JAIESC010000175.1 GCA_019746355.1 Xanthobacteraceae bacterium | reverse complement strand
GTTCTGGGGCTCATGGACCGAGCGCGATCCGGACGGCCATCGCGAGAACACCGCCGACCTCATGCGCTGGTGCGCCGAGGGCAAAATCAGCGGGCATGTTCATGCTGCCTATCGGCTGGCCGATGCGGCGCGCGCGCTGAACGACATCGCCGGCCGCAAGGTGATGGGCAAGGTGGTGCTGAAGCCTTAGAGCGGGCTCACGAAGCCAGCTCGTCGAGCAGCGCGCGCCTGCACGCGCCGATCTGCCTCCCGCAGCAAGCCCTTCGGTCGCATGCGATCGGGCGCGCTTCATGCGCGATGAATGGATTGCCCGGCCTCACGTGAACGCCCGTTTATCCTTGGACTTTCAGCATTTTGTCGCACCGACGCACTGAACCTCTGGAACCGGCTGCCGACCAATGCCGCGGATAGGCAATCAACGATCCGCACAGGACGCAGTCCAGGATCAACAAAGGCAGAGTGTCATGCTTCGCAAGTCCGCCATGTTGGCCCTGGCCGCTGTCGCGGTGGTCTTCGAGGACCGCTGCACCGCCGAGATGGCGATGAACCCGCCGGTCGTGACGCAGTAGTCGACAGAGAGAGCCCCGGCCCAGCGCCGGGGTTCTAGCTTTTGCTTCCCTTGGGTTGAGTTGGACTTGCGCCTACGCCTTGGGCGCCTGCTTCAGACGCTCGAGCGTTATCCGGGCGGCGTCGCGATGCTCAGGCTTGATATTGCCCCAGACCATCCGCACCACGCCGGCGAGGACCGCGGCGTCGTCGGTCAGGCCAAGGATCGGCAGCAGGTCCGGCAGAAGATCGAGCGGCGAGATGAAATAGGCGAGCGCACCGATCAGTGCGAAGCGCACGTGGCTCGGCGTGGCGCGGTCGAACGCGCAATAGTGGGCGGTGAGCAGGTCCTCCGCGAACGGGATGTGCGCGGCAAGCCTTTGGAACTTGCCCCAGAAATCGCGAAGCACGGTGGCTTCGTCCCGCTTGAACCGCTCGTCGTCGTTCATCGCCGCAGCGCGTGCAAACCGCATGGTTTGGTCCCCTTGGCGCAATCGCGCCGGCCATCAGATGGTCATGACCGGGGCCGGCGGCAAGAGGCCGCTGCGTTTGCGCATATCCTTGTCGGAAAACCGGTGCCCACTTTTCCGGGACATAGGCGAGCGAAGCGACGCCGTCCTTCGGACGGCTATGCGCTAGATGCCGGCCAGCCGGTCCATTTCCGCGGCGAGCTTGACGTCAAGCTCGGTGACGCCGCCGGCGTCGTGGGTCGCAAGCGTCACGTCCACGGTCTTGTAGACGTTGAACCACTCCGGATGATGATCCATCTTTTCCGCGACCAGCGCTGCCCGCGTCATGAAGCCGAACGCCTGGTTGAAATCCTTGAACACGAACGTCTTGCTGATGGCATCCCGGCCGGAAACCTCGCTCCAGCCGCCAAGCTTGCGGAGCGCGTCGACGCGGGCTTGTCCGGTGAGCTTCTGTGCCATCTCCTTCACCCTCGTTTGAGCGGCATTGTAGCGGCGAAATTGCCGGCTGACCCTCGTAAAAGCACCGGAACGGCTTAAGTTTCCGATGGGTGGCGGAACAGCGAGGCTTCCATGGGCTGGTCATTCAGCATCGGTTCGATTGCCGGTACGGCCATCCGGCTGCATGTCACGTTCCTGCTGTTCCTGGTCTGGATTTTCTTCGCGAGCTACGTCTCGGGCGGTCCGAGCGCGGCTTGGGAATCGCTGGCCTTCATGCTGCTGCTGTTTGCTTGCGTCGTGGCGCACGAGTTCGGCCATATCTTCATGGCGCGGCGCTTCGGTGTCACCACGCCGACCGTGACGCTGTTGCCGATCGGCGGCGTGGCGCAACTCGAGCGCATTCCGGAAAAGCCGTTCGAGGAGTTCCTGGTGGCCGTCGCGGGGCCCGCCGTGAACGTCGCGATCGCGGCCGTGCTCGTGCTGTTGTTCGGCGCCTCGCTTGACGGAAGCAACCTCGCCAGCGTCGGCAAAGGCTCGGTGTCGCTGATCGATCGACTGGCGGTGGTGAACGTGTTCCTCGTGCTGTTCAACATGATACCGGCGTTTCCGATGGACGGCGGCCGGGTGCTGCGGGCGGCGCTGGCGAGCCGGCTCGGCTACACGCGGGCGACCGAAATCGCCGCCTCGATCGGTCAGTTCGCGGCCTTCGTGCTGGGATTCATCGGCCTGTTCGGCAATCCGCTGCTGATTTTCATTGCGATCTTCGTCTATCTCGCCGCAGCCTCCGAAGCGCAGCTCGTGGCCGTGCGCGCCATGTCGCGCGGCGTGCCGACCGGCGCGGCGATGATGACGCAGTTTGCAACGCTTGCCCCGGACGCGACGATCGACGCAGCGGTCGATCTCCTGCTGCGCACCAGCCAGAACGAATTTCCCGTGGTCGATGGCGCAGGCCAGCCGGTGGGCGCGCTGGGACGCAACGAGTTGATCAAGGCTTTGAAGGAGCGCGGGCCGGACAGCGCCGTCGCCGACGCCATGAGCCCGATCCCGACGGTCGGCCACCGCAGTTGTCTCGACGAGGCCTTCCGCGTGCTGCAGGAGCAATCGGCCCCGGCGGTCGGCGTGGTCGATGCCGAGGGCCGGCTCAAGGGACTGATCACGGCCGAGACGATCGGCGAGATGCTGATGGTGCGCGAGGCGTTCCCGGACCGGTTCCGGTTCGGGCCATGGAGCCGTTCGGCCGGAGTTTCTTAAGGTTTTTTGCCGGCCTGGCCGCCGTTAACCGGCGGATCGCGGGGACTGCCGCTGCGGTTGCTTCGCGCCGGGTGATAGCTATATTGCGCCGCAACCAAGCATCCGGATTCGGCGCCACCCGCGGGCCACCTAAGGGCCCGCGACGGCTTTTGGACACCCTTATGAAACTCCGCAACGTCGCCATCATCGCCCACGTCGACCACGGCAAGACCACGCTGGTCGACCGGCTGCTGCAGCAGTCCGGCACCTATCGCGAGAACCAGCGGCAGGTCGAGCGGGCGATGGACTCCAACGACCTGGAGCGCGAGCGCGGCATCACCATCCTGGCCAAGGCCACCTCGATCGTCTGGCAGGACACCCGGATCAACATCGTCGACACGCCGGGCCACGCCGACTTCGGCGGCGAGGTCGAGCGCATCCTCAACATGGTGGACGGCGCGCTGGTGCTGGTCGACGCCGCCGAAGGCCCGCTGCCGCAGACCAAGTTCGTGGTGTCGAAGGCGCTGAAGATGGGATTGAAGCCCATCGTCGTCATCAACAAGGTCGACCGTCCCGACGCGCGGCCGGTCGAGGTCATCAACGAGGTGTTCGACCTGTTCGCAGCCCTCGACGCGACCGACGAGCAGCTCGACTTTCCGATCCTCTACGGCTCGGCAAAGGAAGGCTGGATGGCCGAGAAGCTCGAAGGTCCGAAGGACCAGGGCATGAAGCCGCTGTTCGAGCTGGTGCTGCGCCACGTGCAGGAGCCGAAGGTCGAGAGCGGCGCGTTCCGGCTGCTCGGCACCATCATGGAGGCCAATCCCTATCTCGGCCGGCTGATCACCGGGCGCATCACGTCGGGCACGGTGAAGCCGAACCAGGCGGTGAAGGTGCTCGACCACACCGGCAAGCAGATCGAGAGCGGCCGCATCACCAAGGTGCTGGCGTTCCGCGGGCTCGAGCGGGTGCCGATCGAAGAAGGCACCGCGGGCGACATCGTCGCCATCGCCGGCCTCCCGGAGGCGACCGTCGCGCACACCATCTGCGATCCCGAGGTCGAGGCGCCGCTGCCGGCGCAGCCGATCGACCCGCCGACCCTCGCCATGACGTTCCGCGTCAACGACTCGCCGCTCGCCGGCACCGAAGGCTCCAAGGTGACCGGCCGCATGATCCGCGACCGGCTGCTGCGCGAGGCCGAGGGCAACGTGGCGCTGCGGGTGCGCGAGTCCGACGAGCGCGACTCGATGGAGGTGGCAGGCCGCGGCGAATTGCAGCTCGGCATCCTGATCGAGACCATGCGGCGCGAGGGCTTCGAGCTGTCGGTGTCGCGGCCGAAGGTGCTGATCCGCCGCAACGACAAGGGCGAGATGGAGGAGCCGATCGAGGAGGTGGTGATCGACGTCGACGAGCAGTTTTCCGGCGTCGTGGTGCAGAAGATGTCGGAGCGCAAGGCCGACATGATCGAGCTCAAGCCCTCCGGCGGCGGCCGCGTGCGGCTCGTGTTCTACGCGCCGACCCGCGGGCTGATCGGCTACCAGGGCGAGCTCCTGACCGACACGCGCGGCACCGCGATCATGAACCGCATCTTCCACGCCTATGCGCCGTTCAAGGGCGATATCTCCGGCCGGCGCAACGGCGTGCTGATCTCCAACGAGCAGGGCGAGGCGGTCGCCTATGCGATGTGGAAGCTCGAGGACCGCGGGCCGATGATGATCGAGCCGGGCTGGAAGGTCTATCGCGGCATGATCGTCGGCGAGCACACCCGCGACAACGATCTCGAGATCAACGTGCTCAAGGGCAAGCAGCTCACCAACATCCGCACCACCAGCAAGGACGAGGCGGTGCGGCTGACCCCGCCGATCCGCATGACCCTCGAGAAAGCGCTGGCCTATATCGAGGAGGACGAGCTGGTCGAGGTGACGCCGCAGTCGATCCGGCTGCGCAAGAAGCTGCTCGATCCGAACGACCGCAAGCGCGCCGAGCGCGCGAAGGAAGCCGAGGCGGTGTAATGCGTCGCGCGCTCAGCGGATCGGAATGAGCCGCTCGGTGCCGACGCCGTTCTGGTCGGCGAGGGCCCACTGACCATCGAGCGACCCATCGGACTTGATTTCGTAGATCACCACGCCGACCTGGCCGGTCAGCACATAGGCCGCGGTGAAGGCTCTCGCTTTGCGCATGCAGACGCCACGCGAGGTGGTGGCGCCGGTCACCCAGGCGATCCGACAGTTGTTGCCGATCATCGTGATCTCGGCCGTGCCGGAATAGGGCGAGCCGTTGAAATTCGTGCCGGTGACCTGATAGCGGCCGCCGACATTCTGGGCCGAGGCGGGAGTTGCAAGACAAGCCGCCATCGCGGCGGTGGCCAATGCCGTCACAATGCTCTTCATGAAGTGCCCCCGTGAAAAGAGTTTCAGCCTTCCAACGGTGCAACTACAGCATGTTGCCGCGAAGCCGGATAGCGGGCGGACGCCGGGATCGCGCTAGCGAAGGCTTCTGAGGAAGCGCTCCAGTGCCGCGCCCCAGCCCGTGGCGGGCGCGAAAACCAGCTCGTGCCCATCCGATCCCACCGCGGGCAGCAGCTCGTATGCGCCGCGCCCGCCACCCGCGCGAAACGCGTCGGCCATCCGCTTCGACAGCGCCGGCGAAAAATAGCTTTCGTTCTTGGCGTAAAGCCAAAGCGCCGGTACGCGCGCCTTCTCGCCAAAGGTTCTCGACGCCGCAACGAGACGATCCGGCGCGCAGTTCTTGCCCGCGACATCGTCGGCACGTCCGCCGAGCCTCGGGGCAAACGCGACGACCCCCGCGAGCGGGCGCAACGCGTGCGTCGTCAGCGACAGCACCCCCCAGCCGCCAGCGGAATGACCGAGCGCCACCGCACCGGACTTTTTTACGAACGCCTGCCGCGAGAGAAAGTCGATCGCCGCCGCGATGCTCGACGCGGCGCCCTGCCCGGCCCTGGCATAGTCCGCGTTGGCGCAGCCGCCCTGCGCCTCGTAGTACGGACCGCCGGTCTCGCCATGTCCCGGCCGCTGCGGCACCGCGACCGCATAGCCGCGCGCGACCAGCCATTCGGTCAGTGCCGGATATTGCGGCGCACGAAACTCCGCCCGGCGAATCTCATTTTGGGTCGAGCCGTGCGCGATCACCGCCAGCGGAAACGGACCGGCACCGGCCGGACGAAACACGCGCGCGCGCATCAGAGTGATTCGGTCCTGTGCCGGAATGAGCCAGTTTTGCCCGCGAATCACCCCCTCTTCCGGGCCCTGTGGACCGATCGGCACCTGCGCGCGCGGCGATTCGACGCCGAAGAGCAGCAACGCAGCGAATGAAAGCAGCAATTTCAATCCGTTGCGTGTCATC
Organism: Xanthobacteraceae bacterium; assembly: GCA_019746355.1. The sequence goes on along the minus strand of JAIESC010000175.1, from coordinate 20,015 downwards.
GGAGCCACATCCCGGCAAACCCAGCCAACATGCCGATTTGCGCGGAACCGGAGGTTTGCATGCGTACAAAGTGCAGCCACTAATCCACATCGTTACCCGTTTATTAAACAACAGGCTTGAAGGCCGCGGAATCGCTTGCTCATATCCACACATGAGCACTGTCCTGATCGAGATTCGCCGGGCGAAGTCGTCCGACGCAGCCGCGGTCGCCGAGACTCACGATGAGGCTTGGCGGGCAGCCTATCAGGGCGTGATCCCGGCGATCGAGCTCGAGAAGCTGATCATGCGCCGCGGTCCCGACTGGTGGGACAGCGCGATCCGCAAGGGCAGCCGCATCGCCATCTTCGCCTTCGGTGACAAGGTCGCGGGCTACGCGAACTACGGACGCAATCGCGCGCGCAGCCTGTTCTATGACGGCGAGATCTACGAGCTTTATCTGCGGCCGGAGTATCAGGGACTCGGCTTCGGCCGCCGCCTGTTCACCTCGGCGCGGCGCGATCTGGCGCAGAGCGGTTTGAAGAGCCTGGTGATCTGGGCGCTGGCCGACAACGGACCGGCGGTGGAGTTCTACAAGGCGCTCGGCGGCAAGGCGGTGGCGCGATCGTCGGAGCGGTTCGGCGAACGCAACCTGGAAAAGGTCGCCTTTGCCTGGAACAACTGAATTGAATTGAGCTGATCGAATGCAAGCCCGGCCCTGCCGGGCTTTTTGTTTTTTTGCGGCTATTCGTTGTACGGGCCGCTGAAGCCGGGGCCTTTCTCGCCGACGATCGCTGGCTTGTCCTTGCCGCACTTGAAGCTGCGGGCGCGGGTGTCGGCGAGCTGCACCGCGAGCTCATTGGCGTCCGGGTTGGCGCGGCCGTCGACATAGCCGACGTGGCAGACGCCGCCGGGGCCAAGCCGCGTCACCACCAGCACCTGACCGCGCACGATATCGCCGTTGTCCTGCGGCACCGTCGTGTTCCAGCGCAGGATGGTCGCAAACGGGGTCGGCTTGCCGTTTTTGCGCTCGATCCGCCACTCGATGGTCTTGCCCGCGCTGTTGAACGCGGCGAGCGTTTCGCTTGCCGCCACAGTGTCGGCGGGCTTCGGACCATAGCTGATGTACGTGCGCTGGTCGCCGGCGCTGATGAAGACGAAGTTGCCGCCGTGGCCGGCGCAGCGCCACGAGCCGTAATCCTCGAGTTGACGGCCGCGCTTGTGGCTGCACTTCGTCAGATCGAGCGTCGTATAAGCGCGTTCGACGGGATTGGCGGAACCGGCCGGTTGCGCTATCGCGCTCCCGGCCAACGCAGTGAGAGCGATCAGAGCCAGAAGTGGCGTTGCGATACGGCGCGTGGCACATCGTCGCTGCCGTGTTGTCGGGCGCGCGCGAAAGCGCCGAGGTTCAAGCGATCAGACCGCCGGCGCGGGCAGCCCGTGAATCGCGCAAGCCGCGCGCACAGTGTTGACCATCAGGCAGGCAATGGTCATCGGCCCGACGCCGCCGGGAACCGGGGTGATCGCGCCCGCAACCAGCGACGCCTCGGCGAAGTTCACATCGCCGACCAGCTTCGATTTGCCCGAAGCCTGGCCCGGCACCCGGTTGATGCCGACGTCGATCACGGTCGCGCCGGGCTTGATCCAGTCGCCGCGCACCATTTCCGGCCGGCCGATCGCGGCAACCAGCAAATCCGCCCGGCGGCAGACCGCCGGCAGATCGCGGGTTTTCGAATGGGCGACGGTGACGGTTGCGTTCTCGGCGAGCAGCAGTTGCGTGACCGGCTTGCCGACGATGTTGGAGCGGCCGATCACCACGGCGTCCATCCCGGCGAGCGACGCGTGCACGGACTTCGCCAGAATGATGCAGCCGAGCGGCGTGCAAGGCGCGAGCGCCGGAAGGCCCGAGGCAAGCCGCCCGGCATTGACCGGATGAAAGCCGTCCACGTCCTTCATCGGGTCGATCGCGTTCAGCACGAGCTGCGCGTCGATCTGCTTCGGCAGCGGCAGTTGCACCAGGATGCCGTGCACCGCCGGATCGGCGTTGAGCTTGTTCACAAGAGCGAGCAGTTCGTCCTGGCCGACGCTGTCCGGCAGGCGATGATCGAACGACTTCATGCCGATCTCGACCGTGGTCTTCGCCTTGCTGCCGACGTAAGCCTCGCTCGCCGGATTGTTGCCGGCGAGCACGACCGCGAGCCCCGGCGTGATGCCGTGCTGCGCAGCGAGTCGTTTCACCTCGCCTGCGACCTTGATGCGCAGCTCGCCTGCGATGGCCTTTCCGTCGATGATGCGTGCGGTCATGCAGAATGTATCTAGCTCACGCCGCACGCCTTCTCCAGCGCGGCGGCCAGCGTTGGGCCGTGGCCCGCAATCGTCAGGCGCTTGATGCGCGCCGTGGTGCCGGACACCAGTGCAACGCTGCGCGGTGGGACAGAGGCGGCGCGGGCCAGCAACGCGGTCAGCGCGGCGTTGGCCTCACCCTCGGTTGCGGCGGCTCGCACCCGCGCCTTCAGCACGCACTGGCCGTCGGCGCGCGCTTCGATGCCGTCGATCGCGTCGCGCCCGCCGCGCGGCGTCAGCCGGACCGTCACCGTGAGCCCGGCGGGCGTGACGGTCCAGGGAACCGCCGAAGGCCGCATCGGCTCCCGCAAAGTCAGAACACGTTGGGGTAGATGTAGCGACCGATGATGTCCTTGATCAGGATGATGATCAGGATCAGCACCACAGGCGAGACGTCGATGCCGCCGAGATTGGGCAGGACGTTGCGGATCGGGCGCAGCACCGGCTCGGTGATCCGGTACAGGAAGTCGCCAACCATCGCCACGAACTGGTTGCGCGAATTGACCACATTGAAGGCCACCAGCCACGACAGGATCGCCGCGGCGATCAGGAGCCAGATGTAAATGTCGAGAACGAGCAGGATGATGAAGAGAACTGAGCGCATGCGGGCGGCGGGCCTGATGAATCGCGGCGAAACTAGCCGCTCGGATGCCCCCAAACAAGCCAAGCAGGCCGGGCCGATCCGGCCCATTCTTGACTCTCCCCCAGGCGGGCCGTAAATGGCGGCCAATTCGTTGCCGGATACCGCTTTTCACCGGTGTCCAAGGTTGGGGCCGTAGCTCAGCTGGGAGAGCGCCTCGTTCGCAATGAGGAGGTCAGCGGTTCGATCCCGCTCGGCTCCACCAACCGACTGATTTCTGCAAGATACAGGTTTCCTATCCTAGGGCCGATTCTTTTGGCCAAATCCCTCATTCGCGCTGGGCGAATGAGGTGCCTGTGCATGGCGGACATGTCCCGCGCCACGAATTGCCGGGTCTGCGGCAGTGGGCGTTGTACCGGGCGAATGCGGATGGCACTGTGAAATGGAGAACAAGATTCCATGGAACGCTCGCGACACAGCGAAGACGTTCCCTGAGAGGCCACAGGAACGCAGCGCAATGGGACACCACGATCCGGACATCGCGCTGTCCATGCCGTCAGCCGACCAGATCAAGACCACCACCTGCTACATGTGCGCCTGCCGCTGCGGCATCCGCGTGCATCTGAAGAATGGCAAGGTCCGCTACATCGACGGCAACCGCGACCACCCGGTCAACAAGGGCGTGATCTGCGGCAAAGGCTCGGCCGGCCTGATGACCCACACCTCGCCGTCGCGGCTGCGCGCGCCGATGAAGCGCGTCGGCCCGCGCGGGTCGGGCGAGTTCGAGGAGATCACCTGGGAAGAGGCACTGCAGACCGCGACCGCCTGGCTCAAGGCGGTGCGCGGCCGCGACCCGACCCGGCTTGCCTTCTTCACCGGCCGCGACCAGAGCCAGGCGCTGACCGGCTGGTTCGCCCAGCAATACGGCACACCGAACTTCGCCGCCCATGGCGGCTTCTGCTCCGTGAACATGGCGGCTGCCGGGCTCTACACCTTCGGCGGCTCATTCTGGGAGTTCGGCGAACCGGACTGGGAGCACACCCGCTATTTCATGCTGTTCGGCGTGGCCGAAGATCACGCGTCGAACCCGATCAAGACCGCCCTCGGCAAGCTCAAGGAAAACGGCGTCAAGATCGTCGCGGTCAATCCGATCCGCACCGGCTATGGCGCAATCGCCGACGAGTGGATCGGCATCCGGCCCGGAACCGACGGTCTCTTCGTCGGCGCGCTGATCCACGAGCTGATGCGCGTCCAGAAAATCGATCTCGACTATCTCGCCCGCTACACCAACGCGCACTGGTTGGTGATCGACAATCCGCGCGCTGCGGACGATGGGCTGTTCGCCCGCGACCAGGACGGCAAGCCGCTTGCCTTCGACAAGGCCACAGGAGCGGTCGTCGACGCCTCGCGCATCGACATCGCTCCGGCGCTGGTCGGCACGTTCAAGCTTGCGGACGGGCGCAGCGCCCGCCCGGGCTTTGCGCTGATCGCCGAGCGGTTCCTGTCAGACGAGTACACACCGGAAAGAGCTGCCGAGAAGACCGGCATCCCCGCCGAGACCATCCGGCGCATCGCGCGCGAGCTCGCACATGCGGCCTTCGAGCAGCAGATCACGCTCGACCAGCCCTGGACCGACTGGACCGGACGCCGGCACGAGAAGACCGTGGGTCGGCCGGTGTCGATGCACGCGATGCGCGGCATCTCCGCCCATTCCAATGGCTTCCAGACCTGCCGGCTGCTGCATCTCCTGCAGATCCTGCTCGGCTCGATCGATTGCCCCGGCGGCTTTCGCTACAAGGCGCCATTCCCCCGGCCGACGCCGCCGCCGAACCGCCCGGCCCGAGCCACCGAGCCGAACGAGCCCCTGAAGGGCGCGCCGCTCGGTTTTCCGCAAGGGCCGGAAGACCTGCTGGTCGGCGCCAGGGGCCGCGCACAGCGCATCGACAAGGCCTATTCGTGGGACGCGCCGCTCGCCGCCCACGGGTTGATGCACATGGTCATCACCAATGCCGCGCTGGGCGATCCCTACCCGGTCGACGTCCTGTTCATGTACATGGCCAACATGAGCTGGAATTCGTCGATGAACATTCCGGCGGTGCTGAAGCACCTGACCGCGAAGGACCCGGCCACCGGCGACTACAAGATCCCGAAGATCATCTATTCCGACGCCTACTCGTCGGAGATGGTCGCCTATGCCGACCTGATCCTGCCGGACACAACCTATCTCGAGCGCTGGGACTGCATCTCGCTGCTCGATCGCCCGATCTCGAGCCCGGAAGGCCCGGCCGATGCGATCCGCCAGCCGGTGGTGCGGCCCGACCGCGATGTGCGGCCGTTCCAAAGCGTGCTGATCGACATCGCCACGCGGCTGAAGCTCCCCGGCTTCGTCACCGGCAACGGCGAGCCGTGCTTTCCCGAAGGCTATTCCGACTACATCGTGCTGCACGAGCGGATGCCCGGCATCGGCTCGCTCGCCGGTTTCCGCGGCGACGATGGACAGGCTTACGGCCGCGGCGCCCCGAACCCGAAGCAGCTCGAGGCCTACATCGAGAACGGCTGCTTCCACCAACACCATCTCGCGCCCGAGCAGCGCTACTACAAGCACGCCAACAAGGCCTATCTCGACTGGGCCAGGGAGGTGGGCTTCATCGGCGCGGCAACTCCGGTGGTGTTCCAGCTCTATCTCGAGCCGCTGCAGAAATTCCGCCTGTCGGCGCGCGGCTTTGGCGCGATCAAGGCACCGGACACGCATCGCACGCGCGTCGAGAAATACTTCGATCCGATCCCGTTCTGGTATCCGCCGTTCGACAGCGACACGCTCGACCAAAGCGGCTTCACGCTGTCGGCGATCACGCAACGGCCGATGCACATCTACCATTCGTGGGGCACGCACAACGGCTGGATCAGACAGATCACCGCGGAGAATTGCCTCTACATGAACCGCGAGCGGGCGACGGCGCTCGGCATCGCCGACGGCGACTGGGTCTGGATCAAGAGCCCGATCGGCCGCGTCAAAGGTCGGGTGCGGCTGATGGAGGGCGTCAACCCCGACACGGTGTGGACGTGGAACGCGGTCGGCCGCCGCGGCGGCGCTGCAGCGCTCGATCCTGACGCACCGGAGGCCACGCGCGGCTTCCTGCTCAACCATCTGATCACCGAGCTCCTTCCCGAGCGCGAAGGCGGCTACCGCTTCTCCAACAGCGACCCGATCACCGGGCAGGCGGCGTGGTACGACCTGCGCGTCATCATCGAGAAAGCCGCGCCGGACGAGCAAGGCGAGACCGTGCCGCGCTTCGAGCCGTTGCCAGCGGAATTCGCAACAAAGCCGGAGGCCGTGGCATGACGGCGCTGCCGCGGGAGACCGGCCAGAAGCTCGGGCTGGTGATCGATCTCGACACCTGCGTCGGCTGCCACGCCTGCGCGACAAGCTGCAAGGAATGGAATGCCGGCGGCTATTCCGCCCCGCTGACCGACCAGGACCAGCAGGGCGCCGATCCGCACGGCGCGTGGCTCAACCGCGTGCATTCGTACGAGGTGGGCGACGGCGCCTCGAGCCGCACCGTGCATTTCCCGCGCTCCTGCCTGCACTGCGAGACGCCGGCCTGCGTCACGGTCTGCCCGACCGGCGCCTCCTACAAGCGCGCCTCCGACGGCATCGTGCTGGTCAATCCCGACACCTGCATCGGCTGCAAGCTCTGCTCCTGGGCCTGCCCCTATGGCGCGCGCGAATACGACTACGACGACGGCACGATGAAGAAGTGCACGCTGTGCGTCGACCGCATCTACAACACGACATTCGCGCCGGAGGACCGCATCCCGGCCTGCGTGCGCGCCTGCCCGACCGGCGCGCGGCATTTCGGCGATCTTGGCGACCCGGCGAGCGCGGTGTCGCAGCTCGTGAAGGAGCGCGGCGGCTTCGACCTGCTGCCGGAGATGGGCTTCAAGCCGACCAACAAATATCTGCCGCCGCGTCCGCGCCGCGACCAGGCGGCCGCGTCCCCGCAACCCGCCGCCGAAACGCCCGCGGACAGTTCCGGCTCGCTCGCCGAGCGCTTCTTCGCCTGGGCCGACAGGACGCTCTCCCGCTGATCCCCGATGCATCCTGCCTATTCGGTCATCATCTTCACCACCGCGTCCGGCGCAGGCTACGGCCTGCTGATCGGGCTTTCGCTGGCCATGTTGTTCGGCCTGCCGCGCGATCCGGCGTTCGGCTTTTTTGCGCTCGGAACCGCGGTGGCGCTGGTCACGCTCGGGCTTCTGGCCTCGACGTTGCATCTCGGGCGTCCGGGACGGGCATGGCGCGCGCTGTCGCAGGTGCGCACGTCGTGGCTGTCGCGTGAGGGCGTGGCTGCCATCGTCACCTACCTGCCGGTGGCGGCGCTCGGGCTCGGCTGGGTGTTTGGCGAGTTCACGCCGGGGCAGATAGCCATCGGCGCGGCTCTGTCGGTGCCGTTCGCCATCGTGACGGTGTGGTGCACCGGAAAGATCTACGCAACGCTGCCAACCATCCGTGCCTGGAACCAAAGCATCGTTGCGCCGATCTATCTGGTGCTGGCGCTGGCGACCGGCAGCCTGCTGCTGGGCTTCCTGCTCGCGCTGTTCGGCTACGACGTCCGCTGGGCGGTGAGCGCCAGCGCGCTGCTGCTGGCGCTCGGCTGCGATCTCAAGGTGCGCTACTGGTCCGCCATCGACCGCGCAGAGAAGACCTACACCGCCGAATCGGCGACGGGCTTAGGCTCCCTCGGGACGGTGCGTCCGCTTGATCCGCCGCACACGCAGCCGAACTTCGTGATGCGCGAGATGGGCTATCAGGTGGCGCGACGCCATGCACGGAAGCTGCGGATTCTCACGGTCGCGTTGCTGTTCGTTGTGCCGCTGCTTGCGGCCATCGCGCTGCTGTTGCTGAGGATGCCGAACGCGGTGACCATTGCGCTCACGGCGCTATCGGTCTGCAGCGCCGCCATCGGCGTTCTCACCGAACGCTGGCTGTTCTTCGCCGAGGCCGAGCACGTCGTCGTGATCTATTATCGCGGCGGCGTGGCGTAACCGCTAGGACGTGGCCGGCTTCGCTGCCGGCTTGGGCTTGTCCGGGCGAAGCGGAATGTCGATCGTGCAGCGCAAGCCCTGGGGCTCGAACTCCATGCGCGCGGCGCCTTGCAGCTCGGTGGCGACACTGCCCTGAATGAAGCGCGAGCCGAAGCCCGGCCGCGCCGGCGCCTCCACCGGCGGTCCGGCGCATTCCCGCCATTCGATGTTCAGCCGCGGCGGCTTGTCGGGCTGCGCCTCGACGCGCCAGCCGATCTCGATCCGGCCCTCCGGCACCGACAGCGCGCCGTACTTCGAGGCGTTGGTGGTCAGCTCGTGCAGCACCAGCGCGAGCGTCAGCGCCACCCGCGGCGTCAGCGTGATCGCCTCGCCTTCGATCCTGATCTGCTCCTCCGGCCGCGAGAGATAAGGCCCGGTCGAACCCTTGACGATGTCGCGCAGGTCGGCGTTCCGCCAGTGCCGCAGCGTGAGCTGGTCATGGGCCTGGCTGAGCGCGATCAACCGCCCTTCGAATGCCTGGCGGAAGGCCTCCGGCGAGTCGGTGCCGCGCGCGGTCTGCGTCGCCAGCGATTGCACGGTGGCGAGCGTGTTCTTGACCCGGTGATTGAGCTCGTCGACGAGCAGCTTCTGCCGTTCCTCGGCCTCCTTGCGCTCAGTGATGTCCTGCACCACACGCACGCCGTAAAGAAATTTTCCGTCGTCGTCGCGCACCGTCGATGAGCGTACCCCCATCCAGATCGTGCGGCCGTCGTTGCGGTTGAAGCGCTTCTCGATCGAATAGAAGCCGATCTCGCCTGCCACCTGCTTGCGGTAAAGCTCGCCGTCGACGTCGCGATCGTCCGGGTGGGTGCGGCCGAACAGCTTCCAGCCGAGCAGCTCCTCGCGCGTGCCGCCGACGATCGAGCAGATCGCTTCGTTGACGCGCAGGAAGCGGCCCTCCGCGTCGATCTCGACGATGCCGATCGCAGCGTGCTCGTAGGTCGAGTTCCAGCGCTCCTGCTGCTCGCGCAGTTCGTGCTGGCTCCGGCTGATCGCCTCGAGCATCCGGTAACGCTCGCTGACGTCCTGGAAGCAGTTGATGACGCCGATGAGCTTGCCCCGCACATCACGGATCGGGTCGATGCTCAGCAGCACGAACAGCCGTTCGCCGTTCGGCCGCTCGACCACGATCTCCTCGTCCCGCACGGCCTGGCCGGTGTGGAGCACCTCGGCAACCTTGGAGCGCGGCAGCTCGCTGCCGTCGAGGTTGAAGAACCGGTTTTGCGCGGTGAAATCGTCATGGCTCTGATTGGGCTCCGGGGAGCGTCCCCAAAGCTCGGCCGCGCGCCGGTTGTAATGGACGATGCGGCCGGCCGAATCGCAGATGCAGGTGGCGATCGGCAAAAGCTCCAGGATTTCGCCGGCGGCCTGCAGCTCGCTTTCCAGCGAGCCTGACAGCAGCGGCTCCGGGCTTTGCTTGAGCTTGAGGTCCAGCATGTGGCGCTCCTGCCAGCCGGTCAGGCTGCTGCGGGTGCGACGGTCGCGGCTGACGCGACCACCGGACGTGACGCAGCCCCATTCCCCACGACCGGGCCGCGCGAATTGCTTCTGAAGATAATCATGCCCAGCGCCCCCGCTAGCCCGCGAACCCCTACAATCTTATAGAGTTCCGCGGCTCCCCGTGCGTTTGCAGCTGCTATTCATAGGCCGGAAAAAGGTCAAAACGTGTCCATGACATCGGCGGACGGCTCCGGCACGCAGCTTCGGCGGCATCGGCCGTTCGCGCTCTATTGGATATCCCGTGTTTCCAGCACCGTCGCCCTGCAGATGCAGACCGTCGCGGTGGCCTGGCAGATGTACGAGCTGACCCGCAACCCGCTCGATCTCGGGCTGGTCGGATTGACTCAATTTGTCCCGGCTGCGCTGTTCGTGCTGGTGGCGGGCCATATCGCCGACCGCTACGACCGCCGCCGCATCATCAGCATCTGCCAGCTCATCGCCGGCCTTGCCGGGGCGACGCTTGCCATCGGCAGCGCGGGCGGCTGGATGACACGGGAATCGCTGCTCGCCGTGGTGTTCGTCACCGGCTCGGCCCGCGCCTTCGAGCAGACCACGCTCTCCACGCTGCTTCCGGGAATTGTCCCGATGTCCTTGCTGGCGCGCGCCACCGCAGCCGGCGCCTCGGCGACGCAGGTCGCGGTGATCGGCGGGCCGGCCGCGGGCGGGCTGCTCTACGCGGTGAGCCCGATCCTGGTCTACGGACTGTGCGCAACGCTCTACATCACCTCCAGCATCCTGATCAGCAACGTCAAAGCCGAGCGCACCGCCACCTCGCGCGAGCCGCTCAGCCTGTCGATGTTGTTTGCCGGCTTCTTCTATATGCGGCACAACCCGATCGTGCTCGGCGTCATCACGCTCGACCTGTTTGCCGTGGTGCTGGGCGGCGTGTTTGCGCTGCTGCCGGTGTTCGCCCGCGACGTGTTCCATACGGACGCCTGGGGACTGGGCCTGCTCCGCGCCTCGCCCGGGGTCGGCGCGTTGACGGCCGCGGTTTTCATGGCGCATCGGCCGCTGCGGCAGCACGTGGGCCGGATCATGTTCGGCGCGGTCGCGACCTATGGCGTTGCCATCATCGCCTTTGCGTTTTCGCGCTCGCTGATCCTGTCGATGCTTCTGCTCGGCATCCTCGGCATGGCCGACATGCTGAGCGTCGTCATCCGCATGACACTCATTCAGCTCGAGACGCCCGACGACATGCGCGGCCGCGTCAGCGCGGTGAATTCGCTGTTCGTCACCGCGTCCAATCAGCTCGGCGATTTCCGCGCGGGCCTGATGGCGTCGTGGCTCGGCACCATCCCGGCCGTGATGGTCGGTGGCATCGGCGCGCTGATCGTGGTGCTGGTCGGCCGAAAGGTGTTCGAGCCGCTCTACAAGGTCGAGAGCTTCGAAATTCGGCGCTGAGGCGGTTTGTGGCTGCCGATCGCAGGCTTTGGCGCCTCGCACGGCTTCAGCCACTGATCGATGAATTCGGAAAGCCAGGCGCGGCACGCCGGATCGTGCTGCAGCCGGTCCGCGAAGTGCGCTTCACGCGGCTTGGCGTTGGGCAGCGACATGCGCTCGTGCCCGCGCGTGGTCCAACGGCACATGGTGGCGTGCGTCACGTCCATGTGGAATTGCAGCGCGTAGGCGAGATTGTCGGTGCTGAACGCCTGGACCGGAAATGAATCGCCTTCGGCGAGCAGCACCGCCTTGTCCGGCAGGTCGAAGCCTTCGCGGTGCCATTGATAGACATGGTCGGGCCAATCGCGGCAGAGCTCGCGGCCTGCGGCGGTCGGGCGGATCGGATAGTAGCCGACCTCGGCATGGCCTTCGGTGTGCTTGTAGACACGGGCCCCGAGATGCTTGGCCAGCATCTGTGCGCCGAGGCAGATGCCGAGATAGGGCTTCTTCTCCGTCAGCGCGACGCCGATCCAGTCGATCTCGCGCTTGACCACCTCGTCGTCGTCGTTGGCGCTCTGCGGCCCGCCGAAGATGATCGCGCCGGTATGCTCCTCGAGCGTCTCCGGCAGCGGATCGCCGAAGCGCGGACGCCGCACGTCGAGCGGGATGTCGCGGTTGCGAAGCTGGATGGCGATCCGGCCGGGCGTGGAAAGCTCGCCGTGCAGGACGATCAGAACCGGCGGGCGCATCGTGCCGGACGTCTCACGTTCGAAAGAATCATGGCGCAAAGGAATCATGCGGCAGATCAGGCAATCGGCATGCCAGTCCTAGCCGGTTGATCCGCAATTGCAAAGATCGCGGCTGCGGGACCGATATGCCGCCGCTTCAGGGCTCCGGCGGGCCGGCGGGTTTAGGCTTTCCGCGCCGCGCCAACTGCCGCGCTTCAAGCTGCTCCAGCAGGACATTTTTCGGCACGATCCGCGGCACCAGTGCGAACAGAAGCTTGGGGACCCAGCCGGGCACCACCACCCGTTTACCGCGCATCAGACCGCGATAACCGGCTTCGGCGACCTTCGCGGCGGGCACGTCGATCAGCCGGTTCGGCGCTGATTCGCCGATGCCGGCGCGGAGCTGAAACTCGGTCGGCACCGGCCCGGGGCACAGGCAGGTGACGCGGACACCCAGCGGCTTCAACTCCTGATGCAAGGCCTCGCTGAGCGACAGCGCGAACGCCTTCGAGGCGTAATAGACCGCCGAGCCCGGACCCGGCATGACGCCCGCGACCGAGGCAACGTTGAGAATGCCGCCGCGGCGTCGCGCGAGGCTGCCGACGAAAGCAAGCGACAGGTCGAGCAAGGTCCGCGCATTGACGTCGACCATCTCGAGCTGCTGGGCGCGGTCGAGCTCGGCGGCGTGGCCGATCAGGCCGAAGCCTGCGTCGTTGACGATGTATTGCGGCTCGCAATCGCTGGCGGCGAGCGCGCGGCCGAGCTCATTGCCGGCGTCGCGTCTCGCGAGGTCGATCGCGACGACCCGCGGCTTCGGACGGCCGGAAGCCGCGATCTCCTCGGCAAGCTCGCGCAGCCGCTGTTCGCGGCGCGCGACCAGCACGAGATCATGACCGTTTGCGGCAAACACCCGCGCGAGCTCCGCGCCGATGCCGGCCGACGCGCCGGTGACGACTGCAACCGGCCTCATGGCCCGCCGCTCTGCGCTGCAGCCGCACGCTGCCGCAGCGCAATCCGCTCCGACGACGAGACGCCGAGCAGGTCGGACACGCGCCAGATGAGATTGTCCTCGTATTCGGAGGCGGCGCCGTCGGCGAGCGCGACGGTCCACATCGTCTCAATCATGCGCAGCCGTCCGGGCTCGTCCAGCGTCTCGTTCAGCAGTCGCGTGAAACGATAGAGGTCCACGGCCCTGGCATCCGCGGCCGTGGCCTGCACGACCAGCTGCTCTGCAGCGTCGTCGTCCAGATCGAAGCGCTGCTTCAGCAGTGTCACGAGCTTGCTGCGTTCGGCGCCCGAGACTTCGCCATCAATGGCCGCGGCATGCACCAGCAGCGCGGCATAAGCCACGCGGAAATCGTCATCGGCAAAGTCGCCGGCCTGCCTGTCGCCGCTGGCAAGCTCCGAAACGAAATTCTTGAGCGCGTCGAACACGAGAAATCCTCCGCTCTCATAGTTATACGCGCGCGGAACCGGCGCAATCCGCGGCCGCGCCTGCGCCCACACAGATGGAGAGAATTTAATTGATGCCCTTGGCCTTGCGCTCGGCCTTGGCGAGCAATTGCAGGTTCGCCGCGATGTGCAGGTTGTCGGGCGCCTTGGCCTGCGCGGCGAGCAGGATCGCACGGGCGCGGCGATAGTCGCTGCGGAGAATGTAGGAGAAGCCCTGGTTGTTCATGATCTCCGGCGTCTGGCCGATCAGCTTGATCGCCTGCGCATAGGCGCGGTCGGCAAGGTCGAAGCGGTGCAGCTGGTCGTAGGCCGCAGCCAACCCGACCCAGGCTTCGGCATCGCGCGGCGTGAGCTCCACGGCCTTGCGGAAGTGCCGCTCGGCAAGCCCATAGCTGCCCTGGCGATAGTACTTCTTGCCGATGCTGAGGTCGTCGTTGGGATCGCTGCCGAGCAGCTCCGGCTTCAGCGGCGGCGGCGTTCCGGGCGTGGCAAATGGCGTGCGCGTGAACTCCGACGGCGCATCGACCGAACCGGTCACTTCGCGGTCCAGCGGCTTGTCGAGCGACGGCGGGTTGAACGAGGCGGCGAGCTTTCTGAGCGGATTGTCCGGGCTGGTGGATGTGGTCTCGCAGCCCGCGAGCCATAACAGACACGCGGCCGCGCATGCGACCCGACCCATCCTGACGCCCATAAAACCCTGCGCTCCGACGGTATCAAGCTAGGGCAGGGTGGTTAACATTTCGCTGCGGTGCGCCGGAGGATGTAAGATTCTGTCAACGCTGCAGAATTCGGCGTTTCGCGGGTTCACAACGCCGGTTAACACGCACGCGAAAGTTCAAAATCCGCCGACAAATTTCCAACATTGCGCCGCGCTCGCGCCGCCGAGCTTTGGTGCAGTCCCGCCCGTTCGAGGGGTTGAGGGGAACCGCTTTGCAGAAACATCCGTACTTTGGCCGGCTTGCGTCCAAGCTGGCGTTTCAGCTTGCGCCTGCGGTCATCGTCAGCGCGGTCGGCATCGCCTTGCTCGGCAGCCTCGCCAAGCCTCCCGATCCCGCGCCTGTTGCGGCACCGGCCACGACCGTGATCCAGGCCGAAGCGACCGTCAGGATCGTGCCCCGTCAGGCCGCTGACACGGACGCTGAATGGGCGCCGAAGCCCGATGCAAGCCCGGCGAAAGCCGCCGCGCCGCGCGCCGCAAAGCCGAAAGCTGTCGCAGCGAACCCGCCCGCACAGCAGCAGCGCCGCGTTGGCACGGCCGAGCCGGCAATGGTGGCTCCGGCCGAGCCGCCGGCTCCCGAGCCCGCACCCGCAACGCCGCCCGCGACCAACAGAGACAATTTCATCGTCACGGGCTGGCAGCGCGTGACAGCCGCGGCGCAACGCCTCTCGCAATGGGCCCAGCCGCCGTCGGGATGGCTCGACAGGAGCCCGCCACCGCGACCACCCGCGCCGATCCCGGAGCAGAAATTCAGCGACGCCTCGCTGTAGTCAGTAATTTCCGAGGTAGAGCCGGACGAACACCGGCAGCAGGATGACGACGAACAGCACCGGAAAGATGCAGAGCATCATCGGCACCGCGAGCTTGGCGGGCAGGCTGTAGGCCTTTTCCTCGGCGCGCGACAGCCGCTTGTGGCGCATGTCGTCGGAATAGACCCGCAGTGCGTCGGTGATGCTCGAGCCGAGTTCCTCCGACTGCTGGATCAGGGTCGCGAACGAGCGCGCCTCGTCGATGCCGAGCCGGTCGCCGAGATGCTCCAGCGCCTCGCTCATGGTGCGGCCGGCGCGGATTTCCAGGCACGCCATGTGGATGTTGGCGGTGAGCGACGGATAGGAGACGCCGAGCTCACGGCCGACGCGGTCGAGCGAGGCCTCCATGCTCAGGCCGGCGTCGGCGCAAACCACCAGCAGATCCATGAAATCCGGGAAGCCGGACCGGTGCTCCTGCTTCCGCGTCTTGATGCGGTTGTCGATGTAGAGGCTCGGCCCGAGATAGCCGACGAGACCGGCGACGCCGGCGAACAGCCAGTGGTGCGCGGTGCCGTGCTCCACCGGCAGGAAAAAGTACGCGACCGCCGCGAGCGCGACCGCGAGCCCGGTGCGGCCGAGGAAGAAATAGGCCACCGCGCTCTCGTCATAGATGCCGGCCATGATCATCCGGCGGCGCAGCACCTTGGTCTCCTCGGCAGCGCCCGAGTTGTAGTGCCTGGTGGTGTAGTCGATGACGCGCTGCGCGGCCTTGAGGCTGGAATGCCGCAGCGAGCGCGCGTTGCCGGCGCTGGTGTCGTCGCCGACACGGCCGATCGTGGCGGCGCGGCGTTTCACCGAACCCTGCACGCGCATCACCGCCATGATGCTGAAGGCGAGCGTGGTCGCCGCGAGGAACACCAGCAGCGCCACCATCGTGGAGTTGCCTTCGGCGAGGAACAAGTCGAGCGCGCCCATCCGGTCAACCCTCGCCTACTTGCATTGGCGCATGTCCTTTTCGGAAAACCGGTGTCCACTTTTCCGGGACATGCGCTAGATCCTGAAGTTGACCATGCGGAACATGATGAGGTTGCCGAGTCCCATCCATGCGCCGGCGCACGCGAGCGCGATCTTGGTGATGTCCTCGTGCCAGACGCTGGCGTAGAAGTTCGGCGTGATGACCTGGATGACCAGGAACATCAGGATCGGCAGTGACGAAAGGATCAGCGCCGAGGCGCGGCCCTCGGAGGCGAGCGCTCGGACCTTGCGGCGCATCTTGAAGCGCTCGCGGATCACACCCGAGAGATTTTCCAGGATTTCGCCGAGGTTGCCGCCGGTCGAGCTCTGGATCGCGACCGCGGTGACGAACAGCGGCAGGTCCTCCTGGCCGATGCGGAAATAGAGATTGCGCATGCCGGTCTCGAGATCGGCGCCATAGGTGATCTCGTCGGCGACGATGCCGAACTCGCTGCCGATCGGATCGGGCATCTCGCGCGCCACCATCGTGATCGCGATCGGCACCGGATGGCCGGCGCGCAGGCTGCGCACGATGATGTCGAGGGCATCGGGGAATTGCGCGCCGAACTGCTTCTGCCGCCGGCTGCGCTTGAACTTGAGCACCAGCAGCGGCAGCAGCGTGCAGCAGAACAGGCCGGCGCCCAGCGCCTCCAGGAGGTCGCCGCGCGTCAGCATCAGTGTGCTGAACACGAACAGGGCGGCAACGCCGGCATAGATCGCGAACTTAGCCATGCCGATGGTCAGGCCCGATTGCAGGATCAGCCGGTTCAGCGCCACCAGCGGCAGCCGGTAGTCGCCGCCGCTCGACAGCCCGCGCTCGCGGCGGATCTGCACCAGGATCGCCTCGCGGTCAGGCTGACCGTCCATCAGCTTGAGGCGGCGGTTGATGTTCTTGCGGTAGGACCGCGACGGGACGACGAGCAGATAGACGGCTTCGACGAACAGACCCGCGGCCAGTGCCACGAACAGGTAGATCACGTAGAGCGGGTCGATCTCGAACGGCATGGCCTAAGTCTCGCAGCCCGTGTCCCGGGCGCAGCGCAGCACAAGCGAGGCGCAGTGATGCGCTGCAGACCCGGGACCGTTCCACACACCGCCTTTGGAACGGTCCCGGATCAGCGGTGCACCGCTGCGCCATAGCGCGTCAAAGACGCGCGTAAACGCGCTTATGGCACCGCATCCGGGACACGAGTGGTGAGAGCGCGGGCACAACATGGAGCTACATCGGCTTGCTGGGATCGAAATAGCTGCCGGGGATCTTGATCCCGCGTGCGGCAAGCTCGCCGAGGAAGCGCGGGCGCACGCCGGTCGCGACGAAATGGCCCTCGACCGTGCCGTCCTCGCTCGTGTTGGTGCGGACGTATTTGTAGATTTCCTGCATCTGCACGATGTCGCCTTCCATGCCGGTGATCTCGGCCACGGAAGTGACGCGGCGCTTGCCGTCGGACATGCGCTGCAGCTGCACGATCATGCGCACGGCGGCGGCGATCTGGCCGCGGATCGAGGCGATGGTCATCGGCAGGCCGGCCATGCCGACAAGCTGCTCGAGACGCGAGACCGCCTCGCGCGGGTTGTTGGCGTGAATGGTCGCCATCGAGCCTTCGTGGCCGGTGTTCATGGCCTGCAGCATGTCGAACGCTTCCTCGCCGCGGCACTCGCCGAGGATGATGCGCTCGGGCCGCATACGCAGCGCGTTCTTGACCAGCTCGCGCTGGCGGATTTCGCCCTTGCCCTCGATGTTCGGCGGCCGCGTCTCCATCCGCGCCACGTGCGGCTGCTGGAGCTGCAATTCGGCGGCGTCCTCGATGGTGATCAGGCGCTCCTTCTCGGAGATGAACGCCGACAGCGCGTTGAGCATCGTCGTCTTGCCCGAGCCGGTGCCGCCCGAGATGATCGTGGTGACGCGGCATTTGACGGCGGCCGCCAGCAATTCGGCCATCGGCGGTTTCAGCGCGCCGATGTCGACGAGCTTGCTCAGGTTGAACGGCTTCTTGGAGAATTTGCGGATCGACACCAGCGGACCGTCGACGCCGATCGGCCGCACCGCGACGTTGACGCGCGAGCCGTCGAGCAGGCGGGCGTCGCAGAGCGGATGCGATTCGTCGACGCGCCGGCCGACCGCCGAGACGATCTTGTTGATGATGCGCAGCAAGTGCGCTTCGTCCTTGAAGCGGCAGGCGATCGGCTCGAGAAGACCGCCGCGCTCGACGAAGGTCGACTCGTGGCCGTTGATGAGGATGTCACTGATCGACGGGTCCTTCAGCAACGGCTCCAGCGGGCCGAGGCCGGTCATCTCGTCGAGGATTTCCGAGACGAACCCGTTGAGCTCGTGGGTGTTGAGCGCCAGCCGCTCGCTCACGGTGTATTGCGTGACGAGCTGCTGGATGTGCTGCCGCATCTCGTCTTCGGGCAGCTTCTCCAGGGCCGAAAGATTGATCTCCTCGATCAGCCGCCGGTGCAGGCGGACCTTGGCGTCGAGATACTTGTCGGAGTGCAGCGGGTTGGCCGGCTCGGCCGGCACCTTGACCGGCTCCGGCACGGTCATGAACGACATGACCGGAGCTTCGGCCGGCGCAGGCTCGACCGGCGGCGCGGGCGGCGGCTCCAGAGCGGCAACCGGCACCGGTTCGGCAGCGAAGCGTCGTGCGGTAAAGCGGCCAGCCATGGTCACGTCGGTCCCGGTTTTCGACCTGCGCCGTCGGCGGCGCTACTTCGCAAGCGACAGCGAAAGCCTCTTCATCAGGCCCTGGGCATCGGCAGCCGGCGCCTTGGCGGCCGCCTGCGGCAGCATCAGCCGCTTGAGCTGCAGGGAGACGTTGTTGCCGGGCTTGACCTCTTCGAGCGGAACGCCACGGTCGATCGCCTCGCGCACCAGCCGGTAGTTGTTCGGCACGGTGCCGGCGAGATCCTGGCCGAGCGCCTGGTCGAGATCGGATTTCTTCAGGCCCGCGTCGAACATCCGCTGCTCGAACCGATTGACGATCACCTGCGGCTTCGGCCCATCGCCAAGCCGCTCGCGGATCGCGCCGACCAGCCCCTTGGCCTGCTTCAGGCTCGGCACGGTCATTTCGCTGACGATGAACAGCTTGTTGGAGCCGAGCAGCACGCTGTCGGTCCATGAGAACCAGGTGCGCGGCATATCGATGACGACATAGTCGAAGTGCGACGACACGAGATCGAGCAGGCGCGTGACCATGTCGGGATCGAACGTCCGCATCTCGGCCGGCCGGTTCGGCGCGGCGATCACCTCAAGGCCCGAGGCATGGTGCGACAGCATGATCTCCAGAAGCTGGCGATCGAGCCGCTCCGGCCGCGGTTCGATCTCCTTGAGGTCGAGCCGCGGCTCGAGATCGAGATAGTCGGCGCAGGCACCGTGCTGGAAGTCGAGATCGACCAGACACGTCGTCGGCCGCACGCGCTGTCCGCCGTTGAGCAGCAACAGCGCGGTCTGGATCGCGAGCGTCGTGACGCCTGCGCCGCCGACCGCGGGGATGAACGTGTAAATCTGCGCCTCGGCGGTCTCGGTGACGTTCGAGCGCGCGACGCGGGCACAGGTCCTGACCAGCTCCAGCGGCTGCACCGGCTTGACCAGGAAATCCGCCACGCGCATCTGCAACAGGCTGCGCGCCACGCCGGCGTCGAAGCCCTGCGTGACCACCACGACCGGCGGCCCGCCGCCCGAGCGCAGCATCATGCGCTCCAGCGCCTGCATCTCCTCGCTGCGGCTCGCGTCGAGATCGATGATGACGACGGTCGCGCCGTCGGTGCGGAACTCGTCCACCGTGGAGATCGAGCCGGACGCGACGCGAAGGTCGATCTGGCCGCTCGCGCCAAACGTCGTGCGCAACGCCTGCTCGAACGCGGAATCTGCGGTGAGCACCGCCACGCTGGTCTTGTTCGTGCCCGACTTGCTCATGCGCGGATCCCTGAAGTCGCCACGCTACTTCGTCTGGCCGTTGCTGCTGCCGGCCGGTGCCGACGACGCCTGGCCGTTGGCCGTGGACTGCGCCTGCTGCGCCGCCTGGCTGTAGGCCGCGGAGCTGGTGGTCGTGTTGACCGGCGGGATCACCCGGCCGGTGCGGTAGCGCTCGGCAGCAACCGCCGCCTTCTCGCCGTTGTAGGCGATGTTGCGGTTGGCCGCGTGCGGCGGCCACGGATCGATGATGTGCGTCGCGCGATTGGCGGCCATCGCCTCGCCGGAGACAAGCGAGATCGTGTCGCGGCGGTCGTAATACATCTCCGAGCAGCCGCCGAGCATTGCACTGAGCAACGCGCCGAGCACCGCCGCCGCGAGCGGCCTAGTTGCGAACCGAAACGACACGGGCGCCTCCCTTCGGCAGATCGAGCACGTGACCGGCGTAGACGTGCGGCGGCACACCTTCCAAGAGACGCGCGGTGGAGCGCGGAACGTCGGTCTTGCCCATCAGGAACAGATCGACGTCGTTCGGCGGCAGCGTCTGGTCGAGCGGCGTCTTGATGACGTCGCCGGG
>JAIESC010000133.1 GCA_019746355.1 Xanthobacteraceae bacterium | reverse complement strand
CCCGGGCCGGTCACGATCGCCACCACCAGGACGGTCGCGGTCGCCCGCGCCGGGCCGATCGCGATCGCCGAAATTGCTCATGCGGTCGCCGGCGCCCGGCCGGTCGGGGTTGAGCACCTGCCGGCCGTCGCGGCCGCGAAAGTCGAGGCGGTCCTGCGCGTTGCCGCGGTCGCCGCGGTTGCCGAATTTCTGCTGGACGTCGCGGTTGTTATAACGCACGCCCTGCCGGTGATCCGGGTTGTGGACCCAGTTTCTATTGCCGGTGTTGATGTTGGTGTTGCGGTTGATGTTGATGTTGTTGTTGCCCCAGTTGAAGCCGCCGCCCCAGTTGTTGATGGCCCAGGCGCCGAACGCGATGCCCGCGCCCCAGGCGATGCCGGCCGCGATCGCCGAACCCGGAATCCAGCCGGGATAACCCCAGGAGTACGGCGGATAGGCCGGGTAGGGCCAGGCGCCGTAAACCACGCCCGGATCGTAGTAGGGCACATAGACGGTGTTGGGTTCAGCCGGCTCGATCACAATCACCTGCTTGGTGGTGTTGTTGGCGGCCGGCACCGAGGAGACAGAGACCTTCTGCTGCTTGGTGGTCTGCAGCTTGTTGTTCGCCTGAGCCTTCGAGCGCAGGCGCTGCACTGAATCCATGACATCGGGCTGCTGTGCCAGCACCGCGTCGCCAAGCTTCTGGGTCCAGTCGAGCTTGGTGCTCATCATGCTGAGCACGTCAGGCGTAATGACCAGTGATTTCACGCTCTTGTCCCAGCTCTGCGCCTCGAGCGCCTTGCTGAGCGCGTCGCCCTTCAGGCTCTTGTTGTCCTTGGCCCAGCGGTCGGCCTGCACCACCTCGAGCGGATAGGTCGAGGCCATCATGATGTCGGCGAGCAGCGCGTCGGGATAAAGCGCGACCGGCGCGAGCAGCTGATCGAGCTCGCCGGCGCTGAGCGTTTGCTGGGATTGCGCCGGAGCTGCGGCCGGCGCCGGGCTCGGTTGCGTCTGCGCATCGGCCCGCTCGCCGACGGCCAGAATCAGGCTGGTCGTTGCCAGCAACGTCAGAAGCACCTTCATGAAGCCCTCCCAGTCTGCTCGCGGCAAACGCTTGAGCGATCAGCCTAATCAGCCGTCCGGAGGGGATCGATTGGACCGAGGTCCAATAGGCACTATACGGAGGTTTCGATTCCGCTACTGAAACGCGAACACTTTCTTCCAGTCGCGCTTCATGTCGGCGATGGTCCAGCCGCGCTTGGTGCCTTCATCCAGCGCCTTGTCGAGCTTGCCGACCTTGGATTGCCGATCATAGGCGTATTCGCGCTCGGCGTCGGTGTGGTGCACGATTCCCATGAACCGCGCTCCCGCGCCCGCCGCGGTCCATTGTAGCATCTGCAGATCGCCGTCGGAGTTGCCGAAAGCGAAGAGCGGGCGGCGACCGATGAAGCGGTTGATGCCGACCGGCTTGCCCGGGCCGTCGTCGACAAATTCGACCTTGGCCAATTTCATCAGCACCGGCCTGCCGTCCGGGCCCGCCTGGAATTTGGTGACCCCCGAGGAGCCGACCACCTGCTCGGGCGGGACGCCGTAGACCTTGTCGGCCCACGGCCGCATGAACTCGACACCGCCGCCGGAGACGATGAAGGTCTTGAAGCCGTTCGTGCGGAGATACGCCAACAGCTCCAGCATCGGCTGATAGACCAGCGCAGTGTAAGGCTGGTTGAACTTCGGGTGCCGTGCCGCCGCGGTCCAGTCGAGCACCGTCTTGTGGAACTCCTCGACGGTCATGCCGGTGTGGGTCGCGGCGATGATCTGCAACAGGCCCTTCTCGCCCGACGCGGCAAGCGCCGTCATGTCCTTGTCGAGCGCGGCCTTGAACGGCTGCTTGGCGCGCAGCTTGGGCTGCTGCTCGGCTACGACGTTAAGCCGATCGAAGGCAAAGGCCACCTGGAAATAGACCGGCTGCTCGCACCACAACGTGCCGTCATTGTCGAATGTGGCGATCCGCTCGGCCGGCGGCACGAAGTCCGCACCGCCCGGCGTGGTCACGCGCGCGACGAAATCGGTGATGGATTTTTTCGTGGCGCCCTCATTCCAGGTAGGCAGCGGGTCGGATTGCGCGGATGCGCCGGTGCACCGGAAGCCGCACAGCGACGCGCCGATGAGGACGGCCAGCATCGCACGCCGGGTGGGTGCATACAGGGAGACCATGGTGACGAGCCCTCGGGACAGCAGCGCAAACGCTACGCATCCCCGGCGGCCGGATCGATTGGACCGAGGTCCAATTGATTGCGACCAGCACACCCGCCCGACGGAACCGATCCTGCAACTCCTAATCCGGCTCACAACTTCCGCCGCCCCATACTTCCCTTGGCGCTTCATCGGGCTCGCAACCGCAAAGCTCATGGAACTGGAGGGGCGCAGCTCAACGCGGTCAGTCTGCCACAATCCGGTAGCGGAACCAGCGCCGGGCCGCCGGCCGGACGATGCGAAGGTATGATCTCGCGATCCCTACAACCAACAAAAGCGTCCCCACGTACAATAGGCGCTTCGGGTGCAGCGGGTCTTTGCTTCCTGATCGACCGTGCGACGACCACGACGGTCCAACAGCCGCCGTCCGGCTTTTCATTGCGAAGCCGAGAGATGACGGGCGGCGACTGCCGGTCCACACGCCGAAAAATCGAGGAGGAATCCAATGGCTACCAATCTGGTCTCTTTGATCATGCAATTTCTGACGCCGGACATGGTGGGGCGGATCGCCGCCGCGCTCGGCCTCAGTCCCAGGGAAGCTCAAACCGGAATCAGCGCCGCAGTGCCGGCCTTGCTCGCCGGACTGACCGGCGTCGCCGAAAAGCCGGGCGGAGCGCAGAACCTGTTCAACGCCGTCAAGCAGTCGTCGGGTGTGCTCGACAATCTCGGCAGCCTCATCGGCAGCGGGCGGCAAGGCTCGGTCATCGACAGCGGCTCGCAATTGCTCTCGTCCTTGCTCGGAAACCAGCAGCAATCGGCACTCGCCAGCGCCATTAGCAGGTTCGCCGGTCTCGGTCAGAGTGAGGGCAGCTCGCTGCTGGCCATGCTTGCTCCGGTGGCGATGGGAGCCATCGGCAAGCAACTCGGCGCGAGCGGTCTGGACGCCGGCAGCCTGACAAACCTGCTCGCCTCGCAGAAGTCCCAGATCGCGGATGCGATGCCAGGAGGCTTCGGCAAGTTGCTCGCCGGCACCGGTGTCCTCGATTCGCTTGGCGGTTCGTTCGGCAGCGCGGCAAGCGCGGCGGCGGCCGCAGCCAACCAGGCGTCGCGGGCGGCAGCGGGCGCGACAGGACGTGCCGCGCAGTACGCGTCCTCCGGCGCCTACGCGCTCGGCAATGCAAGCCAACGTGCGGCGGCGTCAGGCGCGCCGAACTGGATGTATTGGGCCATCCCCCTTGTCCTGATCGCAGGCGGTGGCCTTTGGTACCTGATGAACCATGGCTCCGAGGAACAGGTGACCGAGCAAGTCACGAGACCGGCCACCACGGCTCAGAGCGCGGTGGTCGGCGGCATCGATATCGGCAAGCAGCTTGGCGACAGCCTCAACAGCGTGCGGACCTCGCTGCAAGACGTCACCGACGGCGCCTCCGCCACGGCGGCGGTTCCCCGGTTGAGGGAGGCGACGGCACAAGTTGACAAGGTCAACAGTCTGCTCGCGCAGCTTTCAGCCGACCAGCGCAAGACCGTCACTGGAGTGGCCGCATCGGCCAACGCCACGTTGAACCAGTCGTTCGACAAGGTCCTTGCGATTCCCGAGGTCAGCCAGGAACTGAAACCGGCGATCGACACGCTGAGAACGAAGCTGGCCGACCTGTCCGGACAGCCGGTGACAACCGGCGCCGGCCGTTGATGCCGTTCGAAGGCCACTGGTCTCGCGAGCAGCAGCGCATATGACGGCGCTGCTGCTCGCTTGCCGGAAGCGGGTGTGGCCACGGCGCGGCGGAAACGCCTAACCTTCCGGCTGCGCAGGATTGACGGCCGGCGCCAGCGCGGCTGTCTTGCTGGAGCGGGGCGGCGCACAGCGCCGGCGAATACGCTTGACTTGGCGCATCAACCGATGCGCAGACCATTCGGCATTGTCGCCGGCCGGGGCGAACAGATGCCGCTCGATCCCGGCAATCTCGCGATCCAATTGCGGATCGCGGGCCACGGCCTTCAAGGCACCGATCGTGTGCGCCGGCGCGGCCGGCTCGAAGCGCGCGAGC
Source organism: Xanthobacteraceae bacterium (assembly GCA_019746355.1). The sequence continues at coordinate 21,839 of JAIESC010000133.1, read as the reverse complement.
CAGCCGAGCAGCGCGGAATAGGTGTTTCCCGCATCACCGCGCCGCGCCGCGGCGCGCAGCCCGGCATAGGCGAACGCCTCGGACTGCCGCCAGGCATCACGGCGTCGTTTCATGACGGCGGCCATGGCGCGTGCGGCGCGCGGCAGTGTCCAGGCGAGACCGGCCAAAGCGGCAAGTGCCAGCACAAGCGCCAGCCAATGATCGAGCAGGAACAGCACCATCTCGCGCAGATCGGGAAGCGTGCGGCGGCCGGAGGCCGCCAGTGTCTTTGCCAGCGGATTGTCGGCCACGTGCAGAACCACCCGCTCGATGCGGGCGCGCTCGATCCGCTGATCGCGGACGTTCCACCAACCAATCTCGAACCCCGGCAGCGTGAGATCGCCCGGTCGCTGCAGCATGTAGGTTGCCTGATCGACACGGCTCGCCGTCAGTGCATCAGTGCGGCGGTCGAACCTGTCCTGCAATTGCGGCTGCGCCGGGTAAACCTGGACGCCGGGAAGCGGTGCGAAGGTCGTGGGCGGCAGCAACATCGAAGGCATGCCCTCGACCTCGATCGTCACGGTGCGCGTCACGGCGTCACCGACCTTGAGCTGATCCGACGAGCGCTGGATGTCCTGCCGCACGGTAAGCTTCGTTGCCGAGACGAACGGGTCGAGCGCCTGCGCCGCATCCGGGATCACCGCATCGAAGCCGACGGCCGGGACGGTGAGTTTCGCCTCACGCGTCGCCGGCGGTTCGGCTGCGTAGGTGACCGCAACCGTCTGCCCGGAGATGGCGTAGGTGCCCGGCTCCTGCGGATAGATCAGGAACTCGAACCGCACGCCGGCATAGGTGATGCCGTCGTGCTGCTCGGACATGTTGATCGTCGCGCCGGTGCGGGTCACCGCGTTGCGAAGCTGGAAGTCGGGCATGACCGGCGGCTTGGTCATGTAGTTGGGCGCGAGAACATCGATCGTCAGCGTCGTCTGCTGCCCGACGACCGTTTTCGGCGGATCGAGGCTCACGCGCAGAATCGGCTCGGGCGGGCCCGTCTGTGCCGCGCTGACGCCGGGCATTGCGAGGCACAACAACAGGAGTGCGGACCCCCACCCCAACCCTCCCCCTTTCACCGGGAGGGAGCGGACCGCCCGAGCTGCAGCACGTGCGACGGGCCAGCGTCTCATGGCGGGCTCCCGGGCGGGCGCGGCGCGGCTGAGTTGGCCTGGATCGCAAACTTCAGCTTGAGAAAATCGGCCGGAATGGTCTGCACCTGGCGCATCCAGGCCTCGGCCGCGCCGGCCGTCGTCATGTCCTCGGGTTTCACCTCGATGCGCTTGCCGCCCTTCTGCTTCTCATCGACCTTGGTTTCGTCGGCCTTGAGATCGGGCGGCGCGGGATTGTCCTTCTCCTGCTGCCGCCGCTTCGCCTCGGCGGCCTCCAGCGCCGCGCGCACGATGGCGAGATTGGTTTTCGCCGCCGTGTGGTCCGGCTGCCGCGCCAGCACGTCCTGATAGGCCTTGATCGCCTTCTCATAGGCGTGGTTCTGCGCCTCGGCGTTGCCGAGCGCGAATTTCCCTTCAATCGTCTCGACCTTGCGGAACGCCTCGGCCGCGGCGAGGAAGTCATAGGCGCGATAGGCGGCGATCCCACGCCACATCGGATCAGTGAACAGCTTCGCAGCGCCGGCATAGTCGCCACGATCGAAGGCGATGCGTCCCTGCTGGTCAGGAGTGAGCCAGATGTTGGCAAAGCGGGATGAACCCTCGGCGGGCTGCGCATCGGCTGGCACCGCATGCAGCAGGGCCAGCAGCACGATCCATTGCACGGTCATGCCGCGCCGGAACCAGAGCAGGCTCAGCAGCGCGATCGGCAGGAGAAGCCAATAGCCCTCGTCGCGCCAGCGCGTGCCGGCCTGATCGGCCTGCGCGCTCTGGAACCGGGTGTCGATGCGCCGTCCCAGCGCACCGATGTCGGTTGCGTCGATCGTCACCGGCACGCTCTGAACCGGCGGGCTGGCGCCGTCCTGCGGCGGCGCGACCGCAAGCATCAGCACGCCGTTGCGGCCCGCGGCGCGACGCAGCGAGGCCGCGTCGGCGGTGCCGAGATCGTCGGCCACGAGCAGGACCGTGCCGGCGGAAGGCTCGCCTGCCAGCATTTGCGCCGCAAGCTCCAGCGCCGCAACCGGGGCCTTGCCCTGAACCGGCATCAGGCCGGGCGTGAGAGCGGCGAGAAACGGCTCGAGCACACCGCGGTCGTCGGTCAGCGGCATCACGAGATGCGCGGAGCCGGCGTAGGCGATCAGCCCGGTGCGCGCGCCGCCGCGCGTCATAAGCAAGTCGCGGATCTTCTGCCTGGCGCGCTCGAGCCGCGACGGCGCCACGTCGGTGCGGCCCATCGAGGCCGAGACGTCGAGCGCGATCATCAGCGGCGCCTTGTCCTCGACGAATGGCGGCAGCTCGCGCCGCCAGGTCGGACCGGCCATCGCGACAATACCGAGCATCAGCGCCGAGGCCACGAGCCAGGCCGGCCGGATCCGCCAGCGTTGCTGCGGGGTGACGGTCATGTGCTTTAAGAGATTGGGCGCGATGACACCGCTCCATTGCCGGTCGCCGCGCTCGCGCCGCAGGATGAGAAAGAGAATCAGCGCCACAGGCAGCAGCGCGATCAGCCACCAGGGGCGCAGCAAATGAAACGAGGCGAGAGCCGGCTCAAGCATGGCGCGCCATCCCCGCGAACACGCCGCGCAACAACAGCAGCAGCCACAGCCCGAGCCCGAGAACCACGGCGGCACCGAGCGGCCACTGGAACAGCGGCAGCTTCGGCCGCCAGGTCTCGGTCTGCAGCTTGACCGGCGCGAGCCTGTCGATGTCGCCATAGATCGCCTCGAGCTGCGCGCCGTTCTCGGCGCGGAAGAAGCTCCCGCCGGTGGCGCTCGCGACCGTGCGCAGCGTCTCGAGATCGACGCGGTTCTCGCCGGAAGCCTCCGGATTGCCGACACCGATGGTGTAGATCGCAAGCCCGCGCTGCCGCGCGATCTCGGCGGCGTGCGCGGGCGGCACGCGGCTCGCTGTGTCGTTGCCGTCGGTCAGCAGGATCAGCATCCGCTGCTGCGCCTTGCTCGCCTCGAAGGTCTTGATCGCAAGGCCGATGGCGTCGCCGATCGCGGTCTGCTCGCCCGCCATCGCCACCTCGGTCTGGTCGAGCAGTAATTGGATGGTCTTCAGGTCCGCCGTGAACGGCGCCTGCACATAGGCGCGGGTGCCGAACAGGATCAGGCCGATCCGGTCGCCCTTGCGCCGCGCGATGAAGGCATGCACCACCTGCTTCACACCGTCGAGGCGCTGCAGCATCTTCTTGTCGGGCGCCTCGAAGTCGGTCTGGTTCATCGACCCGGAGATGTCGATCGCCAGCATCATGTCGCGCGCGGTGACGTCGTGGCTGATCGGCTCGCCGACCCATTGCGGGCGGGCGAGCGCAGCGACGATCAGCACCCAGACGATCGCGGCGACGATCATCTGCAGCGGCAGGCGGCGCATCACCACGGCGCCCGGCTGCGGCGTCTGTCCGGTGGCCGCGGCGACGCGGGCAAAGAACGGAATCTGGACCGAGGCGCGCTGCTCGCGATAGGCCGGCAGCAGCCACCAGGCGAGGAGCGGCAGCGGCAGCGCGGCAAACGCCCAGGGCCAGGCAAACTCGATCATGCGGCCCGCTCCACATGATGCGCCTTGATCCAGTGGCGGACGACCACGACCAGCGCACGCGGGTCGGCCGGCGACCGCTGATAGGCGGATATTGCCAAAGTCCGGCCCGGCCCGTCGGAGAAGTCGCGCCCGCCGCAGGTCTTGTCGAGAAACGACAGCCAGGCCGGACCCGCGAGCGGCGCGACCTGCTCGCGCGGGAACGCGGCAAGCGCGGTGCGGCGAACGAGCGATGCGAGGGCCGCGGCGAGGTCCGCGGGCGCCATGTTGTCGAGCGTGTGCTCGATCCGGCCGAGCTCGGACAGCGCCGCGCGGCGATAGCGATTGGCGGACCACCAGCGCACCAGCCACGCAACGCCGGCGATCAGGCCCGCCGCGAGCACGACAGCCGCAAGCCGCGACTCCCAGGTCTGCGGCCACAGGCCGACCGGCGCGGGCAACGGGATGTCGACCAGGCCGGTGACCGGATCGGCTTGCGGTGCTTCAGCCAAGTGACGCTCCCGGTGCTTGCGGATTTCCGCCGCGCCCCTGGCCCTGCGGCAGGCGGCGGCCGAGCAGGCGGCGAAGCTGGGGCGCGGTGTCCTCGGCGGCGCTGAGCGGCAGCACCGGCACGCCGATCTCGCGGGTCCAGGCGAACACGCTCCTGAGCCGCGCTTCGGTCATCTCCCGAATGTTCCTTCGCACGCTGCCGCTGCCGATCTCCAGCATGATCTGCAATTCGCCGTCGGTGACGGTCATGCGCGCGGACGGCGGCAGGTCGCTCTGCAGCGGATCGTGAACCAGCAGCGCCACCACACTGTTGTGCGCGGCCATGCCGCCGACGATCTGGCGCGTCGTCGCGTCCGCGCCGTCGAAATCGCTGACGATAATCACCGTGGTGTCGTGCAGCGCGAGCCGTCGCGCCCGGTCGAGGGCGCGGTTGAGCATCGCCGGATCGCCTGCGATGCCGCGGCCGACGCCGAGCGCCTGGTTCTGCGCGACGACGTGGCCAAGCAGTTGCAGCACGTTGCGCCGGCTGCGTTGTGGCCGGACCTCGGCAAGATCGCGATCGCTGAACACGATGCCGCCGATGCGGTCGCCGACGGCGAGAATGCGCCAGGCGGCGATCGCCGCCGCCTGCGCCGCGGTCACCGATTTCATGGCAAGCCGGCTGCCGAAGAACATCGTCAGCCGCTGGTCGATCACCAGCAGGCCCTGCCAGTCGCGCTCCTCGTTGAACACGCGCACGTGCGGCTTCTGCAGCCGCGCGGTGACCTTCCAGTCGATCGAGCGCACGTCGTCGCCGGAGCGGTAGTCCCTGATCTCCTCGAAGTTGAGCCCCCGCCCGCGCATCCGCGAGGCGTAGCGGCCGGACAGGAGACTCCCCACCGGCTGGCGCGGCAGGAACGAGAGGCGGCGGCCGCGCCGCTCCAGCGCGACCAGCTCGTCGAGATCGACATAAACACCGGGAACGGCCGCTGCGCTCGCTGCCGGCATGGCACGCTCCCTACACCGGCGACACCACGGCGGCGATCTTGTCGATCGCCTGGTCGGCGGTTACGCCCTCGGACAGCGCTTCGTAGGTGAGGATCAGCCGGTGGCGCAGGCAATCGTGCATCACCGCGCGGATGTGATCGGGCGTCACGAAGGTCTGGCCGTCGAGCCAGGCGCGCACGCGCGCGCAGCGGTCGAGCGCGAGGCTGCCGCGCGGGCTCGCGCCGATCTGGATCCACTTGCTGAGCGGTTCCTTGTAGCGGGACGGGAACCGGGTCGCGTAGATGATGTCGACGATATAGCGCTGCGCCGCATCCGACACGAACACGCCGTCGATCTCGCGGCGCGCGTCGAAGATCGCCTGCTGCGGCACGGGCGCGGCCTCCGGCTTCTTCTCGGCCTTCAGCGCTTGCGTGTTCTCCTCGCGATTGAGCTTGATGATCGCGCCTTCGGTCGCCTCATCGGGATAGGTGATCACGACATGCATCAGGAAGCGGTCGAGCTGCGCCTCCGGCAGCGGATAGGTACCTTCCTGCTCGATCGGGTTCTCGGTCGCCAGCACCATGAACAGGTCCGGCATCTTATAGGTCTTGCCGGCGACGGTGACTTGGCGCTCCTCCATCGCTTCCAGCAGCGCCGACTGCACCTTGGCCGGCGCGCGGTTGATTTCATCGGCCAGCACGAGGTTGGCGAAGATCGGCCCCTTTTGGAACTGGAACTGGCCGCCTTTTTCGGCCTGCACGTAGATTTCCGCGCCGGTGACGTCCGACGGCAGCAAGTCGGGCGTGAACTGCACGCGCGACAGATCGGCCGCGAGATTCTTCGCCAAGATCTTGACCGCGCGGGTCTTGGCGAGGCCGGGCAGGCTTTCGATCAGCAGGTTGCCATTGGCGAGCAGGCCGATCAGCAGGGATTCGACCATGCGGTCCTGCCCGAGCACCGATTTGCCGATGCGGGCCTTGAGATCGAGGATCGCGTCGCGCGCCGTTGGGCCGGCCTTGGCCGGTGCTGCCGCCGGCGGGCTTGCTACGGTACCATCAGCCATCGAAACACCGATTACAAAAACGACCGGCCGGCATCGTTGCCGGCCGCCACATCGCTGTCAGTTCTTGCCCCCGCCGGGCGCTGTCAGCTTCTCCATCACGTCGCCGACAGTGAAGCTCGCGGCCTTGGCGCGCGGTGGGAACTCCCTGAAGCTTTCGATGTACCTCGCGACGATGGCCTGGGCCGGCACCAGCAGAAACGCGCGGTGTGCATGCCAGTCGCCGTACAATATGCTGCTGTCGCCGCGCTCGAACGGATCGGCGCGCAGATTGTAGAGCTTGGGCGCGCGCAGCTTGGTGAACTGACCCATCCACACGCCCAGCGGAATCTTCGGATTGACTTCGGCATGCTGCTCCATGAAGGCAGCCTTCCAATGACCGACGCGCAGCGCCATCAGGTCGCCGTCGTCGCTCCAATAAAGGAATTCCCTGCGCGGCGATTCCTTCACATCGCCCTTGAGGAAGGGCAGCAGGTTGAAGCCATCGAGATGGACCTTGAAGGTCTTGCCGTTGAGCGTGGCGCCCTTCTTCACCTTGTCGACGAGGTCCGGATCGCCGTTTGCCGCCGCGAAAGTCGGGATGAAGTCTTCGTGTGAGCAAATGTCATTGATGACCGTTCCGGACCTGATGACCCCGGGCCAGCGGATCAGGCAGGGCACGCGGAAGCCGCCCTCCCAGTTGGTGGCTTTCTCGCCCCTGAAGGGCGTCGAGCCGCCATCGGGCCAGGTGAAAACCTCGGCGCCGTTGTCGGTCGTGTAGACGACGATGGTGTTGTTTGCGACGCCGAGATCATCAACGAGCTTCAAAAGCTCGCCGACCATCCCGTCGTGTTCGACCATGCCGTCCGGATAGACACCGAGCCCGGTCTTGCCCTCCGACTCCTTCTTCAGATGCGTGTAGATGTGCATCCGCGTGGAGTTGAAGTAACAGAACCACGGCCGGTTGGCGCGATGCTGACGGTTGATGAAATCCTTGGCCGCGCCGAGGAATTCCTCGTCCACCGTTTCCATACGCTTCTTGGTCAGCGGCCCGGTGTTTTCGATTCTGCCATCGGCGTATGTCTTGAGCACGCCGCGCGGACCGAACTTTTGCCGAAACGCGGGATCCTTTGGATAGTCCGGATTCTCCGGCTCCTCCTCAGCGTTGAGGTGATAGAGGTTGCCGAAGAACTCATCGAAGCCATGCGCGGTCGGCAGGTGCTCGTCGCGGTCGCCGAGGTGATTCTTGCCGAACTGGCCGGTGGCATAGCCGTAGGTCTTCAGCACGTCGGCGACGCTCGGATCGAGCGGGCCTAAGCCCAGCTCCGCACCCGGCAGGCCAACCTTGGTCAGGCCGGTGCGGATCGGCGTCTGCCCGGTGATGAAGGCCGCGCGACCCGCGGTGCAGCTCTGCTGGCCGTACCAGTCGGTGAAGACCGCGCCTTCGCGGCCGATGCGATCGATGTTGGGCGTGCGGTAGCCCATGACGCCCATGTTGTAGGCACTGACGTTGAACCAGCCGATGTCGTCGCCCATGATGAACAGGATGTTGGGCCGCTGACCGGCCGGAGCGGCCGGCGTTGCCGGACGCTGCTGCGCCTGTGCGGTCTGCACCGGTGTCGCCGCTGCAAGCGCCGAAGCCGCGATCGTCGTGCCGCCAAGCAGAACCTTGCGGCGATCCAGCGTTCCGTTGCTGATTGTCGTACCGCTCCGATCTTTCGCCTTACTCATCCCGCTGTCCTTCAGGCTAGACGCGTCGCAGGTCGTCGACCGCGTCAGCGCGGCGGCGTAAACCGCTCGACTTCCTTGAGCCGCTTCATCGCCTCCTGCTGACGCAACAGCCCGTAGTTGATGCCGCCGGCATTGAGGGAGCTGCCCGACTGATAGGGGAACTGCTCGAAGTCGGAGAAGAACTCCTTGACCTTTCCCTGCACGGGGACGATGAGCCACATGTTCTGCGCAAGGAATTTGATCGCGCCGCCGCCCTCCTCCATGCCGCGCTCGTAGGGATCCATACGAAGGTTCGCGATGAGCGCCCACGCGGTGACCTCGCGCACGCCGGTCGCGATGTTGCCTTTCGCTTGAGCAAAGCTCAGCTTCCAGTCGTTCCAGCGGATCGCGTTGAGATTGCCGCCCTGGTCGAAGTAGTAGATCGAATCGCGCGGCGACTCCTTCGCTTCACCCTTGAAGAACGGCATGAAGTTGTAGCCGTCGAGATGGACCTTGAAGGTCTTGCCGCCAGCCTGGAACCCGGTCTTCATCCGCTCCTTGATGTCCGGGATGCCTGCCGCCGCACACAGCGTCGGGAACCAGTCGATCAGCGAGATGATCTCGTTGTATTGCGTGCCCGGCCGCACCACGCCGGGCCAGCGCACCATCATCGGAATGCGGAAGCCGCCCTCCCACGTGGTGCCCTTCTCGCTCTTGAACGGCGTCATCGCACCGTCCGGCCACAGCGCGATCTCGGCGCCGTTATCGGTGGTGTAGATCACGATGGTGTTGTTGGCGATGCCGAGGTCGTCGAGCTGCTTCAGAAGCTCGCCGACCATGCCGTCGTGCTCGACCATGCCGTCGGCGTGGATGCCCATGCCGGTCTTGCCAAGAGAGTCCTTCTTGAGATGGGTGAAGACGTGCATGCGCGTCGAGTTGAACCAGACGAAGAACGGCCGGTTGGCGCGGGCTTGGCGGCCGATGAAGTCCTTGGCGGCGCCAAGAAACTCCTCGTCCACGGTGGGCATGCGCGCGGTGGTCAGCGGGCCGGTGTCCTCGATCTTGCCGTCGGCCGAGGACTTGATGACGCCGCGCGGGCCGAACTTTTTCCGGAACTCCGGATCCTTCGGATAGAAGTAGCCCTCCGGCTCCTCCTCGGCGTTGAGGTGATAGAGGTTGCCGAAGAACTCGTCGAAGCCGTGCTTCGTCGGCAGATGCTCGTCGCGGTCGCCGAGATGGTTCTTGCCGAACTGGCCGGTGGCATAACCTTGCGTCTTCAGCACGTCGGCGATGGTCGGCATCCAGTCCTGGATGCCGTGCGGATCCCCCGGCATGCCGATCGTTAAAAGACCGGTGCGGAACGGCTCCTGGCCGAGGATGAACGACGCGCGACCCGCCGTGCAGCTTTGCTGGCCGTAAGCGTCGGTGAAGATCGCACCTTCGCGGGCGATGCGGTCGATATTGGGCGTGCGGTAGCCCATCATGCCCATGGTGTACGCGCTGATCTGCGGCACGCCGATGTCGTCGCCGAAGATCACGAGGATGTTCGGGCGCTGGCCGGACGCCGGAGCGGCGGGAGCGGGCGTGGCCGGACGCTGCTGCGCCTGCGCGACCTGTGCCGGTGCACCAGTTGCGAGCGCGGAGGCCGCGATCGTCGTTCCGCCAAGCAGGACTTTGCGGCGATCCGGGAGGCTGGTTGGAGTCTTGGTCGTAACGCGATCGTCCTTGCCGCTCATTTTCGTGCTCCCGTTCCGCAGATGCGATGACATGGATGTCCTGCGCCGGCCGGCATCACTGCCGGTCGGCGTATCATTTGCGACCTTACTGGCCGTGCGCCCTCGACATTGCCGCCAACACCTCATCGACGCTGAAGCTCGACGGCTTCTGCCTCGGCGGGAACTCGCTGAACGATTCGACGAACTGCTGGACGAGCGCTTGCGCTGGGACAAACAGGAACGCCCGCTGGAGCGTCCAGTCGTAGTAGGTGTTCGACGTGACGTCGGCGCGCTCGTAGGGGTCGGTGCGCAGATTGTACAATTTTGGCAGCCGCAGGCATGTGAACGGCTCGGCCCAGACCCGCAACGTGCCCGGCGCGCGCTGCTCGCAGAACACCACTTTCCAGTTCTCGTACCGCACCGCCACGAGTTGCGCGTCGTCGTTGATATAGAAGAATTCCTTGCGCGCGGACTTGTCGGTCCGGCCGGTCAGCAGCGGCAACTGGTTGTAGCCGTCGAGGTGCACCTTGAAAGTCTTGCCCATCGAATTGTAGCCGGTGAGCAGCTTGGTATTGATGTCGGGCTCACCTGCAGCCGCCAAAAACGTCGGGAACCAGTCCAGCGCGGAGAAGATTTCGTTGCTGACCTGTCCCGACCTGATGCGGCCTGGCCAGCGGATCATCGCCGGCACGCGATAGGCGCCTTCCCAGTTGGTATTCTTTTCGCTGCGGAACGGAGTCATGCCGCCGTCCGGCCACGAGTTCATGTGCACGCTATTGTCGGTGCCGTAGACGACGATGGTGTTGTTGGCGATCCCGAGATCGTCGATGGCCTTGAGCAGATCGCCGACGTGGCCATCGTGTTCAAGCATGCCATCCAGGTATTCGTTCAGCCCGCTGCGGCCCCGATATTCCGGCCGCACGTGCGTGTAGAGATGCATGCGCGTCGAGTTGAACCAGCAGAAGAACGGCCGGTTCGCCCGGGTTTGCCGCTGAATAAAGTCGATCGCAGCGCGAGACGTCTCGTCGTCGACCGTCTCCATCCGCTTCTTGGTGAGCGGACCGGTGTCCTCGATGGTCTGCCTGCCGACCTTGCCGAAGCGCGGGTCGACGGTCGTGTCGTCGCGATCGGTGGCTTTGCACCTGAGCACCCCGCGCGGGCCGAATTTCGCCTTGAACGCCGGGTCCTTCGGATAATCCTCGCGCTCAGGCTCTTCCTCGGCGTTGAGGTGATAGAGGTTACCGAAGAACTCATCGAACCCGTGCACCGTCGGCAGGAATTCGTTGCGGTCGCCAAGATGATTCTTGCCGAACTGGCCGGTGGCATAGCCGAGCGGTTTGAGCGCCTCGGCAATGGTGATGTCCTGCGCCTGCAGGCCGAGCGTCGCCCCCGGCAGGCCGACCTTGGTCATTCCGGTACGGAGCCCGGATTGACCGGTGATGAACGATGCGCGGCCCGCCGTGCAACTCTGCTCGGCGTAGTAGTCGGTGAACATCATTCCTTCGCGGGCGATGCGGTCGATGTTCGGCGTTTTGATTCCCATGAGTCCGAACGAGTAGGCGCTGACAGCGGCGAGGCCGATGTCGTCGCCCCAGATCACGACGATGTTGGGCCGCTGACCCGTCGGAGGCTGTTGTGCCTGCGCTTGGGCGAGCTGAGTCGGCGCGCCGCCGCCAAGCGCGGATGCCGCGGCCAGCGTCGTGCTGCCAAGCAATATCCTGCGGCGGTCGAGCGCGCCGTTCTCAGGTTTGGATTTGCTTTCATTCCCATTGCTGCTCATGTGTCCCTCCTCTGGCGGACGACGCAGCGAAAGCCGAGATGGCTGGTGGAGCTGTCGACCGCCTCCGCATGGCGCGCGGCCGGGCGGTAGCGGCGGCAGTAGTTCGGCGCGCACAGATGCGAGCCGCCCTTGATGACCTTGCGGGGAATCCTGATCTGCGGCTGGCTCGGGTCGTAGCTGCCCTGCTCCGGCCCACCGCGCGGATTTTCCGGAATGCAGCAGGCCTTCGGCGCATCGGCCTCGTGCTTCTGCGAGAACCAGTCACTGGTCCACTCCCAGACATTGCCGATCATGTCGTGGACGCCATAGCCGTTCGCGGGGAACGCCATCACCGGCGAGGTGCGCTCGAAGCCGTCCTCGTGCAGGTTCTGGCGCGGAAACTCGCCCTGCCAGGTGTTGGCCATGTGCTTGCCGCCGGGCGTGAGCTCGTCGCCCCATGCGTACTCTGCGCCGTCGAGCCCGCCGCGCGCGGCGAACTCCCACTCGGCCTCGGTCGGCAGATCCTTGCCGGCCCATTTCGCGTAGGCGAGCGCATCGGCGAACGACACGTGCACGAGCGGATGGTTGTCGAGCGCGTTGATGTTGCTCTTCGGGCCGTACGGATGGCGCCAGTCCGCGCCCCTCAGGAACTGCCACCACTGCGACCAGTTGCGCAGATCGACCGGGTGGTCCGGCGGCGTGAACACCAGCGAGCCGGCGTAGAGCATGTGCGGCAGCGCGCCGGGATAATCCTTCGGGTCGGGCGGAATTTCCGCGAAGGTCTTGTGGCCGGTGGCGCGGACGAACTCCTTGAACTGCCGGTTGGTCACCGGCGTGCGGTCGATGATGAACGGATCGACGGTGACGCGGTGGACCGGCGCCTCCTCCGGATAGTGCTTGTCGGAACCCATGCGGAAGGTGCCGCCGGGGATCGCGATCATCCCGGAAGGCACTGCATCAGCGGCCGGCCTGTCGATGTGCGCCTGTACCGTCATGGCGCAGACGCTACGCGGACCGCGCGACGGGATCGATTGGACCGAGGTCCAATAGGCGGCGTCAGAATGGATTGACGTAGTTCAGGATCGCAACCTGCCGCAGCAGCACGCGGCGGATGGCGTGAGCCGGCTTGACGTGCTCGGTGAAGATTGCGGCGTCGCCCGTGCTGCCGGCCGGCAGGCGTTTGGCGAACTCGGCGTCGTCGAGCTTGACGCGGACGACGAACGGCGCGGATTGGATCGCCTTCGGCGCAACGGCGGTGCCGGAGGTCTGCATCTGGCCGGAGGCGATGGCCTGGAGGATGCTTTCGACCTTGCCGCTGTAGACATGCCCCGGCATGAACTTGAAGGTCAGCTCGACCTTCTGGCGGGGCTCGACATAGCGCGCGTCGATCTGCGGAATTTCCACCCCGATGAACGTCTCCGAAATGTCGATAAACGCCATCACCGGAGACAGCGGCAAGTTGGCGACGCGTGCGCCCTTGCGCAGCGCGAGGTTGGTCACGTAGCCGTCGGCGGGCGCGCGCACCACCGTCTTGTCGAGATTCCATTTGGCGCCGTCGAGCTGCGCCTTGAGCTGATCGACCTCGGCCTGGCGCTGTTCGACGTCGAAGCTGCGGCCACTGCCTGAGGTCTGCAACTGCGTCATCTGTGCGAGCCGCGTCTCCTGCAGCCTGAGCTGCGCCGCGAGCGCATTCACCTGCGATTCATAGGGAGCCGGGTCGATCCGAAACAGCACGTCGCCGGCCTTGAGCGGCTTGTTCGCTTCCACCGGGACGTCGAGAACCTCGCCCGCCACATCCGGAACGATCGACACCGAATTACGCAAGACCACGGCCGAACCCTGCGGCGCGCCCCAGCCCATCGGAATGAACAGGCCGAACAGCAACAGGACAAAAACCAGGACCGGCGAAACCTTCCAGAACAGGTTCCACGGAACGATTTTCGTCTTCACCAGAATAAAGAGCAGGACGAGATAGGAGTTGAGGAGGACCACCATCATCGCGCGGCCTCGCCTTTGGCCGCGGCCGGAATGTCGACATAGGCCCAGATCAGCACGAGCGGCCACAGCGCGAAGCCGAGGAACAGTGTGACCCAGCCGGCGACGGTGACCGCCTGCGCCCACGGATGATTGCGCTTTTTGGCGATGTATCCCGGGAGCATGGCGAGAAACACGATCACCGCGACGGTGCTCAACGCCAGGATGATCAGAACGATCCAGGCAAACAGGTCGATCATGTCGGCGCCCCGCCTCGCTGATGTGCCCGGACCAAAGGCTATCGAGGCGGCACAACGTGTCGATTGGACCGTGGTCCAATCAATTCGCCGGCTGCAACGGCCAAAGCTTCGAGAAAAGACTTCGAGAAAAAAAGCGCGAGGCGACCGGGGATGTGTTGGGGCTGTCGCCTCGCGCGGGTCCAGGCTTGCGTTTGCCAGAAGGGTCATCTGGCAGGGCGATCTTCGTCCGAACTGCGCGCCCTGTGTATTGGACCGAAGGCCAATACGGCGCCCGAGACAGCCGGCAAGATGACCCGAAACACGAGGCCCCTGATCCGCCAGGTCGCTGCAATGCCTCGCGAATTATGCACGCCCTTCCGCCAATGCCGCCGTCGCCGCCGCAGCTGTCCTGCCGAAACACAAAAAGTTGATGGCGTTTGATATGCCCCCTCGCCGGGAAAGCCGCCGGCGCGGCGCGCAACGCGGCTGATGCGTGCGTACAACCGCTGAAGTGAACACAGCCAGCGCTTTCGACCTTGAATTATCGAAGTGATTGTCACTGCACAAAAATATGGCAGCGACCGGCAACCTCAATCGCCGCCCGCAGATAGCGCCGCCCAAGAAGGTCAGCATGGCTGACGCGCGGGCGTGATCATCGACCGTCCCAGCCACGGATGTTACGCTCCCATCGAGCTCAAGAACTCTGAACGTCAATAAACCTGCGTTTTGAAGTTGTAGGGCGGCGTAATGGGGCAGTCGGCACGGGGTCGTGGATTCCGCCTGACACGCGCTGTTGCAGCGCGAAGCCATCTTTTTTCGTGCCGGCCAGGAGGCGCGCGATGAGCCTCGCCGCCGCCCACACCGTCCCGCGACGCATGGTCGAGCGCCTGGTCGATTTCGGACGCGAGCTTCACACCCCACTGATCGCGGCGCTCGCGTACTATCTCGGAGCCGAGGCGGCATTTTTCGTCGGCACGCTGTCCGACAAGATCTTCGCATCGTTCTGGCCGCCCAATGTCGTGCTGTTCTGCGCGCTGCTGCTCAGCCCCTACCGACGATGGTGGCTGGTCATTCTCGTGGTGTTTCCGGCGCATGTCCTTGCGGAAGTTCGCGTCGGCATGGGCACGCTGCAATTGCTGGTCGCCTTCGTGACCAATTGCGCGGTCGCGGCCGCAAACGCCGCAGCCTTGCGGCGCCTGATCGGCGGCCCCCCATGGTTCGGGAGCCTGCGAAGTGCCTGCCTGTATATCGCTGTCACTGCGGCTGTCGTCCCCGCAATCGTAGCGCTCGGCGGCGCATTCGTTCCGATCATGAGCGCCGGCTCCGCCGAACACTATTGGAGCTTCTGGGCGCAATGGTATCTGTCCAATGCGGTCGGCAGCCTCGCGCTTGGACCGATTTCAATCATCCTGCTGAGCGAGCACAAGCCGTGGTGGTGGCGGCGCTTTCAGCCGCGCCATGCCGTGGAAGCGGCGCTGCTGGCCGCAGCGGTGGTCGCCGGCTGCACGGTCGGCTGCATGGCAAGCGAAGCCACGATTCCGAAAGGCTTCCTGCCGGCACTCGCATACCTGCCTCTGCCGTTCGTGCTGTGGGCGGCGCTCCGCTTCGGCGCGGCCGGCGCCAGCGGCGCGGTGCTGCTGGTCAGCGCCGACTCGATCTGGCATGCGCTGAACGGGCCGAGCCTGTTTCTGACCGGCGACGCCGAGAGCAGTGTGTTGGCATTGCAGGCTTTCATCATCGGGCTATCGATTCCGGTTCTGCTGCTGGGCGCCTCGATCGACGAGACGCGCCACGCCGAAGCGGCCGCGCGAGAGAGCGAAGAGCGCATGGCGTTTGCCGCGGTCTCCGCCAACGTTTGCCTGTGGCACGTCGATTACAAATCCGACCGCTTCTGGGTCACCAACCACGGCCGCGAGCTGCTCGGACTGCGCTCGCACGACGTGATCTCGCGCCACGCCGCAATGAGCATGATCCATCCGGACGACCGGCCGGAGGCCGTGGCTGTGCTGCAGGCCGCGGCATCGGCCGGAAACCTCGCGACCTGCGAATTTCGCGTCGTCCGTCCGGGCGACGGGCAGGTTCGCTGGGTTCGCTGCCGCGCCCGCGCGCATGGCAATCATCGGGGAGCGCCGGCCGAGATCAGTGGCACCTTTGCCGACATCACCGAGCAAAAAACCGTGGAAATCGAATTGGCGCAGCAGCGCCAGGAGATCGCGCATCGCCTGCGCGTATCGATGCTCGGCGAGTTGTCCGGCGGCCTTGCGCATGAGCTCGTCCAGCCGCTTTCGGCAATCCTGTCGAATGCGGAAGCTGCAAGGATCCTGCTCGCCCGCGATCCACCCGATCTCAACGAGGTTATGGAGGCGCTCGACGACATCATCAGCGAGAACAACCGCGCCAGCGACGTCATCCATCGGCTTCGTTCGCTGCTGAAGAAAAGCGAGGCCAGGTTCGAACCGACCGATATCAACGAAATCGTCAATTCCACGCTGCGGCTGCTGCACAACGAGCTGATCACTCGGCGTGTCAGGGTGAGCACCGATCTTGCCGCCCACCCGCCTCGCGCCATGGGCGATGCGATCCAGTTGCAGCAGGTCCTGCTCAACCTCGTTCTCAACGCCATCGACGCGATGGACGACGTCGCGCCGGCGCGCCGCCTGATCACGGTCAGGACCAGAACCACCGACGCCGAGCAGGTGCAGATCGAGGTTTCCGACTGCGGCGTCGGCCTTGCCCCTGCCTCCCAGAAGCGGGTCTTTCAACCGTTTTTCACCACCAAGGAGCAGGGCCTCGGGCTCGGGCTTTCGCTCTGTTCGGCGATCGTCAAGCTGCACGGTGGTGCGCTGAGCCTCAACAACAACGCGGGCCGCGGCGCAACGGCGACGTTCACGCTGCCGCTTGTCGATCAGCGGGAAGCTGCCGAGTAATAGCGGGAAGTGGGAGTGCGTCATGAGTTTCACTGCATTTTTGGTCGACGACGATCCGGGCGTGCTCAAGGCGCTGTCCAGAATCGTTCGCACCGCAGGTTATGAGACGGTCAGCTACTCATCGCCCCGTGATTTTCTGCGGGAGCACGATCCGTCCACTCCGGGCTGCGCCATCCTCGATCTGACCATGCCCGAGCTCGACGGGCTGGAGCTGCAGCAGCAGCTCACGCAAGCCGGCACGGAACGGCCGATCATCTTTCTCACCGGCCATGCCGACGTGCCGGCGAGCGTGCGCGCCATGAAGGCCGGCGCGGTGGACTTCCTGATCAAGCCGGTCGATCGCGACAAGCTGTTGTCGGCCATCGCACAGGCCAAGGACCGAGACAGCAGGGCGCGCGAGGCGCGCAACGAGCGGCAGCTGATCGAAGCGAAGCTTGCCACGCTGACCCAGCGCGAGCGCGAGGTCCTCGAGCACGTGGTCAAGGGCCGCCTGAACAAGCAGATCGCCGCCGAGCTGGGAACGGTCGAGAAAACCATCAAGGTGCACCGGGGACGCATGATGGCGAAGCTCGGCGTCCGAAGCGTCGCCGAGCTCGTTCGTCTCACCGGGCGGATCCACGCGGAACCTTAGGGAAATTCCTGACGGTGTTGGCCCTTGGGCCAACTCGACGTGCACCGAAAGATGTCCGACAACGTACGCCATGACGAACCCGTCAGCGCGCATCGCAATCGTGGACGACGACGCATCGGTTCGTAAGGCATTGGCGCGGCTCCTCACCGCGTCATCATTCGAGATCAAGACCTATGGCTCGGCGCGCGACTTTCTCACGTCGCTCAAGATCGGCACGCCGGATTGCCTGGTGGTCGACCTGCACATGCCCGAACTGACCGGTTTCGACCTGCAACGCCAGTTGGCGCACATCGGCATCCGCATTCCGACCATCGTCATCACCGCCTACAACGAGCCGGGGTTGCGCGAGCGCTGCCAGTCGGCCGGCGCGGCGGCCTTCCTGCTCAAGCCGCTCGACGGCTCGACGCTCATCGGCGTGATCAACGCGGCGACCAGCGGCCACCGTGCCGTCGAAAGCAGCGGCCTGCAGTGATCGCAGCTTAAAGCGGCTCGTTGCGCCACTCGCCCGGCGTCCGGCCGAAGCGCTCGCGGAACGCCTTGTTGAAATGCGACAGGTCGTTGAAGCCCCAGCGGTAGGCGATCTCGGATATCTTGACCGCGCTTTGCGCCGGATCGCGAAGCGCGATGCTGCAGGCATCAAGCCTGTTGTCGCGCAGCCAGCGGCCGAACGTCTCGCCGATCTGCGCGAACCGCAGATGCAGGGTCCGCACCGAGATGCCGAGATGATCGGCGACGCGCTGCGGCGACAGGTCCGGGTCGTGAAGATTTTGCTTGCAGAACGCGAGCAAGGCCTCGATCTGCAATTCCGGCTGCAAGCGATTGGGCGCAATCTCCGGCGCGCTGGCGAGCGCCAGCAGGTTGCAGAGATTCTCCGTCAGCAGGCTCATCCCGCCTTCGCTCAGCGTCGAATTGTCCGCGGTCAGCTCCATCATGTGATGCCGCGCGAGATCGACGAACCGCGTGCTCGCGGCGAGCCGGTGCAACGGCTTGTCGCGCAGCCAGGGCGCGCGCCGATTGAGCATCTCGCGCGGGATCACCGCGAATGCACGCTTGCCCGCAATGGAGAGATCAGCGCGAAACGGATCGCGCCCGTCGGAGATCGCGATGTCGTTCGGATCGAACGCCAGCGCCTGATCGCCCTGGCTGATGATCGCGCGCCCGCGCAGCTGCAGATAGATGGAGTAGTGATCGGCGGGAGCCGCGTCGATGTCACGCTGCGTGCGGACGACCTGGTAGCCGCTCGTCTCCGACGTTGCGAAGCGCAGCGGCCCGGCGCTGCGCGCGACGACCCGGGCGGAGAAATCCCTGGGCTGCGCTTCGATCGAGATGTTGAAGACCGCCTGGCACAGCGCTTCGCGCCAATAGGAGAGGCGTTCGCGCGCCGGGGTCGTGTCGGTGGACCAAATGTTGACGGGTACGTTGACTGAGGGGGCAGACTTGGACTGCCCAACCGGCTTACCGCTTGCGCTGTCGGCCATATGGCTTGCGCTCTTCCCCAAGATCGTTCGAACGGGCCAGTGTAGAGGGCGGTGATGTACACGAAATCCCTGCCGCCACAAGGCGGCCGGGGCCCCGATACCGATCCTTCATTTGCGGCCAAGATCACTTTTCTTCGTTGAATCCGACTGAATTTGTCCGCCACCCATTCGACCTTCACGGATTGTTGAGCGACGCCATGATTGAAGACCCGCGGCTTTCCCGGCTTATCACCGACATCTACGACACCGCGCTTGATCCCGCCTCGTGGTCCGGGGTTCTCGCCAGCATGGCCGGAACGATGAACGCCCAGGCCGGCGCGCTGCTGTCCAAGGATTCCAGCCGGAGATCGGTCGATGCCACCTGCCATACCGGTCTCGATCCACATTTCGAGCGCACGTATGCAGATACCTACGGCAAGCTCGGCCCGGTCGCGACCTCGGCGTTCTGCGACACCGATCGAATCGCAAGCATCCCGGAGCTGATGCCGTACGACGAATATTGCCGCAGTTCCTTCTATCGGGAATGGGCGAAGCCCCAAGGCTGGGCCGACGTTGCCGTCGGCGTGCTGGAGAAATCGGCAAGCGGCTGCGCCTATCTCAGCTTTGCCCGCAACCAGTCGGCCGGCATGGTTGACGACGACATGCGCCGGCGCTTGTCGCTTGTCCTGCCGCATGTGCGCCGCGCCGTGCTGGTCGGCAAGGCGCTCGAATTCAAGCAGGCCGAAGCGGCTGCGTTCGCCGATATGCTGGACGGCCTCAGCGCCGGCTTGTTCCTGCTCGATGCGGGCGGCAGGGTCGTTCATGCCAACGCCGCGGCCAACGAAATTCTCGACGCCGCCGACTTCCTGCGCGCGACCTGCGGACGACTCGCTGCCGGCGATTCGCAGGCCGATCAGACGCTGCGCGATGCGCTTGCTGCGACCGGCAACGGCGATGCCGCTATCGGCGCCCGCGGCATCGCGTTGCCGCTGATCGCGCACGATGGGGTGCGTCACGTCGCCCATGTGCTGCCGCTGACGTCCGGCACACGCCGCGCTGCCGGCATGACCTACACGGCCACCGCCGCGCTGTTCGTGCGTAAGGCTGCGCTTGCGCCGCCTTCCACGCCGGACGTGATCAGCAAGACTTACAACCTCACGCCCGCCGAGCTGCGCGTGCTGCTGGCGATTGTCGAGATCGGCGGCGTTCCGGAGGTGGCGGATGCGCTTGGCGTCGCCGACACCACGGTCAAGACGCATCTCAGCCGGCTGTTCGAGAAAACCGGCACCGGCCGCCAGGCGGACCTCGTCAAGCTTGTCGCCGGGTTTTCCATGCCGCTCGCAAGCTGACCGCAAGAACGACAAGAACCAAAAGTGAGGCCCCGCACGGCAGCAGACATGCGGGGCGCCAAGGTCAGGCCTGGATGATTCTTATTTGCATGATGGTTCTGCCATGACCGGCGCCTTCCGCCAAATCTGCTTGTGGATGCAGGAGGCGCTGAGCCAGCCATGCCATGACCGAAACGCGACATAGCATCTGATCGGTTGCATCGATGCTAGCGCCGCGCCTGCTGCGGCAGAGGCACTGGTGCCGTCACGGCCGCCGGTTCGACCGGCTCGACTTCGGCGCAGAATTCGCTGCAATACATTTTGCCCGACGCGCTTTTCCAGGCACCGAAGCGGCTGACACGTTGACGACACAAAGCACAGAGCATGGCGAGCCTCCATTCCGCGCGCGCTAACGCGCGGGCACGGCTGGAGGTTTCAAATTCCGGGCGGCAATTCCGGGCGAGGCCTCCGATCAATATCGGGGAATGCGGCACGAGCCTATTGAGCGATCTCCATGGCCCAATAGTACCGGCCCGAGCGCGACACCGCGTAGGCCACGCCCTTGCAACCGGGCAGACGCATGTTGGCAGCATGCTGCGGTGACGCCCGCCACAGCGCCATGGTTTTCGCCCTGCTCGAATGGCCCATGGCGACGTTTTCGGCTCTTGCGCCTCGCCGTGCCCGCGTCATAAAGCCCGCGTGATCCAGGCTTTCGCGCCGGGCCATATCGTTGGCGTGCTCCTGAGCCAATCGCTGCATCAGTTGGCATGATGCAACCTTGGACTTTGCGTCCACGGAGCTCGATGCAACCACCAACATCGCTGCTGATACGATCCAGACCGGCTTCATCTGCGTTTCCATGCTTACATGAATTCAGAGGCTTCCCTGCTCGCGCCGCCTAGGATGGCAAGTAAAGCGGGTCTATGATCAAGCCGGCAAGCCATCCGAGGGCCCTGCCGCCCACTCGATGTCCGCAACACGGCTGACGATCGGCGTGTTTCCGCTCAAGGGGGTGGTAACCAGGAGTGACGACGATGCGAAAATTTGCTCTCGTGTCAGCTATCGCTTTTGCTGCCGCCTTCAGCGGCACCGCCAAAGCCGATCCCTATCGTTGGTGCGCCGAATATGGCGGAGGCCGCGGCGGCGCGACCAACTGCTATTTCGTCACATTTCAGCAATGCCAGGCGGCCATATCGGGCAACGGCGGTTTCTGCCGGTACAACACATTCTACACCGGCCCCGATCGCCAGCGAGGCCATGGCGCTTACAGCATGGATCGCCGCTGGCAATAAAGGCGGCGGCTATTCGCTGCGCCCTTCGTAGAGATTTCGCCCCTGGACCAGGGCGCGGATCTTGCCGTCGGCGATGTTGCGCTTCAGCATCCAGAAGCCGCAGTCCGGATGGATATACCGGATGCGGCCCGGCCCCAGCACAGCCGCGGCGCGCTCGATGCTCCGCGCGATCGCGTCGGCCGATTCAATCACCGTCGCCTTGACGTCGACGACACCAAGCCCAAAGCCGATCTCCGGCCGCAGCTGCTTGAAAGCCGCGAGCTCCTCCGCAGGACGGTGCGCGGTTTCCATCACGATGTGATCGACGTGGAGCGCGTTGAGATACTTGATCAGGCTGTCCCACGTGCCCTTCTGGATCGACTGTCCGCCATAGTTGCCGAAACACAGGTGCACGGCCGGCGTGCCCTTGACGGCATCGAGCACGCGATTGATCGCGGCCGCTGCCCATTGCCACTCTTCGGGGCTGCCCGGCAGGTTGGCTTCGTCGATCTGCACGACATCGGCGTCGATGTGACTGACCTGTTTGGCCAGGGCATCGCCGATCGCAAAAGCGAGATCAGGAACATTGCCGTAGTGCTTGTCGATGACGCTCTTGGCCAGCATGTGCGGCCCGGTCAGCGTGAATTTGAACGGCTT
>JAIESC010000288.1 GCA_019746355.1 Xanthobacteraceae bacterium | reverse complement strand
GTGCAGAACGTCGTGCCGAACAATCTCGACCAGTTCCGCGACGGTTCCAAGACGCCGGTGCTGTGGCCGCCGGAGTATAAGAGCGGCGACATTGTCTACCCCTACGCCGACGCGAGGAAGAAGCCGTAAGCAAGCGCTTCGGCATGAGCCGCCGCCCCAAAGGGCGGCGGCTTTGTTCTGGCCACTTGGTGAATCGACGGCGGATCGGGCGCGCACCGATTCACGCACAAAAATTCTTTGTTAAAGCGATCGCTCGGATCGCGTGGTTGCGTTTAATCAGAAAACGAACTCGGTTCGCACAATCGTCCCGCTTTGTTCGCAAGTCGCGAACCGGTTTCCGAGGTGGAACCGGTTTCGTGCGCACAAATTTCCGGTTAACGCGAAAGGTTGTTGGCGCGAACTCGCCCGAAAATTCACTTCGCCATCGCCGGCTGATGGTTCGTCGCCTGCAACACCTGCGGCCGCATCTCGGTGGTCGTCGCCTTGTCCTGGATCGGGGCGCGCGGCAGCTTCGCAACGCCCGGTTCCATGATGAAGGTGTAGTCGAGCGAGAACCACGGATCCTTCACGCCGGGCGCCGGCGGCTTCTCGTTCTCGTGGCGCACGTAGTTCCCAAGCAGCCGCCGCGTGACGCCGTGCTGCACGTCGGTCTCGATGTTGGGATCGTCCGGCAGATAGACCTGCGAGATATGGGTTTTGTAGCCCGGCTTGTAGATCAGAAAATGCAGATGCGCCGGCCGCATGTTGTGGCGGCCTTGCGCCTTGATCAGGTCGCCGACCGGGCCGGTGATCGGGATCGGATAGCCGGCGGGCTTGATGCTGCGGAACGCGAACCGGCCATCCTTACCGGTCATGAACTTGCCGCGCAGGTTCATGTCGGCCTGTGTCGGATCCTGGTTTTCGTAGAGCCCCTCGGTCGAGGACTGCCAGACGTCGACCTCGGCGTCGGCCACCGGCTTGCCGTCGCGGTCCTTGACCTCGATGTTGCAGAACAGCTCCGGCCCGGGCGTCGGCGAGCGCACGATCGAGCCGCCGCTTTCGGTGCGCGGCGAATCGGTGCGCCAGAACGGGCCGAGCAGATTGGCCGTGGTTTCGGTCGCGCCGTTGCTGCCGTTGTTGAGCAGGCACACCAAGGTCGAGACGCCGAGCGAGCCCGACGCCAGCACCGCCTCGTTGTGGAACGAGTTGGAGCTCTGGCCGATGGCGTTGAGGTAGGCGCAGGCCTGGTGGAATTCCTCCTCGGTCAGCTTCGCCTCGCGGACGAAGGCATGCAGGTGCTTGACCAGCGCCGTCATGATCTCGCGGAAGCGCGGATTGGGCGCGCGCGCGATCTCGCTCAGCACCGCCTCGGTGACCTGATCCGGGCCTTCGATGATCATGGGCTCGTCTCCTGCGCCTGCCCGGCGGAACGCCGTCGCGCCGCCGCCTGCTGTATTCCTCTGCGGAATTGATATGCTCCGGAACCCGATTGCTCAATCCCCCGGGATCCGCTCCTGTCCCTGATTTTCCAAGAGTTGCAGCAAGAGTTGACGTATGACGCCGCATCGCATCGACACCCATCACCACCCGTACCCCAAGGCCTACGTCGCCAAGACCGGCGACGTGCTCAAGCACACCACCCATGCCTTCTATGACCGGTTGACCAAATGGCACCCGGACCAGGCCATCGCGGCGATGGACAAGAGCGGGATCGCGGTGTCGGTGCTGTCGATCTCGACGCCGAGCGTGTGGCTCGGCGGCGCCCAGGCCTCCCGTGACTTCGCACGCGAATGCAACGAGGCCGCGGCCGAGATGCAGCGGGATTACAAGGGCCGGTTCGGCCACTTCGCCGCGCTGCCGCTGCCGGACACCGAAGGCTGCCTGCGCGAGATCGAATACGCACTCGACGAGCTCAACGCCGACGGCTTTGCGCTCACCACCAACTATGTCGATAAGTATCCCGGCGACGACGCGTTCGCGGCCGTGTTCGACGAGCTCAACCGGCGCAAGGCCGTGGTCTATTTCCACCCGACCGCGGCGAGCTTCGCCTTCAACGTCATTCCCAACATCCCGCCGCCGACCATCGAATTTCCGTTCGACACCACGCGGGCGATCACGAGCCTGCTGTTCAGCGGCACGTTCCACCGCTGCCCGAACATCAGGTGGATCTTCTCGCACGGCGGCGGCGCGCTGCCGATCCTGGCGAGCCGGCTCGCGGGCCTTGCGAAGAACCGTCCGGAGCTGAACGCGCGGGTGCCGAACGGCGTGATGCATGAGCTGGCGAAGCTCTATGTCGACGTCGTCGGCGTCACTACGCCCGGCGCGCTGCGCGCTGTGCTCGACATCGTGCCGATGTCGCATCTCCTGTTCGGCTCGGATTTCCCGTTCTGGGATCCGGACATCACGATCAGAGGGCTTGCGGGGCTGAAGCTCTCGGCCGCCGACCTTCAGGCGATCGAGCGCGACAACGCGCTGAAGCTTTTGCCGAGCCTGCCGCAGTAAAACGCTACTCTGTCCCCACGCACAGGCGTCGCCCGCGGGTCGATGAGCTGCTGCAGCGGACTCCGTTCTTACGATTGAGATTCGCTGCCCTGGCTCTTGGATTGCCGGGTCACGGCGCTTACGCGCCGGCCCGGCAATGACAGTGGCGGGTGCCGCAACAGCGGGGACAAGGTCTCAACCGTTCACATCGTCCGCTTCGGCGCGGCCTGCAGGAACTCCCGCAACTGCTGCTTCCAGAACTTCGCCATCCCGGTGGTGCCGTGGCCGCGGGTGTCCTCGCTTGCCGGGATCAGATAGAGCCTGCCGTTCTTCACCCGCTTGATTTCCCGCTCCATCAAGCCGGTTTCCGGCGGGTAGCGCTCATCGTCGGCCGCATTGATCGCCAGCAGCGGCGCCCGGATCTTGTCGAGACCCGGCGAGGCGTTGTAGTCGCGCGAGGAGTCCCACTGATACATGAAGTCGTTGGCATCGGCGTTGAACGGCGCGGAGAGATACTCCTCGGCGAGCTTGTCTGCCTTCTCGCGCGTTCCCGCGAGCTTCTGATAAGCCAGCGTGCCGCCGCTGGTCGCAACACGGAACATCGCATTGGCATGCCGCACGGCCTTTGGCTGTGTCGTGTAGTCGCCGTTCTTCCAGTCCGGATCGCTGCGGATCGAGTCGACCAGCAGCCGACGCATGATCCAATTGCGGCTTGCCATCTCGGACGGTTGCGAGGCCATCGGCACCAGCGTGTCCATGAAGTCCGGATAGGCCGAGCCCCACTGCCAGACGTGCATCCCGCCCATCGAATTGCCGATCACCAGCCGCAGGTGCCTGATGCCGAGACCCTCGGTCACCAGGCGATACTGAGCCAGCACCATGTCGTCGTAGTTGTAGCGCGGGAACTTGGCTCGCAATCCATCCGACGGCTTCGACGATTTCCCCGCGCCAATCGCGTCCGGCAGGATGATGAAATATTTCGTGGCATCGAGCGGCTGACCCGCGCCGAAAAGCTCGCCGGCAAGGGCCGGTGTCAGCAAGCTCCGCCCTGAGCCTGCCGTGCCGTGCAGCATCAGCACCGGTTCTCCGGTCGGCGCACCGATCGTGGCGTAATGAAGCTTCACCTCCGGCATCACCTCGCCGGTGTGGAAGCGGAAGTCCTTGGCGACGTAGGTGCCTTCCTTGGGCGCGGGATACTCCGCGGCGAACACCGAAAGCGAGATGATCGACAGCGCCGCACTGATTGAGGCTCGCAGCAGTCCGGAAACCATCATGACGATCCTCCCTGCTCTTTCTCCCGCATCCCATTGAGCAGCGCGCTGCCCTGGTTGAACGGATAGAGCGCGCCGGTCGCGGTCGCGAGCTCGACCACCGTGTGCAGCTCCTCCCAACTTGCGCCGGCGCGGCGGGCCGCCAAGGCGTGGGCCTGCGCCGCGATCTGGTTGTGCTCGACCAGCAGCATGCCGAACAAAATGAGCTGCGTGGTCTTCATGTCGAAGGTCTTGTTGTAGAACGCCTTGCCGCGCAGCCGCTCGGCGTCGCGCAAAAACTCCGGGTCCATGTCGGCGGAGAACGCGAACCGGCCGCCGGGCAGCGGCGGCAGCGACCCGAACATCTCGACATAGCTGTCACGGAACTTCACGAGCTCCGGATCGAGCTCCTTCTTCTTTCCACTCATCATTCCACCTTGATCTTTGCGTCGGCGATGATCTTGCGCCACTTCGGCTCTTCCTTGCGGACGAATGCGGTGAGCTCCTCCGGCGACCCGACGATCGGCTGGAACATGAAGCGGTCGACAAAGGACTTCTGGAATTCCGGGTCGGCGAACAGCGCGCGGATCTCGCCGTTGATCTTGGCAACGGTCTCGGCCGGCATCCCGGCCGGCCCGAACAGGCCGAACCACGACACGCCCTCATAGCCCGGCACGGTTTCCGCCACGGTCGGAACGTCCGCCAGTTGCGGCAGACGCTTGGTGCCGCCGACGGCGAGGTACTTGATCTTGCCGGCTTGCCAGAGCGGCGCGCCGGATCCGGCGCTGACGAACATGATCGGGATGTGGCCGGCGACCACGTCGTTGGTTGCGGGCGCAGCACCCTTGTAGTGCACCGCCTGCAGCTTGATGCCGGTCATGTTCTCGAGCAGCGCCATGTTGAGATGGCCGCTCGAGCCGATGCCGTAGGTGCCGTAGTTGATCTCGCCCGGCTTGCTCTTGGCGAGCGCAATGAGGTCCTTGACGTTGCTCGGCGCAAACGACGGATGCGCGATCAGCCCGTGATTGATGATGACAAGCCCGCTGATCGGCGTGAAGCTCTTGTAGGGATCGTAAGGCAGCTTCGGGTAAAGGCTCGGATTGGCGACGAACGTGCCGTCCGGCGCGATGAACAGCGCGTGGCCGTCCGGCGGCTGGTTGGCAATGTACTCGGCGGCAAGCTGGTTGTTGGCGCCAGGCTTGTTCTCGACCACCGCCTGCTGACCCCAGGCCTTGCTGAAGCGCTGCGCCAGCGCCCGGCCGATCGTGTCGGTGACGCCGCCCGCCGGGGCAGGCGTGACGATGGTGATGGTCCGGCTCGGATAGCTCTGCGCCAAGACGGGCGCTGCGCCCATTCCGCAGGCGAAAAGCACAAGCAGCGCGGCAAGCGTCCTGGTCATATCGGCATTCCTCCCGGGCAGTGCGTGTTGTGGTTTGGATCGAGTATCTGTCATTTCCATCCGACTGCCTATGGCCCGCCAAGCGGCCCTCCCAAGCGGGTCAGGCTCGCGCGCTTGATCGCCGCCGGGCGGCGACCCTAGAGTGCGCCGGGAATGTCCAACCGGACCGGGAGTGAGTGATGAGTGCCGCCAATCAGGTGGTCGTCGTCGGCGGCGGCATCGGCGGGCTGTCCGCGGCGCTGGCCCTTTCACGGAAAGGCATCCCGGTCCAGGTGCTGGAGCAAGCCCCCGAGTTCAAGGAAATCGGCGCTGGCATCCAGCTCGGCCCCAACGTGTTCCGCATGTTCGAGGTGCTGGGCCTCACGGAGGACATGTTCCATTGGTGCGCCTTCCCGCAAGGGCTGGAGTTTCGCGACTCCATCACCGCCGAGACCATCATCGACATGCGGATCGATCAGCGCTTCCACGCCAAGTACAACGCGCCCTACGGCGTCATTCACCGCGCCGACATGCTCAATGTCATTCTCGACGCGTGCAAGAAGTCGAACCTGATCAAGCTTGCCACCTCGCAGAAGGTCGTCTCGATCGACGACGACGGCTCGGCGGTGACGGTGAGGACCGAGACCGGCGAAACTTACAAGGGCGCGGCGCTGATCGGCTGCGACGGGCTGTGGTCGACCGTACGCGAGAAGATCGTCGGTGACGGCAAGCCGGTCGTGTCCGGTCACATCGCCTATCGCGCGGTGCTGCCGACCGCCGACTGGCCGAAGGAATACCGGCTGCCGAAGATGATCGTCTGGTGCGGCGAGAAGACCCATCTGGTGCACTATCCGCTGCGCCGCGGCGAGCTGTTCAACCTCGTCGTCGTGTTCCACTCCGACCGCTACGAGGAAGGCTGGGACACCTACGGCGATCCCGCCGAGTTGCATTCGCGCTTTGCCGACAAGTGCGAGCCGGTGCGCGCGCTGCTGCAAAAGGTCAACGCCTGGAAGATGTGGGTGCTGTGCGACCGTCCGGCGATCAAGAACTGGACCAAGGGGCGCATCACGCTTCTGGGCGACGCCGCACACCCGATGCTGCAGTATCTCGCGCAGGGCGGCAACATGGCGATGGAAGACGCGGTGTGCCTCGCCAACCAGATCGAAGCGAGCGGCAACAATTTCGAAGCCGCGTTCAAAAAGTACCAGGAGCTGCGCTATCTGCGCACCGCGCGGGTGCAGCTCATGGCGCGGGTGTTCGGCGAGATCTATCACGCCAGCGGCGTCAACCGCGAGCTGCGCAACAAGCTTCTGGCCGACTGGAGCAAGGAAGGCGCGATCGACATGTCCTGGCTCTACGGCGAGCAGCCGGAGCTGCCCAAGGTCGGCACCATTCCACTGCCCGAGCCGACGCGGCTCCACCACTGACAACGATTTTCAAATCCAAGGGAGAACGACGCCAATGGCGAAGCTTGACGACCTGCTTGAAGATCTCGTGACCGCGAACCACGTGCTGGCGAAGCTCGGCATCGTCGACTCGTTCGGCCACGTCAGCGTGCGCCATCCCGACCGGCCGGACCGCTTCTTTCTGTCATGTTCGCGTGCGCCCGAGCGCGTCAAGCGCGACGACCTGGTCGAGTTCAATCTACAATGCGAGCCGATCGACGCCAAGGGAAAGCACCTCTACACCGAGCGTCCGATCCACGGCGCCATCTACGAAGCACGATCCGATGTGATGTCGGTGATTCACAATCACAGCCCGAGCACCGTGCCGTTCGGCGTCACCGGCCACAAGATGCGCCCGCTGATGCACATGTGCGGCACCATCGGCCACGAGGTGCCGATCTGGGACCAGCACAAGAAGTTCGGCGACACCGACCTGCTGGTCCGCACCATGGACCAGGGCCGCGATCTCGCAAAAAAACTGAGCAAGGGCGCCACTTGCCTGATGCGCGGCCATGGCGCCGCCGTCGCCGGGCCCTATCTGCGTCGCACGGTCTATACCGCGGTCTATCTGGAGCTGAACGCCAAGTTGCAGATGCAGGCGGAGGCGATCACCAAGAAGGTGCGCTTCCTCACCAAAGGCGAGGTGAACAAGGTCACCGAGACGACGTCGCCGGCCAACGTCAACCGCGCCTGGGAGAACTGGTGCCGCATGGTCGATCGGCCGTATCGGGAGTAGGTCTCCCCGCGGTCATTCCGGGGCGAGCCGAAGGCGCGAGCCCGGAATCCAGACAGACAAGAACGGATTTCCCGCGTAACTGGATTCCGGATCGCCGCTTCGCGGCGTCCGGAATGACAGCGTCTACGACACCGGTCCGAAGTTCGGCGGCGGCACGCGGCGCTTCGAGCCCGCCTCGTAGGCCGAGGCGATCTTCAAGAGCACGTCCTCCTTGCCGGGCTCGGCGCGGAACACCAGCGAGAACGGCAGGCCCGGCGCGGGGATCGTCGTCGGCTGGTCGGACGCCTTCGACACGTAGCGCCTGCCGTCCGGCGTAAGCTGGTAGACCGGATCATAGGCCGTCGTCACATAGCCGGCCGGGATCAGCACCTCGGTGAGGCCGGCGTTCGGGCCGCTCAGCGATTCCGGCCGAAGGTTGCTCGGAATATCGTACTGATAGGCATGGCCGATCAGTCCCGGCGGCCACGGCGTGTGCAGCCGCACCAGCGCATCGAGCTTGTTCTCCAGGATCACCATCATGTCGGCGCGGCGCAAAAGCTCGCGCAGCATGATCCGCTCGTTGACGCCCTGGCGCTTGCCGTGCGGGTTGCGCGGGTCGGCAACCTCCTCCCAGTTCTTGAACGCGGCGCGCTGGTCATCGCCCCAGAATTTGGAGCGGGCGTTGAGCGCGGCCCAGTTCGTCAGCGTCTCGCGGAAGCCCTTGGCCTGCCAGTCGGCGGTACGGCGCGTCAGGTATTGCGAGATGTGGAACCGGAAGGCCATGGCCATTTCCTGGTTCTGCACGGTCGCGAGGTCGAGGTTGCGCGGCGGCGGGATGCGCCCCTCGGCCATCTCGACGCAATAGTCGATCGGCTGCATGGTGCCGGAGCCGAGGAATTTCCCCGGCGCAAATTCGGTCGGCACGATTGCTGCGGCAAAATCCGGGAACACCGGCGTGCCGTCGGCCTTCACGCGGAACAGCAGGTCGGGCATGAACACCGGCACGAGCCGCGCCAGCGCCTTGCGGTGATCGACCGTCATCTGCTCGATCGCGGGATCAGGCGTCCAGAGCGGATCGCCGGACTCGACGAGCGTCACGCCTAGCTGCCCGCCGAGGACGTCCTTGATCTCCTTGGTCGCCGCCGCAACGATCGGCTCCTCGGTTTTCGAGCCCGGCGGGATCGTCATCGACTCGCGCAGCACGCCGAGCCGCATGCCTTTGAGCACGCCGCGGCCGCCTTCGCAGTTGGCGTGCGCCGCATAAGGCGTGCTCAGCACCGACGAGCGCGGCACGGTGGTGTAGACGTCGCGCGGATCGTAGTAGCCGTTCTCCGGGTCCTTCAGCGCATCGAGAATCTTTGCGCAGTCCTCGATCTTGCGCGCGTGAATGCCGGTCCGGTCGCAATAGATGTCCGCGCCGATCGCGCCGCCGTCGAAACCGAGCATCGCCTTGTGCGGCAGGATCAGCGCCACCGCGTTGTGGTTCGACGGTCCGCGGCATGACGCCCGCGTCTCCTCGCCGAGGCTTGCCATCACCAGGTTCGCGCCCACCGAGACGCCGGAGCCGGAGCTCGAGCCGAGCGAACCCGAGCGCGTGGTGTCGTACGGGTTTGCCGGATTGCCCGCCCAGGTGCTGCGCTGGTAGCCGAGCGTCGACGGCAGCACCTTATCCGGCTTGTTCCGCCCGCCCGGATCGCCGGCGCGGCCGTTGTATTCGGTATTGACGGCCTTGGCGAAGATAATCGCGCCCTTGTTGCGTAACTGCTCGACCAGCACATGGTCGCGCGCCGGAAAGTCGATGTCGTAGGCGGCATCGCCGCCGCCGGTCGAGCGCATGTCCTTGGTGTCGAACGGGTCCTTGAACGAGAACACCGCACCGTACATCGGCATCTTTTCGAGATCGGGGTTGCGGCCGAATTGCTTGTCGAGCTCGGCCGCGCGCTCCAGCGCGTCCGGCTGCTGGCGGAAGAGCTCGCACACCGGCGGCGCGCCGGGCGGCAGCGGCCCCTGCGACGGATGTTTGTCGAACTCGCCCCAACAGGTCACCGAGCGCTCGCCCCGGATGTTGAGCGTGCCGAGCGCGTTGAGCTGCTTGCCGTTCGGCACGCCGACGATCATGCCGAACTGCTGCGGCACGTCGGGCTTCGACGCGGTCGCTTCCATCCGGCCGTATTCGATCGGCGGGCCCTTATACTTGTCGAGTTCCGGAAGAATCGTCGACGCCTTTACGGTCTCCTTCGGAAAGCGCAGCGGCTTGCCCGCCCGCACCACGCCCGCCGCTTCCGGGACCTCCGCGCCGTCCGGCGTCACCAGCACGCTCGCCACGCCGTTATAGGCGCGCACCCGCGCGAGATAGCCCTGCACCACCTCGCTCACTGTCGTTCGCCCGTCGCGGATCGCCGCATGCAGATCGGCGATGGTCGCCTCTTCGATCTGGAACGGCTTGGCCTCGAGCACTTTATCCAGCATCGCGGACTCCCCTCGTTGGGCACAACGCAAGCAACGGCAATGATCCTAGAAGCGGCGGGTGGCCCAAACAATGGACCTCCGGCCCGTTGTATGCCCCGCATGCGCGGGGGCATGACGCCGCAGAGGGTTCCGAGGACACGCCGATGGCGCTATCGTTGTGCCGCCCGCCTTCCGAACCTGAGGTTCTCACGTGAGAAAACCGACTCTCGCCGCAGCGCTGCTGAGCTTCGCCGCCACCTTCACGCTGCCGAACGCAGCATCCGCCCAGGGCTATCCGAACCGCCCGGTCACCTTCATCGTGCCTTACGGCGCGGGCGGCCCGGTGGACGTCCTGGCTCGCGCGCTGTCCGAGCCGATGCGCCAGGCGCTCGGCCAGCCGATCGTGATCGAGAACGTCACCGGCGCAAACGGCGCCATCGGCGTCGGCCGCGCGGTGAAAGCCGCCCCGGACGGCTACACCGTCAGCATCGGCAACTGGCCCTCGCACATCACCAACGGCGCGATCTACAACCTCAGCTACGACATCCAGCGCGACCTCGTTCCGGTCGCGCGCCTGCCGCAGAACCCGTACGTCGCCGTGGTCCGCAAGGATCATCCGGCGAAGGACTTCAAGGAGCTGATCGCCTGGCTCAAGGCCAATCCCGACAAGGCGACCGAAGGCACCGCGGGTCTCGGCTCCGGCCAGCACATCAGCGGCGTCTACTTCCAGAAGATCACCGGCACCAGGTTCCAGTTCGTGCCGTACAAGGCGGGCTCTTCGGAGATCATCCGCGATCTCGTCGCAGGCCAGATCGACTTCACCTTCGATCAGGCGATCACTTCTCTGTCGCATATCAAGGGCGGCAACGTGAAGGGCTACGCGGTGACGTCCGACAAGCGGCTTGAGGCCGCGCCCGACATTCCGACCGTGGACGAGGCCGGTGCATCCGGCGTTTACATCTCGACCTGGTACGGGCTCTGGGTGCCGAAGGGCACGCCGCAGGAGGCGATCGACAAGCTCGGCGCGGCGGCCCGCACCGCGATGGCCGATCCCGCCCTGCGACAGCGGCTGATCAGTCTCGGCCAGCAGATCCCGCCGCCGGAGCAGCAGACCGCGGCGGCGCTCGCGGCCTGGCAGAAGGCCGAGATCGAGAAGTGGCATCCGCTGATCAAGGAAGCCGGCATCAAAGTGGAATAGCCTCGCTTCCTGTCCGCGGACATTCACGAGGATCGACACGGGACACGGTGTAAGCTGCCGCGTCCCGCTCGCTTTGCAGGCACCGGATGGCCTTCAGCACCATCATCGTCGAGACGCTCGGCCCGATCGTTCGCTTGACGCTGAACCGCCCCGAGCGGACCAACGCGCTCAACCAGGCGATGCTCGGCGAGATCAACCAGGCGCTCGACGCCGCCGAGCGCGATCCGTCGGTCCGCGCCGTGATCGTGCGCGGCGCGGGCGCGGCGTTTTCCTCCGGCTTCGATCTCAAGGAACAGATGGAGCGGCGGCCGCAAGGTGTCGAGCAATGGCACCCGGTGCTGCGCAAGGACTTCGACACCGTGATGCGGTTCTGGCACTTCCCCCGCCCGACTATCGCTGCGGTGCGCGGCCCGTGCCTCGCCGGCGCCTGTGAGCTTGCACTCGCCTGCGACATGACGATTGCGTCCGAGGATGCGTTTTTTGGCGAGCCCGAGCTCAAGTTCGGCGCGGGCATCGTCGCCATGATCCTGCCGTGGATCGTGGGGCCGAAGGCCGCGAAGGAGATCATTTTGCTCGGTGACGATCGCGTGCCGGCGGCGCGAGCGCGCGAGCTCGGCATAGTCAACCGGATCGTGCCGGCGACCGAGCTCGACGAGGCGGCGCTGACCATGGCGAAGCACATTGCCGCGATCGATCCCGAACTGGTCAAAGAAACCAAGCGCGCCATCAACCGCGCACTGGAAGCACAGAACATGCTGCCTGCGCTCGAGGAGGCGCTCGCCATCGATCTCGCGATCGAAGGCGCCGGCTCGCCCGACAAGGTCCAGTTCTTCGACATCGCGCGGCGCGACGGGCTGAAGGCCGCGCTCGCCTGGCGCGACGCGCGTTTTCCGAAGCGGAACGCATGACCGCGCTGGCCCGTCTGTTGACCGACGCGCTGAAGAGCGCAGGCGGTCCGGTCGAAAGCACCACGGATGCCGCGCAGACGGCGCATGATCTGCTGTCGATCGGCGAGCGCGTCGCGCTGCAGCTCGCGGCGCAGCGTACAGGCCCGGCCGAGCCGGTGCACGTCCGGATCGGCAATCGCCCATCGGACCTCGGCGCACTGCTCGGCATCTGGAACGCCGGCGCGGTCGCGGTGCCGCTGCATGTCTCCGCAGCCCCGGCCACTGTGGCATCGCTCACCCGCGCCACCGGCGCGCGGCTGCTGGTCGATGGCGACCGTGTCGAGGCGATCGGCGACGCGCCGCCGGCCGAGCGCCCGCTGCTGCGCGACGCCGCGCTGGTGATTTTCACGTCCGGAAGCACCGGACTGCCCAAGGGCGTGGTGATCGGCCATCAGCGGCTTGCCGACAAGATCGCCGTGCTCGACCGGCTGCTGCAATTCAACAGCCGTGACGCGGTGCTGGTGCCGCTGCAACTCACCTTCATCTTCGGCATGTGGGTCTGTTTGCTCACGCTCCGCGCGGGAGCCAAGCCCATTCTCGTGCCGCGGTTCTCGATCGAAGCGTTGAGCGGCGGACTTGCGCGCGGCGCGACGATTCTCGCGGGCGTGCCGTCGATGTACCGCGCCTTGCTTGCCGAAGCGTCGTTCACGATGCCCGGGCTTCGGCAGATCCTGACCGGCGGCGAGGTGTTGCCGAAACCGCTGGCGCTGGCGATGCAGCAGGCCGCGCCCGACGCAGCGCTGTACGATCTCTATGGCCTGATCGAGACCGGCTCATGCGATTTCGTCGTCGGCCCCGCCGACCAGCCGGACGGGCTCGGCACCATCGGCGCGACCACCGAAGGCGTTTCGTTCCGGATCGCGACCGCGGACGGCCGCGAGGCCGCGCCGGACGAGGGCGGCGAGCTTTGCATCCGCACGCCGTATGGCATGCTCGGCTATCTCGACAACCCGCAACTCACCGCGCAGTCGTTCCACGACGGCTATTTCAACACCGGCGATCTGGCACGCATTGGTTCCGGCGGCCGGGTGCAGCTCATCGGCCGCAGCAAGGACATCGTGTCGCGCGGCGGCATGAAGATCGCGCCGCTGGAAATCGACAACCTGCTGGCCGAGCATCCAGGCGTCATCGCCGCGCTTTGCGCGGGCGTTCCGGACGAGCGCCTCGGCGAATGCATCCACGCCGTCGTCGTGCCGCGCGCCGGCGCGCATCTCACCGCCGAGTTGCTCCGCGCCTGGATGCTGGAGCGCACCGAGAAGTTCAAGGTGCCGGACGCATTCCACTTTACACAAGCGCTGCCGGTGGGTCCGACCGGCAAGGCCGACCGCCGCGGCGTGGCCAAGCTGATCGGCGAAGCAGGCCTCGTCGCAAGCCAGTGACCTTCAAGTCAGCGGCAGTACGTTGGTGTACTTCACCTGCTCCAGGGCAAAGCTCGACTCGATCGAGGCGATGCCCTCAACCCGCGTGAGCTTCTGCTTCACGAAGCGCTCGTAGGCGTCGAGGTCTGGCACCACCACGCGCAGCCAGTAGTCGCGCGAGCCGGTCATCAGGTAGCACTCCAGCACCTCGGGCCAGCGCTCGATCGCCTTGGCGAAGCGGTCGAGCGATTCCTGCCGCTGCCTTTCCAGCTTGATCGAGACGAACACGCTGACCGGCAAGCCGACCGCGCGCTGGTCCAGCACCGCGACATAGCGCGAGATCACGCCGTCGCGCTCCAGCATGCGGACGCGGCGCAGGCACGGCGACGGTGACAGCCCGACCTTTGCGGCGAGATCGTTGAGGCTCATCCGGCCGTCGGCCTGAAGCTGCTCCAGGATCCTGCGGTCGATGGCGTCCAGCTCCGGTTTTGGCATCAGGCGCCCTTTGTGGGTTGATTATTGGCAGAAGCTACCAATTTCTACCACAGTTGTGGCGCGAATTGGCAGGCAATGCCCCTGCTGCCGGCCGAAGATGCCTGCGGAAAGGCATTTCTGCGAGGCCAATCATGACGAGCCCCGTCTCCGCCGCCGATCTCGCGATGCTCGGCGAACTCGAGCGCAAGGTGCTGTGGCTGGCGAGCTGGACCATCCATCACGCCAATCACCTGCGCGAGAACGTTGACGGCTTGAAGGTCGGTGGACATCAGGCCTCGTCGGCCTCGCTCGCCACCATCATGACCGCGCTCTACTTCCATGCGCTGCGGCCGCAGGACCGCGTCGCGGTGAAGCCGCATGCCTCGCCGAACTTCCATGCCATCCAGTATCTGCTCGGCCAGCAGACGCGCGACAGGCTCGAGAACTTCCGCGGCTACAAGGGCGCGCAAAGCTATCCGTCGCGAACCAAGGACACCGACGACGTCGATTTCTCCACCGGCTCGGTCGGGCTCGGCGTGGCGCAGACGCTGTTCTCCTCGCTGGTGCAGGACTACGTGCGCCTGCACGGCTGGGGCCTCGACCGCCACGAAGGCCGCATGATCGCGCTGGTCGGCGACGCCGAGCTCGACGAGGGCAACATCTTCGAGGCGATGCTCGAAGGCTGGAA
This sequence comes from Xanthobacteraceae bacterium, assembly GCA_019746355.1. The sequence continues at coordinate 11,487 of JAIESC010000288.1, read as the reverse complement.
GCAGGGGCTGCGCAATTGCTGGTGGATCGTCGACTACAACCGCCAGAGCCTCGATGCCGTGGTGCGCGAGGGATTGTGGGAGCGCTACGAGCAGCTGTTCAAGAACTTCGGCTGGGACGTGGTGATCCTGAAATACGGCTCGCTGCAGCAGGCGGCGTTCCGCGAGCCCGGCGGCGAGACACTGCGGCACTGGATCGACCGCTGCCCGAACCAGCTCTATTCGGCGCTGGTGTTCCAGGGCGGCGCGGCGTGGCGCAAGCGGCTCCTTGACGAGATCGGCGACCAGGGCCCGGTGACCAAGCTGATCGAGTCGCGCAGCGACGAGGAGCTGGCGCGGCTGATGAACAACCTCGGCGGCCACGACCTGCCGTCGATCGTCGAGGCGTTCGACAAGATCGACCACGACCGGCCGGTCTGCTTCATCGCCTACACGGTGAAAGGCGTCGGCCTGCCGATCGCCGGCCACAAGGACAATCACGCCGGCCTGATGACGCCGGCACAGATGGAGACGTTCCGGCAGACGATGAACATTCGCGCCGGCCACGAATGGGAGCCGTTCGAAGGCCTGCGTATCGAGCCCGCGACGATCGAAACGTTCCTGAAGCGCGTGCCGTTTGCTCAAGGCGGCCCGCGGCGTCTGAAGGCGCCCGCGATCCCGGTTCCGGACGAGCTCAAGGTTTCGATCCAAGCGGAGATGTCGACGCAATTCGGCTTTGGCGCGCTCCTCAACGAGCTTGCGCGGGAGGAGACCCCGCTCGCCGAGCGCATCGTCACGACCTCGCCGGACGTCACGGTCTCGACCAATCTCGGGCCATGGGTCAACCGCCGTCACCTGTTCGCACGCGAGAGCATGGCCGACACGTTCAAGAGCGAGCGCATCGCCTCGACCTTCAACTGGGAGTTCTCGCCGAAGGGCCAGCACATCGAGCTTGGCATCGCCGAGAACAACCTGTTCATCACGCTCTCGGCGTTGGGCCTGTCACACTCGATCAACGGCGAGCGGCTGCTACCGATCGGCACCGTCTACGATCCGTTCATCGCCCGCGGCCTCGATGCGCTGAACTATGCCTGCTATCAGGACGCACGCTTCATCCTGGTCGCAACCCCGTCCGGACTGACGCTCGCGCCGGAAGGCGGCGCGCACCAGTCGATCGCCGAGCCGCTGATCGGCATGGCGCAGGACGGCCTCGCCTCGTTTGAGCCGGCGTTCGTCGATGAGCTCGCCGTGATCATGGGCTTTGCGCTCAACTACATCCAGAAGGATGGCGACAGCGAAACCTCGGAGCGCAACTGGCTGCGCGACGAGACCGGCGGCTCGGTCTATCTGCGGCTGTCGACGCGGCCGGTCGAGCAGATCAAGCGCCCGATGACGCCCGAGCTTCGCCAGAGCATCGTCGATGGTGCCTATTGGCTGCGCGAGCCCGGCCCGAACTGCCAGGTGGTGGTGGCCTTCACCGGCGCGATCGCGCCCGAGGCGATCCAGGCGGTCGGCCTGATGGCGGAGGATCGCCGCGACGTGGGGCTGCTCGCCGTCACCTCGCCCGACCGGCTCAACGCCGGCTGGACCGCGGCGCTGCGCGCCCGCGAGCGCGGCCTGGTCCATGCCCGCTCGCACATCGAGCGGCTGTTGTCGCAAACCAATCCCAGCACGGCGCTGGTCACCGTGCTCGACGGCCATCCGGCGACGCTCGGCTGGCTCGGCTCGGTGCTCGGGCAGCGGACACGGCCGCTCGGGGTCGAGCATTTCGGCCAGACCGGCTCGCTGCCGGACCTCTACCGGCACTATGGCATCGACGCCAACGCGATCGCCGCGGCCGCGCAAGCCATCGCGCCGGGCCGCCCGATCCGGCATCTGCGCGCGCTCGGCTGATCGGCGCGACCGCACGCCAAATTGACTTTTGACGGGCTGCCCGGCAATCAAGGCCGCAAAACAGACGCCTGCAACGGCGGCAGCACACTTTAAGGAAATGGGCCCATGAAGCGCATCCTCGCATCCATTGCCACGATCGCCGCGTTGTTTGCGGCGACCACGGCCAATGCGCAGTCCGACTATCCGAACAAGCCGGTCAAAGTGGTCGTCACGGTTCCGGCCGGCGGCGGCGTGGATACGGTGACCCGGCTCGTGACCGAGCGGATGCGCAACGTGCTCGGCCAGCCGTTCGTGGTCGAGAACAAGGGCGGTGCCGGCGGCAACATTGCCGCAGACATGGTGTTCCAGTCCCCGCCGGACGGCTACACGCTGATGGCCTCGCAGCCCGCGCCGATCACGACCAATGTCGTGCTCTACAAGAACCTCAGCTTCGACCCGACCGCGTTCGAGCCGGTCGCGATCATGTCGTCAGCGCCGAACGTGCTGCTGGTGAAGGGCGACTTTCCTGCCAAGACCGCGCAGGAGTTCATGGCCTACGTGAAGGCCAACGCCGGCAAGCTCAACTATGCCTCGCAAGGCCCGGGAACCACCTCGCATCTCACCGCGGAGCTGTTCAACAAGCTCGCCGGCACGAAGCTCCAGCACGTTCCGTACAAGGGCACCGGGCCCGCGCTCAACGACCTGGTGGCCGGACACGTCGACCTGATCTTCATGCAGTATGAGGCGGCGATAAAGCTGCACGAAGGCGGCCGGGCGCGCATCCTCGCCGTCACCACCGAGAAGCGTATCGCCTCCCTGCCCGACATTCCGACCATGGGCGAAGTCGGGCTGAAAGATTTCATCTCCGACACCTGGAACGCGATCAGCGCGCCACCCAAGACGCCCGCGCCGACCATCGCCAAGCTCAACAAGGCCGTAAACGACGTGATGAAGATGTCCGAGGTGCAGGAGCAATACAAAAAAATGGGCCTGCAGGCCGGCGGCGGCACGCCGCAGGACATGGCGAAGATCGTGAAGGGCGACACCGCGCGCTGGGGCGAGGTGATCAAGGAAGCCAATATCCCGCAGCTCTAACGGGTCGCGCCGCACACGGCTTGTCTGTGGACATGGCGGCGGCATCTCGCGCGCCTGCCGCCGCGCTCGCCTACAATGCCGCACCGGCTTGAGGCGATCATGGATCAGGCATCCGCGCCGGGCGGCGCAGGCGAACGCGAGCATTTCATCCCGGTCCGCAAGGTCGACGTCCTGAACGCCCTGATCGATGCGGGCGGACTCGACGCGCCGGCCGATCGCGAAAAGTTCCGGCAGCTCTGCCGCATGCTCGGCGCGATCTACCACTACGAGTACTACGACCAGCTCGAACGCCTGCGCGAGGACTATTTCTATTTCGATCCGGAGACCGACGGCCACAGCCGCGCCGACACGGAGACGCTGGAGCGCGCCTACCGCGATCTGATCGTGGCGCTGACAAGCGCGCTGCACGACGCCAATTTCATCGAGGTCGCGCATGAGGAGATCGAGCGCGCGCATCGCGAGGATGCCCTGGTGCGCGTGAAACTTCACGCGTCGCTCGACAAGTATCGCGAGATCCGGTTCTTCCGCCGCGGCAGCCACAAGGAAACGGTCGACGTCCGCAGGTGGTTCGGCCTTCGCAAGCATGAAGTGGACATTCACGTCTATGACGACGTCGTGATGCTGGTCACGGTCAAGGAAACCGAGCCCAGCGCAAAAGGCCAAAAAGCCGACCGCACCCGCAAGGCCAGGCTCCGCCCCGGCGCGGTGCTGCTCAAGTTCTTCCAGAATATCGCCAGCGCCGACCTCAACGCGCTGTTCCCGGACGTCCGGGTGGGAATGACGCTGCGTGATCAGCTCACGCTCGGCGTGCCGGCGCTGATCGGTGGCATCCCGATCCTGCTCAAGCTCGCGTCAACGCTCACGGTGCTGTTCCTGGTCGCGGGCTTCTATCTCGGCCTGTCGAGCTCGATCCGCGACGACGAATGGGCCGGCGCGGTTGCGGCGCTGGGCGGTCTCGTCGCGCTCGGCGGCTTCTTCGTGCAGCAGTGGATCAGGTTCCAGCGCCAGACCCTGCTGCACGAAAAGGCCATTTCCGACAACATCTACTTCCGCAACGTGAACAACAACGTCGGCGTGTTCGACACGATCATCGGCGAGGCCGAGGATCAGGAGTGCAAGGAGGCGTTCCTCGCCTACTATTTCCTGCTCGCATCGGGCGAGGAGAAGACGGCGCAGGAGATCGACCGGCGCATCGAAGGCTGGCTCAAGCAGGCGTTCGGAGCCGATCTCGATTTCGAATGCAGCGACGCGCTGTCGAAGCTCGACGCGCTGGGATTGCTCCGTCGCGACGACGAGCGCCTGTCGGTGCTGCCGCTCGACGCGGCGCTCGCGCGGCTTGACCGCGTGTGGAGCGATTTCTTTCCGGTGGCTGTCAGATAAGGCGAGGAAGTATTCCCTCAACGGTCATTGCCGTGACCCGCCTGCGCGGCCGAAGCCGCTTCGGCGCGGCAAAGGCCCGGCAATCCATGAGGCGCCGCCGCGAATCCAACTCGTAAGAGCGAGATTCGCTGCGCCGCCTCATGGCCCCCCGCGTCAAGCGCGGGGGTGACGCCGCCCGAGTGGTAGACGTTGCGTCCATCACAGATCGCGCGCGTCCATTACAGATTCACTCTGTCAAACAGCCCGGCAGCCAAGCGTCCGCGCTCCGGGAAATGGCTCGGCACCCGGCCGCCGTCCGTCTTGTCCGCCTCGAAACAGATCGAGGAGGGTGAAGCGCCGTAAAGCGCTGGTGCGGAACGCCGCACCCGTGGCCACCTTGCGGTCAGGCCTGTCCCTTCAGCGGAAGGGACAGCCGGCCCATGACGCGGACCGGCGCGCCTTGCGGCGCTTCACCGCGGTGATTTCCGTGGAGCCTGGCTCCACACGCTCGGGTCGCGCTTTCGTGCCGGCGAGATTGTTCACCGGTCGTACAGCTGGCTCCCAGCTAGCGGGTCATAGTGCCCAAAGGCGGGGTCCCGAGGCGCCCCGAGGTGTCCGGGTGACAAGTCCGGACCCGCAGGCACCGCTCCCCGCTCCACCAACAGCAGTCACCGGTTGACGCCCTCGAACGAGCGGGGATGCCACTCTAATAGAACAAAAAGAGAACATGTCAACCCTGCGGCCGAAAGCCGGCAAGCGGCCCGGTTTGACGCGGCGACAGCGCGCTTCAGTGGGGCGCCCGATCCCGCTGAATAGGCTCGAGCGCCGCACAAATCCTGTTCGGTGCAAACCAACTAAAATTGTCTCGTCATGTTGGGCCACGGCGGCCACCGGGTCTTAGTATCTTTGGCTTAAGGCATCGGGCTTGATGGAATTGGCGTCCAAAGATCGGCAGGCAGAACAACAGACGCCGTGTCCAAAGTGCGGCACGGTCATGATGCTCGTTGCGATTACGCGGCACCCGCTTGCCGCCCACATGCATCGACACACCTACCTTTGCACGCTGTGCAATCAGACCAAAACCTACGTGCTGCACGGCTGACGGGCTGACGAGGCTGACGGCGCGTCGAAGACGCGCGTGAACGCGCTGACGGGCGCGCCCCGGAATGACCGCGGGGCCGAACAGTCGCCAAACCACGGCCAATTTCATGTTCCGGCCGAACCGTCAGTTAGTCATGCCGCTGTGACTTTGCGCACTTCGCAGCGGCGCAGAGTTGGACGATTCTCCCCACCAATCGCTTTCCTCCCTGTCACTTGCGGCCCGACCCCATGCGGGCCGCTTTCTTGTTCGGACCAGCGGCAGCTCGCTGCAGATTTTGCCCGGACAGCCGATTGCGGAGGGCCGCCTCCGGTCGGCTCAATCCGCCTTGAAGCCGATCGACTTGATGAGCTCGCCGTAGCGCTCGTAGTCGGCGCGCAAGAGCGCTGCAAATTCCTCCGGTGCCGTGATGTACGGTTCGCCGGCGCCGCCGGACACGAGCTTCTCCCTGACGTCAGGCAATGCCAGCACCGCGTTGATCTCGGCGCGGAGTCTTGCGATCACGGCCTTCGGCGTGCCGCGCGGCAGGAACATGCCGTGCCACAGCGAGGCTTTGTAGCCGGGAACGAATTCGCCGATGCCCGGCAGCTCGGGCATGGTCGACCAGCCCCGGTCGCCCGAGACCGCAAGCCCCTTCAGCTTGCCCGACTTGATGTGCGTGACCACCGAGGTGCCGCCGAACATCAGCGCATTCTCGCCTGAGATGACGGCGATCGACGCCGGCCCGCCGCCCTTGTAGGGCACGTGGGTGAGATCGAGGCCGGCGCGCAGCTTCAGAAGCTCCATGGCGAGATGGTGATGGCTGCCGTTGCCGATCGAGGCGTAGAACAGCGGCGCGGGAGGCTTGCGGGCGAACGACAGGAACGACGGAAAGTCGTCGACCGGGACGGACTTCGGGTTGATCGCGAGCACCAGCTGGTTGCTGACGGTGGTGACCAGCGGCTCGAGATCGCGGATCGGGTTCACGCTCATCTTCGCGTAGGTGTGCGGATTGACCACCAGCAGGCTGTCGTTGGCATAGAGCAGCGTGTGGCCGTCGGGCGCGGCGCGGGCGACCACCTCGGCCGAGATGATGCCGTTGGCGCCGGGCCGGTTGTCGATCACGATGTTCTGGCCCAGCCGCGCGCCGAGCGGCGGCCCGATGATGCGGGCGATGAAATCGGTGGCGCCGCCGGGCGGATTGCCGGTGACGAGCTGGATCGGCCGCGATGGATAGGATTGTGCGAGCGCGCCGGTCGCGCCGGCCCATGCGGTGCAAAACAGCAGGAGCGCCGAGAGGCGAATTCCGGTGAATGGATGCATCGGTAGCCCCCTGGTTCGGCATGCGAGCTTAACTGGGGTGCCCCGGATCAGGCCGGGATTAGACGCATATCGTAGCGAGGGCCGGGTTGCTCGTAAGCACGGGCCGCTGGCGCGGAACGCCGCACCCTGTGGCGCGAGCTTGCGATCGGGCCGTTCCCTTCTGCGGACAAGCCGCAGAACGACAAAAAAGAATCCCCCCGCCCAGTCACCTGAACGGGGGTAATCCTTCAGTGGTAAAACCACTTTGCCGTGGCTTTCCTACCGATTTCCCCTAACGCCGACAGTATTGATAGGCAGCGAATTCCCGTCAATAATCAATTTCGGGTTGTGTGCAAGTGTCGGGGCGGGTAGGCGTGCGTATCCTGGGCATCGATCTCGGGATTGCGTCCTGCGGCTGGGGCGTGATCGAAACATCGGAGGCCGACGGCAAAGTCACTGCCGCAGGCGTGCGGATGTTTGATGCGCCTCTGGTCGACAAGACCGGAGAGCCAAAAAGCGCTCAACGGCGCGCTGCACGCGGCCAGCGCCGGGTCATCAGGCGGCGGCGCCAACGCATGAGTGCCGTCCGCAAGCTCCTGCACCAGAACGGTCTCCTTCCCGATCCATCCCGGGACGCGCTGCACCAAGCGTTACGCCGGATCTCGCCCGACGGAACCAATCCGCCCGTCACGCCGTGGCGCCTGCGTGCCGCTGCCCATGAGCGTGCACTGACCAACGACGAACTCGCCGTCGTTCTCGGCCACATCGCGCGTCATCGCGGCTTCAGGTCCAATTCTAAAAGCGAGGGCAACACTAACGCCGCCGACGAAACGTCGAAAATGAAAAAGGCGATGGAGGCGACGCGCGAGGGACTGGCGAAATACCGTTCGTTCGGCGAGATGCTGGCGATTGACGATAAATTCAAAGATCGCAAACGAAATCGCGACAAGGACTATTCGCACACTGCCAAACGCTCCGATCTGGAAGACGAGGTGCGCGTGATCTTCTCGGCGCAACGCAGGTTCGGAAATGCGGCCGCAAAAGACGAGTTGGCGGCATCGTTTACCGCCGTCGCATTCGTTCAGCGTGCGTTGCAAGACAGCGAGAAGCTCGTCGGCAAGTGCCCCTTCGAACCGGATCAAATGCGAACTGCGCGCCGTGCGCCTTCGTTCGAGCTGTTCCGGTATCTGTCACGCCTTGCTCATTTGCGAATATCGGTGGGGCGCGCGGAGCGCCCGCTCGCACCGGATGAAATCGCACTCGCGGCGAAAGGGTTCGGCGAAAGCAAGAAAATGATCACATTCGCCTCTGTCCGCGAAACGCTCGATCTCGATCCCAATGCACGCTTCGCCGGCATTCCAAAGGACAAAGAAAGCAAGCTTGACGTGGCCGCCCGGACCGGCGGCGCGGCGTATGGCACCAAGACGTTGCGGGATGCGCTTGGCGACGCGCCGTGGCGATCGCTCGCCAAGACACCGGAAAAGCTCGATCGCATCGCAGAGGTCTTGTCGTTTCGCGAGGATCTCGAATCGATTCGCGCAGGATTGAAGGAGGTCGGGCTTGAACCAGCTATCGTCGAGCATCTCGTCGACAAGACTGCACACGGAACCTTCAAGGACTTTTCTCGGGCCGCACACATCTCCGCCCTCGCCTGCCGCAACATCATTCCGGGCCTGCGCGAAGGGCTGGCCTATTCCGACGCTTGTGCCCGCGCTGGCTACGATCACACAGCCCGCGCCGCTGTATCGCTTGACAGCATAAACAGTCCGGTGACCCGCAAGGCATTTGGCGAGGCAATGAAGCAAATTCGTGCTGTCGATCGCGAATATGGTCCGTTTGATCTGGTACACATCGAGCTGGCGCGCGACGTCGGCAAAAGCGCGGACGAGCGGGCGAAACTGACCAGAGGGCTAGAGGAGCGAACCGCCGAAAAAGAGCGTCGGCGCAATGAGGCGGCTGAATTGCTGGAATGGCCCGTCACCGACGATGAGCTCCTTCGCTACGAGCTTGCGAAAGAGCAAAACTGGAAATGCATTTATTCGGGCGATCCCATTGACCCGAAGGGCTTTGCCGCCAACGATACGCGCTACCAAGTCGATCACATCCTGCCGTGGAGCCGCTTCGGCGATGACTCCTACCTCAACAAGACGCTGTGCACGACGAAGGCGAACCAGGACAAGCGCGGCCGCACCGCGTTCGAATGGTTTGAGGCGGAAAAGACCGAGGCCGATTGGGCACTCTATGTGGCACGTGTCGAAAGCCTGAAGGAAGTCAAAGGTCGCAAGAAGCGCAACTATGTGATGAAGGCGGCGGCCGACGTGGAGAAGAAATTCAAGGCGCGAAACCTGACCGACACGCAATGGGTGACGCGGCTCCTCGCTGACGAGCTGACACGGATGTTTCCCGCGCCGGAAGGAACGCGCCGTATATTCACTCGCCCTGGCGCAATCACCTCGAAATTGCGACGCGCCTGGGGGCTCGAAGGACTGAAAAAGGTGAGCGGCGAGCGCCTGGCCGACGACCGACATCATGCGGTCGATGCGCTGGTCCTCGCCGCCACGACCGAAAGTCTACTGAACCGGATGACCAAGGAAGTCCAAAAGCGCGAGCGTGAAGGACGGCAGGACGACATTTTTCACGTTCAGCAACCCTGGCCTGGCTTCAGAATCGATGTCGAGCGGGCAGTTTACGGCGAGAACGCAATCGGCGGTGTTTTTGTCTCGCGCGCTGAGCGTAGGCGCGCTCGTCGCAAGGCGCATGACGCGACCATCAAACAAATCCGCGAATTGGATGGTGAGGAAATCGTCTATGAGCGCAAGCCTGTCGAAAAGCTGACCGAGAAGGACTTGGCCCTCATTCCCATCCCTGAACCCTACGGCAGAGCCGCCGATCCAAAGAAGTTGCGCGACACAATGATTGAATCGTTGCGGACTTGGATCGCTGCGGGAAAGCCGAAAGACAAGTTGCCGCGCTCACCGAAGGGCGACGTCATTCGAAAGGTGCGTGTGGCAACCAAGGACAAGGTTTCGGTGAAGGTCAACGGCGGGACCGTTGATCGCGGTGATATGGCGCGCGTGGACGTGTTCAAAAAGAAAGGCAAGAAGGGGAAATGGGAATTCTATGTCGTCCCCATCTATCCGCATCAGATAGCAACTATGGACACGCCGCCAAATCGTGCAGTGACGGCCGCCAAGCCAGAACTTGAATGGCCCATCATAGATGACTCTTTTGAATTCGCCTGGAGCCTCGGAAACATGGATTACATCGAGGTCATAAAATCCGATGGCGAGATTTTGGAGGGATATTTCAGAGGTCTAGATCGTACGACTGGCGCGTTCGGCATATCGCCGCATATAGCCAACGATGACGTTACAAAGGGTATCGGAACCCGCACGCTTTCCTCTTTTAAAAAATTCAGCATAGATCGTCTCGGCCGCAAGTTCGAAGTATCGCGTGAGGTACGAACATGGCGTGGAAAGGCTTGCACCTAACCCAAGCCGCCAAGCTCTCGCTCGCGGACGGCCAGTGCTGCGTGAAACGGGACGATGGCGAGGTACGCATCGCCATCGAGGATCTCGCCTGGATTGTCGTCGATACGCCACATGCAACGCTGACATCGACGCTGGTGTCAGCCTGTATGGATGCGGGCGTGGCGATGATCTTCACCGACGCTCGCCATACCCCCTCGGGACTCGCATTGCCGTTCCACCGCCATCATCGCCAGGGAGCGGTCGCGCGATTGCAGGCGGAAGCGAAGGAGTCGCTCAAGAACCGGATGTGGCAGGTTATTATCCGGCGCAAAATTCATAATCAGGCCGGACTGCTGGCGGAGTTGGGCAAAGACGATGCGTCCACCCTCAAGGAAATAGCTCGTCACGTTGAGCCCGGCGATCCGGAAAACGTCGAGGCGCGCGCGGCGCGCTTCTATTGGGGCCGCCTATTCGCCGAGTATAGGCGCGACGATCCGAGCGACCGTCGCAACAAGTTGCTCAACTACGGCTATGCCGTCGTGCGCGCCGGGGTCGCGCGTGCGCTAGTGGCCTCTGGTTTGATCCCGGCCTTCGGCCTCGCCCATGAGGGCGCAGCCAACGCTTTCAATCTCGCTGACGATCTGGTTGAGCCATTCCGCCCGTTCGTCGATCGGCTTGCACACAAGACAAGCGGCGGCGGGATTGGGAAGGACGAGGATCTCACGGTCGAAGACCGCCGCACGATGGCCGGCGCTCTACTGATCGACGCAAAGGTCGGAAGCGATTCCGTGACGCTGCTGACCGCAGCGGAAGCGGCGGCGCAGAGTCTCATCCGTGCTTTCGAAGAGGAGAAGGCAGACCGCCTTGTGCTGCCCGAGCTTGAGCCGGTGCGCGAGCTGGAGCTTGCGCCGTGAAAAGCGAGGAGGCTCGCTTCGTGTGGATGTTCGTGTTCTTCGACCTTCCAGTTGGCACCAAGACAGATCGGCGCTGGGCGACGAAATTTCGAAAGTTTCTGAAAGACGATGGCTTTCTGATGCTGCAATTGTCTGTCTACGCGCGCGTCTGCCGTGGCGAGGATGCGGCTGAAAAGCACGTCCAGCGCGTCACCAAAAACTTGCCGCCGAAGGGGAGCGTGCGTACCTTGCAGGTTACCGACAAGCAGTATGCGCGCATGCGGATGATGCTCGGCGAGGCGACATTCAGTGAGAAAAAGGCGCCCCACCAACTGGTTCTGCTCTGATTTCCGCCTGACGTTTCAGGCAGAAATCAGAGAGAATTCAGGAGCTTCCGCCGCTCGGAACCTACCACGGGGAAATCGGTAGGGAAGCCACGGC
>JAIESC010000051.1 GCA_019746355.1 Xanthobacteraceae bacterium | reverse complement strand
GCCCGCGTCCTGATCGCCATCGAGGACGTGACCGACCGGGAGCAGGCGCGTCGCCGGCTGATCGGCAGCGAGCACTACGCGCGCGGGCTGTTCGAGCACTCGCCCGTGTCGGTCTGGGTCGAGGACTTCTCCAGGATCAAGAATCTGATCGACGAGGTGCGTGACCGGGGCATCACCGATTTCCGGATTTTCACCGACGTCCACCAGGAGTTCGTCGGGCGCTGCATGAGCGAGATTCGCGTCATCGACGTCAACCGGCGGACGCTGGAGCTGTTCGGCGCGCCGGACAAGGCCACACTGCTGCGCCGGCTGCCCGAGGCGTTCCGCGACGAGATGGAGGCGCATTTCCGTGAGCAGCTCATTGACCTGTGGGACGGCAAGCTGTTTCAGCAGCGAGAGGTGGTCAACTACGCGCTCGACGGCACCAAGCTGAACCTGCTGCTGCAGTTCTCGGTGTTCCCGGGGAGCGAGCGGGACTGGTCGCTGGTGCAGGTCGCCCTCACCGACATCACCGCGCGCAAGAAGGCCGAGGCATACCTGGAGTATCTCGGCACGCATGACGTGCTGACCAGGCTTTATAACCGTTCGTTCTACGTGGACGAATTGAACCGGCTCGAACGCAAGGGGCCCTGGCCGGTCAGCGTCATCGTTGCCGATCTCAATGGGCTCAAGATCGCGAACGACGAGCTCGGCCATGCCGCGGGCGACGCGCTGCTGCGCCGGGCCGGCGAAGTCTTGAACTCGCTGGTTGAAAAGCCGGCGCACGCGATGCGGATCGGCGGTGACGAGTTCGCCGTGCTCCTGCCGGCGACGCAGGCACCCGAAGCCGAGGCGATGATGCAGGCCATCCGCGATCTGATCGAGGTCAACAATCAGTTCTACGCGGACCTGACGCTCAGCTTCTCCATGGGTTATGCGACCAGCCAGCCCGGCGAGCGGCTGGAGGCGGTGGTCAAGCGCGCCGATCTGGAGATGCTGGAGGCCAAGCGGCGTTACTATTCAGAGGTCGACCACGACCGGCGGCGTGCCACCGCAGCGACGTAGCGGGTGCTGAAAAACTCCGAGGCGTCCTTCCGGGGCGCGGGCGAAAGCCCGCGAGCCCGGAATCCAGTTCCGGAACAAATTCCTTCATGGCTGGATTCCGCTCGCGCCTGTCGGCGCGCCCCGGAAATGCCCGCCCGGACTTTTCACCAGCCTGCCAGACCAGCTGGAGCGGACGCGCTTCGCCTACCTCTCGACGAAGTCGCCGCACTTCTGGATCTCATCGTTCTGGCCCCACGGCATGATCGGCACCGACGAGGTCGAGTTCTTCGGCGAGCCCTCGATGATCCGGTCGGAATAGACCATGTAGACCAGCACGTTCCGCTTGACGTCGCAGCCGCGGACGATCTGCATCTTCTTGAAGAACAACGAGCGGCGCTTGCGGAAAACGTCGTCGCCCTGCTCGAACTTCGCCTTGAAGCGGATCGGGCCGACCTGCCGGCAGGCGAGCGAGATGTCGGACACCTCCTCGGCGAGGCCGATCCAGCCTTTGAAGCCGCCTTTTTCCGGCACCGTGAAATGGCAGGCCACCCCTTCGACCTCGGGATCGTCGAGGCCGTAGGTCGCAAGCTTGTCGTTCGGGCTGATCCACTTGAACACGGTGGAGCGCTTGAAGATCAGGTCGGGCTCGTCGGCGCCGTATGCGAAGGTGGCGGCGGACGCGGCCAGCGCGAAAGCGAGGAGGAGGCGGTCGGGACGGATCATGGCGGGTTTTCCAGGAAGCGGGCGGAAGCCGGTAAGTCAGTGGCGGGTCGGCGGCGCGTCGGGCGCGCCGATCAGCGCCTCCGAGAACGGAAACTCCAGCACGATCTCGCCGCTCTCGTCGGTCACGACGATCGAGGCCGTAAGCAGGCTCGGGTGATCGCCTTCGTCGCGCAGCAGCTCGGCGATCATGGCTTTCGCCGCCTCCCAGGCCTGATCGGGATCGCGAAGCTCCTCGCCGTCCTCGTCGGGAATGATCTCGTCGCCGATCCGGGTGTTGAAGAAATAGCGTGGCATGGGAACAGTCCTGTGACACGACGATATGGGGCGCCTCGGGCGCCGGCGAAAGAGTGGCTTATAGCCGCGCGGGCTTTTTGAGATTGAGGTAATTCGGGTCGAAGTCGCCCAGCTCGGTCAGCTTCTTCCAGTCGAACACCGTCAGGATGCCATTGCGGAATTCCATCGCGCGGGTGCGGCGGAGCACCTGGATGGTGCGGTTGACGGTGACGATCGACATCGCCAAGGCCTCCCCGATCTGCCCCTGGTGGAACGGCAGCATGCAGGAGCCGGGCTTGGCCAGCCCGGCGGCGCGGGCGCGGTAGTAGAGCTCGCAGAACAGATGCGCCATCCGCGTCATCGCCGGGCGGCTGCTGTTGTTGGTGATGGCCTCGCGGAAGATGGCCGCGTCGATCAGCGTCTCACGCCAGATCGCGAAGCCGACCTGTGGCCGCCGTTCGAACATGCCGCAGATCCTTTCATGCGGAATGAGCGCGATAATGGCGTCGCCGATGGCGCATACGGCGTGGTCCATGCGCTCGATGAACAGGGTCTGCGCATCGGGCAGATCACCGGTCAGGTGAAACGAAAGATACTGACGCTTGCCGCCGCGCAACAGGTGGTAACGCGCAACCATGCCGCTCGTCACCAGCGCGGAAACCTTGGGCTTGTCGCCCTGGCGAATGAAATCTTCGTTGGGGCGGAGCTTGCGACTCTGCACGGGCAGGGTCCGCAACGCAGCGATGTCCTGCTCATCGAGCTGGGAATGCCGGCACAGCTTTGCGGTGATGACATCATGCTCGGTTTGCATTTCATCGGTCTACGTCGGTCCAATCCAGGGCCCAACGCTTCGGAATGCCGAAAGTTCGGACTCCTCTGTCAATTGATAGAGCCGCTTCTCGGGGCCCCGTTAGGGTGCTTCCAAGCGTTGAAAGGAACTTTTCATGTCAAACGCGTTTTCGCCAGAGCTGACCGAGCAGATGTCCCACGCCGTACTGCAGGCCTGGTCCAGGCTCCACCTCGCAGGACTGCTGAACGGGGACTCGGAGGCTGTTGCAAAAGCGAAGCTTGCCCGCTCGGTCATCGCGGCCGCGAGGCAAGGCATGCTCGAGGAAGAAAAGATGATCGCGTTCGCATTGGGCCGCTACGTCGGGCAGCGCGAAGAACTCCGGGACCGCGACCCGTAACCGCCGGTCTATGGCAGGGCGCCTGCTTTCGTCCGATATTGCCGCCAGCTGACGGCTGGGGCGAGGGCAAGGCATGGGGCGGGTTTTCATTACAGGGTCGTCCACGGGCCTGGGCCTGATGGCCGGACAGTTGCTCGTTGAGCAGGGCCACGACGTGGTGCTGCATGCCCGCAGCGAGGCCCGCGCCAGGGCGGCGCGCACGGTCCGGGGCCGCGACGTGCCTGCCGTGATCGGCGATGTTTCCACCATCGCCGCGATGCATAGCGTTGCCGAACAGGCCAACCGGCTCGGGCCGTTCGATGCGGTGATCCACAACGTCGCGGTGGGCTACCGCGAGCGGCGGATCGAGACCGAGGACGGGCTGCCGCATCTCTTCGCCATCAACACGCTTGCGCCCTATGTGCTGACGGCGCTGATCGAGAAGCCTGCGCGGCTCGTCTATCTCAGCTCAGGCATGCACCACGGCGCCGACGCCAACCTTCAGGACCTGACCTGGACGAGGCGGTCCTGGGCCGGCGCGCAGGCCTATGCCGAAAGCAAATTGCACAACGTGCTGCTGGCGTTCGCGATGGCGCGGCGCTGGCCGGATGTGCGCTCCAACGCGCTCGAGCCCGGCTGGGTGGCCACACGGATGGGCGGTCCGGGCGCGCCCGACGATCTCGATCAGGCGCACCGGACGCAGGTCTGGCTGGCGGTCAGCGACGATCCGGCTGCGCGCGTCACCGGCGAATATTTTTATCACATGCAGCGGCGCGCGCCGAACCCGAGCGCGCGCGACGAGGCCTTGCAGGATGGATTGATCGAGGCCTGCCGGAAGCTCTCGGGCGTGGCGCCGCCGGCTTAGCGTCGGAACCGGCAGCGGGGCCGCAAACCATCGGCGGCCGCAACCGGGCGAATCAGTCATAACGAGCGCCAGTCCGGGAGGCTGGCGCCATGACGACACCGCGAAGCTTCAGCGACGTTCTCGGCCGCAAGGTCCCGACCGTCGAAATTCTCGACGTCGGTGCGATGGCGACCGGGCGGGAGCGCTATCACGACCTGCTCGCGACCGGACTCGCGCAGGTCACCGGCTTCGAGCCCAATCCCGCGGAGTTCGCGCGGTTGAAGGACCGGCCGGGGCCGTATCGCTACCTGCCGTACTTCCTCGGCTCCGGCGGACAGGCGACCTTTCACCTGACTCGCTATCCGGGCTGCTCGTCGCTGCTGAGGCCTGACCCGAAGGTCATCGACATGTTCATGACCATCGGCTGCGCCGACGCCGGCGGCAACTTCCACGTGGTGAAGACCGAACCGGTCGAGACCAAGCGGCTCGATGACGTCGATCCCAAGGTGCGGGCCGATCTCATCAAGCTCGACGCGCAGGGCTATGAGCTCGAGATCATGCGGCACGGAACGGCGACCGTTTCCAATGCGCTGGTGATCGAGTGCGAGGTGGAGTTCGTGCCCATCTACAAGGACCAGCCGCTGTTCGGCGATGTGCAGTGCTTCCTGCGCGACCGCGGCTTCGTGCTGCACAAGCTGATCGACTGCGCCGGCCGGCCGTTCCGGCCGTTCAACACGCCGAACCCCTTTCTGCCGATGAGCCAGATGTTGTGGGCCGACGCGATCTTCGTCCGCGACTTCACCAGGCTCGATGCCTTCAGCGACGACGAGCTGCTCAAGGCCGCCGCGATCCTCGACGTGGTCTACGCGTCATACGATCTGGTGGGGCTGCTGCTCGCCGAATACGACCGGCGCTCAACGACGAGCGTGCGGCAGGCCTATGTCAGCGATCTGCAGAAGCGCCCGTCGCTGTCGGTGAAGGTCCTCAACATCATGGATCATCCGGCTTGACGGGATTGCATCGCGGCGCGCGCCTCCGCGGTCAGGCGCACGGACTCTTCGTAGGCGTTGGTGGTCTTCATCAGCTGCAACTCGACCAGTTGCGCGCTGTTCTCGAATTTCACCGAGCGCTCCGCATAGAGATTGGTCGAGTTGCTGAACGCCACGTCGCCGCCAGAGCGGACGTGGTGGTCGCCGAGGAAATCGAACCGCAGCAGCGCGCCGAGGACATTGGCGATGGCGACCGGCGTGACGTTGCCGGTGCCGCGCAGATACTGCATGCCGGGCTGCCAGCGAATGAGCGGCACCCGGCTGAGCACCGGCGAGAGGCCCGCGGCGCTCGGCCCGAAAACCCGCTCGCGCACACCGCCATGGATCTCGAAATACGGACACACGTCGGTCCGCACCATCGTGTAGGGCGCGCAATCGAAATACCGGCAGGTGTCGAGCAGCGGCGCGCCCGGCCGATGCACCGCGTCGCTGATCGGACTCGTCGCGTACATGTCGAGCGAGAGACAGGCGACCGCCTGCGAGCCGACATGGCCGAGGTACCGGCAGAACAGCGGCAGCTCGAGCTCCTCGTAATGCGGATAGACGAACAGCTCGTCGGCATCGACGGTCAGCGACCAGTGGCCGGCACCGTAGGCATCCAGCAGCGCGTTGAGGTAGGCGATGTCGGCGTCGCCGGTGGTCGTGAACACATGGACGTCCGGTGCGGCGGCCAGCAGGTCCATGGTGCCGTCGGTCGAGCCGAGGTCGACGACGAAGAAGCGGCGAACGCCGAGCTGCCGGTGGTGTTGCAGCGTGGATTCGAGCCGGACCGACTCGTTCCAGACCATCATGAAGGCGCGAACTTCCTGGCGATTGTCGGAGATGGGGCGTTGGTCGATGCGCGTCAGTTCTGCATTGGCCATCGGATGTCCTTGCCGGTTTCGCAGGATCGATTCGACAACTTCTATCTGAGTCGCCGGGGTTTGGGAGAGTTGGCCGGCCGGAGTAGTCTCGGGTTCCGCCTGCCGTTCAGGCCTCAACCTTCGCCTAAAACCTTGAAACGCCCAAAAACATGGAGTGCCAATGACCGATCTGTCGAAACTGCGCCCCGGCCTGGAAGGCCATGCCGAGCTGCTGGTGGGCGAGGAGCACACCGCGCCGCGGATCGGCTCCGGGCGGGTGCGCGTGCTGGCGACGCCGGTCATGATCAACCTGATGGAAGCCGCGGCGCTCGACGCGGTCGAGAACCTGATCCCGGCCGGGCATCAGAGCCTCGGCACGCAGCTCGACGTGCGCCACATCGCGGCGACGCCGGTCGGCATGCGCGTGCGCGCCACGGCGCGGCTCATTTCGGTCGAGGGGCGCACGCTGGAGTTCCGGGTCGAGGCGCGCGACGAGAAGGACCTGATCGGCGACGGCTCGCACCAGCGCCTCGTGGTCAATGTCGCGCGCTTCGACCAGCGCGTGCAGGCCAAGCTGGCGCGGGGCTGAAGCGCGGCCGATTGCGATTTCGGCATGGGTGTTGTGCGAACGCGGGCCGTGCGACGCGGCGGCCTGTTTCCGGCCGGCGCGCACCGGCATAGTACGGACCGAAAGCATCCCGGACGCGCGAGGCCGGTCGCAAGGGAGGAGAAGCGATGATCGTTGTGCGCCGCAGTCTGCTGGCTGCCCTGTGCGCCTGTGCGGCCACGTTGTCGTTCGGTGGCGACGCGCGGGCCGCCTATCCGGAACGGCCGATCCGCTTCATCCTCTCGCATCCGCCGGGCGGCAGCGCCGACGTGATCGCGCGGCTGATGCAGCCGAAGCTCGAAAAGCTGCTCGGCCAGCCGATCATCATCGAGAACCGCGCCGGCGCGGGCGGCGTGATCGCGATGGACGCGCTGTCGAAGTCGAAGCCGGACGGCTACACCATCGGGCTCGGCGCCTCCGGCGGGCTCGCAACCGCGGTCGCGCTCGGCGAGGCCGTGCCGTACGACCCGGTGAAGGCCTTTGCGCCGGTGGCCTGCGTTTCGGGCCAGCCGTTCATGCTGGCGGTGCCGGGCGATTCGCCGTTCAAGACCATCAACGACGTGATCGAGGCGGAGAAGCGCGGCAACTCCAGGCTGACCATCGGCCACGGCGGCGCGATCATGCATCTCACCGCGGCGCTGTTCAATGATGCGACCGGGCTGAAGATCCCGCTGGTGACCTACAAGGGCACCGGGCCGGTGGTGACGGACCTGCTCGGCGCACACATCCCGCTCGGCATCATCGATATTCCCTCCGCGGAGTCGGCGCTGGCGTCCGGGAAGGTGCGGGCGCTGGCGATCTCGTCGTCCGGGCGTTTCGAGGGGCTGCCGGACGTGCCGACGTTCCAGGAAGCAGGGCTGAAGGATTTCGAAGCGGTCGGCTTCCTCGGCGTGGTCGCGCCGGCCGGCGTGCCTGCGGCCGAGCTTGCCACGCTCAACAAGGCGTTCGCGACCGTGCTGCGCGACCCGGAGGTGCTGGCGCGGTTCAAGTCGTTCGGCTCGCGGCCGATGATGACCGACCCGAAGGAGTTCGGCGACTACATCGCGAGCGAGATCAGGAAGTGGACCGCCGTGGTCGACGCCGCCAACCTGCGGCAGAAATGATCGGGAGCTGAACATGCCTGTCGTCGTCCATGCGGACGTGCCGTTCGACCCGTTCCGGGGCGGCGCGACCTACCAGACCGTGGTCGGCGACGCGCAAGGGGCGACGCCGTTTCGCATCGGCATCCAGACCTCGTCGCCCGGCTATCGCACGCCGCTGCATTCGCATCCCTATATGGAGGCGCTGACCGTCCTCGAAGGCGAGGGCGAAGCCTGGATGGAAGGCCGCGAGCCGTTTCCGATTGCGCCGGGAATGACTTTGGTGTTTCCGGCGAACACGCGGCACTGGTTTCGCGCGCTGGGCACGCAGCCGCTCAAGACCTGCGGGGTGCACGGCTCGCCGCACCGGATCGTCGTCGAGCATGAGGACGACGGCAAATCCTATTGGTGAGTTTTGCCGGAGACTACACGAACGCTGCCTCTGCGGGCTCGATCGGGAGTGTGACGATCCGCACGCTCGGATCGTGCGGGCTCTCGGCAATATCGAAGCCGAGCTCCGCGCACATGCGAAGCATGGTCCAGTTCTCCGACAACACCTCGCCGCGCAGCTCCCGGATGCCCTCACTGCGCGCGTATTCGATCAGCTTCTGCATCAGCAGCCAGCCGAGTCCGCGGCCTTTCAGATCCGATCGAACCAGCACCGCATATTCGGCGGTGTCGCTCTGCGACAGGAGATGGGCGCGGCCGACGCCCAGCATCTCCCCGGACGGCGGGTCGATGACGACGAAGGCCATCGCCCGTGCATAATCGATCTGCGTGAAACGGGCGATCATGGCGTGGTCGAAGTGCTTGATCGGTCCGAAGAAACGCAGGCGCAGATCCTCCGCTGTGACCTTCTGCAGAAACGGTGGATAGAGCGGCTCGTCCTCGGGCCGCACCGGGCGGACCAGAACGGCGGTGCCGTCGCGAAGATGCACCGTGTGCTCCCATTCCTTCGGATAGGGCCTGATGGCGAACCGCGACGGGCTACGGCCCGCGGGCGAGGCCAGCGCCGTCGCTTCGCCGACGGCGACGCGCGCGTCGAGCACGATCACCCCGGTTTCGTCGGCGAGCAGTGGATTGAGGTCGACCTCCTTGATCTCCGGCAGGTCGGCGGCGAGTTGTGAGAGCCTGGTCAGCACCAGCGCAATCGCCTTGCGATCGGCGGCCGGAACGTCGCGGTAGCCGTTGAGGATGCGCGCCACGCGGGTCCGGCCGATCAACTCGTCGGCGAGCACGAGGTCGAGCGGCGGCAGCGCCAGCGCCTTGTCGTTGATGACCTCGACCGCTGTGCCGCCCCTGCCGAACACCACGACGGGTCCGAAGGTCTTGTCGTCGGCAAGCCCGGCGATCAGTTCGCGCGCCCTCGGCCGCACGATCATCGGATGGATGGTCACGCCGGTGACGCGGGCGTCGGGTTTCGCTTTTCTCGCGCGGGCGAGGATGTCCGCCACCGCCTCCCGCACCGCCCGCTCGTCGGCGAGGTTCAGCCGGACGCCGCCGACGTCGGATTTGTGAACGATGTCCGGGGAGAGGATCTTGGCCGCGACCGCGCCCGATTTGAGAAGCGGGCGCGCGGCGGCGACCGCTTCGTCTGCGTCGCGGGCAAGCGTGACCGGCGCGATCGGGATTGCGTAGGCAGCCATGAGATCGGCGATCTCCAGCGGGTCGAGCCACGTGCGCCGCGCTTCGACGGCCGCGCGCACGATGCCGCGGGCGCGCGGTGTGTCCGGCACGAAATCCGCGGGCAGGTTCGGCGGCGCGGTCATCAGGGCCTCCTGGCCCTCGCGATAGCGCACCAGATGCATGAATCCGCGAACCGCGTCGGTCTCCGACCGGTAGTGTGGGATTCCGGCCCGCCCGAGCTCTGCTTCGGCTTCGCCGTTGTCGCCGATCCAGACCGCAAATACCGGCTTGGGTGGACAGATCTCGTTCTGGTGCTTGCGCACCGCCGAGATCACCGCGGACGCCGCCTCGCGCGCCGAAGCGAGCGCGGTGGGCACGTTCATCACGAGCAGAGCGTCGTTGCCGCGGTCCCGAAGCAGAACCTCGAGCGCGGCGGCATAACGCGCCGCGCCGGCATCGCCGGCGATGTCGACCGGATTGGCCCTCGACCAGAGCGGCGGCAACGTCCGGTCGAGCGCGGCAACGGTGTCGGGCGAAAGGCTTGCGAGCCGCCCGCCGAGGTCGATCAGCCGGTCGACGGCAAGCACGCCGATACCGCCGCCGTTGGTCAGAATGGCGAGCCGGTTGCCGGAAAACGGCCGGACATGGCCGAGCGTCTCGGCTGCATCGAACAGTTCGTCGAGGTCGAGCACCCGCACGAGACCGGCGCGACGAAACGCGGCGTCGTAGACCGCATCCGAGCCGGCCAGCGCGCCGGTGTGGGTCCGCGCGGCCGCCGCGCCCTGGGCGTGCCGGCCGGTTTTGATCACCAGAACCGGTTTCGCGCGCGCCGCCGCGCGCGCCGCTGACATGAACTTGGGTGCGTTCTGGATCGACTCGATATAGAGCACGATCGAACGCGTCGCTGCGTCGGTTGCGAAATAGTCGAGCAGGTCGCCGAAATCCACGTCGATCTGGTTGCCGAGCGAAACCACGGCGGAGAAGCCGAGCGAGCGGCGGGCCGCCCATTCGACCAGGCCCGCGGCGATCGCGCCCGACTGCGAGATCAGCGCAAGGTCGCCGGTCTTCGACATGCGCGCGGCGAAGCTCGCATCGAGCCTTACCGCGGGCACCTGGATGCCCAGGCAGTTGGGGCCGAGCAGGCGCAGGCCATGGGTGTGCGCCGCGCTTTTGGTCTTCTCGCTGAGCGAGCCTGGGCCATGGCCGAGCCCCGCCGTGATGACGATTGCGGCAGCGCAGCCGTGTGCGCCGGCCGCCGCGATCGTCTCCGGCACGGTTTCAGGCGGCGACGCGACGACCACGAGGTCAGTCGGCGGCAGGTCGGCGATCTGCCGGGTGGCCGCGACGCCTTCGATTTCCGGATATTTCGGATTGACGAGGCGAAGCGGCCCGGCAAAGCCCGCAGCCTTCAGGTTCCGCAGCACCTTGCGGCCGACCGACAGTTCGCGCGGGCTCGCGCCGACCACGGCGACAGAGCGTGGTGCGAACAGGCGGTCCAACCGATAGGCCGTCATGGCTTCCTCTATCCGGACTTTGTCGTGGTTTCTGTAGCGGTTGCGTTCGGGAACCCGCGCCGCCGCCTTACCTCCGCACGATATCTGCTCTTGCGGCTCTTGCTTTGATGTTCCTCAAAGCGTCCATTGACCCAAATCAAGACGTCGCCCCCGCCCGCCTTGCAGAATTGGGCACCATTTTGATGGAGGATACTCATGCAGGCATCGGATGTTATGGGAGTGAATGTGGTGACGGTCGGGCCCGAGTCGTCCATCCAGCAGGCTGCGGCGGTGATGCTTGAGAAAGGCATCAGCGGGCTCCCGGTCGTGAGCAAGGACAATCGGCTCGTTGGCATCGTGAGCGAAGGTGACCTGATGCGTCGCGCGGATGCCGGCACCGGCCGCCGTCATTCCTGGTGGCTGCGGATGCTGATGGGCCGAGACGGCTTGGCCCGCGAGTATGTGCGGGAGCATGCCTTCAAGGTCGAAGACGTCATGACGCGCGCGGTCATCACGGCGGAGCCATCCACGTCCCTTGGGGAGATCGCGGATTTGCTGGAGCGCAACAGGATCAAGCGCGTTCCGATCGTTGAAGGCGACAAGCTGGTTGGCGTGGTCAGCCGCGCCAATATCGTGCAGGCGGTCGCAAGCTGTCTTCTCAGCGATCGTGCAACGAACCAGACGGACGCGACGTTGAGGGAGAGGGTCCTTTCAAGGTTCGAAGGTGAGCCTTGGGCGCAGACATGCCTGATCAACGTCACCGTCAGCCAGGGGACCGCGGACCTCTGGGGTATCGCCGAGTCGGACGCGCAAAAGCAGGCATTCCGGGTCGCGGCGGAAGCCACGCCGGGAATCAGGGCGGTGAATGACAATCTGCTGGTGCGGGAGGTCGCATCGACCGCCTGATGGCGGCGATCTCGGCGACAGGCGTTGCGTGCGGCCCGCGGGAGCGGGCCGCTACAATCCCATTGGCCAAAAATTCGCACCGACGCCGGAGGCGCTCGCTTTCTGGATCCTCGCTCCGCGCCCGACGATGAATTCGGCCTTGACCCGGCGCGAAGCCGAAGACATCGCAGCCGACATCAACAGACTGGCGAAAATAGCTGCGGTTCGACATCGCGACGCGGTCGGTTGGCGGAACTCGGCGGATGCCGGACGCGGCGCCAGCGCGAGGCCATACGGATAATCCCATAAGGGAAAGATCGGATGGCCGATCGTTCGCGATTTTGATCTGTCTCAATCGGAGAGGGAAGGGCTTTCGCGTACCTGCGTTCCATAGTTCTATGGGGAGAGAAACATGGAACACTTCCCATTGTCGGCCGCTCACCGCGTTACTGGTTCCAGTCCCAGCGCCAGGCAGTTGCTTGAACTCGGTATCATGTATTCGAGTGGTCGCTCGGTGCCACCAGACATGATCGCCGCCCATAAGTGGTTCAATCTTGCTGCCATGCAAGGCAACAAAGACGCCATCCGGCATCGGCACGAGATTGCCGCCGAGATGTCTGCAAGCGAGATCGCCGCGGCGCAGCGGGAGGCGCGAAATTGGCGAGCGGCCCACCAGCGGGCGCGGCCAAGTCTGCTCACGCGGCCAAGTCTGCTCACGCGGCCAAGTCTGCTCACGCCGAAACGCGCCGTAAAGCGGGTTGGACATCCGGCTTCGATGACCTTGTCGCGCGGTCAGCTTGCAGAGCGATCGCGCGGACGAGTGTGCATGGAGAGAATGTAACCAGCCATCACTGTCATTTTTGATCGATCGCGCCGGTCGCCCTGATGCGCAAAAATCGCCATTGGCCGGACCGTTCCATTCCGACGGCCCAATAGCAGGGCTACCTTGCCGCCCGGCGATTGCGGAAAAGGAAATAAACCGGAATTCCGGTGGCGATCAGACCCAGTCCGGCCAGACTTTCTTTCGGCATCGTCCAAAGCGTATTGACGATCAGGAGAAGCGCCGAAGCGATGAAGATAATCGGCGGCCAGGGAAACGCCGGCGTTCGGTAGGCCGCTGCCGGAAGGGTGCGACGGAACTGGAACAGGCTGAACGCGGCGAGCGCGTAGAAGATCCACGAGGAAAACACGACACAATTCGTGAGTTGGTCGAAAGTGCCGGAGATCGCCAGCACGCAGGCCCAAAGGCCCTGGGCGATCGTGCTTATGACCGGTGAATGGGTGCGCGCATTGGCTTCGCCGAGCCGCGTCCACATCAGGCCATCCCGGGCCATCGCGAACGGCACGCGGGCGCCGGTCAGGATCGTTCCGTTCATCGCGCCCAAGGCGGAAAAGACGGAGGCGACGGAAAGGATTGCGACCGCAGCGCCGCCGAAGCTCTGCAGGGCGGCCTTTGTCGCGACCGGCAATGCTTCCGGATGAAGCGTGGAGTTGGCATTCGCGATTTCGGAAATTGGCAGAGCGTAAAAGTAGGCGAGGTTGATCCCCAGGTATAAAATCAGCACGGCGGCAAGTCCCCATGCGAGTGCTCGCGGGATCACGCGGTCCGGATTGCGAATTTCACCCGCCGCCATCGACAGATTGTTCCAGCCGTCGAAAGCCCACAGCGCCGCGACCACCGCCGCGCCGAAGCCTGACCAACTCTTCCATCCCGCCGACTCGGTCGCGCCGCCGAGGTGATCCCAGCTCGCGCCAGCTCCGAATGCGAATAGCGATGTTGCCAGCCCGAAGATCATCAGAATCTTGATTGCGGTCATCGCTGTTTGCACCGCTCCACCGAACTGAACCGAGAAGCAGTTGAGCAGGGTGAAGAACACGATAAGCGCGATCGCCATTTCCGACCGATGGCTGGTCACGGGCAGAAAGCTTTCGAGAAATGTCACGGAGCCGATGGCGTACGCGGCGATCGAACCGGGCGAGGCGATCCAGAATCTCGTCCATCCATAGAGAAAGCCGGCAAGCGGGCCATACGCCTTGCGCAGGAAGACGTATTCGCCTCCGGCTGCGGGAAACAGGCAACCCAGCTCCGCGTAAGCCAGCGCCCCCATGAACGAGAGCAGGCCGGCGACAAGCCACGCGAGCAGCACGAAGAGCGGGGTCCCTGCCTCTTGAGCCATCACCGCTGTTTTCAGGAACACGCCGGTGCCGATCATGGACCCGACCACGATCGCGAACGATTCTTTGAAACCCAGCCGACGCAGCAAGTGGGCGTGGATCATTTTTGCCGTTCTTCCGTCATCCGATAGCCAATCGGACGTCCGCGGACCCTGTTAGCCCGCCGCAAGCCCAGCAGTACGGTGTAGAGAGTTGATCCGTCGGCATGCAATTATGTCGCACGGTGGTGCCGGCCGATGGCTGATCTAGATCAAAGTGGATCTCACCATGCTCGGGTCCGATGCCCGCACCGTTACGCGAACCGCAAGGACAAGCCATGACCATCAAGGACATTCTCGTCGGACTGGCCACTCGGGAGGAAGCCGATCCGGCCCGTGACTACGCCCTCAAGATGGCAAGCCACTATCGTGCTCACCTGACCGGCGTTGCGTATGCCCTCGCGCCGGACGTGCCGTTCAGCGTTTACCCTGCGTTCGTCTCCAGCCTCGCCGACGAGTACCGGGCGGAGGCAAACAAAGCCGTGACGGGCGCGCGTGCCAGGTTTGAGCAGGCGGCGAGCGCCGCGGCGGTTGAGCATGCGTTCGAAACCCATACGTGCTCCGTGCAATCTGCCATCACGGATTTCGCGTTCCGGCTTCGCACGGCGGACCTCGGAGTTGTGATGCAACACAAAGCCGAGGAGATGGATTCCTTCGGGGACATGTTCCTGGAGTCGGCGCTGTTTCAGGCCGGGCGGCCGCTCGTCGTCGTGCCACGCGGATTTCAGGGGCCGTTTTCATTGGACCGCGTTTTGATCGCCTGGGACGCCAGCCTTCACGCGACGCGCGCGGTCGCGGCTGCCGCCCCTCTGCTGACCGCGGGTGCGACCATCGAGGTGTTCACGGCCGAAGAGGTTTCAAAGGGGACCGGTCTTCGCGGCAGCGCCCTGGTCCGGAATCTTCAGCGGCATGGCCTCGATGCCGTCCTCGCCGAACGGCGGGATCGCGACATACCGGAAGCGATCCTGCGCGAGATCGAATCCTTTCGCGCCACCCTCGTCGTGATGGGCGGCTATGGACATTCGCGGTTTCGCGAATTCGTGTTCGGCGGCGCAACGCGCTTGATGCTGAGCAGGATGCCGGTGCCCGTCCTGATGGCGCACTAACGAGGCTTACTTGAGACTCATGATATAGGCGGCGAGATCGCCCGCCGCCTGGCGGCTGAGCCCCATGTCCGGCATCTTCGGATGCGGCTGCAGCAGAAACAGCGCGATCTTGCCCGCATCGAGATCCGGTGTTCGTGCAATCACGCGAAACGGCGGCGCTTCTCCAACGGTGCCGGATTGATCGCCGGCAACGACATGGCAGCTCGAGCACCAGCGCCGGGCCAGCGCTTCTCCGTTCTTTACGTCTGCTGCCGACGTTGGCACCGGATCCGCCAACGACAGGATCAGGCCGATCGTCCCGAGTGCGCGGGTCATTGTCATGAAAGAACTCCTGATCCAGCATACCCTGTGGCTGCGGCCGGCAAGCCGACCGACCATGCCGAAGATTGATCCAGATCAACGTCGTGGTGGCTGACATGTCTATGTTCGGCAGTCGTTGACGCGTTTCGGGCGATGCCCCCACCCCTTACCTTTGTCCGAAGCGCCAATCGAGCCCGGCCATTCATCCTTGGCCGGGCTCTGTTTTTGTCGGCCGCCGCAGGCTGTCTCGGGCACACGCTTCGCTTGGCTGCGTAGAAGCCCTTAGGGGAGATATCTGAATTTTCGCCGGACTCCGGGCGTCATAAGGTCCGCCCGCGTGCAGGACGCGGAAGCTTGCGAGCATCAGGAGCAACGCCATGAACTACACAATGGAAACGGCAGGGTCAGAGACCCATGTGAAAGTCGTGGCGGTAGCCTTGGTCTTGTCGATCGTCCTGACCTGGATCGGTATTGTGGCTTCCGCTTGAGCCTGCAGCAGGCTATTCGGCGGGCGCGCTGGCCGGAACGCGGCGGGTGCGTCTTCTGATCTGTCGGCGCAGCCAGATCCACACCCCGGTCACCAGCAGGCCGAGCGTCGCAAACGAGATGACCACGTTCATCAGCGCAGACCAGACGCCGGCAAAGTTACCCTCGTGCCAGAGCCGCGGCCAGTTGCGCGGCATCGCCACGGCGCCGTCGCGCGTGACCGCGTAGACGCGGAATTCGCCGTCCTTGACCAGGCGGACGGCGAGCCGGCCGCCGAGCGGCCGCAGCCAGACCAGCGAGGAAAGATCGTTGTCGTTGCCGACGATCCGCACGGCATCCGCCAAACCGATCGGCGCTGCGCGAGCTCCTGCTACCGCCGCGGCCGCGGCTGGCGGGCCGGTAAAGGTGATGCCATAGGACAGCATCAGGCCGGTCAGCGGCGACAGCACGATGAGCGGCAGCAGCCCCCACGCCATGGCCTTGTGCCAGCCGGCAAGTGAGTTTGAGATCAGCGGCCAGCCCATCAACACGCCGAGCAAGGCCAGCACCAGCATGGCCAAGCTCGAGGTAATGACCAGCCAGCGGAGGTCGTAGAGCAGCGTTTCGTGCGCGCGCCGCATCGTCCCGAGCGTGTCCGCCAGCGCTGACGGCCCGGATCGGATTTCGCCGGTCGCGATGTCGACCACCTTGCCGCCGCCGCGCCCGTAGCCGATCGTCAATGTCCCGTCGTAGCTCCGGTAAGAGATGGCGCGGGCTTGACCGCCCGGATCGTGCTGGCCCAGCAGTGTCTCGATCTTCGCTGGCGTCAGCGAATTCGGCTCGATCGCGCGGACCACGAGCCACGGCTCGAACGACAGGATCAGGCCGGTGCCGAGAACCGCGACGAGCGGCAGCGCAAACACCAGTGCGGCCCAGCGGTGAAGCTTGAGCAGCCACGCTTTCATGGCGCTTTCCTCGTTGTGGGGGCCGAGAACGGAGCCACCCTGGCCTCAGAGCCTGCCCAGCGCCCATTCTAGCCCGTACGGTCGATTGATGAACGAAAACCAGTGTTCACACGGGAGCATCAATTAGCGGCGCTTGAGGCTCACGATGTAAGCCACCAGATCGTCCGCCGCATCCGGTTCAAATTCGAAATCCGGCATCTTCACATGCGGGCGACGCAGGAAGGCATGGAGCCACCGCGCGGAGCGCCGGCCGGCAGCCACCGTGAAATCGGGCGCGAACTTGCCGGTGCCGGCGGTGTCCCACTGCACGGAATGGCACTCGGTGCACCAAGCCTGCGCCATGAGCCGCCCGGCCTCGGAGTTACCCTTCGTGGCCGGCGTCGCACCCTGAGCGGCCGCGACGTGCATGCGCGCCAAGAGCAAGGCGATGAGAACCAGCGCCACGATCAGAATGAAATAGCCCCACCGCCTGAACGACATTGCCAAATGCTCCGCTCGAGCACGAGCGGAACGTTAGCCGGAAGCCACCTGCGGCATTGTTGATCTGCATCAAGCCCCGCAGGAGAAATCGGGTTCGCTTCGCGGCCGCGTACGACAAGCCGACTGCCGTTGGCAATAGCTGCCACCAATCCGCCAACCGCCGCTTCATTGTCATCCGGATGCCGTCGGGAAGCCGCTTGGTCCGCGGGCAAGCGGGCGCTGGCGGTTGCTCGCCGAAGCGGAGCTCGCGCCGTGTGCGCTCGCGAACCAGGATGGCCGGCCCGGCGTCTGCGTGGATGGAGCGGCCGGTAGCGTTCCATCGCGAGGTCGGTGAACGACGCGGTCCAGCCATCAGCAGAAGGCCGTTCAAGGCCTCGACACCTGCAATTGATCTCGCGAGCGAAACCGGGACCTGATCGCCGGGGCATCACGCAGGGCATGAAATGCACGTTGCTGCGGTTGGCAGCGCCTTGAGGCGTCGCGGGTCGATCGGACCTCCGCATTTGACGCAAGTGCCATAGGTGCCGTCGGCGATCCGCTTCAGGGCCGCCTGAATCTGGCGGATTTCCCGAATGTCGGATCTTTCGATCACTTCGAGCGCCTCCTGGTTCTCGAGCTCGATGGCCTGGTCCTCCGAATCGGCAGACAGCCGCTTGTGCAGCTCGGTGTCGACCTTGGAAAGATGACGCTGCAATTCCGAAAGGCGTGCGTTCAACGTTTTGGCGATCTCTTCATGCTTGCTCATGTCTTGTTGCTCCATCATGCATCCAATTGCTCATGCCTTGCACGATCGTCAGGCTAGGGATTGACGCCTTGCACCCAGACGACAAGCTCGGTCGCCACATGACCGAAGGCTTGGTTCAGCGCGGCGGCCGCCGCGGGGCCATCGGTGGCCTCTGCCGGCGCTGTGGCGCTGAAGGTTCGTGCGTCGACGACGCGATTGCCGTCAGCGACGACCTTGGCGGCGAGTTCGACCAGCGCCTCGGGCTTGCTGCCGGCGATCAGGTCGAAGCTCCGGATATCCAGCAGCAACTGGCGATCCGTGGCGAGATTGTCTCCCGTGCGCGCGATCATGGCCGGCGACGTCGCGTTCTCGAAGGCCTGCATGACCTTGGCCTGAACGAGCTTGGGCAGCGCGTCGGCCCATTGCGCGTTGCCCGTCATCTGCGTGCGTGCGCCCGCAGGCGACCGCACGATCAATTTTTGGGTGTCGAGGACGATCAGGGCGGTCGGCTCGGCGACGGCGAGCGGCGCGCCGGGGGTCTTGTCGAGCGGCGGGAATGTGCGCGGCGCGGCAAGATCGAACGACATTGTCGGGTTCTTGATCGCGTCCGCACCGGTCATGCGCTCGAGGCCTGCGACGATGCCGTCGATCCGGTCCGAGTTCTTGGCGAGCGATCCGGTGAACGTGCTGAGGTTGTTGATGGTGCTGCGCAGCGATTCCGAGTTGTCGGCAAGGACGCCGCCGAGACGCTGCAGCGTTTCCCTCGCCGTGCTGGTCAGGTCCGATCCGGCCGAGGCCTCGGCGACGAGCAGGGGAGGCGAGCCTGTCAGCTTCGCGCCGTCCGGCGCGCCGCCCCTGAGCGCCACCGACGTCACGCCCATCAGGCCCTGGAAGTCCAGGCTCACCTGGGTGTCGCGGCGAATGGGTGTCGCGGCATCGACCGAGATCGTCGCCATCACCTGCTGCGGCGTCTTGTCGTCGAGACGAAGATCCGTGACCTCGCCGACGCGGATGCCGTTGAACTGAACCGCGGCGCCGGGGCGCAGACCGGGGACAGCCCCGAGGAACCTGACCTGATAGGCGCTTCGCTGGCCGAGACCGCCGGCATGATTGAGCCAGTAAACGAATACGAAAACGCCGAGCACCGCGGCGAGCGTGAACGCCCCCATGAGCCGGTATTTGGCGGTGGTTTCCATGATGCTTAGCTCCGTTCCGGGGTCGCTTGCGCGCGCTTGATGCCGCGCGCGCCGCGGAAATAGGCCTGCACCCAGGGATGCGGCGACTGCAGGACTTCGGCCATCGGCCCGATCGCGACGATTCGGCCTTCCGCCAGCGCCGCGACGCGGTTGCAGACGGTGTAGAGGCTGTCGAGATCGTGCGTGACCATGAAGACGGTCAGGCCGAGCGTCTGCTGCAAGGTCTTGATCAGCGCGTCGAACTCGCCGGCCGCGATCGGGTCGAGACCTGACGTCGGCTCGTCGAGAAACACGATCTCCGGATCGAGCGCCAGCGCCCGCGCCAGTGCGACCCGCTTGGTCATGCCGCCGGACAGCTCGGAGGGAAATTTGTGCGCGTCCGCGCGGCTCAAGCCCACCATTTCGAGTTTCGCCAGCGCGACCTCGTCCATCAGCCGCTGTGAAATGTCGAGATGCTCGCGCATCGGAAACTGTACGTTCTGCAGCACTGTCAGCGAGGAAAACAGCGCACCTTGCTGGAACAGGATGCCCCAGCGCCGTCCCATTGCGCGCGCGGCGTCGGAGGCGGACGCATCGAAATCGGTGTCCAGCACTTCGATCCGGCCGTTGCGCTTCGGCAGCAGTCCGATGATCGTGCGCAGCAGAACTGACTTGCCGCCGCCGGACGCGCCGACGAGGCCCAGGATCTCGCCCCGGTAAACGTCCAGCGAAAGGTGGTCGAGGACGGTCTGCCTGCCGAAACCGACCACGAGGTCGCGTACCGCTATCGCAAGCATTCGGGATCGGCAGGTCATGGCTACATCCCGATCGAGGCAAAGAAGACCGCGAAAAGGCCGTCGAGCACGATCACGAGAAAGATCGACTTCACCACCGACGTGGTGGTCTGCAATCCGAGCGACTCGGCGCTGCCTTTCACCCGCAGGCCTTCGCAGCAGGCGACAATGCCGATCACCAGCGCCATGAACGGCGCTTTGATCATGCCGACCTTGAAGCTCGTGACCGACACCGCTTCCTGGAGTCTCGCGACGAAGATCTCCGGGCTCATGCCGCCGTAAAGCCACAGCACGAGGCCGCCGCCGTAAAGCGCGGCGAGCGAACCGAAGAACGTCAGGATCGGCAGCGCGACGGCCAGTGCCAGCACGCGCGGCAGCATCAGCACCTCGACCGGATCGAGCCCCATGGTGCGCAGCGCATCGATCTCCTCGCGCATCTTCATCGAGCCGAGCTCGGCGGTATAGGAGCTGCCGGAGCGGCCGGCGCTCATGATCGCAATCAGCAAAACGCCGATTTCCCGCAGCACCAGGATGCCGACGAGGTCCACGACATAGACGTCCGCGCCGAACTTGCGGAAGTGAAAGATGCCCTGTTGGGCGATGATCGCGCCGATCAGGAAGCTGATCATCAGCATGATCGGCATGGCCTGCCAGCCCACGCGGTCGAGATGGTGAACCGCCGAGGTCAGGCGGAAACGCCGCGGATGGAGGACGACGCGGATCAGCGCGGCAGCGAGCGCGCCGAGCATCTCGGCGAATGCCGCCACATCGGATGCAAGCCCGGGAAAGGCGCGGCCGATGCTTTCAAGTCCCGCAAGCAGCGGGTTCCTGCGCCTTGCCGGCTGTGCCGACGGGGCCGATGTCTCATGGATGGCCGTCAGAAGCGGCCTGAAGTGCATCGGCACCGACGATGGCGTAAGGCTGATGCCGCGCTCCGCGCATCGCCGCGACAGGCGTTCGATCGTCCAAGCGCCATAGGTGTCGAGCTCGTCGATCGCGCTTGCGTCGAGCAGCACGGCCTTCAGGCCCGCCGTGCTCTCGAGGGCGCGGTCGGTCAGGATATCGAGCGTTTGCGCCGTCGACGCCGTCCAGGCTCCCGCGGCGAGCAGGCAGGGGACGTCCGTTCCTCCGATGAAATTCAGGCTCGGTGTCGGCGGCATGCTGATCGTCCTCGTGCCGGAGGTCACTGGTGCTGCAGCGGCTCGGCTGCCCGGGCCGGTTCCGCCTCCGCCATGGCGGGCAGCGCCAACGCGCGGATCGCGATGCTGCCGGATTTCATGGGCCGCGAATCCATTGTCCCTGGTCTGCAGATGCTTGAACCGCAATTGGCGGGCCGGCGGATTGACGTGGATCAAAGCGGCTGCCGGGCGGCGGCTTATGGATAACGCGACGCCGGATCGCGGCGTCGCGTCGAGAAAGGAGTTGAACATGGCGGAACCCGCATTGAAGATGCCGGAAAATCCCGCAACGAAGCCCGCCACACCCGCCGAGTGGCGACCGCTCGAAGCGCTGCGTCGCGAGATCGATCAGCTGTTCGAGGACTTCGGCCTGCGCTCGCTCCGCGCGCCGTTCGGCCGCGCGGGCATCGACGTGGAACCGTTCTGGCGCGGCGAAATCACCTGGGGCAAGACGCCCGCCGTCGATTTCGTCGACAACGAGAATTCGTATGTGGTGACGGCCGAGCTGCCGGGCTTGTCGGAGGCGGACGTCGACGTCAAATACGTCGACGGGACACTGACGATCCGCGGCGAAAAGAAAGAAGAAAAGGAAGTGAAGAAGAAGGACTACTACCTCGCCGAGCGGCGCTACGGCTCGTTCCAGCGGGCGTTCCAGGTCCCGAACGGCGTCGAAGCCGACAAGATCGAGGCGGTCTTCAAGAATGGCGTTCTCATTGTGACCATGCCGAAAACGGCGGAGGCCGCGAAGAGCGAGAAGAAGATCGCGATCAAGCAGGGATGAACGCGGACCTCAAGGGCCCGGCGCAGAGCATCCTTCGGCGAAAGCCTTGACCGGACTTGATCCGCGATGTGCAGCGGTCGCTGCGGAATGCGACCAGCAAAGACGCCGGAGCAGTTCCCGGTTCCGCAGCCCGGGACCGGCTCTGACCGGCAACGTGCCCGATTGCGGCGCGCAACAATAGAACGGGAGGCCATGATGAAAACGTTTCATGTCAGCTTCTTCAAGAATTTGGCGAGTTCCGATGGCCATCAATTCAAGTGCCTGCAGGACGCGCTCGACGTCACGGGCGATGACGCGGACGACGCGCTGCTGTCAGCAAAAAAACAGTTCGCGCAACTGAAGCATGCGATGAACTGGACGCATTATGCGGATTGCGTAGAGCTCGTTGAAAGGCCTTGATCACCGTTGCCGCGAGCCGCCACTGGTTACGCCGGTCGCCTGGGCCCGGTCCCTGGGCCTGGTCGCTTGGGCCATGCGAAGAAACGGCCGGGTCAACGTGCTCAACCGGACGACGACCATCAGCGGCGCTTTGGGCGCGCGATGGTGACCACGTCGTCAGCCGGACGGGTTTGCGCTCGAGATGCATGGGTTGACAGCCGTGGGTAGTGGGTCAGTTTGAATAATCCCGGCCTTGACTAGGGGTAGAACGAACCCGGAATCGGGGTCATATTGGTGGTAGGGCCGCCGAGCGGCTAGCTGCTCATCCGCTGTGGTGAGAGTGATCCTGCGGTGACGCGGGGTTATCCGGCGGCCCAACCTTTGGAGACCGGCATTGACCAAGCGCCCTCGCGACCCCAATCAACTGGCCCGGACCATTGTCGGGATAGCCATCGGGCAGGTCGAGGCGACGTTACCCCGGAGGAACAGGGCAAGGACCCGAACGCAGCGGCGCTAGGCCGTAAGGGCGGTCAGGCCCGCGCCAAGGCTATGTCGGCAGAGCAACGGGCGGAGATTGCTAAGAGGGCTGCACAGAAACGGTGGAAGGATCAGTAAACACTTTCAGATTAGCGCCTACGTAGTCAGTGCCATCAATTGTTATTTTGACTGTAAACAAGCCAAGCTTCTTAACCGGCACGTTCATAAACACGACGCGCAAAATCAAACCTACCAACGGAGTGCCGTTGGCTTTTGCATCTCTGAACCCGCCATCAATCACGCGTTGCTCCCAACCGGGCAATGACTTTTCGTCGCCATCCGGAGCAATCAGTTTGGGCACGATGCTTTGCGGAATCGGTCCATTCGCATCCATATGGATGCGAGCATAAATCCCCAATCTAGGTAGCATCCCCGGTACTGATGGAACATGAGCATTGTCCGGGATGGTCCCGACAATTGTGTCTTGGCCGGATTTTTCTTCTCGGATGTCCTCGCAGAACAATCCGACGACGCT
Source organism: Xanthobacteraceae bacterium (assembly GCA_019746355.1). The sequence goes on along the minus strand of JAIESC010000051.1, from coordinate 2,510 downwards.
GGTGGGTATCATTGCAACTCAACAACAGAGTTATTCGCATCGACTCGGTGTTTGGAGCTGAACGGATTGAACGCCGGCGCAGACCCTGTGTCTGTAGGGCGGCGCTTAACGTCCAAATTGTATTCAGCGTAAGCGTGACTGTTGCGCATTCCGCGCTTGATGCTCTCACTTGGCCGCACGATGATTTGAACGTCGCCATCCAAACCTTGCACAAGCGCGCCGAACGTACGGAAGGTCCAATTACCTGGGCCGCTCAGATAGCGCGAAAGCCATCCCGTATCTCTTCCGATATTTTCTGCGAGGCGAATTTGATTCCAGCCCTGCTCTTTTCGTTTACGCCAAAGTTCTTGAACCGCGTCATATGCGATGTCGCGAACACGAGCGAATCCGAAGTTTTCAAGATCACGGCCTTTAAGGACGTAAAGGTCGTCAGATTCGGAAGTCATCGCAGTTCTCCGTCACATACTCGTGGATTGTCGCACGCTGGAAAATGGGCTCACCTGGGAAAAGTTTTTCGAACGTCGAATGACAGCCCTCCATTGCCTCCTTCCAGCCAGGATCACCCTTGTCTCCGAGATAGCCCCTGGTGTGGAAACGATCGAGGATAAGAGTGTCCGGTTCCACAACCCGGCCGAGCAACCGAACTTGGGGCGTGGGATCTGTCACACGGACCTCCCAGATTTCTGGAGGTGGCGGACAGAGGCGCTTCAGAAAGCGCGCCTTGCCTAGCTCGTCGCCACGAACTCGCCCCCCTGAAACCCAATGCACCAGCGCGTTTTGAATATGACCTCTGAGCTTGAGAACATTGGTTGCTGAATTGGGGTCGGTTAGATGCTTTCGGCCGTTGCCCGTCAGATAGAGGCGTCTTTTGATGGGAACTTTGGGCGGTTCGAAGCGCCATAGGGCAGTACCCTCGTGAGCGATAATCAGATCGCGAATTGACATATAAGTCAATTCCCATTAGGACGCCAGGACAACCGCAGTGTGACAGTTTGACTCATACAATCGAGGGTTAACAGCGGAAAGGAACTTGAAGGTGACGCCGGCTATGGCCGCGAAGGTCACGGATAAGCTCTGGAAGTGTCGGACATCATCGGGTCATTGATGCTTGGGAAGCCGATCTGCGGACCAATGGCATTGAGTACCAAGTCGAGCGCGAGCGGATCGGGGATGGGTATTTGGTCCGCAAGATCGAGCGGGATTGCGATCCCCGTGACGGTGTTCGGCTTTGCCTCTCCCGGCACTGCCGAGGACTGGATTTTGGCCGATAAGGCGTCCAGAAGGCCCGGAAGACGCCGCCTGTCAGAAAAATCAAACTGACCCATTACCCAGCCGTCTCTATAGAACATATCAAGAACATTATTTCGTCTCGTGCTTCCATTCGGAAGGCCGGAGGCGAAGCGAGAGACGCCCGCGAGCGAGAGAGACCATGGCCCCGTTCCGCCGTCTCTGGTGGAGCGCCGGGAGCGCCGCCCCCCTGCGTCACTGGGGGGCGCGCGCCTCGCAAGGCGCGCGGCGGACCCGATGGTCCGTCGGGCCCTACGTCACTGGGCCCGGCGCCTCCCGGCGCTCCATTCCCTCGTTTCGAGGGAGACGGAAAAAAGGGAAAGGGCGAGCCCGCGCAGCCCGAAAAAGTGAAGCGGCCGGGGAGCATGGCGTTGGCTATGCCGCTGTTGATGAGGCACGACGGACGCGCACGCCCGCTCCATGGCGTTCTCCATCTGCGGGCAGGCCAAGATTTGCGGGCAGGCCAAGATTTGCGGGCAGGCCAAGATCTGCGGGCAGGCCAAGTGGAAACGGCTGTAAGTCTCAGTTGCCGGGCTTGCCGTTGGTCGGATCGGCCGGCCGCAGCAGGCTTCGCACGTTCATCGCCAGCGTCTCCAGCGTGTACGGCTTGATGATGACGTGAACGTCGGGGTCGAGCACGCCGTGATGCACGATGGCGTTGCGCGTATAGCCGGTGGTGAACAGCACCGGCAGGCCCGGCCTGCGGCTGCGGACCTCGTTGGCGAGCAGGCGCCCGTTCATGCCGGGCATCACCACGTCGGTGATCATCATGGCGATGTCCGGATTGGCGTCGAGATGCGCCAGCGCCTGGTCGGCGTTCTCGGCTTCCAGTGTCGCGTAGCCGAGCTCCTGAAGCATGTCGGCCGTCAGCTTGCGGACGTCGGTATCGTCCTCGACCAGCAGGATCGTCTCGTGACCTTCTGACAGCGGCACGTCCGATCCGCGAATCGCCCGCCGCGCCGCGCCTTCCTCCTGGCCGAAATGGCGCGGCAGGTAGAGCTTGACCGTGGTGCCGTGGCCCAGCTCGCTATAGATCGCGACGTGCCCGCCGGACTGCTTGATGTAGCCGTGGACCTGGCTCAGTCCCAGCCCGGTGCCCTGGCCGGCCGGCTTGGTGGTGAAGAACGGATCGATGGCGCGCGCGATCACGTCGGGCGGCATGCCGGTGCCGGTGTCGGCGACCGCGATCATCACGTACTGGCCGGCTTTGACGTCGAGCTTGG
>JAIESC010000023.1 GCA_019746355.1 Xanthobacteraceae bacterium | reverse complement strand
TGCCACAACACAGCCGATTCGACTCCTCAAATCTTCTTGCAGAAAGCGGAGTCAAAACTTCCGCTCGGATGTACTAGGTTAAAGGACGCCGAATACGAAGGGCATCATCCGGCCGTGCTGTTCCACGCAGCCTGCACGATGATGCGCCCATACTGCGGCGGCATTCCGAGACGAGAGCCAATATGGACCGGTTGGTCATTCGCGGCGGCAAACGCATTGAAGGCTCGGTGCAGGTGCGCGGCGCGAAGAACGCGGCGCTGCCGCAGATCGCCGCCTCGCTGCTCAGCGCCGAACGGCTGGAACTGACCAATGTTCCGGAGGTGAGCGACGTCGACACGATGCTGGCGCTGATGCGCGAGTTCGGCGTCACCGCCACGCGCGGCCCCGGCCGGATGCTGGTGCTGGATGCCTCCGCTGCCCGCAACACCCAGGCGCCCTACGACATCGTCCGCCGCATGCGCGCCAGCATTCTGGTGCTGGCGCCACTCTTGGCCCGTTTCGGCTCGGCGCGGGTGTCGATGCCGGGCGGCTGCGCGATCGGCGCGCGGCCGATCGACCTGCACCTCAAGGCGCTCGATGCGCTCGGGGCCGAGGTCAACATGGAGGCGGGCTACATTAATGCCCGCACCAACGGCGAAGGCTTACGCGGCGGCCGCGTCGTCCTCGCCTCGCCGTCGGTCGGCGCGAGCGAGACGGCGCTGATGGCCGCGGTGCTGGCGCGCGGCGAGAGCGAGATCCTCAACGCGGCGCGCGATCCGGAGATCTGCGACCTTGCGCTTTGTTTGAGCGCCATGGGCGCGCGCATCGAGGGCGCAGGCACCCACCGGATTCTGGTGCAGGGCGTGAATGCGCTGCATCAGGCTCGTCACGAGTTGATCACCGACCGCATCGAAGCCGGCACCTACGCCATCGCCGCCGCGATCACCGGCGGGAACCTGGAAATTCTCGGGGCGCACCTCGAGCACCTCGGCGCGGTCGGCGCGGTGCTGGAGAGCGCAGGCGCCCAGCTCTGGCCGACCGACCGCGGCCTGATGGTGGTGCGCTCCGGCCCGTTGCAGGCGATCGACGTATCGACCGAGCCCTATCCCGGCTTCCCGACCGACCTGCAGGCGCAGTTCATGGCGCTGATGACGATCGCGCCGGGCGCCTCCGTCATCCGCGAAACCGTGTTCGAGAGCCGCTTCATGCACGTGCCCGAGCTCGGCCGGCTCGGCGCCAACATCTCGCTGCAAGGCTCGACCGCGCTGGTGCGCGGCGTCGAGCGGCTGCACGCGGCCGAGGTGATGGCGACCGACCTGCGCGCCTCGGTCTGCCTGGTGCTGGCGGCGCTGGTTGCCGATGGCGCAACCACCGTGCACCGCATCTACCACCTCGATCGCGGCTACGAGTCGCTCGACCGCAAGCTCGTGCAGTGCGGTGCGGACATCCAGCGGGTCGCCGGATGAATGTCGCCGCAGCAGCCAATCTGCTGTTCGTGGGTGTCGACGGCGGCGGCACCGGCTGCCGCGCGCGCATCGAGAACGCCGAAGGCTCTGTGCTCGGCACCGGTATTGGCGGACCCGCCACGCTGCGGCTTGGAGTGGCGCGGGCGCTTGCCGAAGTGCAGAAGGCATGCAGCGCGGCGATCGACGAAGCGGGCCTTGGCGCGGACGCGCTGAAATCGATGCATGCCGCGATCGGCCTTGCCGGCGTCGGCCGCAAAGGCGCGTCCGAGGAACTGGCGCAACATGCGCAACCTTTCCGCTCGGTCATCTATGCCCACGATGCGACGATCGCCTGCATCGGCGCGCACGGCGGAAAAGACGGCGGCATCGTCATCGTCGGCACCGGCAGCGTCGGCTTTGCCATGGTCGGCGAACGCGAGGTCAGGGTCGGCGGCTACGGCTTTCCGATCTCCGACGAAGGCAGCGGTGCCGATCTCGGTCTGCATGCGATCCGGCTCGCACTGCGCGCCCATGACGAGCGGACGCGCGGGACGAGCCTGACCCGCGACGTGATGCTGCGTTTCCACAACGATCCGTTCGAGGCGGTCGCCTGGATGGACCGTGCGACCGCCACCGAGTATGCCACCTTCGCGCCGCTGGTGATGCGGCACGCCGATGCCGGCGATCCGATCGCGCGCGGAATTGTCCGCGAGGCCGGTGAACAGATCGACGATCTGGTGCGGCGGCTGATCGAAAGCGGAGCGTCGCGCGTTGCGCTCCTGGGCGGGCTTGCGTCGTCGCTGCAGCCATGGCTTGCGCCGGACGTGCAGCGGCGGCTGGTTCCGGTGGAAGGCGATGCGGTCGACGGCGCGCTGCATCTGGCGCGCCGCGCCGCCAAGCGTTAGCGGACAAGGTCATGCGCACCGAAGACATCAATCCGCGCTACATCGATCTCGACTCGTGGTCCACCGCGGAGATGATCGCGGCGATGCACGAGGAGCAGCTTGCGGCGGCCGCGGCCGTCCGCGGTGCGCTCAGCGCAATCGCCGCAGCGGTCGAGGACGCGGTGCCGGCGCTCGAGCGCGGCGGACGGATCGTCTATGCCGGAGCCGGCACCTCCGGCCGGATCGGCGTGCAGGACGGCTCCGAACTGCCGCCGACCTTCGACTGGCCGGTGGATCGCGTGGTGTTCGCCATGGCCGGCGGCCTCGATGCGCTCACGCGCAGTTCGGAAGGCGCCGAGGACAGCGCCGAGGCCGGCGAGCAGGCCATGGCCGACGTCAAGGTCTCAGCGAACGACGTCGTCATCGGGATTGCCGCGAGCGGCACGACGCCGTTCACGATCGGCGTGCTGCGGGCGGCGAAGGCCGCGGGCGCGGTGACGATCGCGGTGGCGAGCAATCCCGGCGCGCCGCTGTTCGAGGTGGCACGCCATCGCATCCTGGTCGAGACCGGCAGCGAGGTGATCGCGGGCTCGACCCGGATGAAGGCCGGCACCGCCCACAAGATCGTGCTGAACCTCATCTCCACCGCCATGATGGTCAAGCTCGGCCGTGTCTACTGCGGCCTGATGGTGGACATGCGGGCGCGCAACGCCAAGCTCCGCCGCCGCGCGGCAACGATCGTCGGCAAAATCGTCGGCTGCGCGGAAAGCGAGGCGACGCGCCATCTCGATGCGGCCGGTGGCGACCTGAAGACGGCCGTGCTGATTGGCTTCGGCCTTCCCCGCGGCAAAGCCGAACAACTGCTTGAGCACCATGCCGGCAATCTCCGTGCCGCCATCACTGCGTCCAAGGCCAGCAATGGCTGAACCGCCCGACGCAAGCGCGATGGCACGCGAAACCGCCGAGATCCCGGCGGCGGCCGAGCGTCTGCTGGCGAGCACCGATCTGTTTGAGGCGATCGCCGGACGGATCGAAGCGGCCAAGCCGCGCATCGTCGTGTTCTGCGGGCGCGGCAGCTCCGGCTGCGTCGGCATCTATCTGCGGTATCTGTTCGAGGCGCGGCTTGGCTTGCTGGCCTCCGCCGCCGCGCCTTCGGTCGTGACCGCCTACCGGCGGCCGCCCGACATGCGTGACGCGCTGTTCGTGGTGGTATCGCAGTCGGGCCGCAGCCCCGATCTGGTCACCGCCACCGAAGTGGCGCGCAAGTCCGGCGCGCTGACGCTCGCCATCGTCAATGACGAGGGCTCTCCTGCCGCTGCTGCGTCCGAACTGGTGCTGCCGATCGGCGCGGGCCCCGAACGCGCGGTTGCCGCGACCAAGACCGTGGCGCTGTCGATGATCGCCGGCGCGCAAGTCGTGGCGTCTATGGCGGACGATGCCGACCTGAATGACGGTCTTCGCCATGTGCCGGCGAGGCTGTCCCGCGCGCTTGCGTGCGATTGGTCGGCCTGGGCCGACGCCGCAGCCGGCGCCCCTGCGTCGTTCGTCGTCGGACGCGGCTATGGGCTCGGCTGCGTGCGCGAGATCGCGCTCAAAGTGACGGAAATCCTGCGGGTCCCAGCCATCGGCCACAGCGCCGCCGAGCTGCGGCATGGCCCCCGCGCCTCGGTGACACAGGCCACGCCGGTGCTGGTGCTGCGGCAGAACGATGAGGCCGCAGCCGCGATCGATGATCTCGTCGGCGATCTGCAAGGGTCGGGCGAACGCGTGTTTGTCGCCGGTGGCGCGGCGCAGACCTTGCCCTGGATCGGTGACGGTCACCCGGCGTTCGATCCGGTGGTCATGCTCGTTCCGGCCTATCGCGCCATCGAGGTGGCGGCGCGCCGGAAGGGCTTTGATCCCGATAACCCGCCGCATCTGAGCAAGGTGACACGGACGTTGTGACACGGCTCTCCAGTCAGTCGCAGCGCGCCACCATGCCGCCGTCGACGATGATCTCGGTGCCGGTGACGAAGCGCGCCTCGTCGGAAGCGAGAAACAGCGCGGCGTTCGCCGTGTCGCGGCCATCGCCCATGAAGCCGAGCGGGATGCGGTCGACGCGCGACTTCAAGAGCGCCTCGACGTCGCCGCCGGTGCGCTGCTTGGCAAGCCGCGCCTCGACCATCGGCGTGTGCAACTGGCCGGGCACCACGGTGTTCACGCGGATGCCCTTGTTGGCGTATTGCACGGCGGTGACGCGCGAGAACTGGATCACGCCGGCTTTGGAGGTGGCGTAGCCGATCTGCGCCGAGCCGGTCCAGCGCAGGCCTGAGGTCGAGGCGAGATTGACGATCGCGCCGCCGCCCTGCTTCTCCATCAGCGGCAGCACGTGCTTGCAGGTGAGAAACACGCTCTTGAGGTTGTAGGTCATCTGCCCGTCCCAGCCCTCCTCCGAGAGCTCGACGGGCCCGCCGGCGGCCGAGCCGCCCACGTTGTTCACCAGGATGTCGACACGGCCGAAAGCCTCGAGGCAGGCGTGGACCATCGCCTTGACCGAGGCGTTGTTGGTCACGTCGCATTCGTGGGTGCGGATCGTGCCGCCGAACGCGTCGACATGCGCGACCGTCTCCTTCATCGACTCGCCGTTCTTGTCCACGGCGAAGACCTTGGCGCCTTCGCGCGCGAACAGCACCGCGGTCGCGCGGCCGTTGCCCCAGCCCGGACCGACGCATCCCGCGCCGGTGACCAGCGCGACCTTGCCTTTCAGACGTTCCGCCATTCCAAGATCACTGCGTACCGCGAAGCCCGATCTTGTCAACCAGAGCGCCCCACTTCACGCGCTCCGACTTGATGTAGTCGTTGATGCCCGCGACCGATGGCGAGTCGATCGGGATCAGGCCGATGTCCGCCGCCCGCTTCTTCATCTCCGGGTCGCTCATGATCTTCTGCATCTCGGCGTGCAATCGGTCGACGACGGACTTCGGCGTCTTCGAGGGCACCATCAAGGTGTGCCACGACACCGCCTCGAAGTCCGGCTCACCGGCCGCTTCAGAGAACGGCATCACCTCCGGCAGCAGCGGCAGCCGGGTCGAAGAGGAAACCGCGAGCGCGCGCAGCTTGCCGTCCTTGATCGACGGGATCGATGCCCCGGCCTCGACGAAGCCGGTGTGGACGTGACCGGCGATGAGATCCGCGACCGACTGCCCCGTGTTGCGGTACGGCACGTGATTGGCGTCGAAGCCGAAGCGCTGCTTGGCGAACTCCATGGAGATGTGCTGGAAGCCGCCGGCCCCGACCGACACATAGTCCATCGGCGGCTTCTTCTCCTTGGCGTAGGCGATGAACTCCTTCACGTCCTTGACCGGAATGTTCGGGTTCACCACCAGAATGAGCGGAGATTTCACGTAGAGGCTGATCGGCGTGAAGTCGGCCTCCGGATTGTAGTTGATCTGCTTGTAGAGCCACTGGTTGATCGCCAGCGCACTGCTGGTCAGCACCACCATCGTATGCCCGTCGGGGGCCGCATTGGCGACCAGGTTGGCGGCGAGCATGGTCGCCGCGCCCGGCTTGTTTTCGACGATCACCGGCTTGCCGAGCGCCGCGGCAAGCTTCTCCGCGTAGAGCCGCGCCAGCACGTCCATGCCGGTGCCCGCACCGATCGACACGATGATGTTGAGGTTCTTCGACGGGAAGTCCTGCGCCAGCGCGCGCGAATGCGGGGCGATTGCAACAAGCAGCAACGCCAGCGCGGCGCAGCGGTAGATAAGCCTGATCATGCATTCCTCCCAGAAAGCCGCGCCTTTTCCGGCGCATTTGTCTCGGCGACGTTTTTGCAAATCATTCCGAGTGTCGTTTGCAGCTTAGGTGGGGAGCCGCATGCGAACAAGACGCTTTGCGTTGTCGCCGAAGTCGCACTATGTGCCTGTACCGGATACCGGGCCGAGCATCGTTCGAAGGCTTCCAAGGTGGCCACACAGCACGACAAGGAGCGCGTCGCGCTCACATCCATTTTCGCGTCCGGCGGCCTGACGCTGGCAAAGGCCGTGGTCGGCGTGCTCACCGGCTCGCTCGCGATCCTGTCGGAAGCCGCCCATTCGCTGATCGACTTCGGCGCGACGCTGATGACCTATTTCGCGGTGCGCCTCTCCGGCAAGCCAGCCGACGAGGAGCATCACTACGGCCACGGCAAGGTCGAGAGCGTGGCGGCGCTCGCCGAGACGGCGCTGCTGTTCCTCCTGTCGGGCGTGGTGATCTGGGAAGCGGGAAAACGGCTGCTGGGCCAGGAGCCGGGCCACGTGGTGGAGGCCACGCTTGCGGCTTTCGCCGTGATCATCGTGTCGGTGCTGGTCGATTTCTTCCGCGCCCGCCTGCTCTATCGGGTCGCAAACGAAACGGCGAGCGAGGCGCTGGAGGCCGATGCCCTGCACTTCGGCTCGGACATGTGGTCGTCGCTTGCCGTGCTGGTCGGGCTCGGCGGCGTGGCGCTGGGCTTTCAATGGGCGGACGCGGCCGCGGCGCTGGTGGTCGCGCTGTTCGTCTGCCTCGCCGGCTGGCGGCTCGGCCGGCGCACCATCGAGACGCTGACCGACACCGCGCCGATCGGCTCGGCCCAGACGGTGATCCGCGCGGCAGGAAGAGTGCGCGGCGTGATCGCGGTGGAGCGCGTGCGCGCCCGCCCCTCCGGCGACAAGGTGTTCGTCGAGGTGGTCGCGGCGGTGAGCCGCACGCTGCCGCTCGACCGCGTCGAAGCGTTGAAAGCCGGCGTCGCCGAGGCGATCCGCGCCGACCTGCCCCGCTCCGAGGTGGTGGTCTCGATCGCGCCGCGCGCGCTCGACAGCGAAACGGTGCACGAGCGCGTGATGGTGATCGCGCGCAACCAGGGCCTCGCGGTGCATCACGTCACGGTGCACGACATCCGCGGCAAGCTGTCGGTTTCGCTCGACCTCGAGGTGGAGCGAAGGCTTGCGCTCGGCACGGCACACGAGATTGCCGACCGATTGGAGGCTGCGCTGCGCGACGCGCTCGGGCCCGAGGTCGAGGTCGAAACCCACATCGAGCCGTTGCAGCAGGAAGCAGCCGGCCGCGAGGCGCCGCCGGAGCGGGTGAACGCGGTGCAAATGGCGCTCGACGAAATCGCCGCCGAAGGCGGCATGGTGCGCGACGTGCACAATGTGCGGGTCCGCGAAACCGACGACGGCGAGATCGTCAACTTCCATTGCCGTGTCGATCCGGCGCTGAGCGTCCAGGCGGTGCACGAGAAGGTCGACGAGCTCGAACGCGCGCTGCGGCGGCGCTCGCCGGCGATCAAGCGGGTGATCGGCCATGCCGAGCCGCGCCGGGATGCGCAGCCGCCGGCCGCTGCCCGCTAAAGGTGTTCGGCTTGGCTCCAACTCTGTCATCCTGAGAGCTTGAGAGTCTTTCAGCTTTCGCGGCTCCATCTCCGTCACCCTGAGGTGCTCGGCGCTTACAAGCGTTTACGCGCGTCTTCGACGCGCTATGGCGCCGAGCCTCGAAGGGCGCGGCCCGGCCGTTGCGCCAGCAAGGCCGCTGCGGCAGCGGGGCCGCATCCTTCGAGGCCCGCCTTCGGCGGGCGCCTCAGGATGACGGGACTGGGAGCGGACTCGTTTCCGGAGAGCCTGTGGCTTTCACCCAGCTTCGCTACTGCCCGCCGACGCCGGCGGCGCGGAGCGTGGCGCTGTTGTGCGCGACGTCGGCCTTGAGGATAGCGTCGAACTTGTCGGCCGGGCTGAACACGATGTCGACGCCCTGCTTGGTCAGGCGTTCGGCAACGTCCGGCGCCTGCAGGATGCCGCCGATGTCGCCGCTGACCTTGTCGAGGATCGGCTTCGGCGTGCCCGCGGGCGCCAGCATCGCGAACCACGCATCGTATTTGTAGTCCGGCACGCCGGACTCGGCGACGGTCGGCACGTCCGGGAGCGCGCGGTTTCGCTTCGGCGTCGAAACCGCGATCGCGCGCACCTTGCCGGTCTGGTGCAGATCGGTCGCGAGGTTGACGCCGAGATAGAACAGTTGCGAGTCGTTCCGCATGATGCTGGTCGTCGCCTCCGGCGCGCCCTTGTGCGGAACATGCACGATGTCGATTTTCGCCGTTTGCTTGAACAGCTCCGCGCCGAGATAGGACGTGCTGGCAAGGCCGGCCGATGCGAAGTTCATCTTGCCGGGCTGGCTGCGCGCCAGCGCGATGAATTCGGCGACATTGTTCGCCGGCAGATCGGGCGGCACGATCAGCGCCTGCGGCACCGAGGCGACCTCCGTCACGCCGGCGAAATCCTTGGCGGGATCATACGGCAGATTCCGGTTCACCACCGACGCGATGGTGTGGCCGTTGGAGGTGAGCATCAGCGTGTAGCCGTCGGGCGCCGCCTTCGCCACGCTCGCCGTGCCGGCGATGCCCGGGCGGTTCTCGACGATGACCTGCTGCTGCCAGCGCTCGGCGAGCCTGTCGGCCAGCACGCGGGCCAAGCCGTCGCTGATGCTGCCGGCGGAAAACGGCACGATGATGCGGACCATTTGCGCCGGATAGGATGGCGCGTTCGGACGGGACGTGGTCTGTGCCGCCGCGCCTCCAGCGCTCACGGCGAAAGCTGCGACGAACAACCAGGCACGAAACCGCATTGCCGCCTCCTGCCAGTCACAACTGTTAGAAGTGCCGGCCGTCATTCCGGGCGCGCCGAAGGCGCGAGCCCGGAAGCCAGTTTCGCAGGGACTTTCTCCTGAACTGGATTCCAGGCCCGGCCCTTCGGGCCGTCCCGGAATGACAGCGGAGCAAGCCTTAGATCCCCGCCTCCTTGAACACCTGCGTCAGGTTCGCCGTCTCGTCGCGGACGATCTTGTCCATCGCCGCGGGCGTGTCGGTCACGCCGATCAGGAACTGGGCCTTGATCTTGGCCTGCATCTCCGGCGCCTTCAGCGCGTCGGCCCAATCCTTGGAAATCTTTTCCAGGACCGGCTTCGGCACGGCGGCGGGCGCCATCAGGCCGAACCAGGAGTCATAGACGTACGGCAGGCCAGCCTCGGTGAAGGTCGGCACGTTCGGCAGCTCCGGGATCCGCGCAGCGGTCGCGGCGGCGATCGCGTTGACCTTGCCGGCCTCCGACTGGTCGCGAGCGAGGTTGACCGGGGCGAAATAGAGCTGCGCGTCGCCGCGGATCACCGCGGTCACCGCATCAGGCGCGCTGCGGAACGGCACATGGACGATGTTGATGCCCGCGGCCTTGCGGAACAGGGCACCGGCAATGAACGTCGTGCTGGCGAGGCCCGGCGACGAGAAGTTCAGCTTGCCCGGCTCCTTCTTGGCCAGCTCGATGACCTCCTTGAGCGTCTTGGCCTGCACGCTCGGATTGGTGATCAGGAACAGCGGCGCGGAGCCGAGCCGGGTGATGCCGGCAAAATCCTTCACCGCATCGAACGGCGCGTCCTTGCTGACCAGGTTGGACACGGTGTGGCCGTTGGAGGTGACCATCAGCGTATGGCCGTCCGGCGCGGCCTTGGCGACCGAGGCCGTGCCGGCGATGCCCGGCTTGTTTTCGATGACAACCTGCTGGCCCCACTTCTTGCCCATCTCGTCGGCGAAGATGCGCGCCAGAATGTCGGTGACCGAGCCCGCGCCGAACGGCACGACGATCGTCACGCGCTGGGTCGGCCAGCTTTGCGCAAAGGCTGGAGCTGCGGAAACCGCGGACACGGCCGCCACGGCCGCCGCACTGAGCGCGATCTTCAGAAATCGGAACATTGCCATTCCTCCTCGGTGTTCCTGGTCATTCCATCCCGGTTCTAGTCTTACTGCGTTCAACAGGCTGCTGAAAAAGCCCGAGGCGTCATTCCGGGGCGCGCCCATAGCGCGTCGAAGACGCGCGTAACCGCGCTTCCGGGCGCGAGCCCGGAATCCAGTTTCGCGGGGACTTTCTCCCGAACTGGATTCCGGGCCCGCCGCTTCGCGGCGTCCCGGAATGACCGCGTGGCTCTTTCAGCAACCTGTTCAAATCGATGCTCATTGGGCAGGCACGGAAACCCCGACCCCTGCCTTCGATCGGCTTTGTGCCACGATTGCTTCAAGGCTTGTACCAAAATCCTTGAGCATCACGGCAGCGGCATTTCGACCGGGACCGCCGGAAATCGACCCGCCGGGGTGCGTGGTCGAACCAGTCTGGTACAGGCCCGGGATCGGCATCCGGTGCTGCGCCCAGCCGGGCGCCGGGCGCAGCGCCGCGGCCTGCGCCGCGTTCTGCGCTCCGCCGTGGCAGGAGCCGTGCCAGTTGTGCGGATTGCGCCGCTCGAGATCGAGCGGGCTTTCGATCACGCTCGCCAGGATCTTGTCGTCGGTCAGATTGGGCGAGAACTTCCGCAGCCAGTTCAGGTTTGCCTTCGCCACATCGTGCTTGATGTTGTCCCAGTGCTGCGGCCCCTCCTTCAGGTCATAGGGCTGCATGCCGATGATCTTGATGGTGTGCTTGCCGGGCGGCGCCTGGGTCGAGTCGCCGATCGTGGGCGACACCGCGAGCAGCACCGGCTCCTCGACATTGGCGACGCCGCGGGCGAAGTCGTAGCCCATGCGCAGCGCCCGCACAGGCTCCGACAGCATGGCGCAGGCGATCGGCGTGATCGGACCGCCGTCGCCGGTAAACGTCATCGGCACGCTCGTCGCGTAATGCTGCACGAACAAGGTCGGCCCGCCCTGCCAGGTCTCGACGCCCTCGACGAAGTCGTCGGCCCAGGCGTTGCGGGGCGCCATGCCGATCAGGTGCTTGATGTGGACGGTCGAGAGCACCGCCTTGCCGGCGCGGTAGCTCGAGCCGTCGGCGCATTCCACGCCGACGCATTTGCCGTTCTCGACCATCAGCCGCTCGACCATCTTGTTGGTGAGGGCTGTGCCGCCGTGATCCTCGATCAGCCGGACGAGAATTCCCGTGAGCATCCCCGAGCCGCCCTTGGGGATGCACCAGCTCCAGCGCTGCCGTCCCCAGGCGAGCGAATAGGCGTTGCGCCCGGTCATCGGCCATTCCGGCGGCGTCACGGTCTGGAACGCCATCCAGAGCATGAAGCAGCGCGAGTGATCGTCCTCGAAATTGTCGCGGATGATCTCCCAGGCCGACCGCGCCTGGCGGCGCAGCCACTTCTTGCCGTCGGGATGCTCGTTCAGCCGGTCGTTGATCGGCTTGCCGAAGCCGATCGGCGTGTAGGAGGCGGCATCGAACAGCGGCTTGATCGCGTCGTACTCGTTGTACATGCGCCGGTAGGCGTCGGCGTCCTTCTTCGAGAACTTGGCGAACTGCGCGACGGTGCGCTCGATGTCGTGATACTGCGTCAGCCACGAGCCATCGAGGAACGGCGCGTGGCAGACGATCTCCGGGTGGATGTATTCGAGCCCGTAGTCGGCGAGGCCGAGCTCGTCGTTTCGCATCATCGGTGAGTCCTGCAGGATCACGTGCGCGGTGCCGCAGGAGTCGTGGCGGAAGCCCGGCAGCGTCAGCTCCTCGGTGACGACGTTGCCGCCGAGAATCGAGCGGCCTTCCAGCACGAGGCAGCGGTAACCGGCTTTTGCGAGATAGGCTGCGGCGACGAGGCTGTTGTGGCCTGCACCTGCGACGACGACGTCGAAACGGTCGGTCATTCCGGTTCATTCCCATGAATCACGATGGCCGGGCAACCGGCCGAGGCTTGCGTCGTCGCTTGCGCTTGGATCGGTGGTTCAGCGCGCGCTTCCCTCCCCGCGAGGGGAGGGTCCGCGCGAAGCGCGGGGGTGGGGAGAACTCTCGTGTGGCACCTTCTCCCCACCCGGCCGCTTCGCGGCCACCCTCCCCTCGCGGGGAGGGATGGACTGCCGATGACGAAAGTAGTTCAACAAAAATCAAATCCTCTTGTCCGGGACGTTCGCGGCCTTGTAGTTGCGGGCCTGCGCGTCGCGGCCGAGCCTGGCGATGCGGTTCATGTCGACGCCGACGAGCTTGCCGTTGCGCTTCATGACCTTGCCGGCGATCAGCACGGTGTCGACGTTCTGCGCGGTCATGCTGGTGACCACCGCGCCGACCGCGTTGTTGATCGGCAGGGTGTTGAGCAGGTCGGTGCGGAGCAGGATGATGTCCGCCTCCTTGCCCGGCGTGAGCGTACCGATCTTCTTGTCGAGGCCGTTGGCGCGCGCGCCTTCGACGGTGGCGAACTCGAGCACCTCACGCGCGGTGAGGAACTTGCCGGCGTCCTTCTGGCCGGCGAGCCTCCGCGCCCAGACCTCGTTCTTCTGCAATGAGAACACGGTGCGCATCTGGGTGAAGAAGTCGTTCGGCACCGAGGTCTCGACGTCGACGCTGAGGCTTGGCCGGATTCCGAGGTCGATCGCCTTCTGGGTCGGCGGATTGCCGTGGCCCATCAGGGTCTCGACATAGCCCGCGATCGAGATGGTGCCGCCGGTGTCCTTGATCAGCTTCCACTCGGTGTCGTTCAGCGTGCAGCAGTGGATGTAGGTCGTGTCGTCCTTGAGCCCGTTCAGCGCGTTGACCTTCTCGATGAACGCGCTGCGGCCGAACTCGCCGACGCCGACGTGGATGGTGATGCGCGCGCCGACGTCGCGCGCCGCCTTGAACTGCGCCAGCGCCGCCTCGGGCGCGCCGCCGAGCGCCGCGAGATAGAGCGTGGTGAGCTGGTCGTCGCTGGAGAAATACTGCTTGCGCAGCCGGGCGATGTCGCCGGGGTATTTCGAGGTGGCGATCTCCATGACCCGGCCGCTTTCGTTCTGGCCCGCGCCATAGGCGAACACGGCGCGCACGCCGGACTCCTGCAAGCCCTTGATGCAGGCGTCGGTGTGCTCCGGCGAATTGCCGATGTGCGACCAGTCGAGCACGCAGGTGACGCCGCTGTCGATCGCGCCGAGCGCGCTGATCAGGTCCGCGGCGTAGACATCGTCCGGGACCATCTTGGCCCCGAACGTGCGCTGCACGACGTTGCGGTAATCCTCGAGCGAGCCGTCGGGCAGCACGTTGCGCAGGAAGCCCTGCCACATGTGGCGGTGGGTGTCGACGAAGCCCGGCATGACGATGCGGTTCTTGGCGTCGATCACCTGCGCATTCGGCGCGTTGATGTTCGGCCCGACCGCGGCGATCTTTTTGCCCTCGATCAGCACGTCGGCCTGCTCGAAGTCGCCGACGGCGCGGTCGAGGCTGAGCACGATGCCGCCCTTGATCAGGGTCGGGCGGCCACGCGCGGGCTTTGCGGCCTGTGCCTCAGCCTCCGTCGCGGTCCCGATCACGCTCGCCGCGATCGTTGACGCGGCGACCGCTCCCGCCGCGGTGGTGCAGAGAAACTGCCGGCGCGACAGGCCATCACCTGGCAGTACTTGGCGCGGCAGGCAGCACGGGCAACCGGAATTGAACATATGTGTCACGATGACCTCCCCGGATACGCGTTGTTGTTGGGAACATGCTATGCCTGACGGGGCGCCCGATCTAGCAATGTCCCCTTGCCCACAATCCCGCCCAGATCGCGTCCCACCTCGAATGGGCCATGTCACAGCAAAGGCAGTCCAGTTGGCTTGCATCACCCCCTCCGCCGTCATGCGCGGGCTTGTCCCGCGCATCTCGATGAGGGACGCACCGTGCCAGCCTAAGCGGGATGGCCGGGACAAGCCCGGCCATGACGTGGATGGGCTGGTGCAAACCAAATAGCTCCACATACGGTTTCCAGAACATGATGCGCACCGAAGACCCCCGCCCCGTCCGCCTTTCCGAATACCGGCCGCCCGACTGGCTGGTGGAAACGGTAGACCTCGATTTCAAGCTGCATCCGGCGCAGACGCCGGTGCGCGCGACGCTGAGGCTTAAGCCCAATCCTGCGGCGGGCGCGCCTGCGCCGTTGGTGCTCGATGGCGATGGGCTGACGCTTGTGTCGGTCAAGCTCGACGGCGAGACGCTCACGGGCGACCGCTATCTCGCCACGCCCGAGCGCCTGACCATCGCGCAGCCGCCGAACCGGCCGTTCACGCTCGAGATCGAGACCATCGTCGATCCGCAGGCCAACACCCAGCTCTCCGGGCTCTACCGGTCGAGCGGCAACTACTGCACCCAGTGCGAGGCCGAGGGCTTCCGCCGCATCACCTACTATCCCGACCGGCCGGACGTGATGGCGGTCTACACCACGCGCATCGAGGCGGACCGCAGCGAAGCGCCGGTGCTGCTCGCCAACGGCAACCTGCGCGAGGCGGGCGAGCTTGCCGGCGGGCGGCACTTCGCGGTGTGGCACGACCCGTGGCCGAAGCCCGCCTATCTGTTTGCGCTGGTCGGCGGCAAGCTCGGGCACATCGAGGACACGTTCGTCACGATGTCGGGCCGCAAGGTCACGCTCCGCATCTACGTGGAGCACGGCAAGGAGGACCGCGCCGGCTATGCGATGGACTCGCTCAAGCGCTCGATGCGCTGGGACGAGGAGGCGTTCGGCCGCGAATACGACCTCGACATCTTCATGGTGGTCGCGGTGTCCGACTTCAACATGGGGGCGATGGAGAACAAGGGCCTCAACGTCTTCAACGACAAATACGTGCTGGCGTCGTCGGCGACCGCGACCGACAGCGATTTCGTCTCGATCGAGGCGATCATCGCCCACGAGTACTTCCACAACTGGACCGGCAACCGCATCACCTGCCGCGACTGGTTCCAGCTCTGCCTGAAGGAAGGCTTCACGGTCTATCGCGACCAGGAGTTCACCTCCGACCAGCGCTCGCGGGTGGTGACGCGGATCGGCGATGTGCGCGCGCTCCGGGCGCACCAGTTCGTCGAGGACGCGGGCCCCCTCGCCCATCCGGTGCGGCCCGAGGTCTACAGCGAGATCAACAACTTCTACACGACCACGGTCTACGAGAAAGGCGCCGAGGTCGTGCGCATGATCCACACGCTGATCGGCCCGGAGCTGTTCCGCAAAGGCACCGACCTCTATTTCGAGCGCCACGACGGCGAGGCCGCGACGGTCGAGCAGTTCGTGCAGTGCTTCGCCGACGCGAGCGGCCGCGACTTCACCCAGTTCAAGCGCTGGTACGCGCAGGCCGGCACGCCCGAGGTGATCATCTCCGGGCACCACGACGCAGCCGCCAAGACCTATCGCCTCGACATCGCGCAGGTGATCCCGCCGACGCCGAACCAGCCCACCAAGGAGCCGATGGTCATCCCGCTTGCGACCGGGCTCCTTGGCCGCGACGGCCGCGACCTGCCGATGACGCTTGCCGACGGCAAGACCGTGGAGCGCGGCGTGCTCATTCTCGACAAGGCGGCGCAGAGCTTCACGTTCACCGGCGTCGCCGAGCGGCCGACGCTGTCGACCAACCGCAATTTCTCGGCCCCCATCAAGCTCACCGCCAATCTCACGCCGGAGGACCTGCGGCTGATGGCGGCGCGCGACAGCGATCCGTTCAACCGCTGGCAGGCGGTGCAGACGCTCGCGACCAGGCTGCTGGTCGGCAACGTGGCGCGGCTGCGCGCCGAACAGGACCCCGAGGTCGACGAAGGCTTGCTCGACGCGCTTGCGGCGATCATGGCCGACCAGAGCCTCGAGCCCGCGTTCATTGCCGAGGCGCTGGCACCGCCGAGCGAGGCCGACATCGCCCGCGAGATCGGCCGCGACGTCGATCCGGACGCGATCTTCCGGGTGCGCGCCGCGCTGCGCACCCTGATGGGCCTGCATCTGAATGCGGTTCTCAGCAAGACCTACGAGAGCCTCGCCGACCGCAAGCCCTACAGCCCCGACGCCGTCAGCGCCGGGCGGCGGCTCCTGAAGAACGTCTGCCTCGACCTGCTTGCGGCGACGCAGGAGTCGCACGCCATTCGCCTGGCGGCGAAGCAGTACCAGTCGGCGGACAACATGACGGACAGGATGGCGGCGCTTTCGACGCTGTCGCTGCACGATGTGCCGGAGCGGCAGGCCGCGCTCGACGACTTCTACAACCGTTACAAGGACGACCCGCTGATCATCGACAAGTGGTTCGTGCTGCAGGCGACCACGCCCGACCCGAAGACGCTCGACCGGGTCAAGGCGCTGACCGGGCATCCGGCGTTCTCGATGTCGAACCCGAACCGGGTGCGCTCGCTGATCACCGCGTTCGCGGCCGGCAACCCGACCCAGTTCAACCGGCCGGACGGCGCGGGCTATGAATTCATCGCCGACAGGATCCTGGCGATCGATCCCAACAATCCGCAGCTCGCCTCGCGGATGTCGACGGCGTTCAAGAGCTGGCGCGCGCTGGAGAGCGGGCGGCGCGAGCGGGCACAGACGGCGCTGAAGCGGATCGCGGCGGCCCCGCAACTGTCGCGCGACGTCGGCGATATCGTGCAGCGGGCGCTGGCGGAGAGTTAGACAAAGCGGCGCCCTCGCCCCGTCATCCTGAGGTGCCCGCGCGCAGCGCGGGCCTCGAAGGATGAACAGCCCGGATTGCTGCGCCGTCGGGGGGCCGTCGCCCGCCGATGTCGGGTATACCCGACATCGGTTCTTGAGAACGCAAGTCGGGCAAGCCCGACTTGCGGCGGCTCGGCGGCGCGCCGAGCGCCTCAGGGTGACGGGGTGAAAGTGAATTGCGTTGCCAGAAAACATCCGGCCAAACGTCGCCAGCTTCTACATGCATGACACTCTCTTGTTCCCAATATGGGAACATGCTACATCACACCATGAGGGTCATTGCCCGAAACACGCTGACCGGCTTCTGGACAAAGCACCCTGAGGCCAAGGTCGCACCGGAACGTTGGTACAGGCTCGTCAGAGCCGCACAGTGGAACTCGACGGACGACGTGCAGCGAGCGGCCCCGAAGTCCAAGGTTTTGAATCGCGAACGTGTGAGGTTCGAAGTCGCAGGAGGAAACTATCGCCTGGTGGCTGCTTTCGATTTCCGCCGGCAGGTCGCCTTCGTGAAGTTCGTCGGCACCCATGCCGAATACGACCGCATCGATGCTTTGACCGTTTCGCAATTCTGAAGGAAGCCTCCAATGGAAATCCGCCCAATCCGCAGCGACAAGGATCACAAAGCGGCGCTTGCCGAGATCGAGGCCTGCTGGGGCGCGGCTGAGGGCACCGAAGAAGGTGACAGGCTCGACGTGCTTCTCGCTCTCGTGGATATCTACGAAGCGAAGCGATGGCCTATCGATATCGACGACAGCTTCGATCCGATCGACGTGCTCGGCTATGCGATCGAGGAGCTCGGGCACACTCAGGCCGAACTGGCGGAAATTCTGGGCTCGCGCTCGCGCGCGTCGGAAATTCTGGCACGCCGGCGCGCCCTCACCGTCGACATGATCCATAAGATCAGCGAGGCCTGGAAAATTCCGGCCGACCTTCTTGTCCGCCCCTACCAGATCGAACACGCTGCCTGAATTGGACTTCACGGACGCAGGTACCCGTTGCTGCGAGCCTCGTGCACGGCGGAAAAACCGGCGGCGAGGAAGGCGAATTTGGACATGCGCGCTGTCGTTGAGCACCGTCGTCAGGCGGCGTCGGCGACAGCGCGTATTTTCAGGTGCACGCCGGTCTCGGCCTGCAACGCGCCGATCACGCCGAACAGATTCTCGACGGTGGGATTGCCGTCCGGTCCGAACATGCGCATCAGGCTCTTGGGCGGCCGGCCGAGCACCTTGCCCAGCCGGTCAAAACCAATCGTCGCACTGACGTAGGCGCGCAGCGCGGAGCGACCGTTGGCGAAGTCTCCTTGCAGCAGCGCCTGCACGGCTTCCTGAAACAGCGCCTTGCGAAAGGCGGGATCGCGTTCCGCGCGCGCCTGCACCGTCTCGCTAAAATTCCGGGTCAATGGCATGGCGTCATCTTCCGCTGCTCTTCCGCTTCGCCGGGCAAGTAAGCCAACGCTTCGCCGCCCCTGTTCTTTGCCATTTCGGGCCCGGGGTTGGCCCGCATCCCACTTTTCCTTCCCCTCAAAAAGAGAGGTTGGAGCGCCGGGAGGCGCCACCGGCGGATCGCCGCCGGTTGGCGAACCCAAATCCGGGGTCCGCCGCGCGCCACGGCAGGTCCCCTGTTACCAGGGGTTGCCGCTTCGGGCGCGCTGGCCCAGTGACGTAGGGCCCGGCGCCTCCCGGCGCTCCAACGCGATGCCAGTTGTCGGGCACCGCATTCTGCTCTCTCGCCGGACGCCGCGATCGACGGTGACCGCTGAAAGAACAAAACAGGAACATGTATAAGGGCTGCGGGAAGGAAGTCAACCCGCGGGAAAACGGACGGTCCCCGGAGGACAGGCGTATCCACGGGCGCGAAGAGAATGGCAAACATTGGCAAAATCTGTCATGATGGAAGGGAAAGGAGGCTCGACATGGCCACCATGAATGTTTCCCTTCCCGATCCGATGAAGGAATGGGTCGAAGCGCAGACCGCGACAGGCCGCTACGCCAATGCCAGCGATTACGTGCGCGATCTGATCCGCAAGGACCAGGAGCGCGCGGCCAAGATCGCGGCGATGCAGAAGCTTGTCGATGAAGGTCTGGCGAGCGGAGAGGCGCGCGAATTTTCCGTCGACGGATTTCTAGGCGCAATGCGGGACAAGCATGGCGTCAAGCCGACCTAAACCCTACCGGCTGAGGCCGCGCGCGCTCGAAGACCTTGAAGCGATCTGGCTTTACACGGCAACGCAATGGTCGGTCGATCAGGCGCAGCTCTATATCCGGCAACTGACGGCAGGATTGGACATTCTCAGTGAACAGCCCAAAATCGCGCGCGAACGCAGCGAGCTTCATCCGCCGGTTCGGATTTATCCTGTCGCATCGCATCTCATCGTCTACCGGATCGAAGCCGACCATCTTGATATCATTCGTATCCGGCACGGCCGCGAAGACTGGGCGAACGATGCGTTCGGTGACTGACAAACAGAATGCACCCCGTACTTCGGTTTCCACAACGGCGTGCCGATCGCCCTGCACGCCCTCATCAAGAAACCGCCAAAGACGCCAACGGGCGATCTGGCGCTCGCACGACAACGCTTGAACGAGGTGCCGTCATGGCCAAGAGGAGCGTGACCAAGAAGCGTGTGGCCGAGAAAAGCGCGGCCGCGAAAAGCACGACCAAGAAAAAAATCCGCACATCGGATCGAGCTTCGAAAGCTGGCTCGACGAGGAAGGCATCCGCGAGGAAGTCACTGCCGCCGCCATCAAGGCGGTGGTGGCGCGCCAGCTTGCCAGCGAGATGAGGAAAAAGAAGATCACGAAGCAGCGGATGGCCGAACTGATGAAAACCAGCCGGGCGCAGGTCGATCGCCTGCTCGACCCCGACAACGGCAGCGCCACCATCGAGAGCCTGCAGCGCGCCGCGCGCATTGTCGGCCGCGATTTGAGGCTGCAACTGGTTTAGCCTAATCAAAGTCCGCAGCCCGCCCCGGCGGCTTGCGGAGAGCCAAAATCGCAAGTGCGACCGCGAGCGGGGACGGTCCAAGGCTCTCGCTGCGATTCCATGTTTTCGATCGACGATACCGCTAAAGAACAAAACAAGAACTTCTATAGATACCGCAGACACGGAGTCAACCTCTGCGAAAGGCGGAGCGCGCGCGCCAGCGCGCCACAGCCTGAAGCGCAATGTGGCGGCGCCCCTTCCCGCGCGAGGACAAAAAATACACGCCACGCCTGTAGAGTTCCGCAATTGGATGCGCCGGGTTGCGCGTATTCAGCCAATGCTCGTAAATACCGAGCCATGCGGCGGCAGGCGGGGGAATGGGGTGCTGCCTACCACTAACTTCGGATTTTTGAGCGGTCATGCGCCGCAGCTGGTGCGGTTGGGTGCGCTTGCGGAAAGATACTTCCGCGACGACCCCGGTACCGCGATTTTCAAGCTGCGCCAGTTCGCCGAGCTTCTTTCCAAAGAGGTCGCCGCTCGTCACGCACTATATCTTGGCGAGCGCGAGACCTTTGAAGACACGCTGCGCCGCCTCGCCTTTGAGCGGATCATTCCAAAAGAGGCGTCCGACGTTTTCCACGCGCTACGGAAAGCTGGCAACCGTGCGGCGCATGAAGCCAAGGGCAATCACAGCGACGCCCTGTCGGCTTTGAAGTTCGCCCGCCAACTTGGCATCTGGTTCCATCGCACCTACGGCAAGCAGGCCGATCTCAAGCCCGGCCCCTTCGTCCCGCCACCAGAGCCGGTGGACGCCACCGTGCCGCTGCGGGAAGAAATCGAAGCCCTACGTCGCCGCGTTGCCGAGAGCGAGGACGCCGCTGGCCGTGCGAGACGCGAAGCCGAGGAACACGCCCGCGCCCGCGAGAGCGTCGAACAGAGATTGGCACGGGAGGCAGAGGAACGGGCGATCTGGGAGACGCTCGCCGCCGAAAGCGAGAGCAAGACGGCGGAAATTGCCGCCCGGCTTGCCGCCCTTCAATCCGCAGCAGAACAAGCGCCCAAGTCCGAAACCTTGGCGCTGATCCAGCGCGGCGAAGAAGCTTCCACCAAGATCGACCTGGACGAAGCCGCCACCCGTGCCCTCATTGATCAGCAACTCAGGGACAGCGGGTGGGAAGCCGACACCAAGACGCTGCGCTATGCCAGCGGCGCGCGGCCGGTAAAAGGCAAGACTCTCGCCATCGCAGAGTGGCCGACCGCGAGCGGGCCGGCCGACTATGCGCTGTTCGCTGGGTTGACGTTAATTGGTGTGGTGGAGGCAAAGCGGCGACGCAAGAATGTCTCGGCCGCCGTTGATCAAGCTGAGCGGTACTCCATCGGCATCCCGGCGAGCGTGGATTTCTCTTTTGCCGGCGGGCCGTGGGATACGCACAAGGTGCCGTTCGTGTTCTCGGCCAACGGCCGCTCCTACCTAAAACAGATTGAGACGGAAAGCGGCATCTGGTTCCGCGATACGCGGCGATCCGCGAACCATCGGCGTGCCTTGGTCAACTGGCCGACGCCGGAAGGTCTGTCAGGGCAACTTGAAATCAATCAGGACGCCGCGACGGCAGCCCTCAAGGAATTGCCATTCGAGTTTGGCTTCCCGCTCCGCGATTATCAGCAGGCCGCCATCAAGGCTGTGGAAGGCGCATTGGGCGCGGAGCGCCGCGCCATGCTGCTCGCCATGGCCACGGGCACGGCAAGACCAAGCTCGCCATAGCCCTGCTCTATCGCCTGCTCGCCACCAAGCGGTTCCGGCGCATCTGCTTTGTGGTGGACCGCTCCGCCCTTGGCGATCAGGCGGCGGGCGAGTTCACCACGACCAAGATCGTGTCGGGCAAGGCGTTCGCCGATATCTTTGGCCTCAAGAAACTTGAGGACGTGACGCCCGAGGCCGAAACGAAAGTTCATATCTGCACCATTCAGGGCTTGGTGAAGCGCGTCTTGTATGCCGCCGACAGTTCGGAAGCGCCGCCGGTCGATCAATACGACCTCATGGTGATCGACGAATGCCACCGCGGCTATCTGTTGGACCGGGAAATGTCCGATGCCGAGTTGAGCTTCCGCGGACAAGAAGACTACATATCCAAGTACCGCCGCGTGCTGGAATACTTCGACGCGGTGAAGGTCGGGCTGACGGCCACGCCTGCGCTGCACACGACGGAAATCTTCGGCGAGCCGATCTTCACCTATTCCTACCGGCAGGCGGTGATCGACGGCTTCCTAATCGACCACGAGCCACCAGTGCGGATCGTGACCGCCCTGACGCAGGCAGGCATTGTCTTTGAAAAGGACAAGCAGCTCGACCTGCTGAACACCCGGACCGGCGAAATTAATCCGGCGCGTGCGCCTGACGAAATCCGTTTTGACGTGGAGCAATTCAACAAGAAGGTGGTGACTACGGAGTTCAATCGCGTCGTGGCGGAAGAACTGGCGAACCACATTGATCCGTCCGCGCCCGGCGCCGGGAAAACGCTGATCTTCGCCGCCACCGATGCTCACGCCGATATCGTGGTGACGCAAATCAAAAAGGCGTTCGCCAAGAAATACGGGGAGATTGACGACGCCGCCGTGAAGAAAATCACCGGCAGTGTGGATCGCGTGCGGAAACTCATTCTCTCATTCAAGAACGATGCTGATCCCAGGATTGCCGTCACGGTCGATCTTCTCACCACGGGCGTGGACGTGCCGCCGATCACCAATCTGGTGTTCCTGCGGCGGGTGAACAGCCGCATCCTCTATGAACAGATGATCGGAAGAGCCACCCGGCTGTGCCCAGATATCGGCAAAGAAGTGTTCCGCATCTTCGATGCCGTGGATCTCTATCCGCACCTGCAAAACCTCACGGACATGAAACCGGTGGTGGTCAATCCGACGATCAGCTTCGCCCAACTGGTCAAGGAATTGATTGTGGCGGATCAGGATGCCCACCGGGAGACGATCCGGCAGCAGTTGGCGGTGAAGCTCCGCCGCATCTTGAAAAAACTACCGCCCGAAGTCCGCGCCAAATTTGAAGCGACGGCAGGGGAAGCGCCGGAAGCGATGTTGAAGCGACTCCTGGAGACCAAGCCCGCAGAATTGTCCAAATGGCTCTCGACCCGTTCCGGAATCGGTCCCCTCCTGGACTGGCAAGGTGACGGGGACGGACCGCCACGCTTCATGCCGATTTCCTATCACCAAGATGAAGTCGTCTCGGTCACCCGAGGTTTTGGCGAGGCCACAAAGCCGGAGGACTTTTTGGAAGGCTTTGCCGACTACGTCCGCAAGAACGTCAACACCATCGCCGCTCTGAAACTCGTGGTCCAACGCCCGCGCGATCTGACCCGCGCTGACCTGCGAGAGCTTCGCATGGTGCTCGATCAGAAGGGCTATTCGGAGGCCAACCTTCGCCGCGCCTGGGCCGACATCAAGAACGTGGACATAGCCGCGTCCATCATCGGCTACGTCCGGCAGGTGGCGTTGGGCGATCCCTTGATCCCTTATGCCGACCGGGTTAAGGCCGCGATGCAGCGGGTGTTGGAGGGGCGCAAATGGAGCGATCCGCAGAAGCGGTGGCTGCGGCGGATCGCCGAGCAGGTCGAAAAAGAAATCGTGGTGGACCGCGACGCACTGGACCGCGATCCGTTCGCCGCGGACGGCGGCTTTACTCGTTTAAACAAGGTGTTTGATGGCGAGCTTGAAGGCGTGCTGAGCGGGATCAACGAGGAAATGTGGAGAAGGACAGGCTGATGACCACCACAGGCGATATCGTCGCGAAGCTTTGGTCGCTGTGCCATATCCTGCGTGATGATGGCGTTACCTATAACGAGTACGTTACCGAACTGACATTCCTGCTGTTCCTCAAGATGCTTGAGGAAACCAAGAAGGAAGATCGCCTGCCGAAGGCGTACCGGTGGCGCGAACTGGCGAAGAGGGACGGCCTCGATCAACTCGACCACTACAAACGGCTGTTGCTCGATCTCGGCAAGCCCGACATCAAGGACGGCCTGGTCCGCGCCATCTTCACTGACGCGCAAACGCGGCTGCGCAAGCCGACAAACCTCAAATCACTCACTGCCAGCATCGACCAACTCGATTGGTTCTCCGCTCGTGAGGAAGGGCTTGGCAACCTTTACGAAGGGCTCTTGCAGAAGAATGCCGAAGATAAGAAATCAGGTGCGGGCCAGTATTTCACTCCCCGCCCCTTGATCGACTGCATGATCCGTGTGTTGAAGCCGCAGCCCGGCGAGGTTGTTCAAGACCCAGCCGCCGGGACCGGCGGCTTCCTGGTTGCGACCGACCACTACATCAAGGACCGCACAGACGATCTCTATAAGCTGTCGCAACAGCAGGCCCATTTTCAGCGGCACAGCGCGTTCGTCGGTGCCGAGTTGGTCCCCGATACGCATCGCCTGTGCATGATGAACCTCTTGCTGCACAGCATTGAGGCCGGAGTGGAGTTGGCCGACACGCTGTCGCCGGATGGCGAGCGTCTGCCGAAGGCAGACCTTGTGCTGACCAATCCTCCATTTGGTACCAAAAAAGGCGGCGGCCGGCCGACCCGCTCCGATTTTTCGGTGACCGCCGACACATCCAACAAGCAACTGGCGTTTGTCGAGCACGTGGTTCGCGCGCTGAAACCCGGCGGGCGCGTCGGGATGGTGGTGCCCGACAACGTGTTGTTTGAGGACAACACCGGGCGACGGCTGCGCACATGGCTGATGGACCTGTGCAACCTTCACACTATCCTGCGGCTACCGACCGGCATCTTCTACGCCCAAGGCGTCAAGACCAACGTACTGTTTTTTCAGCGCGGCAAGACAGACAAGGGCAACACCAAGTCGGTGTGGGTCTATGACATGCGCGCCAACATGCCGGCATTCGGCAAGACCCGTCTGCTAACGGTGGAGGACTTTGCCGATTTCGAGAAAACCTACGGCAGCGATCCGAACGGCGGCGGTAAGCGGAAGGATCGGGGCGAGGACAGTCGTTGGCGCTGCTTCACGCGCGACGCCATTAAGACACGTAAGGACAATCTGGATATTACTTGGTTGCGCGACACCGAGGCCGAAGTCGAAGAACAGCTCACAGAACCACAAGACATTGCCGCAGCGATTATCGGCCATCTTAAGGCAGCGTTGGAGGATATTGAAACGCTTTCCGAGGACCTGAATGGATTGGAGAAGCCGGCTGTCGCGGCAGAGGCAGCCGAATGAGCTTTTCAGCGTCTGTCGAAAAACTTATTGAAACTTCCTCATCGGGTCTGGTGAGAGCTGCACCGTGGTGGAGGCGCATTCGTCTCGACCACGTTGCTGAAATCTTGAATGGCTACCCGTGGAGATCAAGCCAGTTTGATGATCAACAAGGTGTGCCGGTAGTTCGCATCCGAGACGTTACGTCAGGAGCGACGGAAACATTCTATCGTGGAAAAATTGAGGACGGCTTTTGGATTAGCGATGGTGACTTGTTGGTCGGCATGGACGGAGATTTTAATTCCCGGATTTGGGCGGGCGGCAACGCCCTTCTAAATCAGCGAGTTTGCCGGATTGCCACAAACGAAGAGTTCTATTTGAAAGAACTCTTGGCCTATGTTCTGCCAGGGTATCTTCGGCTCATCAACGATGAAACCCATTCAATCACCGTCAAGCACTTGTCTTCCAAGACATTAGCCGAACTTCCGTTACCGCTCCCGTCGTCGGCGGAGCAGCGGCGGCTTGTTGCAAAGCTCGACAGCCTGTCGGCGAAATCCAAACGAAGTCGCGACCACCTCAATCATATTCCCCGGCTGGTGGAAAAGTACAAGCAAGCGATTTTAGCGGCAGCATTCCGCGGTGAACTCACGCTCGATTGGCGTATCAAGAATACATCTGAGCCAAGTGCGTCGCACTTTGTCGAAGGGCGTCTTAGGGCCTTCAAGAAGTTTTGCGATGGCAAGGGCGGGCGCGACGAAAGAGCCGGTCCCGGAAATCTGAACAGGACGATAAGTGGAATTTCTGCCTGACGGCAGGCACGCTGTGGCCTGCGAA
>JAIESC010000210.1 GCA_019746355.1 Xanthobacteraceae bacterium | reverse complement strand
GGCGCTGCGGCGGCCGGGCGTCCTGCCGGAGGAGGTCGGCATCCCCTTCCCCGCGGTGTTCACCAGGGTCGGGCTCACCAGCACGATCAATCTCGAGGCGTTCTATCAGTTCAAGTTCCAGCGCACCGAGCCGCTCGGCTGCGGCACGTTCTTTTCGTCGCTCGACTACCTCGCCGAACGCTGCGACAAGGTCGTGTTCGGCGCGGGGCTGACCGACCCCGCCTCGCTCGCGCAAGTCAATTACGCCAAGCGCGCGCCCGACGACGAGCCGGATGGCGGCCAGTTCGGCGTCGGTCTTACCCATCGCATGGAGGTGATTGCGACGCAGTTCGGCGCGTATTTCGCGCAATACCATCAGCGTGGCGGCCTGATCGGCGTGGTCAAGTCGCTGCGGCCGGGCAATCCCTTCCTCGCCGGCGATCCGAACGGGCTCAATCCGAAATACTTCGTCACCTATCCGGAGAACGTCCGGATGCTCGCGCTCAACGCGATCACCAGCCGGCCGGGCTTCAGCGCATTCGCCGAGGTGGTGCACCGGTTCAATCAGCCGCTGCAGCTCAACAGCGCCGACGTCACAGCCGCCGCGACGTCGGACACCGCGCCGTCGCTGCTGCGCAGCGAGTATAGTGCCGTGCCGCTCGGTGGCATCTTCCTGCCGTACGACCGCTTTGCCACCACCGACGTGCTGCTCGGTTCGACCCGGGATTTCGCCGGCGTGCTTGGCGCCAGAACCACGACGCTCGGCGGCGAGGCCGGATTGAAATACGTGCACAACCTGCCCGACCCCAACGTGCGGCGCTACGGGCGGGCCGACACATTCGGCAGCGTGCCGGTCAACGGCAACTGCGCGGTGGTCGCGCCGGGTCTCACCTGCAGCAACGACGGCTTCGTCAGCCCGCTCGCCTATGGCGCGCGGGTGCGCGGCGCTCTGCGCTATGCCGATCTGCTTCCGGGCATCGACGTGACGCCGTCAGCAGGCTACGGCTACGACATCCAAGGCTGGTCTTACGACGGCGCCTTCAGCGAGGGCAAACACTTCGCCTTTGTCGCGCTGCGCGCCGAGCACCGCAAACGCTACGTCGCGGAGATCACGTATCAACCGACCTGGGGCGGCCGCTACAATCTCCTGCGCGACCGCAGCATGATGACGCTGTCGCTGACGGCGCGCTTCTAGAACGGGCTACCCACCGCCGACGTGGCCCCCGTCCCGAACCACCGATTAATCTGGCTTGCAGCGTGCCCGCTCACATCTCTGCGTATCCAAGCTGAAGCGCTAGATGGCGTTGCCGCCCTGGGCCACCGGAAGCTTCTGCGTATCCATTTCCTTCATCACTTTTTCGACGTTGATGTTCGGATAGCCCTTCAACGTTTCAAGAATGCAGCCCTTGACGAACTTCCGACGCTTGAGCCAGCCGAGCTTCTTGGCTTTCCCCTCCGCCTTGCAGGAAACATTCGCCTGCTTCCAGGCGGCTTTCTCCGCCTTGGTCAGCTTCGCGGCGTCTGCCGTTGCCGGCATCAGGATGATTCCGGCGAGCAGCGCGACGGTGATTGTCATCAGCGATCTTGAAGAAAATTGCATCAGAACTCCCCCTTGGGCCCAGCGTCTTCCGATCAAGGCGTAGCACAACGGCAGCGTTCGCGAGAAGCCGGGCACTCGCACAAGATGCTTTGCGTGGCCGACAATCCACATCGTGCGAGCGCCGATCGGCATTCCTCCGCCGCTACTCGGTCCGCGGCGGCTTGCGCTCGCGCTGACGAGCCATGGCTCGTGGCCAGCGCGAGCACTTTTAAGGCCGCCGCGCCGCATGTCGAGCGCCGCGCGCCGCAACAACACCCGGTACCGTCGCAGGCTGGGACTGCGCAGCTCACAAGGTCGCCGGTTGGAGTAGACAGAAAAAAAGAGTGCTCCGAAGAGCACTCTCTGCTCAGTCCAGGTGACAGACGCCTCGGGGGAGGCGCCGGCGAAATTTATCGCCCAGAACTTTGCGTTATCGTGTAAACGCGCGCGCGAAAATTCGTAGAAACTTTGAAATGATTTCACGACGCCCGATGCACGCTCCCTCGCTGTCGCCCTGGGCTTTGCAGCACGCGTTTCACACGATCGCAGAACCCGGCGCCGTGCTCACTCGGACGGACGGATCTTGCTGATGATCTTCTGGCGAACCTCGGGATTGTTCTGCGCCACCACCATGATCGATTCGTATTCCTTGACCGACAGACCGTTGTCGGTCACCGCCCTGACGATCGCGCTTTCCGCCTCGTCGGCGAGGCGCTCGCGATCGGACTGCGGCGCCGCTTCAAGCTTCTTCTCGTAATCCTCCTTGACGCTGGCGATCTGCTTGATCGCGGCGACCGCGGCATCAAGCTTCTGCTCGGAGATGTCCGGCGTTTTGTCGGCGGCGGCCTGATCGGACAGGCCCGGCGTCTGATCGGCTTGCGCCCGCGCCGTTGAAACGGCAGGCGATGCGACCGCCAAAGCGGCAATGACGGCCATCGATGTCATGCAAACACGAGAAGACGTCGGACGCTGCATCGGTCTCTCCTATTGATTGCTTTGGGCGATGGGAGAAAACCGTGCAGCGCACG
The DNA here is from genome assembly GCA_019746355.1 of Xanthobacteraceae bacterium. The sequence goes on along the minus strand of JAIESC010000210.1, from coordinate 22,958 downwards.
AACCGTTCCGCGGGAACCGCGAACGGGGCCGATGCATTCCGCATGGCGAAACTGCCCAGGCGGCTCGGGGCGACGGTGCGCAGCCACAGAACCGCTGCTTTTGGCTGGGACTTTTTTGCCGCAACGCGATTCCCGCTGGACGGAACGCGCCGAAGCGACAGAAGCGCATGAGCGGGGCTTCGCGACCAATGCGATGGTTGACGGCAACATTGCTGATGATGGCCACGGCTTGCCCGGCGGCGGCGCAGTGCCGTGCCGAGGCGAATGCCGCGCTCGGCAACGTCATCGGCCGTCACATCAAGGACCTGCAGCCCGGATCAGGCCCGGGCGGCTTGGCCATTGCGGTGCGGATCGACGGCCGGACCTCGTTTTTCAGCGCCGGAATGGCCGATGAAACGAGGCGGCAGCCCGTCACCTGCGACTCGCTGTTCAATCTCGCATCGCTGGGCAAGGTCTTTGACGCGACGCTGCTGGCCGACGCGGTCAGGCGCGGCGAGCTCGGTCTTGATGAGCCCGTCGCCAAATATGTGACCGAGCTCCAGCGCGGCGGCGACATTCGTGTGATCACATTTGGTCAGCTTGCCACCCACACCTCCGGGCTTCTGCTGCCGCAGGATCATCCGCCGTGGCCCAAGGAGCACTACGTGCCGTCGACCTTCATCGACACCTTGAACCGATGGAGCGCCAGCGAAGGGCATCGGCCCGGCAGGCAGCACGAGTACACTCATGCCGGCTTCATCCTGCTGCATCTGGCGCTGGAGCGCAGGCTCGGCATGCCGCTTCGCACGCTGGTCGAGCAGCGCATCCTGAAACCCCTCGGCATGACGTCCACGGCGCTGCCCGGATCGGGCTCAAACCCGCGCGGCGACCTCGACGCGGCGCTCAAGCCCCGCGCCGTGCAGGGTTATGACGGCGACGGCCAGCCGGTCGGCGAGCCGGGCGATATTCAGGGCTATTATCTCTGGCCCGGCACCGGCCAGACGTTCTCGTCGGCCCGCGACATGGCGACGTTTCTCGCGGCCAATCTCGGCGAGTTGCCCGGCAACCGGCAACTGCAGGCAGACATGCGGCGCGCCCATCGCGGGCTCTTTCCGATGCGCGGCGGCAACGCACAGGCGCCTGCGTGGCAGGCGCTGGCCTGGGAGGTGCACCCCGGTTCGGCACCGATCGTCGACAAGAATGGCGGCCTCAACAACGCGTCGGCCTATATCGGGATGGTTCCAGGCAAGCGGATCGGCATCGTGATGCTAGCCAATCGCGGCCAACAGGATGTCACCCAGGCCGGCCGTCGCATCCTGCTGGAGCTTGCATCGCAAAAAGCCGGCGTCTCCGGCAAAGCTCATCCCCACGACGCACGGATGTGAGCGGACCCGCGCCAACCCCTGCAAACACCAAAGCCGACGTCTTTTCGGATTTGCATCATGCCCTGTCCAAACCCACCTGAAATTCACGGAAGCGTCGGCACAACGACGGCGGTTAGCTCATGACTGCGACACTGACAACAACCGTCGTCGAAACGGCGCTGGAAGAGACGTTCTACATCCCGGTTACGTCGCCGGCGACGCGGCCGCGCCACTCGCTCAAGCATGGCGACACCTTCATCGTCGTCGACAGCCACGGCGACATCGGCGCAACGTCAGGCGGGCCGGACGGCCTGTTCCACAGCGACACCCGTTTTCTCTCGCGCCTGGAGCTGCTGCTGAACGGACAGCAGCCGTTGCTGCTCGGGTCGAACCTGCGCGACGACAACACGCTGATGTCGATCGACCTGACCAATCCCGACATCTACGTGGACAAGCACCTCGTTCTCCAGAAAGACGTGGTGCACATCATCCGCACCATCTTCCTGTGGCGCGACACCGCCTATCAGCGACTGAAGATCAGCAATCACGGCAACAGGCCGGTCGAGCTGCGGCTTTCGATGCTGTTCGGCAACGATTTTGCCGATCTGTTCGAGGTGCGCGGCATGTCGCGACCGGCGCGCGGAACCGTGACCCGCAAGCGGACCGGCTTCGACCGGATCACATTGAGCTACCTCGGCCTCGATCAACGCACGCGTTCTACGGCGCTCATCTTCGATCCGCATCCCCATGTCCTGACGACACGGGAAGCAACCTACGAGTTCAAGCTCGCCCCCGGCGAAGCCGTACCGATCTTCCTCGAGATCGGCTGCGATCCGCCGGACCGACCGGCTGTTCCGTTCCTGCGCGGGCTGCGCGCGGCCCGTCGCGAGCTGCGCGCCGCAACGCGAGGCATGACCACGGTCGAGAGCTCGAACGAGCATTTCAACACGATGATCTGCCGCTCGACCGCCGATCTGTGCATGCTCACCACCGACACGCCGGAGGGCCCGTATCCCTATGCGGGCATTCCCTGGTATTCGACGACGTTCGGCCGCGACGGAATCATCACCGCGCTGCAGATGCTGTGGTGCAATCCGGCGCTGGCGCGCGGCGTCCTGCACCGGCTCGCCGCCCACCAGGCCACCTCCGACAACCCACTGGCGGACGCGACGCCCGGCAAGATCCTGCACGAGATGCGCGGCGGCGAGATGGCGCGGCTGCGCGAGGTGCCGTTCCAGCTTTATTACGGCAGCGTCGACGCGACCCCGCTGTTCGTGCTGCTCGCCGGCCGTTACCTCGAGCGCACCGGCGACATCCAAACGATCGCCGGGCTGTGGCCGGCAATCGAGGCCGCGCTGCGGTGGATCGACGGCCCAGGGGATCCGGACCGCGACGGCTTTGTCGAATACCTGCGCGCCACCGAGCAAGGCCTCGCCAACCAGGGCTGGAAGGACTCCCACGACGCGATCTTTCACGCCGACGGCAGCTCGGCCGAAGGCGCGATCGCGCTTGCCGAGGTTCAGGGCTACGTGTTTGCGGCCAGGCACGCGGCGGCGCTGTGCGCCCGCGCCCTGCAGCGCCCGGAGCGCGCGCAGGAGCTGGAAGAGCAGGCCAGCCGTCTCGCGGAGCGTTTCGAGGCCGCGTTCTGGTGCCCGGAGCTCGGCACCTATGCGCTGGCGCTCGACGGCGGGAAGAAGGCCTGCCGCGTCCGCACCTCGAACGCCGGCCAAGTGCTGTTCAGCGGCATTGCGCGCCCGGATCGCGCCGCGGCCGTCGCCAAAGGCCTGCTGGAACCACGGTTCTTTTCCGGCTGGGGCATCCGCACCGTGGCCAAGGGCGAAGCGCGCTACAATCCGATGTCGTATCACAACGGCTCGATCTGGCCGCACGACATTTCGCTGATCGCGCTGGGCTTCGCCCGTTACGGCCTGAAGCCTGCCGTCGCGCACCTGTTCAAGGGGCTGTTCGACGCGGCAAATTACATGGACCTGCATCGCCTGCCCGAGCTGTTTTGCGGGTTCCAGCGGCAGCGCCGCAGCGGGCCGACGCTCTATCCGGTCGCGTGCTCACCGCAAGCCTGGGCGAGCGCCTCGCTGTTTGCCCTCGTCGAGGCTTCACTTGGGCTGGAGTTCGATCCCCGGAAGCGCGAAATCCGGCTGCGCAATCCGCATTTGCCGGCATTCCTGAGCGAGCTGCGGCTGCGGAACTTGCAGCTCGGCACGTCAAGCATCGATCTTGTCGTACATTCCCATGCCGACGGCGTGTCGTTCGACGTGCCGCGGACCGAAGGCGGTATTCAGGTCTCTGTCGTCCTGTCGCCGTAATTGCCGCCGGCGCTCCGGCGTCCGATTGAATGGAACCTTAGTCCCGGACGGAACCCGGCGTGTCCGCGCAAGTTAGCTTCTGCGCGTCCTCAGGGACGCTTTTGCGAACATTGCAGGGGAACTTATGCGCCAGGATCGCCGGGTGGGGATGGCCGTGTTGGTCGGGGTGTTGTCCGTGGGCGCACTTGCGGCAACCGGGCAATTGCTGGATGCGGCGGATTTGGCGCTGCCGTCACGGCCGGCACCGCAAGCTCAACCGCAGAACCAAACCCACGCCACGCAACCGGTGCAGGCCGTCACCAAGCCGGGCAGCACGCCACCCACGCCGCAGGCGGAACTGCCGGCGGCGACCGAGCCCGCAGCCCGTCCGGCCGACAACGCACCGCCCCCTGCCGCGCAGCCGGACAGCAGCCCGCCCGACCGGCCGGCCGCAGTCGTGCTCGAGCGCCGCGAAGCCCGCACCATTCTCGGCCGCGAGGTCCGCAGTGCGGCCGGCGAGAACATGGGGCGCATCATTGACGTGATCGTCGACCAGGCGGGAAACGCCCGCGCGGCGGTGATCGACTTTGGAGGATTTCTCGGCGTCGGCAGCAGAAAGATCGCCGTAGCCTGGAACTCGCTGCATTTCGCCGTGGCCGACGGCAGCGACCGCATCACGCTAGGCTTTACCAAGGACCAGGTGAAAGCAGCGCCCGAATACCAGGAGGGCAAGCCCATCGTCGTGATGGGCGCGTCCGGCGCGACCGACCGGTTTCGCGTCACCACATCAGTGAAATGAAATCGGAGAAGTAGGCTGCCGGCGAAACCCTCTCCCCGCCCGCTGGAAACGTCTGCCGATATCCCGCGGAGCCAATCCGAGGACGGGCGCCGGACGTTTGCGGTCATCCCGGGAGGGCCGCAGCCCGGCGAACCGCCACCCTCCCCGTCGCAAAAAAGCCTGCGCGGGCTCGACTGGTTCGTCTTCTGCGTCGCCGACGTTCAGACCGGGTTCGGTCCCTTTGTCGCGGTCTATCTGACCACGCAGAAATGGACCCAGGTCGACATCGGTCTGGTTCTGAGCGTGGCGGGTCTGGTCGGCCTCGCCGGACAGATTCCGGGCGGTGCGCTGGTGGACGCCGTGCGCTCGGAGCGGCTCCTGGCCGGCCTTGCGATTGCAGCGATCGCGCTGGCCGCTCTCACCTACGCCGCCTTCCCCATCTTTCCGGTGGTGCTTGCGGCCGCCGTTTTGCACGCCGCGGCGAGCTGCGTGCTCGGACCGGCGATCGCCGCCATCAGCCTTGGGCTTGTGGGGCACGCGGCCGTCGGCGAACGGCTCGGACGAAACGCCCGCTTTCAATCCATCGGCAACGGCCTTGCCGCCGGGGCCATGGGCGCGTGCGGCTATTTCTTTTCGGCGCGCGCGGTTTTCATCGTCACCGCGCTCCTGCTCGTTCCCACCCTTCTCGCGCTGCGCCGCATCGCCCCCGGCGAAATCAATCCCGAGCGGGCCCATGGCGGCGCGCTGCCGCCCGCCGAAAAGAGGTCGCCGGCCGAGTTTCTGAGCCTGTTGCGCAACCGGCCGCTGCTGACCTTTGCCGGCTGCATCATGCTGTTTCATCTCGCCAACGCCGCCATGCTGCCGATGATGGCCACCGTCCTGACCACGCAATCGAGCGAGTGGGCGACGCTGCTGATCGCGATGTGCATCATCGTGCCGCAATTCGTCGTGGCGATCATCTCGCCCTGGGTCGGGCGCCGGTCGCAGTCATGGGGACGCAAACCCTTGCTGCTCATCGGCCTCACCGCGATGTCGCTGCGCGGACTGCTGTTCGGCACGGTGACCACCCCCCAGCTCGTGGTCGCGGTGCAGTTGCTCGACGGCCTGACCGCCGCGGTGATCGGAGTGATGGTGCCGCTGATCATCGCCGACGTCACGCGCGGCACCGGACACTTCAACCTGGGTCAGGGCGTCGTCGGCACTATGACCGGGCTTGGCGCCGCGGCGAGCACCACCCTTGCCGGGTACATGACGCAATACCTCAACAGCCAGATCGCATTTCTCGGATTGGCCGCAATCGGGATCATGGCGGTGCTCGCCGCCTGGGCGCTGATGCCGGAAACGCGGCCCGAGTCCGGAAAGGACAAATCGGCGGCCGGACCAGACCGGCCGCCGAGCAACCCATGATCATGCATTCTCTGCAGCCGCCCGGCGCCGCTTCGGCGCGTCGCTTGCGACGACCTTGAGGCGCGGTGCCTCGGCACCCATCAGGCTGCGATAGACGCTGAGATAGTCCTGCGCCATGCGACGCGCGGTAAACCGCTGCTCGAACCGCTCGCGCACCTTGGCGCGCGACAGTTCCGGCAGGCGATAGGCCGCGCCGATCGCGCTCTGCTCGTCCTCGACGATGAATCCGGTGACGCCATCCTCGACGATTTCCGGCACCGAACCGCGGTTGTAGGCGATGACCGGCGTGCCGCATGCCATCGCCTCGATCATCACCAGGCCGAACGGCTCCGGCCAGTCGATCGGGACCAGCAGCGCCCTGGCGCCGCTGAGAAACGACGCCTTCTCTCCGTCGGTGATTTCACCGATGTATTCGATGCCCGGTCCGTTCATCATCGGCCGGATCGCTTCCTCGAAATAGTCATGATCGGCCTTGTCGATTTTCGCCGCGATCTTGAGCGGCACGCCGCAGCCTTGCGCAATGCGGATCGCGCGATCGACGCGCTTCTCGGGCGCGATGCGGCCGAGAAACGCAAAATAGTCCTGCTTCGTTTCATGCGGCACGAGCGACTGCGCCGGCAATCCGTGATGGATCGTTCGCACCCAGTTCGCATTGGGCACCGGCCGCCGCTGCGCGTTGGAAATCGAGACCACCGGGATGTGCGAAAACGTGCTGAACACCGGCTGATGTTCCGGCAAGTCGAGGCGCCCGTGCAGCGTCGTGACGAACGGAGTCGTCTGGCGCGAAAACAGCGAGAATGGATAGTAATCGAGATGACAGTGGATGATGTCGTACTCGTCCGCGCGCATCAGCACCTGCTCGAGCATCGTCATGTGCAGCGCGTTCGGATCGCGGACCGTGCCATCGAGCCTGAGCGCTCGCGGCCATAGCGCCTCGAGCTTCGCGGACGTGTGCGAGTCGCCACTCGCATACAAGGTCACGTCATGCCCGAGCTGAATCAATTCCTCCGTCAGCCAGGACACGACACGTTCGGTGCCGCCGTAAAGCTTCGGCGGAATAGCCTCGGTCAAGGGTGCGACTTGCGCGATCCGCATCGAAGAAACTCCTTATCAATGCTGAGGCCCCCGAGCCTCGTCCGGGAAATCGAACCGTGTGCGGTGCTCCCGCCAACAACAAGGCAAAGCGCGGAAATGTGCGGAAATGAACGCAAAATAATTTGAGCGATGCCGCGGAACTTTTGTGCTCGCGTCGAGTCAACTTCATCGTCACGTCGCGCGTACGAACCAAACAGTCCATCTCGACGACAGGTAAACCAGCACCCGATGAACGATCCGCATCGCTACGTCAGTCGACCCTATGCGTTTGTCTTCAGATACGTTCGCGTGCGGCCGGGCGCCCACGCAGTCATTCTCGCGGCCGTGCTGGCGGCCGTTGCCTGTTCGGTGGGCACGCAGTACGCGCTGAAATTCCTGGTCGACGTGTTGTCGGATACCAGCCAGGCGGCACTCGTCTGGTACGCCTTCCTGTTCCTCATTTCACTGATCGCAGCCGACAATCTGCTGTGGCGGCTCGCCGGCTGGGTGGCAAGCTTTACCTTCGTCCGGGTAACCGGCGACCTGCGCCGCGATCTGTTTCGGCACCTGACCGGCCACTCGCTGAGCTACTTTGCCGATCGCCTGCCAGGAACCCTGACGAGCCGCATTACCGCCACCTCGAACGCCATTTTCACGCTTGAGAACATGTTCATATGGAACGTGTTGCCGCCTTGCGTGGCCACCATCGCGGCCATCGCGCTGGTGACGACGGTCAGCGCGACCATGGCGGCCTGTCTCGCCGTCGTCGCCGGTATCGTCGTGATCGCCCTGTTCCGCCTGGCTGCCGCGGGGCGGCCGCTGCACCATGACTTTGCCAACAAGGCCGCGGCCATCGATGGCGAGATGGTCGACGTGATCAGCAACATGTCGCTGGTCAATGCCTTCTGCGGCACCGGCCGCGAGCACCGCCGGTTCGACATGATCGTCGACCAGGAGATGGCGGCGCGCCAGCGCAGCCTTCTGTATCTGGAGAAGCTGCGGATCCTGCACGCGCTGGTCACCGTCGCCCTGACGACGGGATTGGTCGCCTGGGCCGTGGTGCTCTGGCAGCGCGGCGCGATCACCACCGGCGACGTCGTGCTCACGTGCACGCTTGGCATCTCTGTTTTGAGCGCCACGCGGGATCTGGCCGTGGCCCTTGTCGACGTGACGCAGCACGTGGCGCGGCTGTCCGAGGCGATTGCCACGCTTCTGGTTCCGCACGAGCTGCGCGACCACCCCGATGCAACGCCGCTGATCCGGCGCGGCGCGAGAGTTGCTTTTGACGACGTCTCGTTCCGCTACCCGGACGGGCGGCAGGTGTTCACGGGCTTCGACCTGAAGATCGAACCGGGCGAGCGCGTCGGCCTGGTCGGCCGGTCGGGCGGAGGCAAGTCGACGCTGTTCGCGCTGCTGCAGCGCTTCTACGACCTTCAGGGCGGCAGCATCCTGGTCGACGATCAGGACATCGCCAAGGTGACCCAGGAGAGCTTGCGGCATGCCATTGCCGTCGTTCCGCAGGACATCGCGCTCTTCCAGCGCTCGGTCCTGGAAAACATCCGATACGGGCAGCCTGGCGCCTCGGATGACATGGTCTATGAATCGGCCGTCGCGGCACGGTGCGATTTCATCGAGAGCCTGCCCAACGGCATCGAAACGATCGTTGGCGATCGCGGCGTGAAGCTCTCGGGCGGCCAGCGCCAGCGCATCGCCATCGCCCGCGCGTTCCTGAAGGACGCTCCCCTGCTGCTGCTGGACGAGGCGACCTCGGCGCTCGATTCGGAATCCGAGGAAATGGTTCGCGAGGCGTTGAACCGGCTGATGCGCGGCCGGACGGTGATTGCCATCGCCCACCGCCTGTCGACGGTCCGCAACTTCGACCGCATCGTCGTGATGCAGGACGGGCAGATCGTCGAGGACGGCTCGCCGGATCATCTGATGCGGCGGAACGGGCGCTATCGCGAGCTCATCCTGCGTGAGGTCACGCGTCTTTCAAAAACAGCCGCCGCGTAGTCGCGATCGAGCCGCGCGACAATTCAACAAAGCGTCTCCGTAAAATGGTCCGCACCCGAGCGAGTCGCCGGCCAACATGTCGCAGCGGGATTCTTGCGCGGCGCGCTCGCGCAGCAGCGTGACAATTCAACAGGTTATGCCGGCATAACGCACGCGGCTCACAGGTTCGTGACCTGGCTTGCAGCCCGAGCCCTGGTTCCCCAAATAAGCCACAGTACGGAGCAGGCACCCCTCAGCCCCCCAGCCCCGCTTGCTTCGTAACGGCCCTGCCTCTCCCCCGGAGGCGGGGCCATTTCTTTTGAAATTCGAGCCTTCGACCGGGACGAAGCAGGCCGACCGCGCGCGGCCGCGATATTGCGTCGCTGCTGTGCGCGAAACGCTTGGGACGCGGCCGGCAAACGTCATAGGCTTGCGGCCCGCCTTAAGCTCTTCCGACGAGGCCGCATGCTCCGCCTGCGCGTATCCGATTTCGTTTTCGGAATCCTGGCGCTCGCCGTCATCGCGCTGATGTCACTGCACATGGCGGTGATCGTGTTTGCTCTCGTCGGCGCATTCGTCTGCGGCTCGCTTTATGTGTTTGCGGGCATGATCCCCGCGTGCAACGAGAGCTTCGGCAATCGCGTCTTCGTTTCGCTGTTTCTTGCGCTCGTTGCGTCCTCGGTCGTCCTGATCGTGCCGGGCACGTTCGGCGCACGGCAGCCCGACATGCAGCGTCCGGTGCTGATCGTCGCCGCAATGCTGCCGGTGCTTGCGTTTGTCTTCGAGGTCATCCGTACGCCGCGCGTCGCCAACGTCGCGCTGCGCTGGCTGCGCCGCTGATCCGCCTCCGCCGCCCTGTGAAGGCTGACAGGTGCGCCGCAATGGCCGGCCGTTCTAGCGTCCACGCATCGGCCGAAATGACATCACCAGCCCCGCATCGGCCGATGAACAGGAGGCGCCGTGCAATCCGCATTCGTGATGCTCGTCTATATCCTCACCGCGATCGTGGTGCAGGCCATCGGCTTCGGCATCAGCCAGATCATCGCCGTGCAGTGGCCCCAGGCGAGCCTCCTGACCTTCCTGATGATTTTCATGGCGGCCTTCGGCGTCGCCTGGCCGATCGCGGTGCGGATCGGCGAATGGGGCATTCGCAAGGCCGGCTATGAGGTGGATACGGCGGCCAGCAATCTGCCCGAGACTGTGGTGCGTGTGCCGGCCGGCAAGCGCGGCGGACAGGCCGAGGCCGCAGCCAAGGCCGAGGCGGCTTGAGCGCTGGCCCGCCATTCCCCCGGATCTTGAGCGCCGCAAGTTCCACCATCTGCGGGACACCAGCGTCGCGGCCGCACCGACCTGTCAACCTTGACAGGGGTCCGCCGGGCGCTGCCGATGGCAAATCATGAACCGCCTTGGAAACTCTGCCAGGGCGGCCGCGCAGGCGATTTGACTTCAGCAAACCACAACGACATGCATGGAGGTCCTTTCGCAACAGCGGCACCGCATGTCCCTTGCACCACCGCATCCACAAACGGTGAGCCCGTCCGGGCGGCATGCGTGGCTGCCGACACAGGCCACGCTGCGGCAGACCGGCGTCCTGCTCCTGATCGCGGCGCTGATGGGCGGGGTTTTCATCTTCGACGTCCTCACGCCGCCGGACGACGTGTCGATCTGCTTCGTCTACGCGGTGCTGGTCTTTATTTCCATCTTCTCCTATCGCCGCGCCGCCTATGCCTGTGCGGCGATGGCGACGTTCCTGTCGGCGCTGGGTGCGTTCTTTCAGCCGCCGCACGACACGCTGACGCTCGTGTTCTTCGCCAACCGGGCAATCGCGGTTGCAGCGCAATGGCTCGTCGCCTTTGTCGTCACCAGCCACAAGGACGCCGAGGCGAAGATGCGCAGCGAATACGAACTGGAGCGCGCCAAGGCGCACACCAGCCGCCGCTTCGTCGACATGCTCACCCACGAGATCGGCACATCGCTCACGCTGATCGACGGGCAGGCGTTCCGGCTGAGGAAGCTCGTGCCGGCGAACGACACCGAAAGCGTGGTGATGCGCGCCGACAAGATCCGGCAGGCGGTGAAGCACATCGACGTGGTGGTCCGGCAGGTGCAGGCCGCTTCCGAAGCCGATCAGGCGCAGGCCCGGTTCGAACCGGCGGAGGTCAATCTCGGCGCGCTGATCGGAGACGTCATCGTCCAGCTCAAGGGCGACCGCGACATCAAGGCGGACCTGGAAGCGCTGCCGCCGACGCTCAGCGGCAATGCGGACATGTTGCAGCAGATCGTTGCCAACCTGCTTTCCAACGCGATCAAGTATTCGCCGGACGATACCGCCATTTCCGTGTGGGGCCGCTCCGACGGGAACTGGGCCGTGCTGTCGATCACCGATCGCGGCCGCGGCATTGCGTCTGCCGAACAATCGAGCCTGTTCGAACCGTACTACCGGGCGAGCAACAGCCGCGGCGTTCCGGGCACCGGCATTGGGCTCTATGTCGTGCGCCGCTATGTTGAGGCCCACGGCGGCTCGATCCAGATCGAAAGCGATCTGGGTGTCGGAACCGCGGTCAGCATTCGACTGCCGATCCGGGCCGCGCCAGCGGACAACAGCCGTGCCGAAACCGCGCATTCTGTGCATTGAAGACAACCGCGATACCGCGGACCTGATCGTCGAAGTCCTCGAGGAGGAGGGCTTGGCCGTCACCGTGGCAGGAACGGCCGCGGACGGCCTTGATGCGCTCGGCTCCAATCCGGACCTCGTGCTGTGCGACCTCGATCTGCCGGACACCTCGGGCCTCGACCTGCTGGCGAAGATCCGCACCGGCAAGATCCTGCCGGTCACGGTGCCTTTCATCTTCGTGACGGCCTACTCGCAGCGCGGTCATCAGATGCAGGCGCGCCAGCTCGGCTGCGACGACTACGTGACAAAACCAATCGATTTCGAGCTGCTGTTGGCGATCATCCGCCATCGCCTTCTGGGTCAGACCGAACGGGCGAGCCGGGGTGCAAACTACCGCCTGACCGAGCGGGAGTTGCAGGCTCTGACCTGGGCGGCGCGCGGCAAATCGTCGGCCGATATCGCCGTGATCCTGCGGATCGCCGAGCGGACCGTGAACTTTCACATGGACAATGCGATGCGGAAGCTTGGCGTCGCGACCCGCGTCCAGGCGGCGGTCAAATGCGCCATGCTCGGCCTGATCAGCCCTTAGCCAGGAGCGATCCCCCATTCGGGCCGGCGCCCGATTGAGGCGTTGGCGACATCGGCCCTGGCAAGGCCGGCTTGGTCCCTCATCTCCGACCGCCGTGCTCTGTCGGGGGTGTCACGCCGACCGTCGACGAGGAACCGCGGCGATGATGGCCGATGCCCCTCTCCCGCGGCACCTGTCAACATTGACAGGCCCCCGCGACAACATCCCGGTTGCCGCGACAGCCGGATTATGGCCACTTTGCGCCCCCCGACGAACGGCCAATCAACAGGAGGGAATCCGGAATGCTGCCGCGTGCCTTCGCCGCGCTGATCGCGATTGTGGCGCTGCTCGGCTTGACCGATCGCGCAAGCGCGCAATCCGACAACGAGCGCTACGAGATGCTGGGCGGCGGCTCGCCGCGCGGGCGCAACTTCAATTTCTTCGGCTTCGGCGGCTCGGATACGAGCCGCACCCGGGTGAGCTACGGCGGCCAACACAAACCCGGCACCATCGTCATCAACACCGCCGAGCGGAAGCTCTATCTCGTGCAGGGCGACGGCACGGCGCTGCAATACGGCATCGGCGTCGGCCGCGTCGGCTTCACCTGGAAGGGCATGCGCAAGGTCTCCGCGAAGAAGGAATGGCCGTCATGGACGCCGCCGGAGCAGATGCTCAAGCGCCAGCCCGGCCTGCCGCGATACATGGCAGGCGGCATCGAAAACCCGCTCGGCGCGCGGGCGCTCTATCTCGGCGGCACGCTCTACCGCATCCACGGCTCAAACGAGCCGGAGACCATTGGGCAGGCAGTGTCGTCGGGCTGCTTTCGCATGACCAACGACGACGTGATGGATCTGTACAACCGGGTGCCGATCGGCACGACGGTGATCGTGCAGTAGCGGCGCGACGCGGCCAGCGCATGTCCCGGAAAAAGCCTGCCCCGGACTTGATCCGGGGTGGGCACCGGTTTTCCGAAAGGACATGCGCAAACGCAAGAATTGACCGGGATGCGCCTTAGTGCCGCGGCGCGGGATCACGGCTCAGCCCCTTGCTCGCGAGCTCGTCGAGATAGAACTGCCACTTGGCCGCGCGGTCGCGGCCGAGCTCGGCGAAGTAGTCCCAGCTGTAGATGCCGGTCGAATGCAGGTCGTCGAACACGAGGCGCACGGCATAGTTGCCGATCGGATGCACCTCCAGGATCGCGACCTGGCGCTTGCCGGGCACGGTCTTGCGCTCGTCCGGCGAATGACCCTGCACCTCGGCGCTCGGGCTCATCACCCGCAGATATTCGGCATCCAGCGCATAGCTTTCGCCGGTGTCGAAGGTCACGGTCAGCGCCTTGCGGTCCTTGGCAAGCCGCAATTCGGTAGGCCAGGGCCGCGTGTCGGCCGCCATTTCAATCTCCCAAAAACACCCATAGGCCCCTATATATAGCAGGGAATAACGAGCCTGGACGTGGATCGGCCGACCGGTCACAATTGGGCCGCCTGAGGAACTTCATGACGATTGCCGGACCCGCCGTCACCCTCGACCGCCCTGCGGTCGCCCCTGCCCCGCTGATCGACCCGTTCGCGCGGGCGATCACGTACCTGCGCGTGTCGGTGACGGACCGTTGCGACTTCCGCTGCGTCTATTGCATGGCGGAGCACATGTCGTTCCTGCCCAAGGCGGACCTGCTGACTCTCGAGGAGCTCGACCGGCTCTGCACGGCCTTCGTCGCCAAAGGGGTGCGCAAGCTCCGCCTCACCGGCGGCGAGCCGCTGGTGCGCCGCGGAATCATGACCCTGTTCGCGTCGCTGTCGCGGCATCTGAAATCCGGCGCGCTCGACGAATTGACCGTCACGACCAACGGTTCGCAGCTCGTCAAATACGCCGCCGAGCTGAAGGGCTACGGCGTCGAGCGGATCAATGTTTCGCTCGATACGCTCGATCCCGACAAGTTCCGCGCCATCACCCGCTGGGGCGATCTTGACAAGGTGATCGCCGGCATCGATGCGGCGCAGGCCGCGGGGCTGAAGGTGAAGATCAACGCGGTGGCGCTCAAGGGCGTCAACGAGAACGAGCTGGCTGATCTCGTGTCCTGGTCCCACGGACGAGGCATGGATATGACGATCATCGAGGTGATGCCGCTCGGCGAGATTGGCGAGAACCGACTCGATCAGTACCTGCCGCTCTCGATGGTGCGGGCGCGGCTGGCCGAGCGCTTCTCGTTCGAGGACATCGACTACAAGACCGGCGGCCCGGCGCGCTACGTGCGCGTCAAGGAAACCGGCGGGCGGCTCGGCTTCATCACGCCGATGACGCACAACTTCTGTGAATCCTGCAACCGTGTCCGCATCACCTGCACCGGCACGCTCTATATGTGCCTCGGCCAGGAGGATGCGGCGGACCTGCGCGCGCCGCTGCGCGCCTCCGAATCCAACGACGCGCTCTACGCGGCCATCGACGAGGCCATCACCCGCAAGCCCAAGGGCCACGACTTCGTCATCGACCGCCGTCACAAGCGTCCGGCGCTGTCCCGACATATGAGCGTTACTGGCGGTTGATCCGCGGTCACGGCCGGAGCCGTCGTGCCGACATCCTTGAGCAGAAACCAGCGCGGCGTGCTTGCCATTGTCGGCTGCATGGCCTCGTACACCGTCAACGACGTGCTGGTGAAGCAGATCCTGCGGAGCTACCCGGTCGGTGAAGTGATCTTCGTGCGCGGCATCATGGCGATGCTGCTGATCGGCGCGGTCGCGATGGCGCTCGGCCTTCGGAAAGAAATCGGCACAGCGTTGAGCCCGCTGCTCACCGCGCGCTCGGCCTTCGACGGGCTTTCCACCGTGGCCTTCATCACCGCGCTCGCGCACATGCCGCTCGCCAACGTCGCGGCCGTGCTGCAGATCGGCCCGCTGCTGATCACCGTGCTGGCGGTGCTGCTGTTCCGCGAGAGCGTCGGCTGGCGCCGCTGGATCGCCATCAGCATCGGCTGCATCGGCGCGCTGTTCGTGATCAAGCCGGTGCCTGCGTCGTTCGATATCTGGGCCATCGTCGCGGCGGCATCCGCGTTGTTCGCAGCACTGCGCGAAACTGCCAACCGTCGCATCGGCCACGGCGTGCCGGTGATGGTGGTGGCGTTCTGGGGCGCCGTCGGCATCACGCTGTTCGGAGCCTTTTTCATCGTGACCGAGAGCTGGCGGATGCTTGCGAGCGCCGATCTCTTTCAACTCTTCATTGCTTCGGTGTTTGTCGGGATCGCGATCTATCTCATGGCGCTGGGCTTCCGCGACGTCGACCTTTCGGTGGTCGCGCCATTCCGGTACACGTACCTGATCACCTCCGCCGTTGCCGGATATCTCGTGTTCGCCGAGCTCCCGGACGGCTGGACCGTGTTCGGTGCACTGCTGATTGTGGGCAGTGGCATCTATACGCTGCACCGCGAGGCGGTGCGGCGGCGCAGGCTCAGCGCCGAAGCGCAGACCGCCGCCTGAGCACAGCCGAAGCGCTGGAAGCCCGCATTTCCGGCGGTTTTGCCGTTAGACCAAGTTTCGATTGACGGCCCATGGAGCCTTCAGATTAGCTGTCATGGCTCGCCCGGGGGACGCGGTCGAGCGGGGGAAGCGACAAGGCATTTGCGGCCTGCCCCGGCTGGCCGCCCGGGAGGGGAACCGGTTTGGACGGGACGATACATACGCTGCTGAAACTCAGCCGCGGCATCGACGCCGTGAATTACCGGTTTGGCGTCATCGCAAATTATCTCGTGCTGATCTCCGCGCTGCTCAGCGCCGCCAATGCCGGCTTCCGCTACGGCATCAACGGCCTGATCGCGCTGAGCCGCGAATTCCACTTCCTGGCCGGCATCCAGGACCTGATCCGCTGGTACGGCAACAACTCCAACGCGTTCCTGGAGGCGCAGTGGTACATGTTCGCCGGCATGGTGCTGTTCGGCGCCGCATGGACGCTGAAGGTCAACGAGCACGTGCGGGTCGATCTGCTCTACGGCATGGTCAGCGACCGGGCGCGCATCCTGATCGACCTGATGGGCGGCGTCCTGTTCCTGATGCCGATGTGCCTCGTGCTGATGTATTTCACCTGGCCGTGGTTCGTGGACGCGTGGATTTCCGGTGAAGTCTCGACCAATGCCGGCGGCCTGGTGCGCTGGCCGGTCAAGCTCGTGCTGCCGATCGGCTTCGGCCTGGTCGCGCTTCAGGGCATCTCCGAAATCATCAAATGCATCGCGGCGCTCACCGTGCCTGGCTACCGGCGTGAGCACGCCTACGAGAAGCCGCTGCAATGATCGATTTCGTCACCCACAACATGGCCCCGCTGATGTTCGCGGGCATGATGCTGTTCATGGTGATCGGCTACCCGGCGGCGTTCTCGCTCGCCGCGGTCGGCCTGTTCTTCGGCTTCATCGGCATCGAGCTTGGCCTGATCCGCGCCGACTTCCTCGGCAACCTGACGTTCCAGCTCTTCGCCATCGTCTCCAACGACCTGCTGCTCGCCATTCCGTTCTTCACGCTGATGGGTACGATCCTCGAGCGATGCGGCCTTGCCGAGGACTTGCTCGAAGGCTTCGGGCAGCTGTTCGGGCCGATCCGCGGCGGCCTCTCCTACGCGGTGATCCTGGTCGGCGCGGTGCTCGGGGCGATCACCGGCACGGTCGCGGCCTCGGTCATCGCCATGGGCATCATCGCGATGCCGGTGATGATGCGCTACGGCTATTCGATCCGTCACACCACCGGCGTGATCGCGGCCTCCGGCACCATCACCCAACTGATCCCGCCGTCGCTGGTGCTGGTCGTGCTCGCCGATCAGCTCGGCAAGTCGGTCGGCGACATGTATCTCGGTGCGGTCGGCCCGAGCTTCCTCCAGGTGGCATTGTTTGCCGCCTACGTGCTGCTCCTGACCTATATCCGCCCGCAGGACGTCCCGGCGCTGCCGCCGGAGGCGCGCACCTTGCGCGGCTGGGCGCTGGCCAGCCGCTGCATCCGCGGCATGGTGCCGTCGGTGATCCTGATTTTCCTCGTGCTCGGCACCATCTTCATGGGCCTTGCGACGCCGACCGAGGCCGGCGCCATGGGCGTGGTCGGCGGCCTCGCGCTCGCCTGGGTCAACGGCCGGCTGTCCTGGGACCTGATCTATCAGGGCATGTCGTCGACCATGCGGATCACCGCCATGGTGGTGTTCATCCTGATCGGCGCGCGCGTGTTCAGCCTGGTGTTCCAAGGCGTCGGCGGCAAGGAGTGGATCGAGCACCTGCTGACGTCGCTGCCGGGCGGTGCCGTCGGCTTCCTGATCTTCGTCAACATCTTTGTCTTCATCATTGCCTTCTTCCTCGATTTCTTCGAGATCGCCTTCATCATCATCCCGCTGCTGGCGCCGGCGGCCGAGAAGCTCGGCATCGACCTGATCTGGTTCGGCATCCTGATCGGCGCCAACGTGCAGACGAGCTTCATGCACCCGCCGTTCGGCTTTGCGCTGTTCTACATACGCGGCATTGCCCCGCGAACGGTGAAGAGCTCCGACATCTATCTCGGCGCGATTCCCTGGGTCGTGCTCCAGCTCATCCTGGTCGCGCTGCTGATCGCATTTCCGCAGACGGTCACGTTCATGCTCGACAAGCCGCCCAAGGTCGATCCGGCGATGATCGAGCAGCAGCTGCGCAACCTGCCGGGACTCGACCTGCCGCCGCCGACGCTTGACCTCGGGCCGCCGAAGCTCTGACCGCCGTCACGCTGAACCTGAAGGCAAAAGCCCCGGAGCTCGCGCTCCGGGACTTCGCAACGGCTTGCCAAATCGTCTGAATGCCTAGGCCCGCGTGCGCATGCGGATCATGAAGTTGTCGAATCCGCCCTCGGCCACCTGCATCCACAGATACGAGTCGCTGCGGAACGGCACCAGGCTGTCGTACATCTTCTTGAACATCGGATTGGTCTTCGACAGGTCGGCATAGATGTCATGGGCGGCTTTGTAGCAGGCCTCCATCACGTCCTGCGGGAACGCCCGCAACTGCGCACCGCCGGAGAGCAGGCGCTTGAGCGCGGCCGGATTGGCATAGTCGTAGCGCGCGATCACGTAGTTCCAGGCATCGGCCGACGCCGCCTGGATGGCCGCCTGATAGTGCTTGGGCAGCTCGTTCCACTTGGCGATGTTCATGATGTTGTGGGCCTGGCCGCAGCCCTCCCACCAGCCCGGATAGTAGTAGTACCGCGCCACCTTGTAGAAGCCGAGCTTCTCGTCGTCATACGGGCCGACCCACTCCGCCGCGTCGAGCGTGCCCTTCTCCAGCGCCGGATAGATGTCGGGCGCGGCAAGCTGCTGCGGCACGAGGCCGACCTTCGACATGATCGTGCCGGCAAAGCCGCCGATCCGCATCTTCAGGCCGGACATGTCGCCGAGATTGTTCAGCTCCTTGCGGAACCAGCCGCCCATCTGCGCGCCGGTGTTGGCGGCGGCGAAACCGATGCAGTTGTAATTCTTCAGAAGCTCGTTGAGCAGCTGCTCGCCGCCCCCGAAGCGCAGCCACGCGCTCATCTGCCGCGCGTTGACGCCGAACGGCAGTGCCGTGCCGTAGGTGAACGACGGATCCTTGCCCCAGTAGTAATAAAGTGCGGTGTTGCCCATCTCGACCGTGCCGTTCTGCACGGCGTCGAGCACCTGCAGCCCGGGCACGATTTCGCCTGCGGCGAACACCTGGACCTGGAAGCGGTTGTCGGTGATCTCGGCGATGCGCTTGGCAAAGAACTCGCAGCCGCCGTAGAGCGTATCGAGCGATTTCGGCCAGCTTGCCGTCAATCGCCACTTCACCTCGGGCATGGACTGGGCGATGGCCGGCGCGGCAACGGCCGACGCCGCGGTGCCCAGGCCCGCGGCCTTCAGGAATTCACGACGCTTCATGACGTTTCCCCCCTCGCTGTTGTTCGTCGGCGCGAGAAAGGGCAGTCCAAAGTATCGTCTGCAAGCGAACCGCGACGTCTTCCCACGCCGACAGTGAGACGAGCTTAGGCAATAACCGACCGCAATAAAAGACCGCGGCGGAATGGCATTCTGCCGCGGTCCCGCAGTGCAAAAGCTCGGCCGGTCAACCGGGCGCCCGCTAGCCGCCCGCTAGCCTCTTGGCCGGCTGCGGATCATGAAGGTGTCGTTGGTGTACTCGGCCACCTGCCACCACAGATATTCGTCGTTGCGGAAGGCGATCATGTTGTCGAGCACCTTCTTGAAGTTGGCGTTGGCGGCCGACGTTTCCGCGAACACCTCGTTGGCGGCCTTGAGGCAGGCCTCCAGCACCGGCTGGGTGAACGGCCGCAGTTGCGCGCCCCCCGCGATCAGGCGCTTGAGCGCGCCCGGATTGCGGGCGTCGTAACGCGCGGTTTCCTCGATGTTGGCATAGGCCGCGGCGGCAGCCAGAACCGCTTGATAGCTCTTCGGCAGCCTCTCCCATGCCGAGGTGTTGACCATCAGGTGGTTCGCGGTGCCGCCCTCCCACCAGCCGGGGTAATAGTAGAACTTGGCGACCTTGTAGAAGCCGAGCTTCTCGTCATCGTAGGGCCCGACCCATTCGGCGGCGTCGATCGTGCCTTTCTCCAGCGCGGGATAGATGTCGCCGCCGGCGATCTGCTGCGGCACGCAGCCGAGCTTCTGCAACACGCGGCCGCCGAAGCCGCCGATGCGGAATTTCAGACCGTTGAAGTCGGAAACGTCCTTGATCTCCCTGCGGAACCAGCCGCCCATCTGCGAGCCGGTGTTGCCGGCCGGGAACGAGATGATGTTGGCGCTCCTGGTGAACTCGTTCATCAGCTTCATGCCGTCGCCGTCGTAGAACCAGGCGTTCTGCTGGCGTGTGTTGAGGCCGAACGGAACGGCGCAGAACAAGGCCCAGGTCGGGTCCTTGCCGTACCAGTAATAAGACGCGGTGTGGCAGCACTCGACGGTGCCCGCGGTGACCGCGTCGGCGGCCTGCAGCGCCGGCACGATCTCGCCCGCGGCAAAGGGCTGCACCTGGAACTTGTTGTCGGTCGCCTCGCCGACATACTTCGAGATGGTCTCGGCGGCGCCCCAAAGCGTGTCGAGCGACTTCGGGAAGCTCGAGGTGAGCCGCCATTTGACCTCAGGCGCGGACTGCGCGATGGCCGGCGCTGCGACCGCGGATCCCGCCAGTCCAAGTCCGGCCGCTTTCAAGAATTGACGACGTTTCATGGCTGTTTCCTCTCTGGTAGCGCCGCCCGCTGCCTGCATGCCCAATGCAGCAATCGATCACGAACGACAACTTCTGGTATTTTAAGGTCAAATTTCGCCCCATAAAAGCAAAACCCCGGAGGCGGAGCCTCCGGGGCTGCGACCAATTGGGCCGCCGTCACCCTCAGGTGCGGGTGCGGGCCCGGATCATGAAGGTGTCGAAGCCGTATTCGGCGACCTGCCACCACAGATACTGGTCGCCGCGGAAGGCGACGCAGGCATCGTAGACCCTCTTGAAGTCGGCGTTGCTGGCCGACAGCTCGGCGTAGATCTCGTTCGCCGCCTTGAACGACGCATCCATCACCGAGGCCGGGAAGGCGCGAAGCTGCGCGCCGCCGGCGATCAGCCGCTTGAGCGCGGCGGGATTGCCCTGATCGTACTTCGCCATCATCGTCGTATTCGCCACGTGCGACGCCTGATGGATGATCGCCTGGTAGTTCTTCGGCAGCGAATTCCATTTCGCGATGTTGATGAAGTTGTGCAGCATCGCGCCGCCTTCCCACCAGCCCGGGTAGTAGTAGAACTGCGCGACCTTCTGGAAGCCGAGCTTCTCGTCGTCATAGGGGCCGACCCATTCGGCGGCGTCGATGGTGCCCTTCTCCAGCGCCGGATAGATGTCACCGCCGGCGATCTGCTGCGCGACCAGCCCGAGCTTGGCCATGATGCGGCCGGCGAAACCGCCGATGCGCATCTTCAGGCCGTTCATGTCGGAGACGTCCTTGATCTCCTTCCGAAACCAGCCGCCCATCTGCGCGCCGGTGTTGCCGGCCGGGATGCCGTAGATGTTGTACTTCTTGTAGAAGTCGTTCAGCAGGTCCGCGCCGCCGCCGGAGAACATCCAGGCGTCCATCATCCGCTTGTTCATGCCGAACGGCAGCGAGGTGCCGAAGGTGAACGTCGGATCCTTGCCGAAATAATAGTAGGACGCGGTGTGGCACATCTCGACCGTGCCGGCGGTGACGGCGTCCGCGGCCTGAAGGCCCGGCACGATCTCGCCCGCGGCGAAGACCTGGATCTGAAACTTGTTGTCGGTCGCCTCCGCCACCGCCTTGGCGAAGGTTTCAACGCCGCCATAGATCGTATCGAGCGACTTCGGCCAGCTGGTCGTGCAGCGCCACTTGATCTCCGGCATCGACTGGGCGATGGCGGGCGCGGCGATGGCCGATCCGGCCACACCAAGGCCTGCGGTTTTCAGGAATTGACGGCGTTTCATACGTTTCCCCCTGTTGAATTGCGGTTGAGTGCAACATGGCCCGCGGCCGGTTCGGAACGCAAGCCGACTTAAGTCAGGCTTCGATCACGATCCGGGGCGCGGCCTTGGCCGGGCCGCCGGCCCCGAGCTGGTCGCGGACATTGGCGGCGATGGCGCGGTAGGCCGCGGCATGGGGGCTGTCCGGCTGCGTTGCGACGATCGGCAGGCCCGCATCCGAGGTCTCGCGGATCGACATGTCCAGCGGCACCTCGCCGAGGAATGGCACGCCGAGCCGCTCGGCCTCGTGGCGCGCGCCGCCGTGGCCGAAGATGTCGGAGCGCGTGCCGCACTTCGGGCAGATGAAGGTGCTCATGTTCTCGACGATGCCGAGCACCGGCACGTTGACGCGCTTGAACATGGCGATGCCGCGCCGCGCGTCGATCAGCGCCAGGTCCTGCGGCGTCGACACGATCACCGCGCCCTTGAGCGGCACCTGCTGCGCCATGGTGAGCTGGGCGTCGCCGGTGCCGGGCGGCATGTCGACCACCATCACGTCGAGCGTGCCCCACTCCACCTCGCGCAGCATCTGCGTCAGCGCCGACATCACCATCGGGCCGCGCCAGATCATCGGCGTCTCTTCCTCGATCAGAAAACCGATCGACATCACCGTGAGGCCGTGACGCTCGATCGGCTTGAGCCGCGTGCCGCCGATGGTCTGCGGCTTCTCGCGGATCGCCAGAAGCTTCGGCAGCGACGGCCCGTAAATGTCGGCATCGAGCACGCCGACCTTCATGCCGAGGTCGCGCAGGCCGAGCGCGAGATTGACCGCGGTGGTCGACTTGCCGACACCGCCCTTGCCCGAGGCCACCGCAATGATCGAAGCAACGCCCGGAACGCCGGACGGCCCTTGCTGCGCGCCGTGGCCGTGCGCATGCCCGGCCCGCCCGGGCGCCGGCGCTCGCTGCGGCGGACGCGCGGACGCAGCACCCGCCTTGCGCTCGGCGGTGAGCGCCACCATCGCCGACTGCACGCCGGGGATCGCCTTGACCGCCTCCTCGGCGCGCTTTCGCACCGACTCCCAGGCCTGCACCACGCCGGCATCGACGGTGATCGAGAAGAACACCTTGCCGTCGTTGGCGACGATCTCCGACAGCGTGCCGGTGTCGGGCAGCGGCGTGCCGTCCGGCCCGGCGACTTGGCCGAGGCTCTTGAGGACGTCTTCCCTGGTGACCGGCATTGCGTTGTCCTGGCTTGTTCCCGCGATTTTGGCCGTCACCATAGTGTCGCGGGCGCTATGGTCAACGGAGCCCTCGCAAGTTATTCATCGGGCCAAATCCCGGCAGGACAACGCTTAGCTCCAACGCTTGGGTCCAACGCTTGCCGGCGGCTGTTTTTTCCAAGGGAGAACGACGATGGCGAAGGTGGCGTTTCTGGGTCTCGGCGTGATGGGCTATCCGATGGCCGGGCATC
>JAIESC010000226.1 GCA_019746355.1 Xanthobacteraceae bacterium | reverse complement strand
ATTTCGGGGCTAACACGCAGCTTCGGCACCTGCTGCCATACGCTTCACGCGTGACGTTGCCGCACACGTGCAAGGCTCGCTTCCGGCTGGCTGGCCAGCCTCTACCGGATGGGAGTCGAACCCACTGGATCGCTTTGAAAGGTTTCCGTTCGTATTGAACATCCTCCTTTCCTGTTCTCCTGACGCAACAACGCTTCGCCGCCCCTGCTCTTTGATATTTCGGGCCCGGGGTTGGCCCTTATCCCGTCCCCGCCTCGCGGGGACATGTCTTTCCTTCCCCTCAAAAAGAGGGGTTGGAGCGCCGGGAGGCGCCGGGGAGGTTGCGAAGCTCCCCGGACCGGCCTTGCGATCGGCCGATCCGCGCCAAGATTCCGGGACCCAAGTGCGCTCCGAGGGGGGTGGAGGGTCCCGGGGCGCGGGCCCTTGCGAGGGGCCCGGCGCCTCCCGGCGCTCCAACGCGATGCCAGTTGTCGGGCACCGCATCCTGCTCCCTCTTGAGACGCCGTCGACGGCGGCCGTCGAAAAGAACAGAACGGGAACATGTATAGGGCCTGCGGAAACGGAGTCAACCCCGCGGGAAACGGAAAGGCCTGAGGTGCCGGCGCCGATCACAGGTGCGAAGGCCGCAGCGACCTGTATTGGCCCAATGTCAGCGCAATGCCCGAGCACTTCCGTCCTCACGCCTGTAGAGGCTAGCCATGCCTGCACCCGATCGACGCAAAGATGAGGTGATCCGGATCCGCGCTTCGGCAGAGACAAAGGCGCTTCTCAACCGGGCAGCCGCGCTGCGCGGCCAGAAGGTGCCGGAGTTCATGTTAGAGAGCGCCCGGCGCGAGGCTGAGGAAATGATCCTCGATCAACGCATATTCTTCATAGACAAGAAGGCGTACGCGCGCTTTCTTGCGTTGCTCGATTCACCCCCCAATCCGTCTGCCGAACTCCGCGCCGTGTTCAAGCGGAAAGCGCCGTGGGAGGTGTGACGGCCGGAGCACCGGCGCCTCGCGCCCCGCAACGACCTTGCGGCGGCTCTCGTCGCGCACGTGGCCAACTGGGTGAGGCAACGGAGAATGCTACCGTCAATTTGCCCACATCATCGCTAGCCTATAGCCAGTCGTAGTGAAAAACAGTGTACGCTCGTAATTGTTTTTCGCCTTCTGTGCATTTCCATTCACTGCGTCCCAATTAAACGCGATGAAATCAGCGCGGCGCTTAGACAACGAGGGCATGGCATTCGTGATCTGCCGGGCGGCAATGGGGAGCACGCGCAGGTCTGACCAACGGACAAATAGATTCCAATAAGAGAAAAACCGTTCGTCCGTATCTGCTGCCAGTGCGGCTTTGAGCCAATCAAGCGCATTCCAAGCCGCTACGATGCGCTCACGTGCTTCTGCGTAGACAATACCTAGCCAACCGTCGATCAGCGGTTGTTTGAGATCCCCTTCATTCCACAAATGACGCGCTTCTGGCGAGTTATCGAGAAATCCAGCCAAAGTGACCGCTCTCGCAATATCACCGGATGTAGTCGCACCGGCAAGAAGTTCCCTTATATGCGAAACGGCCCATGCGCCGCGTTCATGACGAGCGATATGGGCTCCAACACCCAGCAACAACCAGTCAGTTGAAGCTGCGGCGATTAGCGAAGCCCGCAGATCGCAAACCTCTTTTCCGTCAGAAGCTTCAAACGGCAAAGCATCTACGTCCGAACTTGACATCCTGATACCGGTATTAGCCGATCTAAGCGCTCGCCAGTATTTGGCCGCGCGTGGCGGATCGACGGAGAAGAACGCCCGAAGCAATTCCATCCTCGGCCAAGTGTAGCGTTCAAATCCGAAAGATGGCTTCTCGAATAACTGGTCGGCGAGCGAAGTCAATTCACCGGTCTTTTGCTGGAGAAGCGCCAGGGTGGCCGTGGCCGGCGAGCAATGATACTCGGGATAATGCCGTGAGCGGGGTGGATTGAGTTCCCGCTCGATCGAATATCTCAAGAAAGCTTCAAATGAAGCGGCATATTGAAGCGCGTATT
Organism: Xanthobacteraceae bacterium; assembly: GCA_019746355.1. The sequence continues at coordinate 23,400 of JAIESC010000226.1, read as the reverse complement.
CGAACTTCGCCCACAAGGCAGACTGCCATTGCGGGTCAATCCGTTTGACGATCGTTGCGAAGTTCTCCGCTGTCGCTGCTGCGGCAAGCAGATGCGATCCAGCCCAGTTTTCGAGGTAGCCTTTGTTATTTGATGCTGCCCAGTCCGACTTGTAGTGCCGCCGCGCCAGAAGCTCGTCATCGCTCTTGAGCGCCAACTCAAAGGCCAAGTAACGGACTGTGCCATCGCTATGATCGAATAATTTCCATAAGGCCATCCAATCTTCGGGAACGTGCCGTGTTCGGCTCGATTTCAGATAGCCCAACCAGCTGATCAGCTCATCGTGGCTTCGTTCAGGCGACAGTTTTGTTTCCACTTCTGCGAGAATGTTTTCCGGGATACTCCGGATTAAATGTTTCAGCGACTTGGGAACGGTTCGCGGCGTCTCAATGGCCCCGGAATGACCGGGTGCAACATCACCTCGCCCTCGGAAAATGGGGCAAGCCGTGCTATCCGCGTCTGCAATGATCGACCGGCCTGACACCACGTTACCGAAACGCGAATCCCCGAAGGACGCTCCCCTGATCGAGGACATCCGGCTGCTCGGCCAGATTCTCGGAACCACCATCCGCGAGCAGGAAGGCGACGAGGTCTTCGAGCGGATCGAGAAAATCCGCCGGCTCAGCGTCGCGTTCGAGCGGGACGCCGATGAGGCGGCCGGCCGCGCGCTCGATGCCTTGCTGCGCGCCCTGACGAGCGAAGAAGCCGTTCTGGTGGTCCGCGCGTTCAGCTATTTCTCTCACCTGGCGAATATCGCCGAAGACCGCCACTACATCCGCCGCCGCGAGGCGCATGAACAGGATGCCTCCTCCCGCGATCAGGCGGGCAGCCTCGCATCCACCGGCAACCTGCTGAAGAACGCCGGTGTAGCGCCGGCCGCCGTCTCGCGCGCGCTTGCGCAAAGCGTCGTCTCGCCTGTGCTCACGGCCCATCCGACCGAAGCCAGGCGCAAGACCCTGCTTGATGCCGAGAACGCGGTTGCGCGGCTGCTGGGCGAACGGGAGCATTTGCGCAGCGAGCGCGAGCGGTACAACAACGAGGCGCTGCTCAAGGCGCGCGTGGTGCAGATGTGGCAGACCCGCCTGCTGCGATTTGCCAGCCTGACGGTCCGCGACGAGATCGAGAACGCGCTGAGCTACTACCACACGACCCTGCTTCGCGAGATCCCCCGCCTCTACGCCGAACTCGAAGAACTCTGCGAGGGCTACCCCATCGCGCCGTTCTTTCGCATGGGCTCCTGGATCGGCGGCGATCGCGACGGCAATCCCAACGTCGATGCCGGGACGCTGAAGGAGGCATTCCGGCAGCAAAGCGAGATCGCGCTGCGGCACTATCTGGCGGAGGCGCATGAGCTCGGAGCGGAGCTCTCGATGTCGCAGCTGCTGGTCGGCTGCACCGACGCACTCGCCGCGCTGGCCGAGCGGTCGGGCGATACGAATCCGCATCGACAGGATGTGCCCTATCGCCGCGCCATCGTCGGGATCTATGGGCGCCTCGCGGCAACGCTCGAGAAGCTGACCGGTGCCACCGCGTTGCGGCAGGCGGTGACGCCCGCCGAGCCTTACGAGAGCGCCGACGATTTTCAAGCCGATCTGGCCGTGATCGAAGCGTCCTTGCGAGCGCACCACGGGGCAGCGCTGGTGCCGGGGCGGCTTGCGCCGCTGCGCCGTTCGGTGCAGGTCTTCGGCTTCCATCTCGCCACGGTCGATCTTCGGCAGAACTCCGACCGCCACGAGGAGACAGTTGCCGAACTCCTGAGCGCGGCGCGCGTCACGCCGGACTATGCCAAGCTCGATGAGGCGGAGAGGCAGACTTTGCTGCTCCGCCTGCTGCGCGATCCGCGTCCGCTGCGCATTCCCGGCATTGCCTATTCGGATCGCACCGAGAGCGAGCTCGCGGTGCTCAACGCGGCGCGTGACTTGCGGGCCTTGCTCGGCCCGGACAGCATCCGCCACTACATCATCAGCCACACCGAAGCGGTCAGCGACCTGCTCGAGGTGCTGCTCCTGCAGAAGGAATGCGCGCTGATGCGCGGTGTGTTCGGCGACGAAGGGACGTCGGCAGCGCTGCTTGTCGTCCCGCTGTTCGAGACGATCCGCGACCTGCGCAGCGCAACGCCGATCATGCGTGATTTCCATGCCCTGCCCGGCGTCAGCGATCTGGTGCGCGCCTCGGGCGGGCACCAGGAGATCATGCTCGGCTATTCGGACAGCAACAAGGACGGCGGCTTCTTCACCAGCAACTGGGAGCTCTATCGCGCGTCCACGGCGCTTGCCGAATTCTTCGCAGAATCCGACGGCATCGTGCTGCGACTGTTCCATGGACGCGGCGGAACCGTCGGCCGCGGCGGCGGCCCGAGCTATCAGGCGATCCTGGCGCAGCCGCCGGGAACGGTGAAGGGACAGCTGCGGCTGACCGAGCAGGGCGAGGTCATCGCGTCCAAATACGCCAATCCGGACATCGGACGACGCAACCTCGAAGCGCTGGTCGCGGCCGTCCTCGAAGTGACGCTGCTCGAAAGCGACTACTCGGTCCCGGACGAATTCATCGCCATGGCCGAGCACATCTCGGAGGTGAGCACGGCGACCTATCGGGCACTGGTCTACGAGACGCCGGAATTCGTCGACTATTTCTTCAGCGCCACGCCGATTGCCGAAATTGCCGAGCTCAATATCGGCTCCCGCCCGGCCTCACGCCGGGCGAGCCGGCGCATCGAAGATCTTCGGGCAATTCCCTGGAGCTTTTCCTGGGGCCAGGCACGCATCAGCCTGCCGGGCTGGTTCGGATTTGGATCGGGCGTCGAAGCGCTGCTGGCGAAGGCGCCGGAGCCGAGCATGACATTGCTGCAGCAGATGTATCGCGACTGGCCGTTCTTTCGCGCGCTGTTGTCCAACATGGACATGGCGCTGGCGAAGACCGACCTGGCGTTGGCCCGCCGCTACGCCGAGCTCGCACCCGACCGCGAGATGGCGCGACGGCTGTTCGGCGTGCTGGAGGCCGAGTGGACGCGGACCGTCAAGGCACTCAACGAGATCACCGGCACGCAGGAACGGCTCGCCGACAACCCGGCGCTCGCGCGCTCGATCCGCCATCGCTTCCCGTATATTGCACCGCTGAACCACCTGCAGGTCGAGCTGATCCGCCGTTGGCGAGAAGGGGCGCAGGATGAGATGACCCGCCGCGGCATCCTCAATTCCATCAACGGAATCGCCGCCGGGCTCCGCAACACGGGCTAAATTCGCCAAGGTCGCGATGACCGCCAACACCCGGGCCGGGAAACCAGAGTGCGCGGGACATCACAAGAGCATCGACGAACCGCGCCCGCCGCCGATACCGAGGTATAGGTCGTCCTTCCGAATCGAAGGGCGCGACCGTCCGCACGTACAATGGAGGCATTGCTCTCGCGCATCGTGGTCTTCTCCAACCTTAAATTTGCAGCACGAGAGGCAGAACATGCGCAGGGACATTCCTTTCCGCAGGGCCACGGCGGATTCAGTTCACATCAATAGTCTCCAGAGGATTGGGCTTCTCTACGGCGCCGTCGCGGCCGCGGTCTTCCCTATCGCCACCGTCGTCGTGCTCTCGCAGCCCTTGTACGACAAGCCGACCGGCTATGCAGCGGTCTCCCTGCCGGGAGCCGTCCGTTGAACGTGTTCGACAGGCTCGCCGGGAGCTGATCGACCTTAGATTCCAAAGCCCCCAGATTCCAAAGCCCCCAAGCATCACCCTGAACATCACCTGCGCGCAACGCGGCCGGCGGGAAGGAGACAGCCGGCTTGACGGCGCACGCACCGCCATGTTGTCATTTCTGAAATTTCAGATTTCAGGCACCGCAAGGCGGGGGCGTGGCGAGCATCATCACCGACAGCATCACGGATCAGGTGCACCGGTTCCTCGAGCGCGAGATCGAGGCCGGCAACATCCATCCGGGCGCGCGGATCGTCGAGGAGGAGATCGCGCGGCGGCTCGGCATCAGCAAGACGCCGCTGCGGCTGGCGCTGCATCAGCTCAAGCAGGAGAAGATCGTCAAGATCGAGTCGCGGCGCGGCATCTATCTCGCGATCCCGACGCTGAAGGAGTTTCTCGAGCTGATCGAGATGCGCGAGGTCCTCGAGGGGCTCGCCGCGCGGCGCGGCGCCCTGCAGGCGGACCGCCGCTTCGTTTCGCAGATGAACGCCTGCTTCGCCGGTTTCACCAAGGCCAACGTCAACCAGATCGGCGGCAAGGGCAAATATGCCGCGGCGGATCATCGCTTCCACCGCCTGCTGGTGCAGGCCTCCGGCAGCGAAGAGCTGGTCGCCAACCTGAGCGTCATCAACATCCGGCTGCACATGAACCGGCTGCGGCGCAGCTTCTCCAAATCGAGAGACCTGCGCCCGATCCATCAGGAGCATGTCGACATCATCGCCGCCATCGCGGCGGGCGACGCGGAGCGCGCCGAGACCCTGGTTCGCCGTCACATCCGCAACGCGCCGTGGGAGCAGATCATCGAGGGCGGCGGCATCGTCGCCGAAGCGCCTTCCCGCCCATCCGATAAGGTTGCGTAGCCGATCATGGCGCTCGAGACCGCTCGCTCAACGATGGATCCAGCGGCCGCGGGCGGACCGGCCGTCGCCGAGCTGGCAAGGGTTGCGCGGCACCGCCGGTTGGGCATCGCACTGCTGGCCTCCAGCGCCGGCTTGCTGACGGCCGGCGATGCCATCGCCAAATGGCTGTCCGCGACCTATCCGATCGGCGAGATCATTTTCGTCCGCGGCCTGATCGTCCTCGCCCTGCTGGTGCTGTGGTGCCTGCCGCGCGGCAGGCTGCCGGACCTGCTGCCGCGGCGTCTGGCGGGCCAGTTGGCGCGGGCCCTGTCGTTCGTGGCGGCGACGTTCCTGATGATCTGGAGCCTCAGCCTGCTGCCGCTGGCCACGGTGACGGCGATCACGTTTGCCGCCCCGATCATTACCACCGCGATCGCGCCGTGGCTGCTCGGCGAATCCGTCGGCTGGCGGCGCTGGCTTGCGGTGCTCGCGGGATTCGCGGGCGTCCTGCTGATCGTCTCGCCGTTCGGTGGACACTGGAGCTGGGCGCTGCTGGTTCCGCTCGGGGCGGCCGCCGCCCAGTCGCTGCGCGACATCGCCACAAGACACCTGGTGGGCACCGAAACCACCGCGTCGGTGGTGTTCGTCACCATGACGGCGAGCGTGATCGTGGGCGCGCTGACCGCGCCGCTGGGCTTAATCGATCCGCAGGCGTGGCGCTGGACCATGCCTTCCGCCTGGGACGCCGTGCTGCTCGTCTGCTTCGGCATGGCGACGTGCGCGGCCTACCTGATGCAGGTGGCGGCGCTGCGGGCGGCCGAGGCGGTGTTCCTGGCGCCTTTCAAGTACGTGACGATCCTGTGGGCGATCGCGATCGGGTTTGCCGTCTGGGGGCACGTCCCGGGCGCGGCTGTCCTGGTCGGATCGCTGATCATCATCGGCAGCGGAATGTTCATCTGGTGGCGGGAGACCGGCATGCGCCCGCTGCACGCATGACGGGGCGGCGCGGCACGCGCCGTGCATGGAAATCAGCAAGAGGAGTGACGAGAGTGACAGTCGTGCGCGAGGGCAAGCAGCCGGAAGGGCTGATGACAAGGGTCCTGGGTGGTCAGCAACTCTACTGGCACGTGCTGTCGATCACCGGCGGAAAGCGGCAGATCTTCGTTTCGGGCCAGGTTCCGCGCGACAAGAACGGCAATGTCGTCGGCAAAGGCGACATGGCCGCGCAGATCGAGCGCGTGGGCGAGAACATCAAGATGTGCCTCGAGGCCGCCGGCGCGACGCTCGACGACCTCGTCAAGATCACCTCGTTCACGACCGACATCGATGAATTCTTCAAGCACTCCGCGGTCCGCAACCGCTATTTCGGCAAGGCGCTGCCGGCCAGCACGGCCGTCGAGGTGCGGCGGTTGGCGCATCCGGACTGGATGATCGAGATCGAGGCAACTGCCATCGTTTGACCGGCGGCAACGGATGAGGTGACGTCATGAACACGCTGACCAAGCTCTCCCGCTTCGTGATCTGCGCCGGAGCCGGCGTGCTGGCGCTCGCTCTCACGGCGTCGCATGCATCGTCGCAATCCTATCCGGAACGGCCGATCCGGATGATCGTGCCGTTCGCGCCGGGCGGCGCGACCGACTTCTTTGCCCGCATCGTCCAGCCGAAGATGCAGGAGCTGCTGGGGCAGCCGGTGGTGGTCGAAAACCGCGCCGGCGCGGCGGGCAACGTCGGCATGGAGATGGCGGCGACGGCGCCGCCGGACGGCTACGTGATCTTCATGGGCGACGTCGGCACGCTTTCGATCAATGCCTCGATCTTCAAGGAGATGAAGATCGTCCCCACCCGCGATCTTGTCCCGGTGTCGATCATCGCCGACACGCCGTCGCTGCTGGTGGCCAATCCGAACTTTCCGCCGAACACCGTGGCCGAGCTGGTGGCCTATCTCAAGGAGCGGCCCGGCAAGGTGAGCTTCGCATCGCAAGGGAGCGGCAGCCTCAATCGCCTGGTGATGGAGCTGTTTGCCGAAAAGTCAGGGGTAAAGATCAACCACGTTCCTTACAAGGGCGGTTCGGGTCCGGCCTCCGCCGACGTGATGGGCGGCCATGTGCCGTTCATGTTCGCGACGATCGCGTCGACGCTGAACCACGTGCGCGGCAACCGCATGAAGGCGCTCGGCGTCACCACCAAGGTCAGACATCCGTTGCTTCCCAACCTGCCGACGCTGGCCGAATCCGGGTTCCCCGAGCTCGTCGTCAGCTCGTGGCAGGGAATTTTCGTTCCGGCCCGGACGCCCGATGCCGTGGTGGAGAAGCTCCACGACGTGATGCGCAAGGTGATGTCCGACGACGAGGTGAAACGCCGTGTTGCCGACGGAGGCTCGCTCGCGGTGTCGAGCGCAACGATCGCAGAGGCCAAAAGCTTCGTGTCGAGCGAGGCCGATCGCTGGTCGGCCGTCGCCAAGGCGGTCGGCGCCACCGCGGATTAATCGACGAAAGGTGAGTTGAACGATGAGTGGTGGTCGCGCCGTAACGCCGCTGTTGCCGGTCAAGGTGGGCAAGGCCGGCATTCCCTATGCGCAGGGAATGGCGGCTGGGCCCTGGGTCTTCGCAACCGGACACATGGCACAATCCTATCCCGGCGGGCTCGATGCCGCGGTCGAGAGCGCCGGGCTGCCGCACGGCGGGCTGCCGAAGAACCAGAAGGAAGCCGACCTCGTCTTCTCGCGGATCGAGGCCGTGCTGCGCGAGGCAGGGACCGGTCTCGCCAACATCGTGCGGGTCGACCAGTACTATCCGACCCACACGGCGGTCGACCACTACCACGTCGTCCGGCACAAGAGGCTGCCGACGGTGCCGCCGAGCACGTCGATGCTGGTCGACGCGCTGTCCGTGCCCGGCGCGCAGATGAACGTCCAGGCCATTGCCGTATTGCCCGGCGACGGCCGCGAGCCGACGCCGCTGCGCAGCGCGGCCATGGCCTCGCATCCGACGTCCGGCTATCCGCCGGCGCTGGCGTCGGCCGATTACGTGTTCATCGCCGGCATGACACCGGGAGCCAAGCCGGGGGAGCCGGCGCGAGACGGGCTCGCGGAGGTGGCGCAGATGCCGCCGGGCAATCTGTGGCGCAGCACGCCGATCAGGCTGCAGACGCAATACATCATCGAGCAGAAGATCATTCCCGCGCTCGAGCTCGCCGGCGCGTCAGCGAAAAGCGTCTGCAAGGCGCAGGTCTATCTGGTTCACCCGGAGGACTACGCGCCGTTCCTGCAGGTCTGGCATCGGTATTTCGCGGAAAGTCCCGCGGCGATCTCGATCATCCCGGTTTCGAATCCGGGCGTCGGCCAGTTTCATTCCCGGCTCGAGATCAATGTGCTGGCGTTGAAGGAGAAGGGATCGACGCAAAAGCGGCTGGTCGGTCGCGACGTCTTCATGGGCTACGCGGGCGTGCCGGGTGCGGTGCAGGCCGGTGATCTGCTGTTGCTGTCCGGCCTGATGGCGGTCGACGAGAGCGGCGTGGTCGCCGATGCGCGCCCGGATCCCGGTCAGCCGTACCTGATGTCGCCGGTCAAGGCGCAGATGCGCGAGATGCTCACGCGCGCGCAGAGCATCTGCGCGCAGGCCGGCACCTCGCTCGACAACATCGTTCGCATCCAGCACTTCCACACTGATCTCGCCGAGCTGCTGCCTGCGCTCGAGGTCTGGCAGGAATTCCTGCCTGGCCGGCCGCTGCCGTTCACCGCCGTCGGCGTGCCCCGGCATATGCCGGCGCCGGGCGTTTCGGTCCTTCTCGATCTTTGGGTTTATGCGCCCCAAGAAAAGTCCCAAGAAAAGCCCCAAGCAAAATGAGGTTTCAGCCGTCGATCCATCTGCGTTGCCGGGACAACGGAGCAAGCACCATGATCATTCGCCGTGAACTGATGTCCGTCCTGCTGGGTCTCGCACTTCTCCTTGCGCTTCTTGCCGGGGCAATGCCTTCGGCCCGGGCCGCCGAGGATCCGGCCAAGTATCCAAGCCAGCCGGTGCGCTTCGTCATCCCGTTCGCTCCCGGCGGAACCACGGACTTCGTGGCGCGCATCGTCCAGCCGAAGCTGCAGGAGACGCTCGGCAAGCCCGTGGTGGTGGAGAACCGCCCCGGCGCGGCCGGAAACATCGCGATGGAGATGGTCGCGAAGGCCACGCCGGACGGCACCACGATCATGCTGGGCGACGTCGGCAGCATCACGATCAACGCGGCGCTGTACCCCGATCTGAAGGTGAAGCCGGTGACGGACTTCATGCCGATTTCCGTCATCACGCATACGCCTTCGCTGCTCGTGGTCGGACCGACGTTTGCGCCGAAGAACGTGCAGGAGCTGGTGGCCTACGTGAAAGAGCGGCCGGCCAAGGTCAGCTTCGCGTCGCAAGGCGCCGGCAGCCAGAACCGCCTCGCCATGGAGGTGTTCGCGGAGCTGGCCGGCCTCAAGATGGTGCATGTCCCCTACAAGGGCGGCTCGGGCCCGGCGGCCGCCGACATCATGGGCGGGCACGTGCCGATGATGTTCGCCGGCCTGCCGCCGGTGGTGAACCATGTGCGGGGCGGGCGCATGCGGGTGCTGGCGATGGCGACGAAGGAGCGGCACCCGGCGCTCCCGGAGGTCCCGACATTCATCGAAGCCGGCTATCCGGACATGGTGATGAGCTCCTGGCAGGGCATCTTCGTGCCGGTCGCGACGCCGAAGCCGATCGTCGACAAGCTCCACGCCGCTGTCGCCGCGGTGATGGCCGATCCTGAGGTCAAGGCCAAGCTGCTGCAGGGCGGTCTCACCGGCGAGAGCCCGACGCCCGCGGAGTCGATCAAGTTCATTGCCGCCGAAGAGAAGCGGTGGACGACCGTCGCCAAGGCGGTGGGAGCCACTGCCGACTGACATCAGGCTTGCTGACGTAAGGTTTGGGGGAGCATCGCCATGAACATTCGGATCTCGCAGGACCGGCTGTCGGGGCTGTTCTTTTGCGCGGTGGCGATCGCCGGGATCGTGCTGTCGTCACGGCTCGATCTCGGCACGCCGTCGCGCATGGCGGCGGGGTTCTTTCCGATGTGGCTCAGCGTTGTTCTGCTGGGCCTCGGCAGCGTCGTTCTGATCCGATCCTTCATTCAGACGGATGAACCGGTCGGGCAGGTCGAAATCAGGCCGCTGATCGCGGTGCTGCTCGGCGTCGTCGTGTTCAGCGCTCTGGTCGAGCGATGGGGCTTCGCGCTCGCGGGGGTGCTGCTCATCGGTGTCAGCCGCTTCGCGGCCGACCGCTACAAGCCGGTCGAGGTCGCCATTCTCGCCGCGGCGCTGGTCGGATTTTCGGCGTTGATCTTCCTCTACGCGCTGAAGCTGCCGCTTCGCTTCCTGCCCGTCTGACGCCTTCGATGGACCTGCTCAATCACCTCGGCCTCGGTCTTGCGGTTGCGCTGCAGCCGCTCAACCTGGTCTACGCGCTGATCGGCACGATCCTCGGCACGGTGATCGGCGTGCTTCCCGGCGTCGGTCCCGTGGCGACGATCTCGGTGCTGCTGCCGATCACCTTCGGTCTCAATCCGACTTCCGCCATCATCATGCTCGCCGGCATCTATTACGGCGCGCAGTACGGCGGCTCCACCACGGCGATCCTGGTCCGGCTGCCCGGCGAGTCGTCGTCGGTCGTGACGACGATCGACGGCTATCAGATGGCGCGGCAGGGACGGGCCGGTCTCGCGCTCGCGACCGCGGCGCTGTCGTCGTTCCTGGCCGGCACGATCGCGACCCTGGTTGTGGCGGTTGCCGCGCCGGCGCTGGCGCAGGTCGCGCTGGCGTTCGGCCCGGCAGACTACTGCGCGCTGATGGTGTTTGGCCTGGTCGGCGCCGTGATCCTGGCGCAGGGATCGATCGTCAAGGCGTTGTGCATGATCGTGCTCGGCATGCTGCTGAGCACCGTCGGCACCGACATGAACAACGGCACCTCGCGCTTTGTGTTCGGCGTTGCGCAGCTCACTGACGGTTTGGATTTCGCCGTGGTGGCCATGGGCATGTTCGGCCTCGGCGAGACGATCGCCAACATCGAGCGCAAGGACCAGGTGCGCCATGTGTTCGATCGGATTCGCGATCTGTGGCCGAAATCGCAGGACCTGAAAACGCTGCTGCCTCCGGCCTTGCGAGGCACCGTGCTCGGCTCCGCGCTCGGCGTGCTGCCCGGCGGCGGCCCGATCCTCGCATCGTTCTCGGCCTATTCGCTCGAGAAGAAGATCTCCTCGACACCGGAGCGGTTCGGCAGCGGCGCGCTGGAGGGGGTGGCCGGACCGGAAGCCGCGAACAATGCCGCCGCGCAGACCGCGTTCATCCCGATGCTGACGCTCGGCATTCCCGCCACCGGCACCATGGCGCTGATGATCGGCGCGCTGATGATGCAGGGGCTCGCCCCCGGGCCGCAGCTGATGTTCCAGCGCCCGGAGCTGTTCTGGGGCGTGATCGCCAGCATGTGGGTCGGCAATGCGATGCTGGTGATTCTCAATCTGCCGCTGATCGGCGTGTGGGTGAAGCTGCTGTCGGCGCCGTACCGGCTGCTCTATCCCAGCATCCTGCTGTTCTGCTGCATCGGGCTTTATGCGATCCACAACGACGCCGGCGACGTGCTGATCGGCGCGGTGTTCGGTTTCCTGGGTTACATGTTCTATCGCCTCAACTGCGAGCTCGCGCCGCTGTTGCTGGGCTTCGTCCTCGGCCCGCTGATCGAGGAGAACCTGCGGCGCGCGCTGCTGATCTCGCTTGGCGACCCGATCGTGTTCGTCGAGCGGCCGATCAGCCTCGCTTTCCTGATCATGACTGTCGTGCTCGTCGTGGCCATGGCGGCCCCGGGTCTGCAGTCGCTGCGCCGCAAGGCGTTCCAGGAGTAGGCGCGTGGCCCGGACCACAGAAGCGCTGTTCACGAAATCGGAGGAAGCAATGACGCGGCAGGTTGTTCGTGTGGAGGGCATCGTGCCCGTGGTCCGCGGTTATCCCGCCGCCGTCGTTGCGCACGGCCTAGTGTTCGTCAGCGGACTGCGCGGCGGCCGCTCAGACCTCGATCGCTCGTTCGCTTCGCTGCCGGCGGCGTTCCGCGCCAAGGGCTTTTCCGACTTTCCGATCGCGGACCAGGACGAAAGCGGCTTTGCCGCCGATGGATGGGGCGCGCACGAGAATCTCGATTCGGTCATCAAGGCCGCGGGCTCGGACGAGACGCAGGTCCTGCGCATTCACATCTGGATGCGCGACAAGCGGGTGTTTCCGGTCTACGAGCGCATCCGCATGGCATGGCAGGAGGTGCCGGCCCCGAGCAGCTGCCTCGGCGTCGCCGATGTGCCCGGCCGGTTCGGGCGTTCGATCGGGCTCGAGGCGCTCGCGGTGGTGCCCGGACAGAACCCGCTGTTCCCGGGGCGCACCACGACGCGAACCTTCGACAACAAGGATTTTCCGTCCGCCGGTTTCTACTCGCAGGCGGTGCGCTGCGGCCCGCTGGTGTTCCTCGCGGGTCACATTCCGATCGAGACGCGCAAGCCCGGCAATCCGGTCATCCTCGGCTACGCGGACATTCCCGAGGAGGGACGCTTCCTCGCCACCGGCCGCAGCCATCCCGACAGCCGCCAGGGTCCGATCGCGGCGCAGACCTGGTTCACCTACGAGCGCATCAAGGACAATCTTGCCGCGCAAGGCCTGGCGATGAAGGACATCCGGCACGTTGCCGTGATGCTGCAGGACATTCGCGACTTCGGCACGTTCCACCGCGTCCACGCGCACTTTTTCCCGGAGAACCCTCCGGCGCTGATCGTCTGCGGGTTCAACGAGGTCGGGCACCGCGGCACGCTGATCGAGATCGAACCGCTTGCGGTCGATCCCAGGTCCAACCTTCCGGTCAAGGAATTCGATTGGCCCTGCCGGGCGCCGTTCGCCGGCCCGGCTGCGACCCGGCTCGGGCCGCTGACGTTCTTCGCAGGCGTGCTCGGTCTCAATGCGGATGGCGTGCTCGTGCACCATTCGCGCGACCTCCGCGACGCGGTCGGACGGCGGGTCGCAGCCGACCTCGAGCGGTTCGAGCAGGCGCGGGGCTTTGCGGCGCAATGCTGGGCCGCCTGGAGCCTGCTCAAGGCGATCGCGGATCGCGCCGCGATCCCGCTCGATCGCCTGACCAAGATCACGGTCTATCTGAAGAACGCGTCCGACGTCTGGATCTATGAGGAAATCCGCGAGGCTTTCCTGTCCGGCGTCGGCCGCGAGCTTCCGGCCGCGGAGCTCGTCGCGATCCACGGGCCCGGCCCTGTCGCCGGTGCGGAGGTCCAGATCGAGGCGACCGCCGCGGACTGACGTCTTGACGGGTTACCGGCGCTACGGCCGCCAGCTCTGGAAATGGCTCTCGATTCGCTGCAAGACAGCCGATATGCCGATGCCGGCCGTCGCCACGATGACGACGCAGGCGAACAGCAGATCGGTCTTGAAGGTCATGCCGGCCTGACCCACGAGGTAGCCGATGCCCTTGCTGCCGGCGAAGAACTCGCCGACAACGACGCCGATAAGGCCGTGCGCCAGGCCCTGGCGAAGACCGACGATGATGAACGGGACGGTCGAAGGCAGCACGATTGTCCTGAACAAGTCCCACTGCGTGGCGCAGAACGAGCGCGAGGCGCCCAGCAGCTGGTCGTCGGTCGTGCGCACGCCCGCCATGGCATTGAGAAGGATCGGAAAGAACGCCGACAGGAAAACGATGAAGGCCTTCGAGGCGAAGCCGAGGCCGAACCACATGACAATGAGCGGCACGAACACGATGCGCGGCGTCGAATAGAGGCCGTTGATGAAGGGCTCCAGCACGAGGCGCGGCAGGCGATACCAGCCCAGCGCAATGCCAAGCGGTATGGCGACCAGTGCCGCAAGGCCGAAGCCCGTGGCGAAGTTCTGGGCGGAAAACGCGATATGCTCCCGCATGTCGCCGGAGCCGAACAGCCCGTCCCAAAGCCGCGCGAAGATCGCCGACGGACCGCTGAAGAACAGTGGATCGATGCGTCCCGCAGACCACGCGGCCTGCCAGACGGCGAGCACGGCCGCGACCGCGATGCTGCCGACAATCACGCCCTCGTTGCGCTGGTAAAAGCTCTTGACCGGCCGCACCGGAGCGGAGCGTTCGCTGCTCCTGTCGGCGGCCAATGAGACGTCGGCGTTCATGGTTGCACCTCACCGCCGGCCGCGACCCGGACCAGGCCCGCGCGCTCGCCTTCCTCCTCGATCAAACCCCAGATGCCGTCGACAAGCTCGAGGAATTCCGGACGCCGCTTGAGAGAAAGTGAACGGGGACGTTCGAACGGCACCTTGAACTCCTGCTTCAGGCGCCCCGGGCGGGTACCGAAAACCAGCACCCGGTCGGCGAGGAATGCCGCTTCATCGATCTGATGGGTGACGAACATCACGGTCTTTCCCGCGTGGGATCTGATCCGCAGGAGCTCGGCCTGCATGAACTCGCGGGTCTGCGCGTCGAGAGCGGCGAACGGCTCGTCCATCAGCAGGATCTCGGGATCCGTCGCGAGCGCACGGGCGAGATTGACGCGCTGCTGCATGCCGCCCGAGAGCTCGGAGGGATACCGGCGCTCAAAGCCTTTCAGCCCGACGAGCCCGATGAGCGCCATCGCGCGATCCTCGAGCTCGCCTCGCGGAAACCTGCGGTGAAGCTCCATGCCGTAGGTTACGTTGGCGAGCGTCGTACGCCAGGGCAACAGCCGCGATTGCTGAAAAACGGTGGCGCGGTCGCGTCCCGGACCGTCGATCGGCCTGCCGGCGATCTCGATGCGACCCGCATCGGGCGCCAGAAGGCCGGTGGCGATATTGAGGAACGTCGTCTTTCCGCAGCCGGACGGCCCGACCACGCAGACGAACTCGCCGTCTCCGACCGTCAACGACACATCGGAGAGCGCAACAACCGGCCTCACCTCCTCCTTCACCCAGAAGAACTTGGAGACACCGGAGGCAACGAGCTTGGGTGGTTGCGGTTTCATCGATTGGCCGCGCTGCGCTGCACGGTCCCGCTACCGGAACGACGCGGCGCGCTTGGCAGCGACCTCGTCCTTGATGGCGGGGCCGAACACCTTTTCGAAGAAGCCCTGATCGACGAGGCGGTCGATCACGCCCTGGTCGACGGCGCGGCGGAAGTCGTGGGTCGCGAGCTCGGGTGTCTCCAGCTTGCCCCGCTCGATGATGCCCTTGAGGGAAGCCGCCGTCACATAGGGGACCCGTTCGAACACCTGGGCCTTGATCGTCTCGTCGTAGAGCCGCTCGAGGGTCGCATCGTCAAGCTTCAGCTGCTTCCTGAGAACGCCCAGCACGAACGGCCTGTCGTCGTAGATTCGCTTGACCGCCTCGACATGAGACTTGATCACGGCTTCCACGAGGTGTGGCGTTTCGACGAGCACCTTGCGGCGGAACATGTAGCTGGTCGCGATCGGGATCTGCCTGAAGTCCTGCAGCAGGGCCAGAACCCTGAAGCCCTCGTCGGCCAGCTTGTAGTAGTCCGGCGACGTCAGCATCGCCGCGTCGGCGAGACCGTTGCGCAACGCCAGCGCCCGCTGCGGCGGGGCTCCGGCCGGGATCCATTGAATGCCCCTGGTATCGACCTTCAGGGCATCCAGCACGCCGAGCGCGTAGAAATAGGGCGGATCGCCGACACGCCCCACCGCGATACGCTTCTTCTCGAGCGACCTGGCGTCGACCATCGCCTTGGTGCCGAGGAGCGCGAACTGTCCCACCAGCAGAGGACTGCCGACGATCGCGATCTGATCGCCCCGCATCGCGGCGAGCAGTGCGGTATCGAGACCGAGATTGTGGGTGATGGCCTCGCCCGAGACGACTGCGGCCGGACCTGCGGGATGCAGCGCGAAATCGACCGAGGCGCTGAGGCCGTTGCGCTCGAAGATCCCGGCTTCCTTGGCGATCCACAGCGGCCACGTGGTGCTCGACGGCGCGGGGTAGACGATCTTGACCTCGATCGGCTTCGTCCGCGCGAGCGCCGGCGCAACAGCGACGGTAAGCAATGCGCCGGCCGATACGAGCAATGCCAAGCCTGCTCTGCGCATGTCGCCTGCTCTGCGCATGTCGCCCTCCCGTCGCTTCCCGTTTCCTCCCCGGCCGCGACCGCGCCACCGATCGCGCAGCAGCGGACGATGCCGGCATTGCCTTGACATCGATCAAACACGCATACAGTATGACTGAACGCTTGACCAGCGCTTTTGCAAGGCGAGGAAGCGACGCCGTGAAGATCATCGACTGCCACGCCCATGTCAGCGCGCCGGCCGAGCTGTGGGCGTTCAAGGCGTCTCTCGTCTCGCATCGTGGCGCCCACGGCCGTGGCGGGCTCAAATTCTCGGACGACGAGATCCGCGCCGCGGTCGAAAAGAAGCGCTTCGAGGGCGGCGACAAGAGCCACATGGCGTTCCTCGACGAGGTCGGGACGCACGTTCAATGCGTCTCGCCGCGGCCCTTCCAGATGATGCATTCGGAGAAGCCCGCAAAGATCGTCCAGTGGTTCACCGAGGAGGTGAACAACGTGATCTACCGGCAGACCCAGCTATACCCCGATCGCTTCGCCGGCATCGCAGGATTGCCGCAAGCCGCAGGCGAGCCCCTGACGATGGCGATCACCGAGCTCGAGCGCTGCGTAAAGCTCGGCTTCAAGGGCTGCCTGCTCAATCCGGACCCCTACGAGAACAGCGGCACCAAGGCGCCCGCCATGGGCGACAGGTACTGGTATCCGCTCTACGAGAAGCTGTGCGAGCTCGACGTTCCGGCGCATATTCACGCGACCGGGTCGCACTGTCCGGAGCGCGAGCCCTATACGCTTCACTTCATCAACGAGGAAACGACGGCGGTCTACGGTCTGGTGTCGTCGAACGTGTTCAAGGATTTTCCGACGCTCAAGGTCGTCGTCAGCCACGGCGGCGGGGCGGTCCCGTTCCAACTCGGTCGTTTCGAGGCCTCGAGCGCCAGGAAGCCCGGCGGACCTTTGTTCTCCGAGGCCATGCGCAATCTCTACTACGATACCGTCCTCTACACCGAGGAGGCGCTGCGCCTTCTCGTCACGGCCGTCGGCGCCGATCGCTGCCTGTTCGGGGCCGAATGTCCCGGCGTGGGCTCGGCGCGCAATCCGGAAACGGGCCGGACCTACGACGACATCATGCCGTTGATCCGCGATGCGGACTGGTTGAGTGCGGCGGACAAGGCGGCGATTCTCGCGGACAACGCGCGCAAGGTCTTCAAGCTCCGGCAATAGCCGCAGCGCGCGAGCGGAAGGAGCTCCTGCGATGGCCGAGATCGTGCTGGCGATGGCCACGACACATGGACCTCAACTCCACACGTCGGTGGAGCAATGGGCACTGCGCGTGAAGGCAGACAAGGCGCGCAAGCATCCGTTCAGAGGCAGCACGCTCACCTTCGACGAGCTCGCCGATCTACGCCGCGGCGAGGGGCTCGATGCGAAGTCGAGCGAGGCCGGCATGGCCCGATCTCACCAGCGCTGCCAAGCCGGCATGCAGGTGCTTGCCGCGAAGTGGAACGAGATCCGGCCAGACATCGCCGTCATTCTCGGCAACGACCAGAACGAGATGTTCGAGACCGAGGAGTTGAATCCCGCATTCACCGTGTTCTGCGGCGCAAAGATACCCAACTATCTGCAGTCGGAAGAAAGGCGCAAGGAGCTGCCGCCCGGCGTCGCGGAGGGCGAGCACGGGCACGCCACCGAGAAGCATACCGAATACGAAGGCGTGCCCGAACTCGGGCAGCATATCGTCGATACGCTGATCGCCGACGACTTCGACGTCGCGGTCTCGCGGAAGTGGCCGCGAAACGCGCGCAACGGCGCAGGGCATGCGTTCGGGCACATCTATCGCCAGGTCATGCTCGACCAGGTCGTGCCCAATGTCCCAATCCTGCAGAACACGTTTTTCCCGCCGAACCAACCTTCCGCGCGGCGGGCCTACGCATTCGGCCGCTCCGTCAAGCGTGCGATCGACACGTGGGCCTGCGACAAGACGGTCGCCCTGTTCGGCTCGGGCGGCATGAGTCACTTCGTGATCGACGAGCAATTCGACCGGATGTTCGTCGACGCTCTGGCGCGAAAGGATAAAGGATACTTGACGTCGATCCCGCTCGCGGAGCTGCAGTCGGGGACATCGGAATTGAAGTCCTGGATCTCGCTCGCCGGCGCGCTCGAAGACGTCGACTGCAGAATGCACGAAATCGACTACGTGCCCTGCTATCGATCGGTGGCCGGTACCGGCACCGCCAACGGCTTCTACTGGTGGGAGATCGAGCGGTGAGCGCCGGCCCCTCCGATCTCTTTGCGGCAACAGGAACGGCAAGGACGATGGCGACAGAAACCTCGACAAGAAATTCACGCCAAAAGACGCGGCAGCAGCCCCAGGCATCGGGCGGAGGCCGGATCGGCGCTGCCCGGAAGTCGGGGCCGCCGCAATGGCAAGTCGTCCGCAACGAGCCCGCCGCCTGCCGCATCGAACGCCAGATCAAGGCCGCCATTTTAGGCGGTCGGTTCCAGGCGGGGGACTACCTCGGCTCCGAACACGATCTCTCGGCCGAACTCGGTGTGAGCCGGCTGCCCGTGCGCGAGGCCCTCGGCCGGTTGCAGGCGCTCGGCCTCGTCGAGGTCAAGACCGGGGCTGCCGGCGGAGCCCGTGTGGCGGCCGGGCGGCCTGAAAACATCGCCGAGCTCCTGGCAATTCAGCTCGTTCTCGACGGGCTCGATGCCGAGCAGGTGCTGGTGGCTCAGAGGATCGTCGAGGTTGCGGCCGTGGGGATGGCGGCCCGCGCGGCGCAAGCGCCCGACATCACGCGCATGCAGGATGCGCTCGCACGGGCCGAGCAGCTCGTCGACCTGCCCGTGGCCTTCACCGCCGCCTCGATGGCCTTTCATGCCGCGGTCGGCGAAGCATCCCGCAACGGCTTTCTGTCTATCCTCATGCGGGCGATCGCCCTTGCGCTGGAACAGGTCGCGGCGCCCGACACCACCGCGCAGGTCGCGCGTCGCGTGGTCGGCCGGCATCGCAAGCTCCTGCAGGCCATCAGGGATCGCGACGCTGAGGCCAGCACCAGGCTGATCAGCCGGCACCTCGACCTCGTTCATTCACGCATTCGCGAGCGCATCGCCGCCGCCCGCAACGGAAGCGGCCGGGCCGCATCATTGATGCGCGTGGCCGGACCGTGAGCTGAGGACATGTCGCCATGTTGAGCGAAGAAAAGAACAGGCTGTTGACCAGGATCGAGGGCGACGCGCCGATGGGCCGGCTGCTGCGGCGCTATTGGCATCCGATCTGCGGCTCGGCCGAGATGAAGCCGTCCGACGTCCGCCCGATGCGGCTGTTCGGCGAGAACCTCGTGCTCTACCGGGATCGCGCGGGCACGCTGGGCCTCGTCGACCGCCACTGCGCCCATCGCCGCGCGGATCTCTCCTATGGCTTTGCAGACGCGAACGGCCTGCGCTGCAGCTATCACGGCTGGCTGTACGACGAGAAAGGCAATTGCATCGAGCAGCCCTATGACGACATCGTCAACCCCGGGACGCGCCTCAAGGAGCGTTGCCGCATTGCCTCGTATCCTCTGAAGGAGATGGCAGGCCTGATCTGGGCCTATCTCGGTCCGTCGCCGATGCCGGAGCTGCCGGTCTGGGAGCTGATGGCCCGCGAGGACGGCTTCGCGGAGATCGCGATCGCGGAGGTCCCGTGCAACTGGCTTCAGTGCCAGGAGAACTCCTGCGATCCCGTTCACTTCGAGTGGATGCATGAGAACTGGGCCGGACACCTGAAGGGTCAGTCCTCCAATGCGGCGGCCAAGCACCTGAAGCTCGCCTTCGACGAATTCGAGTACGGCTTCACCTATCGCCGAATTCGCGAGGGGCAGAGCGAGAAGAGCGAGCTCTGGACCGTCGGCCGCGTCGCGCTGTGGCCCAACGGCTTCTACCTCGGCGATCACTTCGAATGGCGCGTGCCGATCGACGACACCTCGACGCTGTCCGTCGGCTGGTTCCATACGCCGTTGCCGATCGAAAGCAGCGGATACCGCCAGGGCGCCGTGCCGGCATGGCGCGCCCAGATCCGGGACGAGAACGGCCGCTGGATCACCTCGCACATCATGAACCAGGACATCGTCGGCTGGGTGGGACAGGGCGTCATAGCCGATCGCGCGCGCGAGCGGCTCGGCGCCAGCGATCGCGGCATTGCCATGATCCGAAGCCGGTTTATCGAGGAGCTCGCCAAGCTCGATCAGGGCGACGAGCTGAAAGGCATCATCCGGGATCCCGCGGCGGCCCGATGCGTACCGCTGCCGACTCCAGATGCTGGGCCGATCGGCAAGCGGATTCTGTCGCGTGCCGAGTATGTCGCGGACAAGTGGTTCGCTGCGCGCCTGCAGGACTTTCCATGGCATGCGGGATATCCTCGCGAGATCCTGGAGGAGTATCGCAAGGCCGTCGGCGTCGCTTGACCGGTCGCGGAATGACCGGGTGCTACAATGCCCGGAACATCACCAGCGCGTCGACATAGCCGAGCCGCGGATGCTCGAACGCGAGCGGCAGGCGACCCACGGTCTCGAAGCCCAGGCTTCGCCAGAGGCGGACAGCGCGCTCGCTGGTCGAGACCACGACGTTGAACTGCATGGCCTTGAAGCCGCGGCTTCGGGCATGCTCAAGCGAATGCTCGCACATACGCCGCGCGACGCCCTTGCCGGTTTGACCCGCTGCGGCGATGGACCCGCGATTGCAGACGTGGGCGCCGCCGCCCTGCTGGTTGGCGCGGAGATGGTGCGTGCCGATGATCGCCGTTGAGAGCCCGGTGAAGCTGATGCATGCTTCGCGAGATTTGCCGCCTGGAAGATCCGACAGCTTGGGATTCCACTCTATCGTTCAATCGATCTCGCCGAGATGGATCGAAAAGCCGGGCAGCGCAGGCGTCGTGAGCGCGTCCTGCGGGCCGCGTTCCGTTATCGAGGACCAGCCGTCGCCGCTCGGCCCGGCATGCATCCACGTCGAGCGAGTGCTGACGTCGATCACCCAGAATTCTTTCACGCCGTGGCGCGCATAGAGTCGCGCCTTGAGCCCCTTGTCATAGGCGAGGCTCGACGACGCAACCTCGATCACCAGATGGGCCTCACCGGGGTCGAGCTGAGCGAACGTCGTCGATTTCTTGAATACTTCCTTGGAAAAAACGGCAACATCCGGCTCGAGCATGGTCCTATCGGCCAGGCGCAGCGTTGCTTCAACACCAATTGTCAAATCGTCCGGAAGCGCGCGAGAAATCGCAACAGTAAGCGCCGATTCGATACGTTCATGCGCGATACCCTTGGCCGCCATCATCACGATTTCCCCCTCGACCAGCTCGAACTTCTCGTCCTCATGGATGACACCAGCCTCAATCATGCGACTGATATCCTCGACGGTGAACGCCCTCCGGGGGAAACCTTCGGCGGCTGTGGTGACGGCAACGTTCATAGCAGCGACCATGTTGTGACGATGGAAATATAGCAGCTACCGCCGACCGGCGCGACGGGCGCCGTCGGCGACACGACCACCCATTCGCCGGCCTTACCCGGCGAGCGGACGTCGGCTGACGAAGATCGGGCCACTCCCGCGCCGCGCCGAGGCCCCAGGTGCGCCGGAGGTGCCGCTACCGGCGGCCGCGGTGCATCATTCGTGCGCCTCCCGGCAATAGGCCGTGCGAAATCGCGGGAGTGGCACGCCCGACGAGGTACGAACTCCTGTCCCCCAGATTCGTTGTCCGGCGGCACCGATGCGCACACGAGCGCGATGCCCCCGGAGACAGCGCGGGGAGAGGCTGAGAGAATGGCGAGCGAGTTCGCCGACCCCCGTCAGACCGCCGCAGCCGGCAGAGGAACGCGATGAAACGTTACGATCCCATGACGCCGCCGAATGCCGAACAATGGCGAGCAATCGATGAGCAGGAGCAGATTCGGCTTGTCGAGGATTATCACCGGCGTGCGCGCATTCGCCTGCCAAACATGAAGGTGCATGCGACATTCCACGTCGTGGTGGAGAACCAAATCGCACTTGGCGACGAGACGCCGGTAAAGCGCACGGTGCAACGCCTGATGGCTGAAGGCCTCGACCGACACGACGCCATTCATGCCGTGGGATCGGTGCTTGCCGCGCACATCCACGATCTTTGGCACGGACCCGAACCCAGTCCTGGCGAGGACCCGAACAGGGCGTACTACGAGGAGATCGAGAAGCTGACGGCCGAGGAGTGGCTGCGTTCGGGCTGACCCGCCCACGCTGCCAAAACCTGGCTGCGCGAACCTTGCGCCGCGGCCGCCGCGCCTACAACACCTGGAACATCACCAGCGCATCGACAAAACCGAGCCGCGGGTGCTCGAAAGCGCGCGGCAGGCGGCCCACCGTCGCAAAGCCGAGGCTTTGCCAGAGGCGCACGGCGCGCTCGTTGGTGGACACCACGAAGTTGAACTGCATGGCCTTGAAGCCGCGGCCGCGCGCGTGTCGCAGCGAATGCTCGCACATCCGGCGCGCCACGCCCTTGCCGGTCGCGCCTGTCGCAGTCATGTAACCGCAATTGCAAACATGGGCACCGCCGCCCTGCTGATTGGCGCGGATGTAATAGGTGCCGACGACCTTGCCGCCCTCTTCGGCGACGACGGTCTCGCGGTCCGGTCCGCACCAGTAGGCGATGGCGTCCGCCTCGCTCATGTCGCGCGGCAGCGTGTAGGTCTCGCCGGCCCGGATCACCGGCTCGACGATGCGCCAGATGGCGGCGTGGTCTTTCGGTGTCGCAGGACGGATCAGCATGCTCATAGGCTCACCAGCGTGATGCCGATGCAGACCAGCACCGCGGCAAGTCCCTTGGCGATCAGCTCACGGACCGACAGGCTCTCGTGGGCGACCTTGGGAAAACACAATGTCAGAAAAACGCCGATCGCGAACACGAACAGCGTCGTGGTCGAGCCGACCGCCTGCACGATGGAAAGCGGCGCGAAGATCAGCGCATAGCGGCTGGCGAGGCCGCCGCCGAGATTGACCAGCTCGTTCGAGGCATTGATCGCGATCAGGGCCTTGCCGTTGCTGCGCAGCAGATGAAGGAACTGCGCGCGGTAGCTGGCGATGCCAAGAAACACCACGCCGAACACCGCCTCGCCCGCGAACATCCAGAATGTCGTCGCCCAGAACTCGTCTTTGACGGCGAAGGCTTTGAAGATCAGCGTCGAGAGCGACATGATGAAGCCGCAGGTGAGCATCAGGCCGGCGAGCTGCCAGCGGACCTTCTCGCGCGACCGGCGGCCGACGATCGACACCGACAGCACGCCGAAGATGATGAGCAGGCCGCCGATGAGCTGCGTGCCGGTCAGCGTCTCGCCGAGCATCAGATAGGCGAGCCCATAGCCGAACAGCGGCGACGACTGGAAGAACGGGCTGACGACCGAGGCGTCGTGACCCTGCAGCGCCTTCAGATAAAAGGTGATGCCGGCCATGTAGAGGATGCCGGACAGCGACATCAGCGCCATGCTCAGCGTGTCGCGCTGGAACACGCCGGGATCGAAATAGGCGATGACCGGCATCACCGCAAGCCCCATCAGCGCGGTGAACAGCAGCAGCACGATGACGTCGGCGTCCTTGAAGTAGCGCTCGACCAGATACTTGTCCAAGTGCGTCGAAATCGCCCACAGGATCGGGCCGCACAGCGCGAAGGCCAGCCAGCTCATGCGGTCCGAAGCTCGCGGTCAGACCATGTCGATGTCGACCGGCACGCCGAGGCGAACCTGCCCGTCGTACACGGCCGCGCGATTCCAGGT
>JAIESC010000241.1 GCA_019746355.1 Xanthobacteraceae bacterium | reverse complement strand
GCGCGCTTCGTGACGCGGCGCGACGCGCCCATGAGCGACGTGCGGCCCGAGCGCCTCGAAGGCAAGGAGATCGCCGTGGTGGCGGGCACCGCCCACGAGGCGTTTCTCAGGAGCCTGTTCACCGAAGCCGATCTCCGCAGCTATCCGACCAACGAGCAGGCCCGCGAGGCGCTGCGCCGCGGCGACGTCGACCTGCTGTTCGGCGACGCCATTTCGCTTGCGTTCTGGCTGAACGGCACCGACTCGCAGAGCTGCTGTGTCTTCCGCGGCGGGCCGTTCGTCGAGAGCCGTTACTTCGGCGAGGGCATCGGCATCGCTGTAAAGCGCGGCAACGACACGCTGCGGTTGGCATTGAACTGGGCGTTGTTCAGATTGTGGGAGCGGGGGCGTTTCAGCGATCTTTGGTTGCGCTATTTTCCGATCAGTCCGTTCTAGGCTGGACGAGTGTTTGATCACGATGCTGTTTGATGACGCGGCCGATGCAGCGCGCTAGCTTTGTTTGCGAGTTTCTGGCTCGGATAGCGAATGACCCGCCAAGCCAATGCAATCGATTTCTGGCGCGGCTTCGCGCTGATCTCGATTTTCATCAATCACATTCCGGGCATCTACTACACGCGCTTCACCCACGCGAACTATTCGTTGTCGGACTCAGCCGACCTGTTCGTCTTCCTTGCGGGCTGGGCGCTGCGCTACGTGGTCGGCACGCCGGGGCGCCAGCACGCGCTGTGGTACCTCGTGCTGCGGCTCGGCGGCCGCGCGCTGACGCTTTATGCGGCGCAGATCCTGATCACCATGATCGCGATCGCGATGCTCGCCGCGGCCGCGGTGCTGAGCGACAACCCGCTGCTGCTCGAATGGCACAACGCCGCCGCGGTGTTTCAGGAGCCGATACCGACCCATGTCGGGCTCGCGCTGCTCACCCATCAGCTCGGCTACTTCAACATCCTGCCGCTTTACGTGGTGCTGATGTTCATGGCGCCGCTGTTCGTGCTGATCGACCGCTTTGCGCCCCATCTCGTGCTGCCGGTCTCGCTTGCGATCTATCTGGTGACGCTCGCCTTCAACATCGGGGTCCCGACCTGGCCGGTCGAGGGCGAGTGGTTCTTTAACCCGCTCGCCTGGCAGCTCATTTTCGTGCTGGGTTTCGTGCTGGCGCGCCAGGACGGCATCGGCGGTTTTGCACGGCAGCATATCGTGCCGCTCCGCATCATCGCGGTGCCGATCGTGATCTGCGGGGCCGTTGTGGCCTATAACGACTGGTGGTGGTTCGACCCGACCAAGCTGCCGAATCCCAAGCTGTTCTTCCTGATCAGCAAGCCTTTCAACAGCCCGCCCCGCGTCATTCAGTTCCTGGCGTTGATCGCTTTGTTCTCGATAACCTATCCTTATATCAAGCGGTGGGCGTCCGGATTGGTCGAGTTTCTGTCGATGCTGGGGCGCAATTCGCTTTATGTGTTCTGCGTCGGCTCGGTGCTGAGTCTGGCCGGCCAGATCGTGCGCTACCTCTACCAGGGTAATATCTACAGCGACACCGCCGTGTTAATCTTGGGTGTCGCCATCATGGCTGTTACGGCATGGCTTCCGGAACTGCGCGAAGACATCAAGGCCGGTTCGAGAGCATCTGTCGCATCCTCGCCCTGAGCCTGCTCGCAGCGAGCCTCCACGGTCCGGCTTACGGCCAGGCTGCGGCGCAGCCTGTGCCGCCGCCGGTTCCCGCGCCGTTCTCGCAGGACTGCCAGATCGGCAGCACCGCCATCGTCGAGGAGTCGCCGCTGCCGCATGTCGCGGCTGCGCTGCAAAACCGCAAGCAGATCAAAATTCTCGCGATCGGCGCTTCGCCGGTGCTCAGCCGCCGCATGTATGGCAGCCACGGCGACACCGTGAGCCGCCTGCTGAAGCAGGCGGTCAAAGGCCTCGACGTCGTCATGATCAACCGCGGCGTGTCCGGCGAACTGTCGGCGCAGGCGGCCCAGCGCATCAAGAACGAGGTCGCGCTCACCGAGCCGGACCTGGTGCTGTGGCAGGTCGGCACCAATGACGCGCTGGCCTATGTCCCGCTCGAGGAGTTCGAGCAGACGGTCATGGATACGCTCACCTGGCTCAAGGAGCACAAGGTCGACGTCGTCCTGGTCGGGCTGCAATACGTCGATCGGATGAAGGTGGACGACAACTACCGCGCGGTGCGTGACGCGCTCCGCAAGATCGCTGCCAAGGAGAACGTCATGATCGTGCGCCGCTACGAGGCGCAGCAGTTCCTGGCGCGCGCCGAAAGCGGCGGCGGCGGCCTCGTTCCCGACGAGTTTCAGCGCAGCGAGGCGGGCTATGTCTGCCTGTCCCAGTACATGGCGCGGGCCATTACGCTCGGCATATTCGGCAAAAAACTGCAATCCGTGGGCGCGCCGGTTCAGGCCCCCCAGCCGCCGCAGCAAAACAACCCGCCGCGCAATTGACGCCATCGGAGCCGCCACTTAATGAAGTGGCCGTTCCGGAGCCGATGATGTCTGTGATTGAAACCGCAGCCTCCCTGCGTGAGCTGGCCGAGCAGTCGAACGCCTGGCCGTTCGAGGAAGCCCGCAAGATCGTTGCGCGCCTGAAGAAGAAGCCCAAGGACGAGGTGATCTTCGAGACCGGCTACGGCCCCTCGGGCCTGCCGCACATCGGCACCTTCGGCGAGGTGGCGCGCACCACCATGGTGCGCCACGCCTTCCGCGTGCTGACCGACGACAAGGTCAAGACCCGGCTGATCGCCTTCTCCGACGACATGGACGGGCTGCGCAAGGTGCCCGACAACGTGCCGAACAAGGAGATGCTGGCCGAGGACCTCGGCAAGCCGCTGACCAAGGTGCGCGACCCGTTCGGCACGCACCCGTCGTTCGGCGAGCACAACAATGCGCGGCTGCGCGCCTTCCTCGACACCTTCGGCTTCGACTACGAGTTCTATTCGTCGACGCAGTGCTACAAGTCCGGCCGGTTCGACGCGACGCTCTTGAAGCTGCTCGAGAACTTCGACGCGGTGATGAACATCATGCTGCCGTCGCTGCGCGAGGAGCGGGCGCAGACCTATTCGCCGTTCCTGCCGATCGACCTGCGCACCGGCGTGGTGCTGCAGGTGCCGGTGCTGGCGCATGACGCGGGCCGCGGCACCATCACCTATGAGGAGCCCGAGACCCAGGAGCGCTTCACCGTTCCGGTCACCGGCGGCCGCTGCAAGCTGCAATGGAAGCCCGACTGGGCGATGCGCTGGGTCGCGCTCGGCGTCGATTACGAGATGGCCGGCAAGGACCTGATCGATTCGGTCAAGCTTTCAGGCGAGATCTGCCGCGCGCTCGGCGGCGCGCCGCCGGAAGGCTTCAACTACGAGCTCTTCTTGGACGAAAAAGGCCAGAAGATCTCCAAGTCCAAGGGCAACGGCCTCACCATCGAGGAGTGGTTGCGCTACGCCAGCCCCGAGAGCCTGTCGCTGTTCATGTATCGCGAGCCGAAGGCGGCGAAGCGGCTCTACTTCGACGTCATCCCGCGCAACGTCGACGACTACCAGCAGTTCCTCGACGGCTACGACCGGCAGGACGGCAAGCAGCGGTTGGGCAATCCGGTCTGGCACATCCATTCCGGCAGGCCGCCCAAGGCCGACATGCCGATCTCGTTCTCGATGCTGCTGACGCTGGTGTCGTCGTCGAACGCCGAGAACGCCGGCACGCTGTGGGGCTTCATCGGCCGCTACCGGCCGGGCGTGACGCCGCAGACCCATCCGAAGCTCGATGCCATGGTGGGCTACGCGATCAACTACTACCGCGACTTCGTCCTGCCCGAGAAGAAGTTCCGCCAGCCCACGACGGAGGAGCGCAAGGCGCTGCTCGACCTGCGCGACGCGCTGTCCAACCTGCGCGCGGATTCGACCGCCGAAGAGGTTCAGGACGTGCTCTATGACGTCGGCCGGCGTCCGCCGTTTCTCGACGAGAAGAAGAAGGCCAAGGACGGCAAGCCCGGCGTCTCGCTCGACTGGTTCAACATGCTCTACCAGGTGCTGCTCGGCCAGGAGAAAGGCCCGCGCTTCGGCTCGTTCGTCGCGGTCTACGGCCTGAAGAACACCGTCGACATGATCGACGGCGCGCTGGCGAGGTCGGCTTAGTTGCTCGTGTCCCGGATGCGGCGCAGCACTGCGCTGCGCCCGGGACACAAGACCGCGATTTGCTCTAACATTCCATTTGAATGACTCCCGCTTCGCTCGCCATCATCGGCTCTACGATCGTCCTGTCGTCGTTCATCTCCGGCGTGTTCGGCATGGCCGGCGGCATGATTCTGCTCGGCGTGCTGCTGATCTACTTCGACGTCGCGACCGGCATGCTGCTGTTCTCGATCATCCAGCTGGTTGCCAACGGCTGGCGCGCGCTGCACTGGCGCCATTACGTGCTGTGGCCGATTTTTTACGGCTATGTCGGCGGCGCGATGATCGCGTTCGCGGTGATGCGCTATCTCGCCTACGTGCCGGACAAGGCGATCGTCTACATCCTGCTCGGCCTGATGCCGTTCTCGGTGGACGTACTGCCGCAATCGATGCGGCCGAACATCGAGTGGCGCGGCGTTCCGTTCTTCACCGGCATCTTCACCACGGTGCTGCAGTTCATGGCCGGCGTCGGCGGGCTGTTCCTCGATATTTTCTTCAACCGAAGCAAGCTCGACCGCAAGACCACCAACGCCACCAAGGCGATCACCCAGACGTTCAGCCACGTGCTGCGCGCAGCCTATTTCGGCTCGCTCGCCGGCATCGGCGATCTCAAGGTCGAGCACTGGGGGCCGGGCATTGCGCTGGCGCTGGTGGGCGCGGTGCTCGCGCCCTACGTGCTCGAGCGCATGACCGACCACGGCTTCCGCCAGTGGACCCGCGTGATCATCTACACGCTGGCCGTGGTCTATCTGGTGCGCGGCGGGCTGTTGCTATGGCAAGGGACGTGACCGGCCGCGTAGTCGAACGCGCCGTCCACGTCCGTCGCGTCAGGTGAGCGTTTGAAACCGGCCGTTGATCGCCATCAGGCCGGTTTCCACCTTCAACGCCGGCTGGCGCGCCGCCATCTGCTTGCGGAACTCGTCCAGCGCGGCGCGATGGGTTTCCGTCTCGATCTTTGGATTGGCAACCTTATCAGCGCCGTAAGCGATCTTGGCGGCACCGCA
Source organism: Xanthobacteraceae bacterium (assembly GCA_019746355.1). The sequence goes on along the minus strand of JAIESC010000241.1, from coordinate 19,408 downwards.
ATCGCGATGGTCGATCGCGATCACGCGCTTGATGTTGTGCAGCTCCACGGAGGCGGCGAGGTTGTCCCAGAACGCCTTGTGCCAGTCCTTGAACGCGTCTGCGACGACACCGACCGCTGCGCCGGCAATGACGAACTGGCTGTATTTGCCGGTCAGTCCGCGCCGGGCGGTGTAGCGGCGGACCGGCTCCTGAAGCCGCGGGTCGATGCAGCTCAGCACCATGGCCTCGTAGTTTCCGCTTGCCGCAAGCGCCATGGGTGACGGCATCGCCAGCACGGCGCCCGCCGCCGCTGCGCCTTGCATGAAACGGCGGCGGCTGAACTGGCCTCGAAGCAGGTCGCCGCAGCACGGGCATGTCGCGGAAAGGTCAGTCCGGAATGTCATGACGGCTCCCCATTGCCAACTGAAAATCACGATGGGAACCGGATACCACCAAATGCGGTGTCGCCGCTACTGGCTCGCCCAGACGACGCGCGCAATCCAGACCACGTCGCTGTTGGCGAGCGTGCGCTCGGCATGGGCGGGATTGAGCGATTTCAGCTCCACCTGCTTCGCGGTCTGGCGCTTCAGCTCCTTGACCATCACCTCGCCCTTCCTGGTCTTGACCACCACGCGGTCGCCGCGGCGCACCGGAGCGGCCGGCGATACGACGATCACGTCGCCGTCGCGATAGGCCGGCAGCATGGAATCGCCGGCGATTTCCAGCGCATAGGCGTGATCGTCGGTCACCTGCGGGAAGGCGATCTCGTCCCAGCCCTTGCCGATCGGATAGCCGCCGTCGTCGAAGTAGCCGCCGGAGCCGGCCTGGGTGAGGCCGATCAGCGGCACCGATTTGGTGGAGCCCGCCGCATCGGTGATCAGGGTCACGAACGTGCCGACGCTCACGCCGGTGGCGGCCAGCGCCTTGGCAACCGATTCGGTCGAGGGCCAGCGCGCCCGACCGTCAGGGGTGATGCGCTTCGACTTGTTGAAGGTGGTCGGGTCGAGACCTGACTTCTTGGCCAGCCCCGACGGCGACAGGTCGGCGCGGGCGGCCAGACGATCCAGGGCGGTCCAGATTTGATTGTGCGTCAGCTGGGCGGCAGGCATGGGCATCCCCAAAAGCGAGACTTCTGTCCACAGGTAGGAATTATAGCCCGATACGCAAGGTGTCGAGTCCTTCTCCGACGACCCTTGAACAACGCGGGACTGGCCGATAGGGTCCGCGCCACTTTCATCCCGGGGCGCTCGTGATTGGCTTGTTCGACCGGTTGGCCCGGCCATTGCTGCGTGCCTTCGATCCTGAAGACGCTCATTCGCTGGTCATCAAGGCCCTGAGGGCCGTTCCGCTGCCGCCGTCGCGGCCGGACGATGCACGGCTCGCAGTGCGGGCCTTCGGCCTCAATTTCCCCAATCCGGTGGGGCTCGCCCCCGGCTTCGACAAGCATGCCGAGGTGCCGGACGCCCTGCTGCGGCTCGGCTTCGGCTTTGTCGAGATCGGCACGGTGACGCCGCTGCCGCAGCCCGGCAACCCGCGGCCGCGGGTGTTCCGCCTGAACCAGGATCAGGCGGTCATCAACCGCCTCGGTTTCAACAGCGTCGGCGCCGGTATCGTGTTGCCGCGGCTTGCCGCCCGGGTCGGGCGCGGCGGCATCGTCGGCGTCAATGTCGGCGCCAACAAGGACTCGGCCGACCGCGCCGCCGACTACATCCGCATGATCGAGCAGGTCGCGCCGGTCGCAAGCTACGTCACCGTCAACATCTCCTCGCCCAACACGCCGGGCCTGCGCGAGTTGCAGCGGGCGTCGGCGCTCGACGATCTGCTCGCCCGCATCGTCGAGACCCGCGACCGCGTCGCGCGCAATGCAGGTCCGACGCCGGTGCTGCTCAAGATCGCGCCCGATCTGTCGCTGACCGACCTCGACGACATCGTCGGCGTGGCGCGGTTGCGCAAGATCGACGGCATGATCGTCGGCAACACCACCATCAGCCGGCCGCCGGGCCTGCGCGACGCGGCCATCGCAAGAGAGGCGGGCGGGCTCTCCGGCAAGCCGCTCTATCCGCTGGCGACGCGGATGCTCGCGGAAACTTACGTGCGGGTCGAGGGCGCATTCCCGCTGATCGGCGTCGGCGGCATCGATTCGGGCGAGGCGGCGCTCGCCAAGATCCGCGCCGGCGCGGACCTGCTGCAGCTTTACAGTGCGCTGGTGTTCCGCGGCTTGAGCCTCGTCTCGGAGATCAAGGCCGCGCTCACCGCGGAGCTCGAGCGTGATGGCGCTGCCAAGCTTTCCGATCTGGTCGGCATGGATGCCGCCGCGGTGACGGCGGAAAACTGGCCGGCCTGATCACCCCTTGAAAGTCATGCGCAGCAGCGCCGGATATCGCGCGCCCTGCAAGACGCCGCGCGCCAGGAGGAACATCAGCAGCGCCCACCACAGCCCGGCGTTGCCGAACGGCGTCAGCGTCCACCACGCGGCAAAGTACACCGCCAGCGCCGCGACCATCAGATTGCGCATGTCGCGCGCCCAGGTCGCGCCGATGTAGATGCCGTCATAGGCATAGGCGAGAACGCCCGCGGCCGGCGCGAGCGCCGCGAGGATCATGAAATCGCGAGCCGCGCTGCGCACCTCGGGACTTGCCGTCATCACGTCGATCAGCGCGTTGCCGGATATCAGAAACAGCAGCGTCGTTGCGACGCCGAAGCCAAAGCCCCATCCGAGGATCAGACGCACCGATCGGTCAAAGGCGGTGCGGTCGCGCGCGCCGGTCGCCTGTCCGCAAAGCTGCTGCGCGGCGGTGGCAAAGCCGTCGAGGAAGAAGCTGCCGATCAGCGTGAAGTTGTGCAGCACGGCGTTCGCCGCGAGCAGCGTGTCGCCGGCACGTGCGCCCTGGGCGGTAAAGAACGCAAAGGCCGCGATCAGCGCAAAGGTGCGGATCATGATGTCGCGATTGATCGCGAGCATCCGCAGCAGCCTGGCCCGATCCAGCACGTCGGCCCAGCGGAAGCCGGCCCGGCCGCGCAGCAGCACGACGGCGACGGCGAGGCTTGCGGCAAAGCCTGCGACTTCCGCGATCACCGAGCCGAGCGCCGCGCCTTCGACGCCGAGACCGGCATGGAGCACCAGCCAGGCGGTCGCGGCCATGTTGATCAGGTTGACGGCGATCTGCAGGGCGAGCGCCAGGCCGGTCCGGGCCAGTCCGACCAGCCAGCCCAGCACCGCATAGCTTGCGAGCGCAAACGGCGCCGACCAGATGCGGACCAAGAAATAGGCCTTCGCCGCCTCCGTCACCGCATCGCTGCCGCCCATCAGCGCGTAGGTGACCGCAGCGAGCGGAGTTTGCACCACGATCAACGCGATGCCGATGACCGCGGCGATCAGCAGCGCCCGCCCGAGCACCGCGCGCTGCTCAACCGTGTCGTTGGCACCGAGCGCCTGGGCGGTCAGCGCCACCGTGCCCATGCGCAGAAAGCCGAACACCCAGAACACGCAGTCGAACACCAGCGCCGACATGGCGACGGCGCCAAGCAGGTGCGCCTCGCCGAGCCGGCCGATCACCGCGGTGCCGACGATGCCAAGCAGCGGCGTCGTGAGGTTCGCGAGCATCGCCGGGCCCGCGATGGCGAACACCCGCGCGTGCGTGACCTCGAAAGCCGGCATAGCCGCGAATGGAGGGGTTAGCGGCCCTTCGGCGCGTTGATCAGACGCATGATGAACCAGATCGGGATCACCAGCACGGCGCCGAGCAGGAAATACTGCCAGAGCCAGCGGATCGCATCGAAGCCCATGTCCCAGATGTTCTGGATGAACCGCCGCAGGCTCTGGAAGATGTCCCGCGGATCGAGCCCGAGCGCCGACAGCACCACGCCGATCAGGACCGACAGCAGCACCAGCTTGACTGCGACCGCGAGCGGCGACCCGCCGAGGAAACGATTGAGACCTTCAGCCATGCGATTCTCCAGAGCCAGAACACTTGTAGCACACACGCTGTCATTCCGGGGCGCCGCGAAGCGCGTGAGTCCGCAATCCGGAGCCACAGTGGATATCTCAGCTTGGCTCTGGATTCCGGGCCCGCCGCTTCGCGGCGTCCCGGAATGAGTGCGTCCGTCAGTCTGCTGGTCAGCATAGTGGGAGTCTGTGCCATGTGAAGTCACCGCACATGTAGCCGAAGGCAACTGCGTCGCCGCGAGGCGGGGTGGGAAGCAGCCGGAGGCGAACGGATAGCCCGCAGGATGACGAACCCGTTTCGGCGGTGTGTGGGCGGCGAGCTTGCTCATTCATAGCGAAGCCTGGGGCGGAGTGGCCTCGACCGAGCGCACGAGGTGATAGGCACGTGACGTTCGGGCTGCACGACGTGGTTGGGGGCGGGATGTCCGGACGGCCGGTCTGATGGAACGGAGAGACCTGTCGCGCGGGCGAAGCGCGGCAGGAGTCAGAGCCCGCATAGTACTGCAGCGGCGATGAGCCGCGGAAAGCACGGCTAGCAAAGCCGTGCCGAGGGAAGGCGGGCAGGAAGGTGGATGCGTGACGACCATGCCAGAGCAGAGCAGCACCGGCAGTGTCGACGAGGCTAAGCAAGGTGCAGAGATGCCAACCGCCAGTCGCAACTGGGCGCGGGTCGAAGCCGCGGTGTGGACGGAACGTATGCTGTCGGCGCTGGAGAACGGCGTCAAAGGCGGCAAGTGGTACTCGCTGATCGACGAGGTGTACGCGCCGGCCACGCTGGAGCTCGCCTGGACGAAGGTCCGGGCGAACAAAGGCGCGGCAGGCGTGGACGGGCAGAGCGTGGATCGGTTCGCGGCGAAGGCAGACGTGTATCTGCTGGAGCTTTCGACGGCGCTGCGGGAGGGCAGCTACCGCCCGCAAGCGGTCAGATGGGTCGAGATCCCGAAGGGCGATGGTCGGACGAGGCCGCTGGGGATCCCCACGGTCAAGGACCGCATCGTCCAGCAGGCGGTCCGGCTGGTGATTGAACCGATCTTTGAGAACGGGTTCTGCGACGGCAGCTATGGCTTCCGTCCGGAACGCGGGTGTCACGATGCACTGCGCGAGGTCGATCGGCTGCTCAAGGAAGGTTACACCCATGTGGTGGATGCGACCTACGGTCGTACTTCGATACGATCCCGCACGGGCGGCTGATGGCGCAGGTCGAAGAGCGGATCAGCGATGGCCGCGTGCTCGACCTCATCCAGGACTGGTTGAAGGCCGACATCCCGCAAGGTCTGGACAGATGGACGCCGGTGGAAGGCTCGTCGCAACCAAGCCGGTCGACTTCCGTAAAGGAGCCGAGGGCTTGGCAGCGTTGGTCCGTGAGACAATGCAGGCTGATCGCAACCGCGAGGCAACCGCAGTAAGCCGAACGCGCTAGAGCGCTCGCTTTCGAACCGCTCGGAAGAGGGCGGGGCGACCTATCGCCTTTGAATGGGATTTTGAAAAACTCGATCAGCTCAAAATCTAGAGCCTCGGCGCCCATATAACTAGTTGGAATACGAGCCTGACGAGATTTCAATTTCTGGCGCAATCCGATCCTGCTAACGATCACAATAGCGACAGTCAAACAACTTTTGCCAGGATCCGTCAGGAGGAATAGTCATGGCGATGGGTGTGTCTTTGGATGCCAGGGTTTCATCAGCCAAAGTGACGCCCGCAGCGTTTAGAGTCCGACGCTTGGGGGCATTTCTCGGCGCCGAGGTGACCGGAATCGATCTCAGACAAGATCTCAATGACTCGACCGTTGACGCCTTGCGACGCACGCTCGCCGAACATGCCGTGCTGGCCTTTCCGGACCAAAACTTAGAAGCGGAAGACCTGAAGCGCTTCGGCCGTTATCTTGGACCATTGAGCGTACATCCTTTCTCCACCAATTCTGCAACCGATCCTGAGCTGATTGTCTTTGACAACAAGGAAGGCAATCCGCCGGCCGCAACCGATATCTGGCACTCCGATGAAACGTTCCGTGCGGCACCGCCTTTTGCAACCTGCCTGCTTTCGAAAATCATGCCCGACGTGGGAGGAGATACCGCGTTTTGCAGCATGAGCGCCGTTTACGCAGGGCTGTCGGATCGCATGCAGCGTTTTCTTTCAGGTTTAGAGGCGATACATGACTTCAAGCCGTTTCGTGACCTATTCGGCAAAGACCGCCAGGGCGTAGAGAGCCTTCGTCGTTATGAAGAGATGTATCCTCCCGTGACGCATCCTGTCGTAACAGTCCATCCCGAGACTGGATGCAAGGTGCTCTTTGTCAATCCGCAGTTCACCCTTCGCATTAAAGGAATGGCGGACGACGAAAGCCGTACCGTCCTCGACATGTTATTCCGCAAAACCACGACACATGAATACCAGTACCGCCATCGCTGGCAGCCAAATATGCTGGTCGTTTGGGACAACCGATCGACACAGCACTCGGCGTTGCATGATTACTATCCGCAGCGTCGGCACCTGTTACGTGTCACGGTCGCCGGTACGTCGCCGATCTCGGATGGGCCTGCAGCGGATGAAGCGGATCTGCGCCGTTATCTGATGCCCCCTATCAGCAAATTCCGGGAAACAAGCGCACGGCGTCAGCATCAGGCCTAGAGGGACACCATGATCTGCCGGCGCACCGCCCTTTGCTTCGCCTTAGGCGCGTTGCCGGGTGCGGCGCGTCTCGCATATGCTCAGGATGACTGGCCGACGCGGCTGATCCGCATTGTCGTCCCTTATCCACCGGGCAGCGTGACAGATTTCCTCGGTCGGCTCATCGCCGACCGTATGGGTCCGATCGTTGGTCAGCAAATCGTTGTCGAAAACCGTCCCGGTGGTGCGAGTTCGATCGGAACGGGAATGGTCGCGAATGCTCCCGCCGACGGCTACACCTTCCTCATTGTGGCGATCGACCTATCCGTGAACCAGACGCTGCTGGGCGGCCGCACCAATTACGATGCGCTGCGCGATTTCGCACCCGTATCATTCCTGGCTTGGTCTCCGACTGTTCTCGTGATCCATCCCTCGGTTCCGGCGCAGACCCTCGCCGACCTTGTCGCACTTGCGCGGACGAAACCTGGCGCCATTCGCTTTGCATCGGGCGGCGTCGGCACAGGGGCGCACATGGCCTTCGAACTGTTCCGGCAGAGTGCCGGCGTGGACATGACGCACGTCCCATATCGCGGTGTCGCCCCCGCTCTGGTGGACCTGCTCAGCGGCAATGTGGACGCGATGTTCATGCAGTTGCCTTCCGCGCAGGCCCAGGTTGCAGATGGTCGGCTCCGCGCCCTTGCAACGCCGAACACGCATCGTCTCCCAGCGTTGCCGGACATACCAACCGTCGCAGAGCTTGGCTGGCCCGCCGTCGACGTTGCACCGTGGTTCGGCCTTGTCGCACGAGCCGGCACGCCTGCAGCGATCGTGGCCCGCGTCAATCAGGTGGTTTCGACGATCCTTCGCGATCCTAGTATCGCCGCGAAGCTTTCAAAACAGGGCATGACGGTCGACATCGGCTCGCCTGCGGATTTCGGAGGTCTCATTCGCCACGAAGTCGGGCGATGGGGTCAGGTGATCCGGAAAGCGGGTCTCAAGGTAGAATAGCGCTGGCGCCCGAGCCTTCGCGTTTGCCGTGCATTGGGCTAAGTTAGTCGAGTCCATGCGATCTGACCGTCTCAAGCTGCGCCATTTACAAACGCTGCTCGCCATCGCAGAGGGTGGGAGCCTCGTGCGCGCCGCCGGCAAACTCGGGGTGACCCAGCCGGCTGTCACCAAGATTCTGGCCGAGATGGAAACGATCATCGGCCAACAGTTGGTCGAACGCACGCGCCAAGGCATTCTGCTGACCGCTTCGGGACAGATTCTGCTGCGCTACGCCACAAGCAGCATGCGTACGATTCAGGAAGGGTTGGACAGCATCGCCCGGATGCAACGGGCGGACGCGCCGGTTATTGTCGTCGGTGCCTTGCCTAATGTCGGCGCAACCGTGTTGCCATCCGCTGTACGTCGTTTTGTTACGGCTTTTCCGATGGCACGGCTTAGGATTCAAGCGGGCAGCAACGCTTTTCTTCTGGCGAGTTTGCGGCAGGGAGTTCTTGATCTCGTAATAGGGCGTCTGGGAGAGCCGAGCGACATGCAATGCCTGACGTTCGAGCAACTCTACACGGAATCTCTGATTTTCGTTGCGCGCCCGGGGCACCCGCTACACGCAGCAAATCCTTCACTGACAGATCTCCGCGGGCTGCCACTTGTCCTGCCGGACGCGGGAACGCGGATTCGGGCCATTGCGGACGAGTTTTTCTTGTCTTCCGGGCTTGCCCTGGCCGACCCAGTGATCGAAACGATCGACTCGTCTTTCGGGCGCGCTCTTGTTCTGAAAAGCAGTGCCGTCTGGTGTGTGCCGCTTGGCGTCGTCGCACGAGATATCAGATGCGGCTCGCTTGTCCGGCTCAACATCGATACCAAAACGACTTGCGGACCTGTCGGCATCACACAACGGGCCGATCACACATCCTCTGACGCCATCCGAATTCTGGTTGAGGAAGTGCGGGTATCCGCCGCTGCCTATCGCAACGGAACCGCGACAACGAGACAGCGTCGGTGAGCCCCAATAGCGGCAACGCTTCCAACTTATGCATTGCGCCAGATCATCAAAGATGAGCCTAGGGCGCAGCGCTCAATCGATCGAAGCAATCTACGTCCTACGTTGGGAACATTGGCCTTTGGAAGGGCAACAGCTCTCCTTCTCATAATTGCATTCTTCCACGCGCGCGTATGCGGAATGTGTCCCGGGATTGACCACCCGCCTGTCGGGCGATAGGCGAGAACACTGAAAAGCTGTCTCTGTCGGCCCGCTCAGCGGCCGAACTAGCTAGTACCGACTTCGCGGATGCCGGGTTGTTCGCCCTACATGCAGCCTGGCAAACAGCGAGACAGTCTCGGTGAAGAAACCACCAACTGGAGAGCACGGTTCGGAGGGCGGGGAGGCTAACGCCTTCCCGACCCCTATCCGCGGAGATAGGCGTTCCTTGCGTTCTTCGCAGCCTTTGGAGGTATCGGGGAAACGCCGCGTCCGCTTTCGATCTTGGACAGCATGGCTTCCAGCGTATCGATCCGGTCGGCCTCGCGCGGCGGCTTGTCCCAGCGCAGCCGGCTGATGCGGGGAAAGCGCATGGCGACGCCGGATTTATGCCGCGTCGAGCGCTGCAGGCCCTCGAACGCCACCTCGAACACCAGACCTTTTTCCGCCTCATGCGTGACCTCGCGCACCGGGCCGAACCGCTCGATGGTGTTGTTGCGGATGAAGCGGTCGATCTGCAACAATTCCTCGTCGGTGAAGCCGAAATAGGCCGTGCCGACCGGCACCAGCTCATCGCCGCTCTCGCCGTTCTTCCAGACGCCGAACGTGTAGTCGGAATAGTACGACGAGCGCTTGCCGTGGCCGCGTTGGGCGTACATCAGCACCGCGTCGACCGTGAACGGATCGCGCTTCCACTTCCACCATGGGCCTTTCGGCCGACCGGGAACATAGGTCGAGTCGCGGCGCTTGAGCATCACGCCTTCGACCGCTTCGGCATCGGCGCCCGCGCCGGCCTGTGCGGGATCGGCGCGCGCCGCGGTCAGCGCCTCCCAGGTGTCGAAGGCGATGGCCGGCGAGAGATCGATCCGCGGATCGTTCAGCTTCGCCACGAACGCGGCCAGCCGCTCGCGCCGTTCGGCGAACGGCCGGTCGCGCAGGTCTTCCTCGCCGTCGACCAGCAGGTCGTAGGCGCGCAGGTGCGCCGGAAACTCCGTGAGCATCTTCGGCGTGACGGCCTTGCGGTTGAGCCGCTGCTGCAGCACGTTGAACGACTGCACGCGGCCGTCGCGCACGATCAGCAGCTCGCCGTCGAGCGAGCCGGGCAGGCGCAGCGCCTCGGTGAGGTCGGGGAAGCTTTTTGAGATGTCCTCGCCGGTGCGCGAATAGAGCCGCGCTATCCTGTCTTCGCCGCCGCCTGCCGCGGCGGCCTGCACGCGGATGCCATCCCATTTCCACTCGGCGATGAAGTCCTTCGGCTCGAGCGCGGAGAAATCGGTCTCCTCGATCGCATGCGCCAGCATCGCCGGCCGGAACGGCGCGAGGTCGCGCGTCTCGGGCTTTTCTGCACGGCCTTCGAGCCATGCAAACAGCTCGATGTAGGGCGGCGCGACTCCCGGCCACAGAATCTCGATCTCGTTCGGCTCCTTGCCGCCGAGCGAGGCCGCGGCGGTCTTGGCGAGCCGCGCGGAGACGCCGATGCGGAGTGCGCCGGTGACGAGCTTGAGCAGCGCCCAGCGGCCGTTCTCGTCGAGCCCGTCGAGCCACTGCGAAAGCTGCTTCGGCAGCTGCGTCTTGCCGAGCGTGGACAGTGTTTCGATGACTTCGGACAAGCTCGGCGTGGCGTTGGGCTTCTGCGACGGGTCGGCCGGCCACATCAGCGCAACAGTCTCAGAGAGATCGCCGACATAGTCGTAGGACAATTCGAACAGCACCGGATCGGCCCGCTCGGCGATCAGCGCGCGGATCACACCGGGCTTGGCGTGCTGAAACGACAGCGCGCCGGTCAGCGCCGCCAGCGCATAGCCGCGCTCGGGATCCGGCGTGGTCCGCAGATAATCCGCCATGAGCCGCAGCTTGTTGTTGCGGCTTGGCTCGTAGGCGAGGCGGTCGAGAAGCTCGGCGAATTTGTTCATGGCGGGCTTACTGGAGCCTCGCCGGTCACGCCATCGGTGGTGCCGTCGGTTTCGTCCTCGTCGCCATAGCCGACGATGGCGAGCGGCCGCGCCTTCAGGCCGCGCGACCGGCTCCAATGCACCAGCGCGTCCTCCTGGCCGTGCGTCACCCAGATTTCGGACGCGCCGGTCGCGGCGATGGTTTTGGTGAGCCCGTCCCAGTCCGCATGGTCGGAGATCACCAGCGGCAATTCCACCCCGCGCTGCCGCGCGCGCGCCCGCACCCGCATCCAGCCGGAGGCGAAGCACGGCACCGGGTCGGGAAAGCGCCGCGTCCAGATATCCTGGAGCGAGGAGGGCGGGCAGAGCGCGACCGCGCCGGCGAGCTCCGCCTTGTCGGCGTCGCGCACCGGGCGGAGCTCGCCCAGGTCGACGCCGCGGCTGACGTAGTAGTGCGTGATCTTCTCCAGCGCGCCGTGCAGATAGATCGGCTTGTCGTAGCCCGCGCCACGGATGAGCGCGATGACCCGCTGTGCCTTGCCGAGCGAATAGGCGCCGACGAGGTGCGCGCGCTCGGGAAACACCGACGCCGAATGCAGGAGCCGCGCGATCTCGCCTCGCGGATCGCCGTGGCGGAACACTGGCAGGCCGAACGTCGCCTCGGTGATGAACACGTCGCAGGGCACGAGCTCGAACGGCGCACAGGTGGGATCGGCCACGTCCTTGTAGTCGCCCGAGGCGACGATCCGGCAGCCGTTGCTCTCCACCGCCACCTGCGCGGAGCCGAGCACGTGCCCCGCCGGATGGAACGTGACCTCCGCGCCGCCGAGCTTCAGCGTCTCGCCGGGCTTCGCCACCTGCGTGGTGCCGGCAAAATTGTCGCCGTAGCGCAGCCGCATCAGGTCGAGCGTCTCCTGCGTCGCCAGCACCGCGCCGTGGCCGGGCCGCGCATGGTCGGAATGGCCGTGGGTGATCACGGCCTTGTCCACCGGCCGCGTCGGGTCGATATGGAAGCCGCCGGCCGGGCAGCAGACGCCCGACGGCGTCGGCGTCAGCAGTTCTTCGGGACGCATCGCCCTGAGATATGCCATATCGGCGCAAAGAACAGACCGGCGAACCGACCCGCATGCCCTCGCAGCCGCTTTTCGTGTCATCCGGCGACCTGGTCGCCGACCGCCGCTACCAGTGGGCGTTGGATTACCTCAAGCGCGGCGACGCCGCGGCCGCAGCCGACATCCTCGGCCAGGTGGTCGAGACCGCGCCGAAGTTCGCCACCGCCTGGTTTGCGCTCGCCTCGATCCGCGAGCGGCTCGGCGACCGCGCTGGCGCCATTGCCGCCTTCACGGCCGCGCGTGACGCCGACCGCGAGGACTATCACGGCGCGCGGCTGCATCTCGCAAGGCTTGGCGTCGGCGAGGCGACCCCGGCGATGACCGGCGTTTATGTGCGGCGGTTGTTCGACCAGCACGCGCCGGAGTTCGACCAGGCGCTGGTCGAGCGGCTGGATTACGTCGGTCCGGCGCTGCTGCTCGAGGCGGTTCGGCCGCATGCGACGGCGCTGTTGCGGCTCGGCTCGGTGCTCGATCTCGGCTGCGGCACGGGCCTGGGCGGCGCGGCGTTCCGGCCGTTCTGCGACCGGCTGACCGGCGTCGATATCTCGCCCGGTATGGTCGAGCAGGCGCGCGCCAAGGGCCTCTACGACCGCCTCGCCGTGGCCGACCTGCTGGAGTTCCTTGCAAGCGAAGCGGATGCGCAGAACCATCTGGTGCTGGCCGCCGACGTGTTCGTCTATTGCAGCGACATTGCGCCGATCGCGGCGGGAGTTGCGAAGGTGCTCGCGTCCGGAGGGCTATTTGCATTCTCGGTCGAGACCGGTGATCAGCAGGGCGTGCGATTGCAGGAGACGTTGCGTTACGCGCACAGCGCCGGTCATGTGCGCGATGCCATCGCAGCGGCGGGACTGAAGCTGCTGCAGCTCACAGACGCTTCAACCCGGTCGGAGAAAGGCGAGCCGGTGCGGGGATTGATCGCCGTCGCGCAGAAATAGGTGGCGTGCAATAGTCCTCCGGCGTCATTCCGGGGCGCGTGCGCAGCACGCGAGCCCGGAATCCAGTTGCAGCAAAAATCCCTGCTTGTCTGGATTCCGGGCTCGCTCGCTTAGCGAGCGCCCCGGAATGACCGTGGAGGACGTTCAGCGCACGTCAACACCGACGGCTTCGCTCGCCGATTTGAAACCGTCGCGCTCCAGCAGTTGCGACAGCCCGCGCACCAGCCGCCGCGCCAGCAGCGGGCCCTCGTACACCATCGCCGTGAAAAGCTGCACCAGCGACGCGCCGTTCCTGATCTTGGCGTAGGCATCCTCGGCGGTCGTCACCGCGCCGGCCGAGATCAGCACATGGCGCTTGCGGTCCATCCGCCGGTAGCACTCCGCAGTGGCGGCCATCGGCGCGCGATAGACGATCGGCGGTCCGGCGACCGTTCCGGGCAAGGATCGCCACTGCGCATCAGGCGTGTTCAGTTTTTCCGGTTTGCCCGGAACCTGGTTGAACATGAAGCCCGCGATGAAGGCGTGGCCGTCGGCTGCCGCCAGCACGCGCTCGACCGCCTCGATGCCGCCTGCGGACGATGTCTTCATGAACACCGGCAGCTTCAGCCCGAGCGTGGCGAGCCCAGCCATGCAATTTGTCATGTTGGCGCCGTCGAGAAAGAAATCGCGGCCGTCGGCGGTGTTCGGACAGCTCAGGTTGAGCATCAGATAGTCGGCGTGCGGCGCGAGCACGCGCGCGGCCTCGACATATTCAGCGATGATGTGGTCCGCATCGAGCGGCGGGGCGCCCATCCCGCGGTTGGTCACCGCAATGTTGATGCCGAGCGGCACCGGCAGTTGCAGGTGCCTGACGCGCTCGGCGACGGCATGGGCGCCGTCGTTCTGCATGCCGTAGTGCACCAGCAGTGCGCGGTCCTGCGGCAGCCGCCAGAGCCGCGGCTTGGGATTGCCGTCCGAGGGATCGATCGACACCGAGCCGACTTCGACGCTGCCGAAGCCGAGCGCCGCCAGCGTTGCGGCCGACTGCGCGCTTTTGTCATAGCCGGCCGCAAGCCCGACCGGATTCGGGAACCGCAAGCCGGCAACGCGTGTCTCGAGCCGCGGATCGGATGCATCGAGCAGCGCGTGCAGCGTCTTTGCCGCCCAGGCCACGCTGCCGCCCAGCCTGATCGCGAGATGATGGGCGCGCTCCGCCTCGAGGCGAAACGCCAGCGGCCGGACGATGCTCGTATAAAGGCCCATGCGGCGGGACCCTGCGGCGACTTCGAAAGCTTGATGGTGCAAAATAGGCCATGATCCCGAAAAGTGTGAAGCGGTTTTCGGAAAAGATCATGCCCAAACAGGCCATGATCCCGAAAAGTGTGAAGCGGTTTTCGGAAAAGATCATGCCCAAACAGGCCATGATCCCGAAAAGTGTGAAGCGGTTTTCGGAAAAGATCATGCCCAACAGAAGAAAGGGCGACGGGTCTGATTCAACGAAGCTGAATCAGACCCTGGCAAAGCAGGCTTGCGGGAGGAAACCAATGAAAAGACAGATCGGGATGGTGCTGGCGCTGGCGTGCTGGTTCGCGGCGCCCGGGCTGGCGCAGGAGAAGGAGAAGGAGAAGGTGCGGTTCGCGGTCGGCGGCAAGTCGGCGGTGTTCTATCTGCCGCTGTCGGTGACCGAGCGGCTCGGCTACTTCAAGGATGCCGGCCTCGACGTCGAGATCGCCGACGTGGCGAGCGGCGGCCGCACCCTGCAATCGATCATCGGCGGCAGCGCCGAGATCGGCATCGGCACCTTCGACCACACCATCCAGATGCAGGCCAAGAATCAGCCGGTGGTCGCGCTCGTGCAATACGGCCGCTATCCGGGCTTCGTGCTGGCGATGATGGCCGGCAAGGCCGACCGCTATAAATCGCCGGCGGACCTCAAGGGCCTGAAGATCGGCGTGACCTCGCCGGGCTCCAGCACGCATTTCATGGCGGCCTATATGATGGTGCGCAACGGGCTCAAGGCCGACGACGCCTCGTTCGTCGGCACCGGCACCACCTCGACCGCGGTCGCCGCTGCCCGCCGCGCCGAGATCGACGCCATCGTCAGCTCCGATCCGATGATGACGCTGATGGAAACCGATAAGCTCGTGAAGGTCGTCGCCGACACACGCACCGCCGAAGGCACGCGCGCGGTCTATGGCGGCCCGTATCCGGGCGGTGTGATTTACGCGACGCCGGCCTATATCGAGAAGAACCCGCAGGCCGTGCAGAAGGTGGTCGAGGCCTTCGTGCGGGGCCTGCGCTGGATTGCGAGCCACTCGGCCGAGGACATCGCCAAGCTGATGCCGGAGGAATATGCGCTGGGCAACCTGCCGATCTATATCAAGGCCCTGTCAGTGTCGAAGCCGATGTATTCGCCGGACGGTCATTTCGAGCCGGGCGCGGTCGAGACTGCGCATGCGGTGCTCAAGGTGTTCGATCCCGCGGTGGCCGGCGCGACCATCGATCTTGGCAAGACCTACAACGACAGCTTCGTGAAGAAGGCACTCGCCGGGAAATAGCATCGGATCTTATGAACGTCGCGACCAAGCCCGAGCCCGCCACGCTGCTGCCGGAGGTTTTTTCCCGGTGGTTTGCGTCGCGGGGTTGGGCGCCGCGCGCGCACCAGCTCGAATTGCTCAAGCGCGCCCGCGACGGGAAGTCCGTGCTGCTGATTGCACCGACCGGCGGCGGCAAGACGCTGGCGGGGTTTCTGCCGACACTCGTGGAGTTGAGCGAACAAGCGCGACGCGGGCGGTCGGCTCCCTCCCCCCGCGAAGCGGTGGGGAGGGCAGGGGTGGGGGGCGGTTCTGCTGATACGGATGCTCCCCCCACCCCCGACCCCTCCCCGCCATTTGCTGCGCAAATGGGGGGAGGGGAGCAGAGCGAGTCCGCGGCACCATCGAAGAAACTTATCTCAACTGGCCGCGACGTCCGCCGCGCCGGCGGCCTGCACACGCTCTATATCTCGCCGCTGAAGGCGCTCGCCGTCGACATTGCACGCAACCTCGAAACGCCGGTGCGCGAGATGGGCCTGCCGGTCCGGATCGAGACCCGCACCGGCGACACACCGGCCTCCAAGCGCCAGCGTCAGCGCCGCGATCCTCCCGACATCCTGCTGACCACGCCGGAGCAGCTCGCGCTGCTGCTCGCCAGCGCCGATGCGCCCTACCTGTTCGGCGACCTCAAGCGCGTCGTGCTCGACGAATTGCACGCGCTGGTCACCTCCAAGCGCGGCGACCTTCTCTCGCTCGGCCTTGCCCGGCTTTGGAAGATCGCACCGGACCTCGCCATGACCGGGCTGTCGGCGACGGTCGCGGAGCCCGACGATCTCTGCCGCTTTCTGATGCCGCAGCCGCGGCACGGCACGCACCTCGCCGACCTTGTCATCGCCCAGGGCGGCGCGGAGCCGAACGTCACCATGCTCGAGCCTGGCGAACTGCTGCCCTGGGCCGGGCATTCGGCGCGGCACGCGTTCCCGCAGATCTATGAGCTGATCAAGCGCCACAAGATGACGCTGGTGTTCGTCAACACCCGCAGCCAGGCCGAGATGATCTTCAACGCGCTGTGGCAGATCAACGACGACTCGCTGCCGATCGCGCTGCATCATGGCTCGCTCGACGTGGCGCAGCGCCGCAAGGTCGAGGAGGCGATGACGGCAAGCCGGCTCCGCGCCGTGGTCTGCACCTCCTCGCTCGACCTCGGCATCGATTGGGGCGACATCGATCTCGTCATCAATGTCGGCGCGCCCAAGGGCTCGTCGCGGCTCCTGCAGCGCATCGGCCGCGCCAACCACCGGCTCGACGAGCCGTCACGCGGCATTCTGGTGCCGGCCAACCGTTTCGAGGTGCTGGAGTGCGAGGCGGCGATCGGCGCGGTCGCCGAGCACGCCCAGGACACGCCGCCGCTTCGCACCGGCGCGCTCGACGTGCTGGCGCAGCATGTGCTCGGCCGTGCCTGCGGCGAGCCGTTCGTCGCCGACGAGCTGTTCGTCGAGGTGAAGGCGGCCGCGCCCTATAGCGGGCTCAGCCGCGCCGACTTCGATGCCGTGCTCGATTTCGTCGCGAGCGGCGGCTACGCGCTCAAGGCCTATGAGCGTTTCGCCAAGATCCGGCAGACCAGGGACGGCCGCTGGCGCGTCGCCAATCCGATGGTGGCGCAGCGCTACCGCATGAACATCGGCACCATCGTCGAGGCCGACATGCTAAAGGTGCGGCTGGTCCGTTCGCGCGCGGGCGGGGCGGGCCATACCGGGCCGATCGCCCGCGGCGGACGGCTGCTCGGCGAGGTCGAGGAGTATTTCGTCGAGATGATGGTGCCGGGCGACACCTTCGTCTTTGCCGGCGAGATCCTGAAATACGAAGCCCTGGTCGAGGACGAGGTCTATGTCTCGCGCAGCAACGCCAAGGACCCCAAGGTGCCGGCCTACGAGGGCGGCAAGTTTCCGCTCTCGACCTACCTCGCGGAACGCGTCCGGCGCATGCTGGCCGAGCCCGCGCAATGGCCGCAGCTGCCCGAGCCGGTGCGCGAATGGCTGCGCATCCAGCAATGGCGCTCGCTGGTGCCGCGGCAGAACGACCTCTTGGTCGAGACCTTCCCGCGCGCCGATAAATTTTATCTCGTTTGTTATCCGTTCGAGGGACGCCTTGCACACCAGACGCTGGGGATGCTGCTGACGCGCAGGCTCGAACGCGCCCGGCTGAAACCCCTGGGGTTCGTCGCCAATGAATATGCGCTGGCGGTCTGGGGGCTCGGCGACGTGGCGCTGCGGATCTCGCGCGGCGAACTGTCGCTGCCGGCGCTGTACGACGAGGACATGCTGGGCGACGACCTCGAAGCCTGGCTCGCGGAATCGTCTCTTATGAAACGAACGTTCCGCAATTGTGCGATCATCGCCGGCCTGATCGAGCGCCGCTTTCCGGGCGAGGAGAAATCGCGGCGGCAGGTCACGATCTCGACCGATCTGGTGTACGACGTGCTGCGCAAGCACCAGGCCGACCACGTTCTGCTGCGCGCGGCGCGGGCCGATGCTGCCACCGGCCTCCTCGACATCAAGCGGCTCGGTGAAATGCTCTCGCGCATCCGGGGGCGAATCGTCCATAAACCACTCGATCGGGTTTCGCCGCTGGCGGTGCCGGTCATGCTGGAGATCGGCCGCGAGCCGGTCTATGGCGAGGCGTCCGAGGCCGTTCTGGCCGAGGCCGCCGACGACTTGATCAAGGAGGCCATGTCTTGAGGGAGCATGGCTTGAAGGAGCATGTCATGACGAAGACGGCCATGAAATTTATCGTTTGCCTGTTTCCATTTCTGCTGCTGCCGATTTCCTCCGGCGCGCAGGGACCGCGCGAATTTCCGATGAACACAACCTACAAGGCGATCTCGATCTCGGGCTTCGACGTGCAGAAGATGGATCTGACGCTGACGGTGACCAAAAGCGGCGACGGCTTTCGCGGCTCCGGAAGCGCCGGTTGCAACAGCTGGACCGCGGGCGTCATGCTGCGGGAGGACCAGATCGACTTCACCACCATCGCGACCACCAAGAAAATGTGCGACAAGGGCCGCATGACCGCCGAAGAGGCCTTCACCAATTCGCTCCGTACCGCGCAGCGCTGGCGGTTCGACGACAAGAACCGCCTGATCATCGAGGGCGAGGCCGCGCGGCTGTTGCTGACGGCAGCCAAGAAGTAAGCGGGACGATCGCGTGACGGCAGCCCCGGCCGCAAAGCCCGCTCTGCAGACCGGTTCGCCGGGAGCCGACAGCACGTTGGCCGTCGCAGCCGTTGACCTGCACGCCGACATCGCCGGCGTGGTGTTCTGGCCCGAGCAGGGGTTGCTCGCCGTCGCCGACCTGCATCTGGAAAAGGGCTCGAGCTTCGCCGAGCGCGGCGTGCTGCTGCCGCCCTACGACACGGCGGCGACGCTTTCACGGCTTGGCGCGCTGATCGCGCGCTATGCGCCGCGCATGGTGGTGGCGCTGGGCGACAGCTTTCACGACGGGCGGGGGCCGGCGCGGCTCGCCGACACCGACCGCGCCACGCTGAAATCGATGCAGAAGGGCCGCGACTGGGTCTGGATCACCGGCAATCACGATCCGGAGCCGGCAGAGAACATCGGCGGCCGGTTTCTCGACGTGCTGAAGGTTGGTGCGCTCACGTTCCGCCACGAGCCGAGCGGGGAGGACGAGGGCGAGATCGCCGGTCACCTGCACCCGGTCGCCCGCGTCGCGCGGCGCGGCCGCGCGGTGAGCCGCCGCTGCTTCGCCAGCGACGGCGTGCGGCTGGTGATGCCGTCATTCGGCGCCTACACCGGCGGGCTCAACGTGCGCGATCGCGCCTTCGCCAACGTGTTTCCGACGCTGGGGTTTACCGCGCACATGTTGGGTGTCGAGCGGGTCTATCCGGTTGCCGCGAGGCACTGCCTGCCGGACTAGCCCGGATATCTCACACTA
The DNA here is from genome assembly GCA_019746355.1 of Xanthobacteraceae bacterium. The sequence continues at coordinate 270 of JAIESC010000241.1, read as the reverse complement.
TCCTTGCGGGGTCTGGCAGCGGTGCGCGACGTTTTTCTGGCATTTTCGGGGACATGTTGGCTCGTGGCGTCAGGAGGACGCAAGCGGCGCTGGGATTTTGCTGGGCTGCGGGGCGCAGCGAAGAACGGGTCTCGGTGGGCCTGGGATGATGCCGCGGCTGTCACGCGCTGCGGCAGCGCACGGTCAGGCGGGTGAGCCGCGGGCGCTGGCCGCGGCATTGAGACGGACGGCGGCGCGGCCCCAGGCTTCGGCGGCCGGACAGCTCGACGC
>JAIESC010000218.1 GCA_019746355.1 Xanthobacteraceae bacterium | reverse complement strand
TTCGCGGGCCCATCGTGCCCGCCGTCAGGCAGAAATTCCACTTAGCGTCCTGTGCAGATTTCCGGGACCGGCTCTGGATCCGATTGCAAGACGATGCGATAGCGCTGCTCTGCCTCGTCAAACAGACCAGATCTTTCGAGATCGATCGCGAAGGCTAGGTCCAAAGCGGCCTTCTCACGCGATTTTTTGGAGAGGAATGGAGGCATGAAGGGAGCGCCAGATCGGTGCGAATCGTCACGCGAACTATATCAAAGTCGCGGTAGACGATGGCAGTGCCAAATGTCGCTTTGGGTCTTGAGCAAGCGAAGGGTACGGTCATCGGCGAGTGTCTGGCGCGCCGTCGAGCAGACGAGTTCCTGTCGTTTCTGAAAACAATCGACCGCGAGACGCCCGCACATCTCGATCTGCATCTGATCCTCGATAACTACGCCACCCACAAGACGCCGACTGTGAAACGCTGGCTGGCACGACACAAACGCTTCACACTGCACTTCACGCCGACATCCTGTTCCTGGCTCAACCTCGTCGAGCGACTGTTCGCCGGAATCACCCGCCAGCGCATCAGGCGAGGAACCTTCAACGACGTCACCGAACTCAAGACCGCGATTGCCGAGTGGATCGAGCATCGAAACCAAAACCCAAAACCCAAAACCCTTCAAATGGACCGCCAGCGCCAAATCCATCTTCGCAAAACACCGCCGAGCCAAAAAAGCGCTCGCCGTCGCAAAAGCGGGATGCGAATGAATGAGTCAGAACACTAGTGATGGCTAGGATTGCAAAGGCGCTGTCCGTTGCGTTGCCAAAACTGCTGAGTGAATGGTCAAAACTTATCCTCTGGATGGCCCGAACAGGTGCGCAGGACCAAGTTTTTCAAGATTGCGGTCCCGAGTGCCGTTCCCTACAGCCAAAGCCATTTCCCAAGGACAGCCGGCCTATTCTTTTATTGGTTCGACAGCGAAGTCCACAGGCGACCCACCCGCCTGATAGCGTTGCCACATCGTCACATATGCCGCTTCGATGTGTCTGCGGAACCGGCTCGTATTGAACAGAGGATAGCTGTACCGATTCTGCGCCAGCGTTGCCTTGATCGCCGCTAGCGCATCGCGGTCCTGTGCCAATCGCAGCGCCAGCGCCTCGTAATCCGTCAGCGCGCGCGTGATCAATTCCTGCAATCCGATAGCATTCAGCAAACTTCCTGCCACGCGCCCCGCAAAGGTCGAGCCAACGCACGTGACGAGAGGCAGTCCGGCCCAAAGCGCGTCGCTTGCCGTGGTGTGAGCATTGCAAGGCAGCGTATCCAAAAACAGGTCCGCCAGGCGGTGGCGCGCGAGATGATCTTCGAGCTTGACGCGCGGCGCGAACACCAGTCGGTCGGATTGAATGCCGCGTGCTTCGGCTTCGCGCCGAAGATTTCCGACGGCGGACGTATTTGTAGCCAGCAGCCACAGCACGCTGCCTTCAACATTGCCGAGGAGGCGCATCCAAATGTCAAAGACATGGGGTGTGATTTTGTAACTGTTGTTGAACGAGCAGAAAACAAATCCCGTCTCAGGCAACCCCACCTCGGCACGTGTCGGCGTCTGGTCCGCGATCCGGCGCTTGGAATCATTAGCCGCATAGGTATCGGGTAGGTAAACCACACTCTCGCTATAGCTCTGCCGCTGGTTGTCCGGAATGACAAATCGATCAGCCAAAATGTAATCGATAAAATCCGCGCCCATAGTCCCGGGATACCCAAGATAATTCACCTGGATAGGTGCGGGACGTGATGCAAGAATTTCAGGACGGCAGTCTTTTGTGTAGCCCATCAGATCAACAGCGATGTCGATTTCGAGTTCGCGCAGCAAGCTGGAAATCGCGCGGTCGTTTGTACGGCGAACGTCGATAAACTGTTTAAAGGCCGCTTCGAGTCTCGTTCGCATGTTGCTTGGGATGGCAGGGCCAAACGAGACGGCAACGGTCTCGAACCGTTCAGAATCATGTTGCTCGAACAGGCCGGCCAACAAATATGAAGTGGCATGATCGCGAAAATCGGCCGACAAATAGGCGACACGAATCTTGTCGTGTTTGTACCGTTCTCCCTGCCAAAGCGGCGTCGAAGATAACGGATATTTGTCTTTTACCAAGATTTGCGAACACAGAAGCTGATCGTCAGCAGACTCGGTCATTCCGATCAGTTCAAACGGCATGATGCTAAGTTTCCCCGCGTGCACTTCGCTTTGGATGCGCGAGCGCTGTTGGTCAAACGAGGTCCAGTCGCAGTAGCGCATTCGTGAATGGAGTAGCTTGCCCCGCGCGTATCGATAGTCAGGGTCGATGCTCAGCACCCGTTCAAAATCTTCAATGGCCTCACCGTAACGCTGCATCGTCATCAGCGCGCTACCACGGTTGCCCAGCGCGTCGAGATGATTCGGATCGAGTGCAAGCACCTGCTCAAAACTTGCCAACGCCTCATCGTATCGATTGAGGTCGTGCAAGGCGTTTCCTCGATTGCATAGTGCTTTGGCATAGCCGGGCTTCAAGGCAAGCGCCCGATCAAAGCTGGAGACTGCGTCCCTGTATCGTTTGAGCCGGTACAAGCAATTGCCCCGGTTGTAGAACGCTTCAGGATATGCAGGCTTCAAAGCAAGCGCGCGGTCAAAACTTTCAATGGCCTCTTCGTAAGCTTTCAGGTCGTGCAAAGAGTTGCCCCGGTTGTAATACGCTTCGGCATAATCTGGCTTTAGCGCGAGCGCGCGGTCAAAACTGATCAGCGATTCCTTGTGCCGATTGAGACTCGCCAAAGCATTGCCGCGATTATTATACGCTTCAGCATAATCTGGCTTCAATGCAAGTGCGCGATCGAAGCTGACTATGGCCTCCTTGTGGCGATTAAGCGCATCCAGGGCAAAACCAATATTTGAAAATGCAATCGCAGACTGCGAATTGTATTTCAAGGCCTCGCCTATCAGCGTCACCGCCGCATCGTGACGGCCTCGCTGTGTTGCAATGACACCCAGCAAATGAAGAGCGTCAAATTGCTTGGGCATCATTTTTAAAATGGACTGATATAGAATTTCTGCTTCATCGAGCTTGCCGCGCTGATGCAGTTCAACGGCCTGCTTTAGTTTGACCCCATACGACGGAACCTCTTTCGGGCTTTGACCGAAATTGTGGGGCATTCGACAGTCTCCACACCCTTTGCTCGGGACGTTTGAGGATCGATCCCCGACGAGGCGGCACCGAAACGAATCAGGTCATCGGGCCGCACTCTAGCATTCGGTATATTTAGCGGAACCTAGTGTTCTGTCACCGACATTTGAATCCCAATTTGTCGCGAACATGATTCACTCGCGGATGGGAAACGATCGAATTCTGATTGTCGTCGACCGCAAGGGTCGCGGGGAACTGGAGCAACTGCTGACCGATGGGAAACACGCCTCAGAAGATCGCCAAGCGAGCGAGGAGTGAGCTGATGACGGCGGACGGTCATGGCGTCATGGCGATCAACCTCGTCGAGCGACTGTTCGCCGGAATCGCCCGCCAGCGCATCAGGCGAGGAACCTTCAACGACGTCACCGAACTCAAGACCGCGATTGCCGAGTGGCGGAATTACGGTGACGCCTTACCAATTGCCGAATTGCGCTGCGGAAACAGCGTCATCGTCTCAGCTTGCGTGCACTCTCAGCATCGACCCTCGGGTCAAGCCCGCGGGTGACAGCGTGTGTGTTGTGCCGGTGTGCTCCAACTCAAGTGGAAAGTGCTTTAGCCGGAATAACTCATCTCAACGAAAAAGCCCCGGGGCATGCCGCGGGGCTTTTCGATCGGATAGCTCTCTGAGGGTCAGGCACGGCCGAGCAGGCCCGCGGCGATCTCGCGGTTGATGTTGATCAGCGAGCCGAGCTGCTCGGGCCTGGGATCCTGCATCAGCGAAACGGTACGGTTCATCACGAAGATGCCGATATTGGCGACGTTCTGCCGCAGCTCGCGCGGCATCGGATTGTTGGCGTCGGTCATTTCGGCCAGGAACACCGACCAGAGCTTGCGATTGTAGAGCAGCGCGTCGTTGAGCTTGGTCTGAACGGGCGCGTCGTGGTCCCAGTCGTCATGGACCGATTGCAGACGGGCGGCGGCCTGCAGCAGCAGCGAGGCCTCAAGCTCACGCGGATTTGAGATCTGCCTTGCCACGCTTTTGTAGGCTTGCGCTGCGCTTTGCATTCGCCAGGAGCTCCTCTTCGTAGGCGATCAGTTTTTTGGCTTCCTTGAGTGCCTTATAGAGATTGCCTGTTAAGATTTGATTATTGATAACCTCAATGAATTGCCAGGTGCTGGGCGCGGCCTGGGTGATCTGCTTCACTAACGAAAAGTAAATCTCGTGATGCGCGCGAGGATCGCGCGACGTGTACATCAATTGCACCGCAAGATAGATGCGCTTGGCCGGCGTATCGGCGCGCGGCGCGGTCAGGATGTCCTTCTCGCGTAGGATCGGGCTCGACCCTTCGATCACCAGCCAGGACCTTTGGTCGCAGTTGGTGATCACGGACTCGCCGATCAGGATGCGTTCGTTGGGCTTGAGCTCGACCTTCAGCGCCATGACGTTACTCCTTGCTGCCGGATCGTGTTGGGGGCCGGTGCCCCTGTCCCGTTGCCGGGCCTTACGAAACGGAAATGGCGTTTGCGGGGAGCAAACGCCATCCGAACTGCGTTCTGCGGTTCGCGGCGGGCTATCGTTGGGCGGGCCCGCCTGGTGGTGGCATTTACTGGAACAGCCGCAGCACGGCCTGGCTCGCTTGCGAGGCAAGCGACAATGCGGTGGTCGAGAGCTGCTGCCGGGTCTGCAAGGCGAGGAGGTTTGCGCCCTCTTCGTTGGGGTCGGCGAGCGTCAGGCCGTCGGCGCCGGTCTGCAGCGTGTTGATCATCGCCTTGGTGAACTCCTGGCGGATCTGCACGGTCGACAGGTTCGAGCCGAACGCCTGGGCCTGCGAGCGCAGCGTGGTCAGCGCGCTGGTGAGCTCGGCCGAGGCCGCGGCGATGTCGGCGGTGCCGCCCCAGTTGTTGACCGAGTTGTTGATCGCGAGATCGCCGGCGGCGCTGAAGTCGACCGCCGCGACAGTGACGGTCGAGGTGCCGTTTTCGTTCAGCGTGACGGTGAGGTCGGCGCTGGTGTTGCTGTCGAGCAGGTTGATGCCGTTGAAGCCCGAATCGGCGGCGAGCTGCCCGATCTGGACCAGGATGGCGTCGAACTGGACGGCGAGGCTCTGCCGGACGTTGGGGTCCGAGGTCTGCTGCGCCTGCGAGATCAGCGCCTGCGCGGATTGCGCCAGCTTGGTGATCGAGGTGATGCCGTTGTTGGCGGCCTGGATGGTGTTGAACGCGCTCGACATCGAGTCGAGCAGGTTGCCGAGGTCGCTGGCGCGGTTCTGCAGGCCCGCCGCGGTGAAGAAGTTGACCGGATTGTCGAGCGCATTGTTGACCCGCTTGCCGGTGGCGAGCCTGGTCTGGGTCGAGGTGATCAGATCCGAGGTCCGCTGCAGCTGGAGCAGGTTGGCCCGGACGCCGGAAGTCAGAACGATATCATTACCCATCGTAATCCCCGTGAGAATCTCCGGCCGGTCCGTACCCGGCGCAGCGTTTGGAAAAAATATTCTGTTAAGGTTGATATTTGGTTAGGGAAACCTTGCCGATCCCTTAACTCGCGGCAGAAAATGCCGATGGATGCTGCAAACGGCAGCGTTAACGCGCCGGCTGCGAATGTCTGGAACCGGATGCCTGCGAGGCGCCCGGCGCAACGAAAAACGGCGGCACCGGGGTGCCGCCGTTTCCGCGTTTGGAATTTGTTAGCGGATCAGAACAACCGCAGCACGGCCTGGCTCGCCTGCGAGGCAAGCGACAGCGCGGTGGTCGAGAGCTGCTGCCGGGTCTGCAAGGCGAGGAGGTTTGCACCTTCCTCGTTGGAGTCGGCGAGCGTCAGGCTGTCGGCGCCGGTCTGCAGCGTGTTGATCATCGCCTTGGTGAACTCCTGGCGGATCTGCACGGTCGACAGGTTCGAGCCGAACGCCTGGGCCTGGGAGCGCAGCGTGGTGAGCGCTGTGGTCAGTTCGGCCGAGGCCGCGGTGATGTCGGCCACACCGCCCCAGTTGTTGACCGCGTTGTTGATCGCGAGATCGCCGGCGGCGCTGAAGTCGACCGCCGCGACGGTGACGCTCGAGGTCCCGGTCTCGTTCAGCGTCACGGTCAGGTCCGTGCTCGAGCCGGAGTCGAGCAGGTTGATGCCGTTGAAGCCGGAGTCGGCGGCGAGCTGGTCGATCTGGGTCAGAATCTCGCCGAACTGGGTGGCGAGGCTGGTGCGGACCGCCGTGTCGGAGGTCTGCTGCGCCTGCGACACCAGCGCCTGAGCCGATTGCACCAGCTTGGTGATCGAGGTGATGCCGTTGTTGGCGGCCTGAATGGTGTTGAACGCGTTCGACATCGAGTCGAGCAGGTTGCTGAGGTCGCTCGCGCGATTCTGCAGGCCCTGCGCCGTGAAGAAGTTGATCGGATTGTCGAGCGCGCTGTTGACGCGCTTTCCGGTGGCAAGCTTGGTTTGAGTCGCCGTGATCAGGTCGGAGGTCTTCTGCAACTGCAAAAGGTTCGACCGAACGCCGGCGGAGAGAACGATATCCGCGCCCATTTTAGTGTGCCCTTCTGGTCCTTTTCCTCGTCACAAGACGATCCCACGCCTTGCGTCGGTAACCTTGATCTCATGTTAGGAGTAACGCGGTGTAAAAAATCGTGGTTAATTCAAACGGCAAAAAATCATGATTATCAAAGGGTTATGCCGGCCTCGGTGAGGTTTTGCTAACCACGAATGAAAACCAGTCGGTCACCATAACGGCGGGGCCTGCGGGGCACGCGGCATGCGCACAAAAGCCAGCAGCGGCCTTGCGTTTCCGAAGGCCGCCGCGGTTGGAACGAGGTGGTGAGGGGACCGGCTACGCCGTGCCGTCGCGGGCGGCGCGTTCCAGGAATTGCTCGAGCGCTGCGATGCAGGTGCGGTCGCGATAGAGCCGTTCCCGGTCACGGATGACGCGCATCTTAACGTTTGCCCGCCACTCCGGGTCCCGGGCGATGCGAGCCGCGAGCGAAACGTAGTCGTCGATCGTGCCGGCGACGGTCTCGGGCATGCCCATCATGCGCAGCATGCCGGCGCTCACCCGGCCCCGCATCAAATCGCCCTCGAAGGTCACGACCGGCAGGTCCTGCGCCATCGCCTCCAGCGTGGTGTTGCCACCCGACCAGCCGATGCTGTCGAGCATGACGTCGCATTGGCGGCCCGTCGCGGCAAAGCGGCTCATGCTCATGGATTTGAGGAAGACGCAGTGGTCGGCGGACTTGAGGCCATGCGCGGCAAACGCCGCCTCGAGCCGCCTCTGGAACAGCTCGGTCACGCCGTGCCCCATGTGGCGGATGAACACGAACTGGCAGTCGCCGGCTTCCTTGGCGATGCGCGGAAACACATCGTCGTATTGCGGCAGGTACTTGAACAGCGATTGCGCGCACCAATAGACGGTGGCGGAGGGACGCAAGCCCAGCTCCTGCCGGTTCAGGATCACGGTGTCGAGCTTGAGCGGCTCGTAGTGGAAGGCGATGTTCGGAAGCTTCACGAGCTTTTCCGAATAGTGCTCGGCGCCGTCCGGCGGCTCGAACAGCTCGCCGCTGAGGAAGCAGTCGATGGTCGGGTAGCCCGAAGTCTGCGGGTGGCCGATGTAGCTCACTTGCACCGGCGCAAGCCTGAGCGCCGCAAGCTCCGACGCCTCGTGGTTCATGCCAATCTCGGGATAGATGATCACATGCGGCCGGTCGGCCTCGATGATTTTGCGCCACTCCTCGGCCGGACGCGGACCCTGGTCGAAGCGATGGGCGTGCGCCCTGGCGATTTCGGTTTCGGCGTCCTGCTTGTAGCTGGTGTTGTAGCAGAACACCTGGAAACGCTGCTTGTCGAGCTCGGTAACCCAGCCGCGGACGCCGACCTTCCACACCGAGTGCTGGAAGAAGTAGCCGCAGACGATGCCGACGCGAATGGGTTCGCCGGGCTTGGGCGGCTCCGCCAGCTTCACCGCGCCGTGGTGCTCCGCCATGATCCTGGACGCGAGGCCGCCGAACAGCTTTTGCAGCTCGCGGTCGTTGCGGCCCTGGTAGGCGAGGAAGAACGGCTGCGCCATGCCGAGCCCCTTGGTCATGTCGGGTGGCGTGCGGCCGGCGTCATGGTCGGCGCAGAGCGCGCGCAGCCTTCGCTCATACTCGGCGCGCTGCCGGCCGATCTCGGCCTCGTCGGCATAAAGAATCGGCAGCGCCGCGCTGCATGCGGCCCAGCGCGCCTTGCTGTAGTCGGCCTTGAGCGCGGCCGCCTTCTCGTAGCTTGCCACCGCGTCGTTGGCGCGGTTGAAGTCGGCGAGCAGCATGCCGCGCATGTAATGCGCTTCGGCGTAGTTTGGATGCGCCGCGAGCAGCGCGTCGAGCGCCTGCAATGTCTCGTCGTGGCGCTTGAGCGCGCGCAGCGAGCCGCAACGGTTGAGCATGGCCTCGGGAAAGTTTGGCTGAATTGCCAGCGCGCGCTCGCATTCCGCAAGCGCCTCCGTCGACTGGCCGATGGCTTCGAGCACCGCGCCGCGGTTGCAGTGGGCCTTGGCGTATTTCGGGCGGAGCGCAATTGCGCGGTCGAAGCTCTTCAGTGCCTCGGGGTAGCGGTTGAGCAGCCGCAGCGCGTTGCCCTGGTTATAGAACGCGTCCGCATAGTCCGGCTTGAGCGCGATCGCGCGCTTGAAACTTTCCAGCGCCTCCTCGTAACGCTCGAGCGCCACCAGCGCCGCGCCGCGATTGCCATGCGCCTCGGCGAAGCCCTTCTTGCGCCTGATCGCCTCGTCGAAATTGGCAAGCGCCTCGTCGTGGCGCTTCATGGCATCGAGCACGTTGCCGTGATTGAGCAGAACCTGCGGCGAGGTCGGCCGCTGCTGCAAGGCCGCGCCGGTGAGACGCAGCGCCGCGGGCAGGTCGCCACGCCCGAGCTTGATGACGCCGAGCATCTGCAGCGCATCGAAATGATCGGGTCGCGCCGCGAGCACGACCGAGTAGAGCGCCTCCGCCTCCGCGACCCGGCCCTGATGGTGGAACTCGAGCGCCTGCTGGAAGGTACGCGCAACGTCGACGGGCTTGCCTTGCGGCGCGGTCACGGAGGGCATGGACACTCAGGCTTTGATATTGGCGTGGATGGTTGTTTGGGGCTCGTTTGCGGCCGCGGGGACGGCGTCGGGCTGCACCGGTCGGTAGGCGCGAAGCCGCAGCAATGCCTGGTCGGGATGCTCGCCGGCCTGGTTGCGGATGTCGTTCTCGCGGATGATCACGTCGCGGGCCTCGGGATCGGCGATGACGTCGGGCGGGGCATGGTCGTGACGCTGCTCGCGCTGGTCGGTTTCGCTGTGATCGCCGCTTGCCGCGGCGACGATCTTGTCCACGGAAAGCTCCGTCTCCGGCGCCTGACGTGGATCGCGCGACGTGAATTGCTGCACGCCGACGCGGGGCCTGATGCTGAAGCTGCTGTCCATTTCGGTCTCCTTGCGGTTGCCATCGCCCCGCGCGAACCCGAACCGAGCTCGCATTCCGAAACGTTATCTTCGACGCAACGCTACAAGACGCGACTGAGCGCCAGCGGTTGCTGGCTGCTGACCGGCGGGGTGGTGGCCCGGCCGGTCGCGCCGTACGCCTGAGGCGTGGCCTTGCGGGCCAGTTCGTTCGACACGCCGCGCATGATGCTTTCCGACACCGCATGCGCCGTGGCGAGCACCGTCATGTTCATCTGCAGCAGCGCCCGGAATTCATCGTGGCGCTGGCGCAGGTCGTCGACCATCCCGGGCGTTGTGCGCGCCAGATAACCCTGACTTGCTTTGATTCGCGTCGTGTCCGCAATGTACATGCGCGACAGCTCGGCCTTGGTTGGCTCGAGTTTCGAGGCCTCGTTGAGCTTGCCGGCGCGAACCAGCTCGGTTTCCTCCTCGACGGTGCCGAGCAGCGCATCCATCACGTCGAGCAGATGCTTGATCAAGGCTTCGGCTTCGGCCGGGCTTGCGACCGGCCGCACGGGTTCAGGCTTTGCGGGGAGGTTGCTCATCGGATTTCCTGCTGGGCGAGCAGCGCGCGCTCGACCTCGTTGGCGAGGCCGATGCCGCCTTTCTTCACGAACGACTTGGAGTATTCGTCGGTCAGGAACGACCGCCAGATGGTGGCGCCGGGGCCGCCGCTGAACGGCCCTTTGCCGACACCTTCGAACATCTGCTGGAACATGCTGTTGAGGAACATTGCCTCGAAGTCCTCGGCCTGGCCGCGGGCTTTCGCCGCACGGCCCGTAAGGTTGCCCTTGGCGCCGGCGAGCGCCGCGGTGGCATCCGCCGAAAGCTGCGGCGCGAAGGCGATGGAGGCCATCACATCACCTCGATTTCGGCCTGGATCGCGCCCGCGGCCTTGATCGCCTGAAGGATGGCGATCATGTCGCGCGGCCCGATGCCGAGCGCATTGAGCCCGTCGACGAGCTGCTGCAGCGATACGCCCTCGCGCACCAGCGCCAGCCGCCGGCCGTCCTCCTGCACGCCGACCCGGCTGCGCGGCACCCGCACGGTCTGCGCGCCACGGTTCGCGAACGGGCCCGGCTGGCTCACCTGCGGGGTCTCGGAGATCGTGACGGTGAGATTTCCCTGTGCGACGGCGACGGTCGAGACGCGCACGTCGCGGCCCATCACGATCACGCCGGAGCGTTCGTCGATGACGATTCTGGCCGAGAGGTCAGGCTCGATCTGCAACTGCTCGATCTCGGTGAGCAGCGACACGACGTTGCCGGCGTAGATCTTCGGCACGTTGACCTGCACCGTCGACTGGTCGAGCGGCTCGGCGGTGCTCGCGCCGATGAAGTCGTTGATCGCGGCGGCGATGCGCTTGGCGGTGGTGAAGTCGGGATTGCGCAGCGCGAGCCGCACCTGGTTGAGCCGGTTCAGCGCAAACTCGATCTCGCGCTCGATGATCGCGCCGTTGGAGATGCGGCCGACGGTCGGCACGCCGCGCACGATCTTGGCGGCTTCACCCTCGGCCTGGAAACCGGAGATCGCGACCGAGCCCTGGCCGACCGCGTAGACGTTGCCGTCGGCGCCGAGCAGCGGTGTGACGAGAAGGGTGCCGCCCTGCAGGCTCTTGGCGTCGCCGAGCGCGGACACCGTGACGTCGATGCGCGAGCCTTGCGTGCCGAAGGCCGGAAGGTTCGCTGTGACCATCACCGCCGCGACGTTGCCGGTGCGGATGGTCTGGCCGCGGATGTTCACGCCGAGCCGTTCGAGCATCGCTTGCAGCGACTGCCGGGTGAACGGGATGTTGGTCAGCGTATCGCCGGTGCCGTTGAGGCCGACGACCAGGCCGTAGCCGATGAGCTGGTTCTGGCGCACGCCTTCGATGTTCGCGAGATCCTTGATCCGCGACGTCGACGACACGCGATAAGGCTCGTCCGCGCGCGAAGGCGCCGCGGCACAAAAGCAAATAACTGTCAGCACCGCGACAGCCGCGGCGAACGCACGATGCAACGTCCGCATCACATTGCTCCCCAATGAGTTCGGACCGCATGCCGCTATGCCAGCGCCGTGCCAACGCGTTATCGAATCAAATCGTTGAAAAAGCGGTGATTTATTTTTACGCCCGCGCGCGCACCCGGCGGAGCCTGCCGTGCTCCCGGCAAAATCTGCCGGGCATTTACCGGCGGTTAACCATAACGGCCCCACCTTGACGCAATTCGGACGGACTCCGCCGCCCGGTCTTAAAGCAAGGCATCACGCGATGCGCATCGCCGGACCGAACGCCACTGCACGGTTAGCCAATGCGTCGGGACCGCGCCGGGCCGCGTCGGGCGGCTTCTCGGTTGCCGAAGGCGAGACGACGACGTCGACGGCGGCGAGCGCGCCGCTTCGCACCATCGGCGGCATCGACGCCTTGCTCGCGTTGCAAGGCGAGGAGGGGCCGGGCGAGCGGAAGAAGCGGGCGGTCAAGCGGGGCGGCATCGCCCTCGACATGCTCGACGAGCTCAAGATCGCGGTCTTGGCCGGCAGCGTCGGGCCCGCCACCTTGACCCGGTTGAAGGCGGCCACCGCCGGGCTCCGGGACGGCTCCGGCGATCCCGGTCTCGATACCGTGCTCGCCGAGATCGAGCTCCGGGTCGAAGTCGAAATCGCCAAGATCAGTCCCCGCCGCTGACCCCGTTCTGCGGCTCTTGGGCCGCCTGTTTGCGGCCTCCGTCCGGTCCGGACGATGTCAAAAAACGTACATGAACTCAGCGCTTTGGCCTAAAGTGCGCTGCAGCATCGAAGCCATCGTCGTGCCTGCATTCCGTGCTTGTCGGCGCATGGGTGGATCACTATAAGCTCGCCCGCGAGAGCATGGGAGGCTCGACCGAGTAAGGGTGGGGTATATGCCGACCAAGAAGGGTATCAAGGGGACGACAATCGCAGCCAACGGCCACAACGGCCTGAATGGGCACGCCAAGAACGGAAACGGCAGTGTGGACATAGGCGAGCGCAGCGACGCCGTCCTTCGGACGGCTAAGGGCAAGACGTACCGCCCGACCGACAAAGAGCCGTTCATGAACGAACGCCAGAGGGAGTATTTCCGCCAGAAGCTGATGTCCTGGCGGGACGACATCCTCAAGGAAGCCAAGGAAACCCTGCAGCACCTGCAGGACGAAAACCAAAACCATCCCGACCTGGCCGACCGCGCCTCGTCTGAAACCGACCGGGCCATCGAGCTCCGCGCCCGCGACCGCCAGCGCAAGCTGATCGCCAAGATCGACGCCGCGCTGCACCGGATCGACGACGGCACCTACGGCTATTGCGAGGAAACCGGCGACCCGATCGCGATCAAGCGGCTCGAGGCCCGACCGATCGCGACGCTTTCGGTGGAGGCCCAGGAGCGCCATGAGCGGCGCGAACGGATCTACCGGGACGACTGACGGCAAGTCTCTGGGTTTTCCGGATTTGTTGCGATGGCCGGGTATCAGCCCGGCCATTCGCGTTGCAGGAGAAGGTGGCGAGACAAGCCTTGGGCTCAGGCCTTGGGCTCAAGCCTTGGGCGAGGGCCCGCTTGTGCTGGATTCTGTCCTGGCCTCTGCCTTGGCTGCTCGGCGTTGAGCGTCGAAGTAAGCTGCGAGACCCACGAGCGACGCCTGCGGATGCAGGATCACGTGTACGGGAATGTTCTGAACGTAGTTCCGATAGCGCCCTTTGGCGAGGAAGCGATCCTCGAATCCGGACTGCTGCAGCCTTGGCAGGATGCGCGGAACGATGCCGCCCGCAATATACACGCCGCCGACGGCACCAAATGTGAGTGCAAGGTTGCCGGCAACCGTGCCGAGCATCTCGCAAAATGCGTCCAGCGCCCGGCTGCATGTCTCGCAGGTTCCTTGCAGGCCGGCTTCCGCGATCTCGCTGGCACGTCGCGAGGGCACGTCTGTGCCGGCGATTTCGGCCAGAGCACCGTACAGGTTTTGCAGCCCCGGACCCGACAGCACCCGCTCGATCGAAACGTGATCGAAGCGTTTTCGCAAACGACCAACAATTTCCTCGTCGGACGCTGAGGCGGCGGGACAGGTCGAGTGACCTGCTTCGCCCGTAACCGCAACGAACCGGCCGTCATCGCGAACCAGGCACGCTGCTCCAAACCCGGTGCCTGGTCCCACGACCAGTTGCGGCGCATCGGCGACTGCCTTTCCAGCATGCAGCTGGACCACATGCGACGCCGACAGGTGCGGAAGCGACCATGCCAGCGCCTCGAAGTCGTTCAGCAGGTACACGGCCTGGCAGTTCAAGTGAGACTGAAGAGCTTTTCTGTCGACGGTCCAGCCGGTGTTGGTGATTGTTGACCTCCCGTTGCGGACCGGCCCGGCAACGCCGAGTGCGACGCCTTCGAGATTTGCCGCCTCGCACTCGCGAGTGAGGAAACGGGTCGCTGCCTCCAGCACGCCCGAGTGTTCGGCGGCTTTGGAGGAATGAACGCATGACAATGACCCGCGGCTTGCCAACGCGAACCGGGCATTGGTGCCGCCAATATCCCCGACAAGAACCAATTCCGCCATCGGGCGACCCCTCAGATCGATGCCGAACGCCTTTCCGAATTCGCGCTATTCCTCAAACCCGCCACTGAACTGGCAGTTCCGGAGAAATCGTCTTCAGTTGCACTGACACGAGGAACAGGGTCGCGTCGTACATGCGGGGTCGGAAGCTGCGTGCGCACGCCGGTAGGCAGAAGACCTTGTGCTAGGCTTGCGCCGGGTCGGCTACGTCCAAGAGCAGCAAATGGAGCTCCGTCAACTCGGCTATTTTCGTGCTCTCGCGGAAGAGCTGCATTTCGGCCGCGCGGCGCAACGGCTGGGCATCGCCCAGCCTGCGCTCACGCAACAAATCCAAACCCTTGAACGGGATCTCGGCGCCAAGCTGTTTCAGCGCACCAAGCGTTCGGTTCAGTTGACCGTCGCCGGCCGCCTCACGCTCGAACAGGCCATACGCACGCTTGAGCAAGCCGAGCGCACCGCAACTGTGGCTCGGAAGGCCGGCCGGGGAGAGCAAGGCTCGGTGGAAATCGGCTTCGTCGGCTCGGCGGCATTATCCGGCATGCTCTCGAAGATCATTTCCGACTACCGCAAGACCAATCCGGACGTTGAACTGCATCTGCATGAACTCGACATCACTCAGCAGGTCGAGGATGTCTACAACGGCCGGATCGACGTCGGCTTCATCAGGCCGCCGGTGCCGCGGTGGCCGGATGGGGTCACGTCACTGATGTTGTGGCGCGAGCCGATCATCGTTGCCTTGCCCAAGGGCCATCCGCTTTCCCGCCGTCATGCGGTCCCGATCGCGGCCCTGGCGGACGAGTCGTTCATCGCCACCCACTTCCAGGAGGGCGTCGGCTTTCACGCCCAGGTGGCGGCGATCTGCCGTGCCGGTCATCTGGTGCCGCGCATCACCCAGCGCGGCCGCCAGTTTGCGGCGATTGCGAGTCTGGTTGGCGCCGGGCTCGGCGTTGCGTTCGTTCCCGACTCGCTTCGCAACCTTCGCTTTCCCAATGTCGTCTACCGGCCGCTGGCCGGCGCGAAAGGCGTCACCGACCTGGCGCTCGTTTTCCGCAAATCCGAGCAGGCCCCCGCGGTCGTTTCGCTGATCAACAAGGCCAGGCATTTCGTGCGGCGGCGATAGAGGACCAGGCGTCCTCGGTCTCGCGGACGTCCTTGGTCTGATAAGCCCGCCTTATTAATTTCGCGAAACGCTTTATTGGCGGCGATCGAAATTCGAATGCAGGATTTCGAATGATACGAATTTGAAAAACGGCCGCCACGGCCTCGCGCGGCTGCATTTCGGGAGGAATGTCCCATGTCCGTTGCGATGGAATTGCACAATCCATTCCAATGGCCCGCCGACGGCGTGGTTCGCGCGCCATTCCGGCTGTTCTCCGATCCCGAAATCTACCAGCTTGAGCAGGAAAGAATTTTCCGCGGCCCGGTGTGGAATTTTCTCTGTCTTGAAGTGGAGATCCCGAACCCGGGTGACTATCGGACCACCACCGT
This sequence comes from Xanthobacteraceae bacterium, assembly GCA_019746355.1. The sequence goes on along the minus strand of JAIESC010000218.1, from coordinate 8,502 downwards.
CGGCGAGACGCCGGTCGTCGTGACCCGCGACCGCGACGGCGTCATTCACGCGATGGTCAATCGCTGCGCCCATAAGGGCGCGCTGGTCTGTCTGAAAAAGAAAGACAACGTGGCCAGTCTCAATTGTGTCTACCACGCCTGGAATTACGGCCTGGACGGTCGCCTGAAAGGCGTCGCCTTCCGCAACGGGCTGCGCGGTCATGGCGGGATGCCGAGCGATTTCGACGTCAGCAAGCACCGCCTGCAGCCGCTCAAGGTGGAAACGTTTTGCGGCATGGTGTTTGGAACGTTCGACCACGGCCTCGCGAGCGTCGAGACCTACTTCGGACCCGAGATGGCCCGGTTCATCAGCCGCAATCTCGGCCGACCGCTCAAGATTCTCGGCACGCACAGCCAGATCATCCGCAACAACTGGAAGCTCTACGCCGAGAACCTCAGGGATTCATATCACGCGACGCTGCTGCACACCTTCTACACGACGTTCAAGGTCAACCGCCTCGACATGGATGGCGGGATCATCCTGTCCGATGACAAGTGGCATCACATCAGCTTCGCGCGGCGCGCCAACATGGCGGAGGCCGAAGAATACAATGACCCGCAGGTTCACTCGACGAATTACGACTCTGCGCTCGAGGGGCCGGGCCTCCTGAGCTCATGGAACGAGTTCGAGGACGGCATCACGCACAGCATCCAGACGATTTTTCCGACGCTGTGCATTCAGTTCACGCTGAATTCGCTTGCGATCCGCTTTTTCGCGCCACGCGGCGTGGATAAGACCGAATTGTTCTGGATCTATCTGGGGTATGAGCGGGACACCGACGAGCAGTCGCAGATGCGCGTCATGCAGAGCAACCTGACCGGCGCTGCAGGCCTGGTTTCGCTGGAGGACGGCTGCATCAACGAATTCGTGCAGCGCGGCACGAAAACCAGCCCGGAGGTCATGTCGTTCATGGAAATGGGCGGGCGGGAGGTCCGCTCCGAGAAGAACTCGCGCGCGACCGAAACGGCGGTTCGCGGGTTCTGGCACGGCTATCGCCGGATCATGTCGTTCTGAGCGAGCGGAGACGCATCATGAACGAGATGACGAGAGCCGCAGCGGCGCAATCCGATCCGGCCGTTCGCGATCGGATCGAAGACCTGCTCTGCGCTTACGGCCAGGCGATCGATGATGGTGATATCGATCAATGGCCGGGCTTCTTCACCGAAGACTGCGTGTACCACATCACCACGCGCGAGACCCACGAGGCGGGCCTTCCGATCGGCATCCTTCGCTGCGCCGGTCGCGGCATGATGCTGGACAGGGTCAAGGCGTTTCATACCGCGAATATTTTTGAGCCCCATAGCTACAACCACCTTCTGGGAAGGCCCTCGATGTCGCCTGGCCGTGTGGCTGGCACTTATGCGTGCCGGACCAATTTCCATCTGGTCCGCATCATGCAGGACGGCCGCAGCGATTTGTTCGCCACCGGCAAATATCTCGACACCATCGCTTTTGCCGGCGGTGTCGCCAGGTTTCAGGAGCGCATCGTGGTTCTCGATTCCAGGCAAATCGACATCCTGCTTGTGATGCCGATTTAAGACGGCCATCGAACGGTTCGAGGACCTGTTGGAGATGAATGTTCCGGCTCCGTGAGCTTGCGGGCTGGAAAGCGGCCGCCTTTGCCCTGGCGGCCGGAGCGATTGCAGCAGGCTCAGGCGCGGTCCGGCAAGAGACTGCGACGCCCAAGAACACTGCGGAACAACAAGCGGCAAAGGGAGAATGGAGCCATGAGGATGAAGCTCGCGCTGGCTGCGCTTCTGATGTTGGCGCCTGGCGAAATCAGCGTTGCGCAGAAATTTCCGGACCGCGCTGTCCGGATCATTGTCCCCAATCCGCCCGGAGGATCGAATGATGGGGCCGCGCGGATCGTCGGGCAGGGCCTGACGGATCTGCTTTGGCCCAGCGGCGTGGTCATTGAGAATCGTGCCGGCGGCGGCGGAAATGTCGGCGCGCATGCTGCTGCGACGGCGACGCCCGACGGCTATACGCTGTTGCTGACGTCGCCTGGTCCCATCGTCATCAATCCGTTCCTCTACAAACGGCTTCCTTTCGATTCCCAGAAAGATTTTGTCCCGATCGCGCTGGTGGCGAGTGTGCCCATCGTGCTCATGGTCAATCCGAACGTCGATGCGAGATCGGTCGGAGAGTTGATCGCGCTGATCCGGCGGGAAAACGGCAAGTTCGTCTATGCATCCTCCGGCGTCGGATCGACCCACCATCTGAGCGCCGAGTTGTTCAGGAGGATGGCAAACGTCACGCTTCAGCACGTTCCATATCGCGGTGCCGCGCCGGCCATGAATGATCTTATCGCGGGCCACGTGCCGATGTTGTTCGACAACATCACGACCGTCATTCCGCAGGTCAAGGCGGGGAAGGTGCGGGCCCTGGCGGTCGCGAGCGCGCAACGCGTTCCATGGCTTCCGGATGTCCCCACATTTGCCGAGGCCGGTCTGCCCGAGTTCGAAGCGTCTTCCTGGTTCGGGCTTTTTGCGCAACGAGACACACCCGCCGACACGCTGGCGAAGGCCACAGCAGACGTCAAAAGGGTTCTCACCACGCCCGCCATAAGCCGCAGGCTCGAAGATGCCGGTGCTATCGCGGGGAATGCCTTCGGACCGGAATTCGCGAAGTTTCTCGAGACGGAACGCGAGAAATGGTCCGACGTCATAAAGACGTCAGGGGCCAGCGTTCCAGAATAATTTCACGTCGAGACCATGCCTGCCATGGGGGCATTCACGCCCGCATGGCAGCCGGTGGGCACGTGGTTCGCCGCGCGCACATATTGCGCCGCGACCCACGGCAGCTTCTCGATCAGGATCGCGATCTGCTTCAGCGGTGCCGGCAGGAACATGGTCGCGCCGTAGATGCGGGTCCAAAGCTGAGTGTGCTCGGTCAGCGGGCGCTCGCGGCGCTCCCATTGCCCAAGCGCGGCCTCGATGGTGTCCGCCTCGCGCAACGCCTCGGCGAGGCCGAGCGCGTTCATCATGGCATGGCCCGCGCCCTGCGCGAGATAGGGCGGCATCGCGTGCGCAGCGTCGCCCAGCACCGCGATCCGCCCCGCCGACCAGCGCTTCAACCGCATGGTCTGGAAGTGCGCCCAGTGCGATTGCGGCCAACAGGCCTCGTCGCGCATGCGCACGAGCAGGTCGCGCATGAACGGGAACGAGCGCGCCCACACTTCGGGATCGATCGGCGAGACCGCGGCCTCCCGATCCTGCTTGGTGCAGGTCAAAAGCACGTAAAATTCGCCCTTGGTCACCGGGCAATAGAGCACGCGGCGTTTGTCGGACCAGGCCTCGATCATCACCGTGCCTTCGCGCGCGTCGGCGGCGATCTCCTGCGGCCGTCGCGGGATGTTGATGCGCGCGCCGCAGTCGCGGCCCCAGATTCGGCGGTCGGTGAGGCCGAGCTGCTCGCGGATGCCCGAATTGATGCCGTCTGCCGCGACCACGAGATCGGCCTTGCGGGTTTCGCCGTCGGCGAGCGTCACCGCGCCGGCCGGATCGGCCGATGCGACGTGCGAACTGAATTTGATCTCCGCGCCGGCCTTGAGCGCGCGTTCGGCAAGCAGCGCGATGATGTGCTGGCGGTCGATCCGGTAGGGGCTGCGTGCGGTCTTGCGCGTCATCACCACGCGGCCATCACGGTCGAGCGAGTCGCGGCGGTCGATCCGCATGCCGCCGGCAAGCACCTGGTCGAGGATGCCGAAGCCGGCAAAGATGCGCGCCATGTTGTTGTGGATGGCGATGCCGTAGCCTTCGCCGCGCAGCGTATCGCGCCGCTCGTGGACGCACGCGGTCCAGCCGCGTTCGATGAGCGCAATGGCCGAAACCAGTCCGCCGAAGCCCGCGCCGACGATTTCTGCGTGCCTGCCTTTCATTTTCAGCGGCAGAGCGGCGTCATTTCCAGAGCATTTTCGTCGCGATGTCGGCGCCCTGCCGCATCGCCTTGAACTTCTCCCAGACCACCGTGTCGTGAACCTCGGTGCGGTACAGCGCCTGCGAGGAAAACCCGCAATCGGCGCCTGCCATCACGTTCTCGCGGCCAACGAGCTTGGTGAAGCGCATGATGCGCTCGGCGATCAGCTCGGGATGCTCGACGATGTTGCTCGCATGTGTGATCACGCCGGGGCAGAGCACCTTGCCGTCCGGTACCTTCACGCGCTCGAACAGGTGATACTCGTGCTCGTGGCGCGGGTTGGCGCATTCAAAGCTGAACGAGCCGGCATTGATCTTCAGCACGTATTCGATGATGTCGGCGAGTGACGCTTCGTAAAGGCGGGGACCTTCGTTGATGCCGTAGCAGGTGTGGAACCGCACCATCTCCGGCGGGATGCCCTGCAGCGCGCGGTTGGTCGCCTCGACATAGATCTGTGCGCGCCGCTTCTTCTGCGCGTCGTCGAGGCCCGGCTCGAAGAAGATGTCGGGCAGGAACGGATCGTCCACCTGCACGAGGAGGCCCGCCGCGACGATCGCGCGATACTCCTTGTTGAGCTCGGCCGCAAGCGCCTGGAAATACTCCTCGTCGGACTTGTAATACTCGTTGATGCCGACGCCTGACGGGGCGGTCGCCGGCAGGAACACGCGGTTCGTGGCAACGCCCGCTGCCTTTGCCGCGGCCTTCACGTTGTCGATGTCGATCTGCAGGAGCTTCTCGCCGCGGTATTTCACCGGGCCGACGCAGACCACAGGGGTGATTGGGATCAGCGTGCCGCCCATCATCGCCTGCTTGAAATACTCAGCGTAGTATTCCGGAAACGCCTGAACCTCCTGCTGGAACAGGATCAGCTTCTGGTTCGGCCGCGCCTCGTAGCCCTCGAGTCGCTCCTGGATGTAGGTAAAGAACCCGGGCTTGGAGAATTCGCCGTCGGTGACGATGTCGATGCCGCACTCGACCTGCTTTCGCACGCAATCCGCAACGGCCTTGGTGAGCGTGGTCCGATATTCGGCCTCGTCATAAGGCTGCTTGTTGAGCTTGGCCTTCATGATATCGAGCAGCGCGTGCGGCCGCGGCAGGCTGCCGATGTGCGTCGTCTGGATGCGATCGGTGTTCTGCTGAAGGGCCACGGTTTCCTCCTGCTGTTCTGCTTGTGTCGCCGTCCGCCCGCGCGCTGGCCTCGCTCGCAGCGGCCCATAGCCATGGCAATGTCTGAGCAAGCGGCCCGTCAGGATACATGCCGGATGCCCGGCATGCTATTTCATGGCTGCAAAGGAGATAAGCGGCCTCCGGAGGGAGCATCCGGAGGCCGCGTTGACCGCTGCACCGCTCGCGAGACGGAGCAGCGGGGGAGCTCTGCAACTGCGGGGCATGATGGCGTCCGGGACGCCCGACCTTTCCGGTCGCCATCATGCTCCTACGCAGGACGACTGGACGGACAACTCGCTAGAACGGCAGCAGCACGTCGAGGAACTGCTGGCCGTAACGCGGCTGCTGCACATCGGTGATCTGGCCGCGGCCGCCATAGGCGATGCGGGCCTGCGCGATCTTGGTGGAGTCGATGGTGTTGTCGCTCTGGATGTCCTCGGGCCGGACGATGCCCGCGACGATCAGCTCGCGGATCTCGAAGTTGACCCGCACCTCCTGCCGGCCCTCGACCACGAGGTTGCCGTTCGGCAGCACCTGGGTGACGACCGCGGCGATGTTGGTGGTCAGCGCCTCGGAACGGTTCACCGTGCCCTTGCCCTCGCTCGACGAGCTGGAGTCGCCGGTGAAGATGCGCGTCGGAACCGGCGTGTTCATGATCGGCACCTTCGGCTTGCCGAAGAAGTTGTCGACGCCGGAGTCTTCCTTGTTCTCGCGGCTGCGCTGCGTCTCGTTGGCGATCACCGCCTTGTCGTTCAGGTTGACGAGGATGGTGAGGATGTCGCCGACCTGATGCGCGCGCTGATCCTTGAAGAAGGCGCGCGAGCCGTTCCGCCACAGCGAGTTCGGGCTGTAGGACGCGGGCTGCGGCGTCGGCATCGGCATCTGCACGGGCTTGTAGCCGGCCGTGGTGGTCGGGTCCTCGATCGCGGTCAGGCGCGGCGGCTCGCCGAGCTGGGCCAGGCGATCGATCGTCGAGCAGCCCGCGACCGAAGAGCCGATCAGCGCCACACCGAAGATGAAGACGAGACGCGAATGCATGGGGTTCTCACTCACTGGGTGATGCCGGCGGTCGGTTCGGCGGAATCGGCGGGCGCCGCAGCCGCGACGACGGGCGTGGCAGCGGCGACGGTGACGCGGCCGGGCCCGGTGACGGTGGCCTGGACGGTGCGGTTGGACTGCACGTTGACGACGCTGACGATGTCGCCGACCGAGCCGGCTTCGACCGCCTTGCCGCGGACTGACAGCAGGATGCCGGGCATCTGGTAGACGATGGTCACCGGCTCGTTGCGCTGCACCGCGACCGGCTTCATCAGGTCGTTCATGCGCACCGCCTGGCCCGCGCGCATCGGCTGGCGCACCGCCATGCCGATCGCCTGCTCGGGCGACACGCCGTCGGTGCCGGCCTCGACCCTGGGGCGGCGCTCGATGGTGACGTCGGAGCCCTTGATCGTCTCGCCCTGGCGCAGCGGCCGCGTCAGCGTCGCGATCTCGATCATCTCGCGCGCCGTGCCGGTGAAGCGCAGCGGCAGGCGGCGCGACATGGCGCTGCCGGGGAGCTCGAAGGCGATGTCGAAGCGCCCGGTGCGCGGGTCGGCGTTCATCCGCGTCACCATCAGGTCGGCGGTGACGGTCGCCTCGACATGCATGACGCGGATGTCGCGATCGAAGACCACGGCGATGTTCTGCGCTTCGCCGAAGCCGTACTGGCCGGCGATCGCGCGTGCGATCCGCTCGGAAATGTCCTTGCTGGTGATGACGCGGGAGAGCCGCGTCACCACGACCTCGCTCAAGCCGTCGGTGTCGACGCCGGCGAGGTCGTGCGGGCGGAGCGCTTCGGCGATGCGCTGCACCGGCACCGAGCCGGTCTGGCCGAGGTCGGGCGCGCGGAAGATCGGCACGCTCGCCGCGGGACCGGCGTTCTCGACGAGGTCGCCGATGCGGACCACCTCGGAGGTGACGGTGACCAGCTCCTTGAGCTTCGGCGTTGTGGCCCGCGGGTCGGCGACGGCTTCGTGACCGAGCGCGAGAAGCAGGGCGAGAGCTGTGGCGATCCGGATCATGGCCTGCCTCAGCGCATCAGGTTGGAGGTGGCCGACAGCATCTGGTCGGCGGCGCTGATCACCTTGCCGTTCATCTCGTAGGCGCGTTGCGCGGCGATCAGGTCGGAGATCTCGGTGACCGCCTCGACATTGGCCTGTTCGAGATTGCCCTGCTGCAGGTCGCCCATGCCGTCGATGTTCGGCACGCCGTCCTGCGGCTGACCCGAGGCTGGCGTTTCGACGAACAGGTTGTCGCCGATCGCCTGCAGGCCGGCTTTGTTGATGAAGCGCGTCAGCACCAGCTGGCCGAGGATGCTCGGCTGGGCCTGGTTGGGCAGCGTCACCGAGACCTGGCCGTTCGGCGCGACGGTGACCGACTGGGCGTTGTTCGGGATGGTGACGCCGGGCTGGATGACGTTGCCCTGCTGCGTGACGATGCGGCCCTGGTTGTCCATCTGGAACGAGCCGTCGCGGGTGTAGCTGAACGATCCGTCCGGCATCAGCACCTTGAAGAAGCCTTCACCGCGGATCGCGACGTTGAGGTCGCCGCCGGTCGGCGAGATCGTGCCTTGCGTCATCAGCCGCGGCGTGCCGACGGTCTTGACGCCGCCGCCGAGGTCGATGCCCACCGGCAGGATGTTGCCCTGGGTCGAGGTCTGCGTGCCGATGCGGCGCACGTGCTCGTAGAGCAGGTCCTGGAATTCGGCACGCTGGCGCTTGTAGCCGGTCGTGCGCATGTTGGCGATGTTGTTGGAGATGACCTGGACGTTGAGCTCCTGGGCCATCATTCCGGTCGCTGCAGTGTGGAGTGCGCGCATGGTGAGGTCCTCTTGAGCGTTACGCCGGCACTTCGGCGAGCTGCTGGAGCGAGTTCTTCCGCATCTCGCCCTGCTGCTGGAGAATGGTCGCGACTTCGGTGTAGGCGCGGGTCACCTCGATCATGCGCGACATGGCGAGCACCGGACGAACGTTGGATTTCTCGATCGCGCCCTGGATGACGTTCGGCCTTTCGATCGTGATCGGCGTCAGGCCCTCCGGCGCGCGGAAGGCGCTGGCGCCGTCCTTGCGCAGCTGCTGCATGTCGTCGAAGCGGACGATGCGGAGCTTGCCGCGGGTGGAATCGGAGGTGAGGCTCAAGCCCTCGCGCACCTTGATGGTGCCGTCCTTGGTGATGACGATGTCGCGGTCGGTGTTCTGGAGAATGATCGGACCGCCGTCGCCGAGCACCTTGTCGCCGTTGCTGGTGACGACCTCGCCGGCGTTGTTGAGCTGCAGCGCGCCGTTCCTGGTGTAGCGCTCGCCGCCCGCGGTCTGCACCACCAGCATGCCTTCGCCGTC
>JAIESC010000019.1 GCA_019746355.1 Xanthobacteraceae bacterium | reverse complement strand
CCGCGGCCGAACCCGCACCTGCCGACGACGCGGCCAAGCCGCGCCGCACCGGCTGGTGGGCAAAGAAGCTCCTGGGCGGCGGCGACAAAGGCTGAAGTTGATGCAAAGCCGCTGGGTCGATCGCGACGCAAAGGCTGCGGTCGACCAGTACGCCGCGTCCGGCGTCGCGCCGGAGATCGCGCGCGACTTGGCGTTGCGCGTCTACACCACGCGGCTCCTCGGCTCCGATCCGGCGCTGGTGCTGCACGGCGGCGGCAACACCTCGCTCAAGACGAAGATGCGCGACCTTGCCGGCGACGAGGTCGAGGTGCTGTGCGTCAAGGGCACCGGCTCCGACATGGCGACCATCGAGCCCGCAGGCATGGTCGCGGTAAAGCTTGGTCCACTGAAGACGCTTCGCGCGCGCAACGATCTTGCCGACGACGACATGGCACGCGTGCAGCGCGCCTTCCTGATCGAACCGTCGGCGCCGAACCCTTCGGTGGAATTCCTGCTGCACGCCTTCGTGCCGCACGCCTTCGTCGATCACACCCACGCCAACGCCATCGTCAGCCTGATCGACCAGCCCGACAGCGCAAAGCTCTGCGAGGAGGTGTTCAGCGGCCGGATCGGCCTCGTGCCCTATGTCCGTCCGGGCTTCGGCCTCGCCAAGGCGGCGGCGACGACCTTCGACAAGAATCCACAGGTCGAAGGCCTGATCCTCGACAAGCACGGCATCTTCACCTTCGGCGCAAGCGCGAAGGAGGCCTATGAGCGCATGATCGAGCTGGTGAGCCGCGCCGAGGAGCGGCTTGCGAAGAGCCGCAAGACGGTGTTCGCCGCGGCCGCCCTGCCGCCGCAGGTCGCGCCGCATGAGGCGGTTGCGCCGATCATCCGCGGTGCGTGCAGCCTGAAGAACGCCGGCGGCGAAGGCGCGCATAGACGCATGATCGCGGAATTTCGCACCAACAGCGCGATCCTGAATTTCGTGGGCGGGGCGGAGCTGCCGCGCTACGGCGCGTCGGTCGTCATCACGCCGGACTACGCGATCCGCACCAAGCGCAGCCCGCTGATCCTGCCCGCGCCGGAAGCGGGCAAGCTCGATCAGTTCAAGACCGCGGCGGCGCAGGCGGTCGCGGCCTACGTCGACAGCTATAAAAACTACTTCGAGAGCCACAACGCCCGCGTCGGCGGCGGCAAGCGCATGCTCGATCCCCTGCCCCGCGTGGCGTTCGTGCCGGGCCTGGGGCTCTACGGCCTCGGCCGCTCGGCGAAAGACGCACGGATCGCCGCCGATCTGGCGCAAGCGGCGATCACGACGATCACCGACGCCGAGGCCATCGGCCGCTTCCAAACCATCACCGAGGCCGACGACTTCGACGTCGAATACTGGCCGATGGAGCAGGCCAAGCTCGGCAAGACGAAGGAGCCGCCGCTCGCAGGCCAGGTGGTGGCGATCACCGGCGCGGGCGGCGCGATCGGGGCTGCGACCGCGCGGGCGTTCGCCCATGCCGGCGCGGAGGTCGCCCTCCTCGACGTCAACCTTGCGGCTGCCGAACGGGAGGCGAAGGCCTTGGGCGGCGCTGCCGTCGGCATTGCCTGCGACGTCACGAATGCCGCATCGGTCCGCGACGTGTTTGCGACAATCACCGCAACCTTCGGCGGACTCGACATCCTGGTGTCCAACGCCGGTGCCGCCTGGCAAGGCCGCATCGGCGAGGTCGACGAGGAGATCTTGCGCCAGAGCTTCGAGCTGAACTTCTTCGGCCATCAGCGGGTGGCGCAGGCCGCGGTGCAGATCATGCTCAAGCAGGGCACCGGCGGCTGCCTGCTGTTCAACGTCTCCAAGCAGGCGGTCAATCCCGGCCCGAACTTCGGTCCCTATGGCCTGCCCAAGGCGGCGACGCTGCTGCTGGTGCGCCAATATGCAGTCGATTACGGCGCCGACGGCATCCGCTCGAACGGCGTCAATGCCGACCGCATCCGCTCGGGCCTGCTCACCGACGACTTCATCAAAGAGCGCGCCAAGGCGCGTGGCGTCACCGAGAAGGACTACATGAGCGGCAACCTGCTGCAGCGCGAGGTCACCGCCGACGACGTCGCGCAGGCGTTCCTGCATCAGGCGCTGGAGTTGAAAACCACCGGCGATATCACCACCGTAGACGGCGGCAACATCGCAGCGGCGCTGCGATAGAACAAAATCATCGTTCTTCGTCGCACGGTTGTGCCGCGCCGGCCGCAATCCTAGATTCCGGCGACACGAACCGGAGGCATCCATGTCTGTCGTCGCCGAACTCGACACCGCGCCGGAAACCATCGAGCCGACCGTCAACTACATCGTCAACGACGGCACCGAGATCTACACCTATACGGGCGGGCCAGGCTCGCTCGACGTCAAAAGCGGCGGCACGCCCGACCCGCGCAAGGTCGTCATGCACAACGGCCGCCCGCACGCCGAGGAATTCGAGCTCGATGTCAACGGCTTCCGCTTCGTGCGTCACGACACCAAGGTGCAGGACTTCCTCGACGAGACGGAGGTCAGGCGCGTCTACTATCCGGAGATGGAGGCGCTGATCAAAGCCCAGAGCGGCGCCAAGCGCGTCGTCGTGTTCGACCACACGCTTCGCACCGCCGACGACGCGTTCCGCGAGCAGCACAAGATCCGCGAGGTCGTGCGCCGCGCCCACAACGATTACACCGAATGGTCCGGTCCGCAGCGGCTGCGCGACATCCTGCCGGACGCGGCGGACGACCTCATCAAGCACCGCTTCGCCATCATCCAGGTCTGGCGGCCGATCCGCTATCCGGTCGAGACCCATCCGCTCGCCATCGCCGATGCCCGCAGCGTGTCGCCGGACGACTTCGTGATCTCCGAGCGCCGCTATCCCGACCGCATCGGCCAGACCTACGTGATCGGCTACAACCCCGCGCACAAATGGTTCTGGTTTCCGCGCCAGGCGCGCGACGAGGCGCTGGTGTTCAAGGTCTACGACTCGGCGAAGGACGGCCGCGCGCGCTGGACCGCGCACACCGCGTTCGACGACCCGACCACGCCGCCGAATGCGCGGCCGCGCGAGAGCATCGAAATCCGCACGCTGGCGTTTTTCTGAGCCTTTGCTATCAGTCGCGGGCCGTGCTTTCCCAGCACGGCCCGCGATTGATTTGACGAGGACGGAAAATGCCCGAAGCCGACAAGGAAGGCGAACGCTATCAGGCCGGAACGCCGCAGGCCGCGCCGGGCTTTTTCCTCAAAGGCGCGCACCAGCTCGACTGGGGCATGAAGAACCGCCTGGCGCGGACCTTCAATCCGCAGTCCGGCCGCACCGTGATGCTCGCCATCGACCACGGCTATTTCCAGGGGCCGACCTCGGGGCTCGAGCGCATCGACCTTTCGATCCTGCCGCTCCTGCCGCAATGCGACGCGCTGTTCTGCACGCGCGGCGTGCTCCGCTCGATCGTGCCCGCGGAATCGCAGAAGCCGATGGTGCTGCGCGCCAGCGGCGGCCCGAGCATTCTGCGCGAGGAGTTGTCCGACGAGCAGATCGCCATGGACATGGAGGACGCGGTGCGGTTGAACGCCGCCGGCGTCGGCATCCAGGTGTTCGTCGGCGGCGAGCACGAGACCCGCTCGATCCACAACATGACCAAGCTCATCGATGCCGGCCTTCGCGTCGGCATGCCGGTGATGGGCGTCACGGCCGTCGGCAAGAACATGGTGCGCGACGCGAAATATTTCCGCCTCGCCTGCCGCATGATCGCCGAGCTCGGCGCGCAATACGTTAAGACCTATTACGTCGACGACGGCTTCGAGACCGTCACCGCGTCCTGCCCGGTGCCGATCGTCATGGCCGGCGGCAAGAAGCTCCCCGAGCTCGACGCGCTGACCATGGCCTACAACGCCGTGCAGCAGGGCGCGGCCGGCGTCGACATGGGCCGCAACATCTTCCAGTCGGACGCGCCGAAGGCGATGATTGCCGCGGTCGGCGCGGTGGTGCACAAGAACACCAAGCCGAAAGAGGCGTTCGAACTGTTCAATTCGCTGAAAGCGAAGGGCTGACGCTCAGGCGTCTGCCAGCCGCGCAGCACCCCGCAGGCACCAGATCAGGAAGCCGAAAGCGCCTGCGAGCGGCACGGCGATCGCCGCTTTTCCCGCGAGGGCGAAGCACAGCGCCCCAACCGCGGTGCCGAGGACGAAGCCCGCCATTGGCGGCCAGAACAATCCGAGCCGCTCCCGCGCCTCACGTGCCTGCCTGATGGCAGCATCGGAGGCTTGATGTCGCCCGAACGACAACAGCAAGAGCGTCGCGTCGACGGCGAGATGCGTGGTGTTGCTTGTCAACACGTTGGTCGACGGCACTGCGCGCATGAACAGGCGCACCATCGCGCTCTGCACTCCCATCGCCGCGACACCGAGCAACGCGGCCGCGAGCGTGCCCGGAGCGTTCGCGCTGTCGAGCGGCAGGGTCAGCATGGACACGAGCATCGCCGCGATCAGTGCGCACTCCAGTCCCGCCACCCAGGCCAGGGGCCGGCCGCGCCGCGCCTGCAGCGCCGCCAGCCCGGCCGCGACGCATCCCGCGAGAAAGAACGTCGGGATCGCCAGCGCGGTCAGCAGCTCGCCCTGATGGGTGACAAGCCAGCTGCTCGCGAACACGAAGCTGCCGGTGAGCTGGGCGACGAAGGTGCGGAACAGCCCGAGAAACGAACAGATATCGACGAAGCCCGCAATGAAGCCGAGCAGCGCCGTCACCGGGCGCGGCACGGAAATCGGACGGATGGCGTGGATCATCGCGGGCCCCTCATCCGCCGCAACGGCGGCGTCGGGACCGATTTTAGGATAACCTCGTGTCGGCGGTCAGGCTGCCTTCGCAGCCTGACGCTCCGCGGGCCTCACCTCGACGCTCCGCAGTTGGCCGCGGCGCAGCACGTCGAACGTCACCGCCCGGCCGATCCGCTTGGCGTTGAGCAGCCGGATCATGTCGTCGACGCCGGTGACGGGGATGCCGTCGAGCCGCACCACGATGTCGTAGGACATCAGCCCGGCTGCCGCCGCGGCGCCGTTCGGCTCGGTTGCGGTGATCATCGCGCCGAAACCATTCTCGATGCCCGCCGTCCGCGCATGCCGCCGCGGCACGGTGACGGTCTGCGCCGCAACGCCGATGAAGGCGCGCCGCACCCGCCCGTGCTGCAGGATCTCGCTCAGCACATATTGCGCGGTGTTGCTTGCGACCGCAAAGCAGATGCCCTGGGCGCCCGCGATCACCGCGGTGTTGATGCCGATCACCTCGCCGCGCGACGAGACCAGCGGCCCGCCGGAATTGCCGGGGTTGAGCGCCGCATCGGTCTGGATCACGTCCTCGATCAGCCGGCCGGTTCGGGCACGCAGCGAACGCCCGAGCGCGGAGATCACGCCCGCGGTGACGGTCGACTCGAAGCCCAGCGGATTGCCGATCGCAACCGCAAGCTGACCGCGCTTGAGCCTCTTGGAATCGCCGAGGCTTGCCGCGGCGAGGTTGCGCGCGGCGCCGGCGCGAACGAGCGCCAGATCTGTGTCCGGGTCCTCGCCGATCAGCCGCGCCTCCATGCTGCGGCCCTCGGGGTCGGTCAGACGGAGCTCCTTTGCGCCCTCGACCACGTGGCTGTTGGTCAAGACCAGGCCGTCGGGCGAGATGACCACGCCGGAGCCCACGCCGCCGTGGCCCTTCTGCCCCACGCGCTCGACGCGGACCACCGCGGGCCCGACCCGGTCGGCGACCGTCGTCACCGCGTCGGAATAGGCGTCCAAGAGCTCATCGTCGTGCGGCTCGGACGCCGCGGCGACAGGCTCGATATCTTCGATGTTCTGGGGGTTGAGATCGTACATGGGAATGCCTTTCGGGCTTCCTATGTAGGAATGGTTCGCAAAAAGAACAGGTGTCTCCCGCGCAAGCCCTGTTGGAGTTTAGCCGCGGTCGATCAGGAGGAACCTCGCCGGAATATAGAGCGGCATCGAATCCTCCCAGCGACTGTCCGTCAGCATGCGCTTGCCGCTGCCGTCGGCGTTCATAATGAAAATCTGACCGTATTGCTGGAAGGTGTTGTCATAGAGCGCCGCCTCGTCGCGGAAGCCATAGATGCCGCTGTTCCACATGATCCGGCCGTCGGCGGTCCAGACGGCATGGCCGTCGGTCGCGCGGTTGGTGGTGAGCCGCAGCAGGTCCGAGCCGTCCGGCCGGATGGTGTAGATGTCGAAGTTGACCGCATCGACCCGGCGGGTGAACAGGATGCGGCTGCCGTCGGGCGACCAACCCGGCAGGTTGTCGTAGGCGGTGGTCAGCGCGCGCGTCGTGCGGGTTTCGAGATTCAGAATGCGGAGCCCGACATCGTTCTCGCCCCAGACGCGATAGACGATCTCCTTGCCGTCCGCGGAGTAGCTTGGGAAGCCCGAATGCACCGCGCCGTCGGTCAGCTCCTCCAGGCCGGTGCCGTCGCGGCGCACGCGCATGATCCGCGCCTTGCCGGTGTGGCGCTCCTGAAACCACTCGCCGAGGCCAAACGCGATCCATTCGCCGTCGGGCGACCAGGCCGGCTGGAACGCGCCCGCCATGCCACGTGCGACCTTGGTGCGGTCGAGGCCTGAGTTGTCGGTCTCGAAGATCCGCTTCCGGTTGGACCCGTTCGCATCAAGGATCGCGAGCGAGGAATTCTGGGCCTTCTCGGTGATGACGAGCTTGCCGTCGCGCGACAGCATCGGGAACACATCGGTGTGGCGGTAGTCCCAGTCCGGATCCCAGCTATAGAGCCGCTGGTTCTGCGGCCGCGGCTTGAAGTCGACCTTTTCATAGATCACCGTCTTGCCGTCCGGTGACCAGCATGGCGAGCGAAGCGCGGCCTTAGCCGCCGGCCGGCCCGACGAGTAATAAAGTCCCTCGTCCGGACCGCCCTTGCGGTGATAGGCGATCTCCGTCGCACTGAGAAACTGCGGGAACACCTTCAGGCCTGGCCCCGAGGTGTGCTCGATCCGCTCGCCGGTTGCGACATCGACCGAGACGATCTGCGACACGACGCCTGCAACCAGGTTCGGCCGACGCGCGCCCCATGTCGCCTCGGTCGTCATTTCATAGAAAGCAACCCGCTTGCCGTCGGGCGACCACTTGGGTGAGCCGAGGCAATAGCCGGGCCTGGACGCGATCCGGCGGAAGCCATGACCGTCAGCGCGGATCACATAGACACTGAGCTCCTGCGTGTGCTCCCAACCCTTGCCGTCGTCGTGGCCCCGCCAGTCGGTGTTGCGGTCGGAGGAGAACGCAAGCCACTGCCCGTCGGGCGACCAGGAGGGCCGGAAGAAACCGTCGGGACCGCTGGGATCGCCCTGCACGTCCTCCGCGCCGGTGAGGTTGCGCATCTGGCCACGCTCGAGGTCGAGGAGCCAGATGTTCGCGCGGTAGCCGTTTCGGGTCGACACGAACGCGAGATGCTTGCCGTCGGGGGACAGGACGGCGGCATCGTCGACCGCCGGACCGGTCACGAGCGGCTCGATGCCGGTGCCGTCAAGGCGCGCGCGAAACACATCCGATTGACCTGCGCCGTTGCGCTCCGACGTGAACAGCACGGTCGCCCCGTCTGGGGAGAAGCTCGCGTTGTGCTCGAAGATCGAGCCCTGCAGGAGCTTTCGCTCGCCGCTGCCGTCGGCATTGGCGATGTAGAGTTCTGCGGACGAAGGCCCGATCCGGTTCATGAGCATGATGCCCTTCGATCCCGAACCTGACTGCGCGCCCGACCCGGCGCCTTCGGCCGCGGCCCGCCCCACCTGATGCGTGGTCAAGGCGACGGTTGAAATTCCCTTCAGCAAACTGCGACGGTTGATCATGACCCGCGCTCCGCTGTGGCGATCACGCTGCGCTGCAATATCGAGGTTTCACCACAACCACACGTTACAAATCAGTAACGGGGCTTTTCCAAGCATAAGAAAGACCAGGCGCGCTGGAATTCAAACCTGCAGCACCGCACGCTGGTTTGCGAGCAATCCGGCTGGTCGCGCAACGGCAACGCGCGGCACACAGTGGCGCAAGTGCGCCGGATCAGTTGCGACCGGCCAAACTTCGCCCGTCACCTTGTTGCCGCCCATGCAAGCCCGCCGCCCCTGCCGCCCATCACCGCGCTTGTGTTCGCGTGGCTCTGCCCTTCACAATCGGCCAACAACAATACCGAATGAGGAAAACCCCGCCGCCATGTTCCGTCGCGATACGCCGCAAGAAGCGCAATTCCGCAACGAAGTCCGGACCTGGCTCGAGGCCAACCTGCCGCACGCACTGCGCGGACGCACCACCCGTCCGCATCCCGACGAACTGATGCCCTTCTACCACACGCTGTCGCGCAAGGGCTGGATCGCCCCGCACTGGCCGAAGAAGTACGGCGGCATGGGCGCGACGCTGAACGAGCAGATCATCATGGCGGAGGAGATGGCGCACGTCGGGGCGCCCAACCTGCCGGTCCAGGGCCTCAACCATATCGGCCCGATCCTGATGGAGTTCGGCAACGAAGCGCAGAAGGCCAGGCACCTGCCGCCGATCATCGAGGGTTCGGTGATCTGGGCGCAGGGCTACTCGGAGCCGGGCGCGGGCTCCGACCTCGCAAGCCTCTCGACCCGCGCGGTGCCGCAAGGCGACCATTTCGTGGTCAACGGCCAGAAGATCTGGACCACCTGGGCGCATCACTCGGACTGGATCTACGCGCTGGTGCGCACCGATCCGGAGGCGCAGCCGCGGCATGCCGGCATCAGCTTCCTACTGATCGACCTGCACAGCTCAGGGATCAAGGTCCGGCCGATCAAGACGATCGCCGGCGACGACGAGTTCGCCGAGGTGTTCTTCGACAATGTCGTGGTGCCCGCCGAGAACCTCGTCGGCAAGCTCAACGAGGGCTGGCGCATCGCCAATGCTCTGCTTGGCCACGAGCGCATCGCCACCTCGAACCCGCAATTCTCACTGATGGCGCTGGAGCGCATCCGCACCATGGCGCGCGCCTCCGGCGTGATCGCCGACCCGGCGTTCCTGGACCGCCTTGCGGCCGCGAGCATCAACGTCACCGCGCTGTCCGCCCTGTTCAGCCACGCGGTCGAGCTGGCCAACAGCGAAAAGAGTCCCGGGCCGGAAGCCTCGATCATCAAAATCTACGGCAGCGAGCTGCTGCAATCGCTGAACGAGCTCCTGATCGAGGCCGCGGGCGGGTTTGCCTCGGCCGACAAGCCGATCGCGACGCAGTTCGGCGAGGTGGACGTGGCAACGCCGTTCCTGCAGGCCCGCCGCGTGACGATCTATGGCGGCTCGTCGGAAATCCAGCGCAACGTGGTGGCCCGCCGCGTCCTCAACCTCCCGAGCTGACCGGCGGTCCCCATGGAACTGAACCTCACCTCCGAACAGACGCTGCTGCGCGACAGCGCGAGCAAATTCATCGCCGCATCGGGGCCGAAGGTCGCGCGCGGCTATCGCGACAAGGATTTGAGCTTCGCGCCGGAGCGCCTGCGCGAAGCAGGCGAGCTCGGCTGGCTCGGCATCCTCGTGCCTTCGTCCGCGAATGGGCTCGGTCTCGGCCTCACCGAGCTCGCGCTGGTGCTCGAACAGGCCGGCCGCGGTCTCGTCTGCGAGCCGATCGGGCCTGCCGCCATTTCGGCCGCGGCGCTGGCGCACGGCAAGACGCCGCATCCGATGCTGGAGCGGGCCATCGCCGGCACGGCGCTCGTCGTTCCGGCGTTGCAGGAAGGCGCG
This sequence comes from Xanthobacteraceae bacterium, assembly GCA_019746355.1. The sequence goes on along the minus strand of JAIESC010000019.1, from coordinate 14,253 downwards.
CACGGCGGCGATCCGCTCGCGCCGAACACCCAAGCGGCGGAAAGAAGCGGCGCGCCGCGCCTGACCGGACAAAAGCAGTTCGTCTGCGCCGACGGCGCCGCGGGCTTTCTCGTCAGCGCCACCGGGCGCGATGGTGCTGCGCTCTATTACGTCGCGCGCAGCGCGCCGGGCTGCACGCTCAGCGCAACCGACACCGTGGACGGCCGCAGGCTCTGGACGCTGAACCTGGCCGACACGCCGGCCGATCTCGTGCCGCCGCCGCCCTCCGCGCGTAACGCCGTGGAGGCACTGCACAACCTCGCGCTCATCGCACTGGCGAGTGAGCTCCTCGGTGTGATGGAAAAGGCGCAGGAGATCGCGTTCGATTATCTGCGCATCCGCAAGCAGTTCGGCAAGCTGATCGGCAGCTTCCAGGCGCTGCAGCATCAGGCGGTCAACATCTACATCAAGACCGAGGCGGTCCGCTCGCTGGTGTTCCAGATCGCCGCCAACAACGAGGCCGACCGTATCGATCCCTCGCTCGCCGTCGCCGCCAAGGCCAAGGCGTCGGAGGATGCGCTTGCGGTGACACAGGCCTGCATCCAGCTGCACGGCGGGATCGGCTTCACCGACGAGCACGACATCGGCCTCTACCTCAAGCGGGCGATGCTGCTGTCATCGCTGTTCGGCAACGCGGCGGCGCAACGCCGCCGCTACGTCGCGACCGCCGAGCTCGTGACCTGAGAGAGGTCGAAGGGGGGACTGGGGCAATGATCTTCGTTCTCGAGCCGCCGCCGCAATACAACTATCAGTACAAAGGCCCCGTGATCGAGCATGTGCTGCCGCTCAAGGATGCACGGTCGATGTGCCGCAAGTACGGTGCATTCGCTCATGCCTGCTCATGGACCAAGGACGGCAAATGCTACATCGTCCTGCCGGTCGGAGGTCCGGTGAAGCAACTCGCTCCGTATCGCCGCCACGAGATGGCGCATTGCAACGGGTGGCCGGCGAGCCACCCGCAATTTTGAACGGCAGCCTGCTTCGCCATCTTCCTGTATCAGCCGTTGCGCTCCCGCCAGACAATTAAAGCAAGTTTGGCGACGCGCATTAATCGTCATTTGGCAAACGTGTTGAAAATGGATTGCGGGTCGATCGGACCAAATCGGTGCCGGCCCGTTGAGCCTGATCATCGGCACAAATGCATGGTGCGTCATGCAAAGTCGGTCACAAGCCACTTCCACTGAACCGCTCGACGTGCACGGCCTGCGCCGGGTGATCGAGGACCGCATCTCCCGTCCGGACGACTCGCCGCCATCCGACGAGACCAGGCCGAAGCAGGAGCCACCGGCCGGTCAGCACCCGACCTTCGGGATCAAACGATACGCCAAGATTGCGGCCGGCGTGCTGATCGTCGCCGTCTTTGGATGGATTCCACTTCAGACCGTGTTGCAGTCTTCCAGCGTTCAAGCCGTGATCAATTCGCGCGTGGTCACGCTGCGCGCGCCGATCGACGGAGAGGTTTCCGCGCCGGACGCCGCGCTTCTGGAGGCAAAAGTCGTCCCGCATGGCACGCTGGTGCTTCGGATCGTCAATCCGCGCGCCGATCGCGGGCGCCTCGACGAACTGCGGCGTCAGCTTGCCCGGCTTGAAAGCGAGCAGCCAGCGCTCCTCGCCAAACTGATCTCGGCGGAAGCCGCCCAGAAGGACCTGGCACAACAGGCCTCGCGCTTCACGCAGGGCCGCATCCGCCAGCTGGAGGCGCGAATAGCGGAGCTTCGCAGCCTGATCGAGGTCGCGGGAGCGCGAAAGGAAGAGGCCGCGGCCGCAGTCGAGCGCGCGGCCTCTCTGTCGCGGTCGGGAAGCGTATCGGCCGTCGAGTCCGCCCGCCTGGCGCGCGAACGCACCATCGCCGAACAGACCGAAATCGGTGCGAGACGGCGCCTCGACGCCAGCGAGGTCGAACTGACCGCTGCGCGCGAAGGAACTTTCCTGGGCGACAGCTACAACGACCGGCCGAGCTCGGTGCAGCGCGAGGAGGAAATGCGCCAGCGCCTCGATCAGCTCAATGCCGACCTTGCGACGACGAACGCCGAGCTGTTGTGGCTGCGGCGCGAGGTGGCGAGCCAGGAGGCGCGCTATGCCAGCCTGTCAGAAGCCGCGGTGCTGCTCCCGGTATCCGGACGGATCTGGGAGATGATGACATCCCCCGGCGAAGACGTGCGCGCCGGCCAGCCGCTTTTGCGTGTGCTCGATTGTTCGGGCGCCGTGGTGACAGCCAATGTGACCGAGAGCGTCTACAACCGCCTGAAGGTCGGGGCCAAGGCGCAGTTTCGTCCCGCCGACGGCGGGCCCGATCTCGACGGCACCGTTCTCAATCTGACCGGGGCCGCAGGAGCCGCCGCAAACCTCGCGATCAATCCTGACGCGCTCAGCAAGGAGCCTTACCGCGTCACCGTCTCGGTGCCCAAGCTCAAGGAGGCTGCGAACGACTGTGCTGTCGGCCGCACCGGTCGGGTGATTTTTTCAGGAGAAGCCGCGAGGTCGCCATGACGGGCCTGCTCGAGGCGCTCAGTCCCGGCCTCCTTGCACTTGGCTTCTGTCTTCTGATCCTGCCCTGGCTGAACAGCGAGCGGTCTTTTGCGCGCGCGGCGATGGTGATTGTCGCGTTCCTGCTGCTGACGCGCTATTTCGTCTGGCGCTCGACCGACACGGTCCCCGCGCTGGGATGGAACCTCGATTTCGCCATCGGCATCGTGTTCTTCGCCGCCGAGGCGATGTCGCTTCTCGCCGGACAGCTCAATCTCGTCTTCCTGAGCCGGTTCACCAATCGCACGCCGGAGGTGGAGGCAAACAAGGCGTGGCTTGCAGCCCAGCCCTCCCGCCGCGTCGACGTTTTCATCTGCACCTACAACGAGGAGGCCGCGATCCTCGAGCGCACCATGATCGGCGCCACGGGATTGAACTACGAAAACTATCGCGTCTGGGTTCTCGACGACGGCCGACGGCCGTGGCTGCGGCAAATGGCGGAAAGCCTGGGCTGCCGCTATCTCACCCGCCCCGACAACGCAGGCGCCAAGGCCGGCAACATCAATCATGCGCTCGCTTACGTTGCCCAATTGCCGGATCCGCCCGAATTCGTCGCCATCCTCGACGCTGATTTCGTGCCGATGCCGGAGTTTCTGTCGCGCGCCATGTGCCTGTTCCGCGATGAAACCGTCGGCATCGTTCAGACGCCGCAGCACTTCATCAATCCCGACCCGATCCAGACGAACCTCGACGCCGCACGCGTCTGGCCGGACGAGCAGCGGCTTTTCTTCGACGTCCTGATGCCGGCGAAAGATGCATGGGGCGCGGCATTCTGCTGCGGCACGTCGTCGGTGATCCGGTTTGCGCCGCTCATGCGCATCGGCGGCTTCCCGACCGACTCGGTGACCGAGGACTATCTCGTCACCCTGCGGATGAAAGAGATCGGCTCCCACACCATCTATCTCAACGAACGGCTGACCGTTGGTCTCGCGCCGGAAGGCCTGAAGGAATACATCACGCAGCGCGGCCGCTGGTGCCTCGGCTTTATGCAGATCGTGCGCGGGCGCAGCGGACCTCTATCGCTCAGGTCTCGGCTGACGTTCATCGATCGCCTTTCGCTGATCGACTCATTTCTGCATTGGACTTCGATTTATCCGGTCAAGCTGCTGGGGCTGGTCGTGCCGAGCCTCTACCTGTTGTTCGGCATCCGTGCGGTCGACGCCAATCTGCACACGCTGCTTGCATACTTCCTGCCGTTTTTCATTTGGCACTCGCTGACCATCACGTGGCTCTCCAAGGGACGGTCGCTGGCGATCATGTCAGACGTTGCGCAATACATCGCCGCCCCGGCAATCGTGAAGGCCGTGGCGACGGGGCTGCTGAAACCGCAGGGACACAAGTTCAAGGTGACGGCCAAGGGCGGCGACCGCGGCCAGCGGTTTGTCGAGTGGCGGCTGTTTCGTTTCTATGCCTCCGCGCTTGCCATCAACCTCGCGGGCATCGTGGTCGCCTTTCTCCTCTACGCCCAGGGCGACAGCATCGCCTACGGCGATCTGGCGCTGGCATGGAGCTGGTACAACGCCATTGTCCTGTTGCTGGTCTGTCTCGTCTGTATCGAGCAACCGCGGCGGCGAAAGGCCGAGCGCTTCGAAACCGACGAGGCGGTGCAGGTCGTCGCCGACGGCCGACCGCAGATCTATCGGCTCGCCGACATCTCCATCACCGGGGCCCGGTTTCGCGGGGACATGCCCGGCCCGATCGGGACCCGCGTGAAGTGCACGCTGCGGGGTCAGGCCGCGGATGCGATGATCGTGCGGCCGCTGCCCGGCGGCTTTGCCGTCAAATTCGACGAGAGCCTGAACGCTCGCATCGACATGATCCGCAACTTCTATGCCGGCGACTATATCGCGGCGTTTCACGCCATCGAGCCGGCTGGCGTGGGCAAGGCCGTGCTGTCGCGAATCTTTCGTTGATCCGAGGAGCCGCGCTTATTCCAGCTTCGCGCCCGATCGCTGCACCACGTCCTTCCACTTGGCGAGATCGGTGCGGATCGTGTTGGCGAAATCCTCCGGCGTCCCGCCCGCGGGCTCGTCGCCGATCTGGCCGAACCGCTCCTTGAACGCCTCCGTCCGGATCGCCTTGTTCACCGCCTCGTTGATCTTGTCGACGATTGGCCGCGGCGTGCCGGCCGGCGCAATCACGCCGCTCCAGGTCGGGGCGCTGTAGCCCGGCACGCCCGCCTCCGCGACCGTCGGCAGCTCTGGGAACGCCGGCGAACGGCGGTCGCCGCTCACCGCAAGCCCACGCACCGCGCCGGACTTGGCGTGCGGCGAGATCGAGTTGAGGCTCTCGAACATGAAGGTGACTCGGCCCGCGATGAGATCGGTGGTTGCGGCCGCGCCGCCGCGATAGGGCACATGCACCGCCTCGATCCCGGCCATGTATTTGAACAGCTCGGCGCCGACGTGCCCCGGCGAGCCGCTCGCCGAGGAGGCATTGGTCATCTTGCCGGGATTTTTCTTGGCGGCGTCGATCAGGTCCTTCACGGTCTTGTATTCGGACGTGGCCGCGACCGTGAGCAGAAGATGCCCGCGCGCCACCAACGCCACCGGCGCGAAGTCCTTCTCGATGCTGTAGGGAATTTTCGCGATCATGTTCGGGCTGATCGACAGCGCGCCGATCGGCCCAAGCCCCAGCGTGTAGCCGTCGGGCGGCGCCTTCGCCACGAGGTCGAGGCCGATGGTGAAGGCCGCTCCCGGCTTGTTCTCGATGATGACGGTCTGGCCGAGCTGCGGGCCAAGCTCGGCGGCGAGAATGCGCGCCACCGTGTCGGTTGCGCTGCCCGGCGCCTGCGGCACGATCAGCTTGATCGGCTTGTCGGGATACTGGCCTTGCGCGCTGGCTTGCGACGGCAGCAGCGCCGCGGCCCAGCCAAGCACTAGTGTCACACTCAGCAATCGCGTCCGGCGAACGAACGGCATGGCACCCCCTCCCGAAAGGCTTCTGGTTGCGCCGAGCGTAGCGGGCGGTTGGCGCTTCGACAATTGCGCAGATGCCGGTCGATGCCGCTGTTTTTGACGCCTGATCGCGCGCAGGGGGCGCACGCAACACTAGCGCTTCGGCCCGGTCCGCGGCGCAAAAAGCACAACTACGATGACGGCGATCACAGCGAGAGCCGAAAGCCCGAAAAAGGCAAACTGGACATTGACGTAATCAGTCATGACACCGGCGAGCGTGGTGCTCAATGCGGCGCCGCCGCCGGCGATCGTACCGATCACTCCGAGCGCGGAGTTGAACCGGCCGGTGCCGCGGGTGATGTCGGCGACGATGAGCGGCACGATCACTCCGAGGGCGGCACCACTGATGCCGTCAAGCACCTGCGCCGCAACGATCGCCGCCGGATGATCCACCGTTGCAAACAACACCCCGCGAACGACGAGCGCCGAGAAGCCCAGCGCGAGCAGCGCCCGGCTGTTCCAGGTTCCCGCCAGGCGGCCAACGGTGGGCGCGATCAGTGCGACGACGAGCTGCGGAACGACGATACAGGCCGCGGTGAGCCCGGTCGCCCAATCTTCGTTGAAGCGGCTGGTCAGCGCGCTTCCCATCAGCGGCAGCATGGCGGCGTTGGCGAGATGAAACAGGCCGACGCAGCAGCCAAGGGCGATCAGCGGTCGCTGACGGAGCAGCGCCGACAATGAAGTCGCCGGGCGATCCTGGTCCGGCCCGCCGTGAGCCTGCTGCGGGATGATCTCTCGCGCCGAAATCTGTCGTAACGCAAACAGTGTCGGCACGATCAGCAGGGCCGTGACGACGAACACCGACCGCGCCGCGAAAAAGACGCCGCAGGTTCCCATCAAGGCCGCAGCAAAGCCGTTGCCGATCGACGCAAATCGAGCGTTTCGTCCAAGCCGCGCCGCGATCCCGGCGTGGCCGACAAGACCGAGACTGATCGCCGCGATCACCGGCACGAGCACACTGCTCGCCGCCGCGTGCAGGACGGCGGCGGTCAGGATGGCCGGAAACACCGGCAGCGCCACATAGATCAAGGCGCTCGTCGCGATGGCCAGCACGGCCACCGCGGCCACGGTCCGCTCGGAACGCGCCCAGTCGACGAGCATTCCGGCGGGAACTTGCGCGACCAGGGCGACGAGCCCCCCCACAGTCAGGATCAGGCCGATATCAAGCTGGGTCCATTTCTGCGTGGTGAGATAGACGGCAATAAAGGGGCCGAAGCCGGTCTGGACGTCGGCGACACAGAAGATGAACCAATCCAGACCGCGCAACGACCGTTTTGAAGGAGTCGGAGGCGAGAGCTGCTGGCCCGATCCTCCTTCGACGACTTTGAAGCTTGGTTCCCCGGGACGTATTGCGCGACTGGCCTGCGGTTCGCTGGATCGGCGGGCCGGGACTGACAGGATTAGCGCTCCGGTATCTTTTCGCTGACACGTGACCGCACGTACTCGGCCGACGCCCCAAGGACGACAACTGGTTTGCCTTGCTCATATCGCGGAGCGTCACGGACCTGGTCCCGGGTCATGTCAAGCGTGATCATGTCGGGGCGATGGAACCGCATCGCGTTCCAACTGACCGCAATTTTGCGGCTGCCGACGCCGAGAAAGCCGCCAAAGTCGATCACGGCCGCACGCGGAGACCCTGTCCGGTCAACCACGACGTCGATGACGCGGCCCATGTCCTCGTCGGTGGCGCTGCGGACCGCGCTTCCCAGCACGCCGATCGCTTCGCGTTTGTCCAGTGTCGTCGCGACAGGCGTGTCGCCCGGATCGGCTGAAGAGGTGGAACCGGGCTGCGTTTCGGCCCCGGCAGGCGGGGTCACGGGAGGCATCATCGATGCCACAAGCAGCGGCACACCACATGCCGCCGCCGTAATAATCCACGGCCTTGGGTGCATGGAACTCCCCCATGATCAAAGATTGAGACGTCGCCTCGACGCTATAACGGTGCTGGACCGCTGACGTTCCGTGCGGCGGTCGAATTCAGCGCAGCCGCGCGGCCTCCTCGAGCACCGCGCGCTCGGCAACGCCCTGGTCGTCGGTCGGCGCAAAGGCCGCGACGGTGAGCGGCGGTGAAACGTCGGGAAAGTGATAGGCCGCCGACACGCTCGCGGGCCCCTGCCCCGAATGGCCGATGCACAAGCCGGGCGGCGAGGCGATATCGATCATCAGGCCGAGGCCGTAGCCCGCGGTGCGCCACGGCCGCCCGGCCAGATCGGTCTCGACCGGATGGCGCTCGCGCATCGCCGCCAGCAGCGGCGCGGGCAGCAGCGCGCCGGTGAACAGCCGGTGCATGAACGCCACGACCTCGGACGGCGGCCCCATCAGCAGGCCGTGCGCCACCCAGCCGGGATGGAAGTTGTCCTCGTCGCCGAACACGCTGCGCTGCAGGTCGGCGCGCGTCGACGCAATGAAGGTCCGCTCGATGCCGAGCGGCGACAGCACCAGCGACTTGAGCGCGCGCTCGAGGTCCATCCCGGTCGCCTGCTCGATCATCGAGCGCACCAGGAAATATCCCGAATTCGAGTACTTCCACCCTCGGCTGGGCTCGAACGACGGCGGCCCGCCGGCAAACCGCGCGTGCTGGTCGCTGCCCCACGGCTCGGCTTGGCCGTCAACCGCCGCCTCGTAGTCCGGCGTGTCGGTGTAGCAGCCGAGCCCGCTGGTGTGCTGCAGCAGCTGGCGCAGCGTGTATTTGCGTCCGGGCAGCGCCCGATCAAGCTCGAGCCGGCCGCCCGCCACCAGCGACAGCGCGCAGGCCGAAAGCGCCGTCTTGGTGATGCTCCACCACGGCACGATCGCCTGATCGTTGTCGGAATTTATCGTTTCGCCGACGCAGGAGGCGATCAGCGGCGCCATCTCACGCCCGCTTGAGCCAGCCGCCGATCCGCTCGACCGCTCCGCGCATGTCGGCGGCCGATCCGGCATAGCAGAAGCGGAGGTAGTGCCTTCCATCCACCGGATCGAAGTCGACGCCGGGCGTCGCCGCCACATGCGCCTCCTGCAACAGCCGCTTGGCGAAATCGAAGCTGTCGTCGGAGAAGGCGGAAATGTCGGCGTAAAGATAAAACGCGCCGTCGACCGGCAGGAACTTGTCGAGGCCGGCCTTCGGCAGGCCCTCGATCAGGATCTTCCGGTTGTCCTCGTAGCCGTGCTTGATCGCTTCGAGCTCGTCGCGGCCGTCGAATGCGGCCTGCGCCGCGATCTGCGACAGGGTCGGCACCGAGATCGACAGATTGCCCTGCAGGCGGTCGACCGCGCGGATGAGCGACGGCGGCACGATCATCCAGCCGATCCGCCAGCCGGTCATGCAGAAGTATTTCGAGAACGAGTTGATCACCACCGCATCGTCCGACAGCCGCAGCGCCGTCTCCGCCGGCATCGCATAGTCGAGACCGTGATAGATCTCGTCGGAGATGAAGCGGATGCCCTCCTCGTCGGCGACGCGAATGAGGTCGGCCAACGCCTGCGGCGTCATCATCGTGCCGGTGGGATTGGCCGGGCTTGCCACCAGCACGCCCGCGAGCCGCGTCTTGCGATGCGCCGCGCGCAGGCTCTCGCCGGTGATCGCAAAGCGTGACGCCGCGTCGGTCTCGATCAGCACCGGCTCGCAGCCGAGCGCGGTGAGAATGTGCCGGTATGGCGGATAGCCCGGATTGGCAATCGCCACCCGGTCGCCCGCCTCGAACATCGAAAGAAACGCCAGGACGAATCCCGCCGACGAGCCGGTGGTCACGATCACGCGGTCGGCTTCGACCGTGTGTCCATAAGCATCCGCATAGTGCCGTGCGATCCGCGTCCGCAGCGATGGAATGCCGAGCGACCCGGTGTAGCCCAGCGGCCCGGAACCGAGCGCCGCGCTTGCCGCCTCGACCGCGGGCCTTGGCGCGCCGGCCGCCGGCTGCCCCACCTCCATGTGGATGACGCGGCCGCCGGCCGCCTCGATGCGGGCCGCAGCCGCCATCACGTCCATCACCATGAAGGCCGGAACGTCGCTCCGGGCCGATGGCGCAATCAGGCGCCGCGCAGAATCGAGCATCATCACCGGCGCTCCACCGCCGTTCGACGGCGCGTTAACGCTTTGCCCCCATGCTGCCGCATTCGGCCGGTCCTTACGCGCGATTGCGGGGCAAGTCGCGCCGCCAGACCCGAACCAAGACGTGATCGGTTGCGCGTTGACCCTGCCGGGGGGCGCCACTAGTTTGGCTGAACATTTGGGCTCGCGATCCGTAACAAAATGAGCGTTGGCGGAAGACCTATCAGGGTGCGGCGGCGGACGCCAGCAACCCGGGCGATGGCGTTGCTGACGGCGCTGGCGGTCGTGGCCGCGCCGCTTCTCGCGCCGTGGTCCGCGCAGGCGCAGAGCCTGCCGCGCGGCATTCCGCTCATCCGCGACGCCGAGATCGAGCAGCTGATGCGGGAGTACACCCAGCCGATCCTCAAGGTCGCGGGCCTCGCGCAGCAGAACATCCAGGTCACGCTGATCAACAACCGATCGTTCAATGCCTTCGTCATGGACGGCCGGCGCATTTTCGTGAACGCCGGCGCGCTGATGCAATCGAACACGCCGAACGAGATCATCGGCGTGCTGGCGCACGAAACCGGCCACATCGCCGGCGGGCATCTGTCGAAGCTGCGCCAGCAGCTCGCGGTGGCGCAGACGCAGTCAATTATCGCAATGCTGCTCGGCGTCGGCGCGATGGTCGCCGCCGGATCCAATTCCGGCAATTCGGCCGCGGCGATCCTGGGGCCGCAGGAAATGATCCGCCGCTCGCTCCTCTCCTACCAGCGCCAGCAGGAGGAATCCGCCGATCGCGCCGGCGTCAAGTTCCTGGCCGCCACCGGCCAGTCGTCGAAGGGCATGTCCGACACCTTCAAGCGCATGTCGGACGAGATCCTGTTCGCCGCGCGCAACGCCGATCCCTACATGCAGTCGCATCCGATGCCGGCCGAGCGCGTGCGCGCACTCGAGGAATTGGCCCGCACCAGCCCGCACTGGGACAAGAAGGATTCGCCGGAGTGGCAGCTGCGCCACGACCTGATGCGCGCCAAGCTTTACGGCTTCATGGACCGCGGCGACGCGGTGATGCGCCGCTATCCGATCAGCGACCAGAGCCTGCCGGCCAAGTATGCCCGCGCGATCGCCACCTATCGCCATGCCGATCTTCGCGCCGCCATAGCCCAGATCGATGCGCTGATCGCGGCCCAGCCGAACAACCCGTATTTCCACGAGCTGAAGGGCCAGGCGCTGCTCGAGGGCGGCAAGCCCGCCGAGGCGATCGCGCCGCTGCACCGCGCCATCGGGCTTGCGCCGCAGCCGGCGCTGATCCAGGTGCTGCTGGCGCAGGCGCTGAACGCGCAGAACAATCCCAAGTCCGCTGAGGACGCGGTGAACCTGCTGCGCACCGCGCTCGCCCGCGAGCCGGAATCAGCCGACGGCTACGCCCAGCTGGCGATGGCCTATGGCCGCAAAGGCGATCTCGCCCAGGCCGACCTTGCCTCCGCGACGGCCGCCATGATGCGCGGCGACGGCGCGACCGCGCGGCAGCTCGCCGCGCGCGCCAAGACCCGTTTCCCGATCGGCTCACCCGGATGGGTGAAGGCCGACGACATCGTAAGCACCGCAAGGCCGCCCGCATCAGCTGGCGGACGACGCTGACCCGGAAAGGATCATTCGCATGGCTATCGCTTTACGCCGCGCCTTCAGTCTTCTGGCCGCCGCCGCCCTGTCTCTGTCGCTCGGCGTGCTGCCAAGCCAGGCACAGGCGCAGAGCTTCTCGGGCGCGCAGAAGAGCGAGATCGAGAAGATCATCCGCGACTATCTGGTCAGCCATCCCGAGGTGCTGCAGGAGGCGATTGCCGCGCTGGAAAAGAAGCAGGCCGCCGAAGAGGCCCAGAAGCACCAGGCCGCGGTCAAGGACAACGCCGAGCTGATCTTCAACTCGCCGCGCCAGGTGACCGTCGGCAATCCGCAGGGCGACGTCACCTTCGTCGAGTTCTTCGATTACAACTGCGGCTACTGCAAGCGCGCGATGGCCGACATGATGGACCTGATGAAGCACGATCCCAAGCTCAAGGTCGTGCTCAAGGAGTTCCCGGTGCTCGGCCCCGCGTCGGTCGAGGCCGCGCGCGTCGCGGTCGCGGTCCGCATGCAGGACAAGACCGGCAAGAAGTATCTCGACTTCCATCAGAGGCTGCTTTCCGGCCGTGGTCAGGCCGACAAGGCGCGCGCGGTCGCGGCCGCCAAGGAAGCGGGCCTCGACGTCGCGCGGATCGAACGCGACCTCAACAGCGATGAGGTCCGCCTGACGCTCGAAGAAAGCCTGAAGCTTGCCGAGAAGCTCGGGCTCAACGGCACGCCGAGCTACGTGATCGGCCCGAACGTCGTGGTCGGCGCGGTCGGCCTCGAGCAGTTGAAGGAAAAGGTCAATTCCGCGCGTTGCGGCAAAGCGACCTGCTGATCCGCTGAAAAATCTGAAAGCGCGCGTCCGGTTTGCAAGACCGGCGCGCGCTTTTGCTTTACAGGCCCTGCCCGTTCGGTGACCATGCCCCGATGGCGTCGCCCGCATCTTTGGCATGCGCGAGAACGGCACCGCGGGAGGATGGCTCATGCGTCTGGCAGTCGTTGCGGCGGCATCTCTGTTTGCGGCGACGCTGTGCGCCTCTCCCGCTTCCGCGCAATCCGCCGCACCGCAAGCCCCGCCGCAAACTTGGCCGCAGCGCCCGGTGAAGATCATCCTGCCGCTCGGCCCGGGCTCCGGCGCCGACATCGGCGCGCGGCTCATTGCCGAAAAGCTCACCGCGAAATGGGGCCAGCCGGTCGTGGTCGAGAACCGCCCCGGCGGCGACGGCTTCGTCGCCATCACTGCGTTCCTCGGCGCGCGGGACGATCACACGCTGTTTTTCGGCCCCGCGGCCTCGTTCACCGCACACCCTTACCTGCACGAGAAGCTGCCCTACGATCCACGCGATCTTGCGCCGGTCGCGCGCGTCTCGGCGACGCTGATCTCGCTTACGGCTCCACCGCAGCTCAACGTCAATTCGCTCGGCGAGCTGTTTGCCATGGCGCGCGCCACGCCCGGGAAGCTGAACTGGGCATCCGTCACCGGCGCCACCGACGTCGTGATCTCGGCCTTCCTCAAGCGTGAAGGCCTCGACATGGCCAAGATCCCGTATCGCGACCCGGTGCAGGCGCTCAACGACGTGGCCGAGGGCCGGCTTCATTTCTACTGGTCCTCGCTGGCGATCGTTCGCGCCGCGATCGAGGCCCGCCGTCTGAAGCTCCTCGCCATCACCTCGACCGCACGGTCCAAGGTCGTGCCGGACGTGCCGACCGCGATCGAGGCGGGCTTTCCCGGTCTGACGTTCGACGGGCTGGTTGGCTTCTACGGCACGCGCGACATGCCGCTGGAGCGGCGCGAGCGCATCGCCTCGGACGTCCGTCAGGCGCTGACCGACCCGCTGATCGTCCAGCGTCTGGAAGCCGGTGGGCAGGAGGTCGTTCCAGGCTCGGCCGCGGAATTCTCGGCCGACATCGACAAGCAGAGCCAGGGCGCGGCCGAGAACGCCAAGGTGCTGGGCATCAAGGCGGCCACGCAATAGCCCGGAAACCGCTCCGGCCCGCCGGGCTTCCCCTTTCGCGCGGGCCTGCCTATAAAGCACCGAAGCACCGGCGCTACGGCAGTTTCGCTTGCGCCCTCAAGGACCTGAACCGGGCGCCCTGCATGGCGAAAAGCGCTGCCAAGACCATCTACGTGCTCAACGGCCCAAACCTCAACCTGCTCGGCACGCGCGAGCCGGAGATCTACGGCCGCTCCACCCTGAAGGACGTCGAGAAGCTCTGCGCCAAGGCCGCCGCGGCACACGGGCTTACGATCGACTTCCGCCAGTCGAACCACGAGGGCCTGGTCGTCGACTGGATCCAGGAGGCCGGCGCCAGCAAGGCGTTCGGCGTCGTGCTCAACCCGGGCGGGCTCACCCACACCTCGGTGCCGGTGCACGACGCGATCAAGGGCATCAAGGTGCCGGTGATCGAAACCCACATCAGCAACATTCACGCGCGCGAGCCCTGGCGCAATCATTCGTATGTCTCGTTCGCCGCCAAAGCCGTGATCTGCGGCTTCGGCATTCAAGGATACGCGCTCGCCATCGACGGCCTTGCCGCGATGTCGGGCAAAGGCCGGCGTTGAGCGCACACCGGAACGCGCCCATCAATTTGCGAGAGTGACAGCATGGCCGAGGACAAGCCCGCGATCGACAAGGAACTCATTCGCGAGCTCGCGCAGCTTCTCGACGAAACCAAGTTGACCGAAATCGAGATCGAGCGCGACGGGCTGCGGGTGCGTGTCGGGCGCGGCACGACGGCCGTGGCGGCCGCGGTGCCGGTCGCGCCGGTTGCGATCGCGGCGGTTCCGGTCGTCGCAGCCTCCGCCGATCCGGCGAAGCACCCGGGCGCGGTCACCTCGCCGATGGTCGGCACCGCCTATATGGGATCCGCACCCGGCGCCAAGCCCTTCGTCGATATCGGCAGCAAGGTCCTCGCCGGCGAGACACTCTTGATCGTCGAGGCGATGAAGACCATGAACCAGATTCCCGCGCCGCGCGCCGGCACCGTCACCAAAATCCTGGTCGAGGACGGCCAGCCGGTCGAGTTCGGCGAGCCGCTGATGATCATCGAGTAAGCCGGGAACAACCCGAGCGATGTTCGACAAAATCCTCATCGCCAATCGCGGCGAAA
>JAIESC010000097.1 GCA_019746355.1 Xanthobacteraceae bacterium | reverse complement strand
TCTCCGCGAATCACTGAGGTCTGGCGACATCAGCGTTCCCGGCCAGGGCCGAATGGACAACCTCCTGAAAGTTCACACCTAGAGCATGATCCCGAAAAAGCCTGCCCCGGACTTGATCCGGGGTGTGAAGCGGTTTTCGGAAAAGATCATGCTCAAGCAAGAACCTGAAGCGGGATGACGATTCGAAGAAATGTCATCCCGCTTGAGTCACGCGCCAAACAAAAGCCAACGGCCGGACCCCCGAGTCCGGCCGTTCTGGTGAGGGCGTGGCCCCGGCTGCGAGAGCTACTCGCCGGACGGCAGCGTCGGGCTCTTGATCACCTTCAGGATCTCCGGCCGGTCCTGATTCTCCACGACCAGGAATTCGTCGGTCACGGTCCGCAGCCTTTCCGTGAGCACGCCCGCGATCGTGCCGATGTCGGCGCGCGCATGCTCGCGCACGATCGCGCGGATCGCATCGACGTGCTGGTCGATGATCGACATCGGAATCCTTTTGAGATCGGGCGTAAGCTCGAGCAGCCGGCAGAGGCTGTCGGCCGCCCGCGCCACTTCGGGAAAGCCGAACGTCTTGCCGGCACCCTTGATGTCGTGGGCGGCGAGGAACAGCTCCTGGCTGGTTTCCTGCGAAAGCTGGTCGTTGTTGACCTTGCGGCGCGCGGCGTCGAGCCGCCCGCATTCGTCCCGCATCCAGTTGGCGAAATCGGCGGAGAGCCGTTCGAGCGCCTGTTCGGCGGCCTCGACGGGATCGGGGTCGCCCGGCGCGGCCTTGCGCAGCGTCCGGCGCAGCTTGCGCGTGTCCGGCGTAATGACCTCGTGATCGCGAAACGCGACCACCTTCGGCTTTTCCGGCTGCCCGCTGGACATCAGATCAACTCTCTCTTGCTCTTGGCGCCGCGTCAGGCCGGCGAGGCCGACGGCTTCGGCTGTTCGACGGCAGCGGCGTTGGCGCGCCGCCGCTCCGGTCCGGCGTAGTTGGCGTTGGCGTTGCGCCGCCGGTCGGGCCCGAAATAGGTCTTGGTCCTGATGAACGGCCGCGGATGCGCGACCACATTGACGATCCGCTGATAGAGCGCCTTGGCCGAGATCGGCTTGGCGAGGAATTCGGTGATGCCGGAATCGCGCGCGTCGGTGACGCGGTTCTTCTCGGTGTGGCCGGTGATCATGATGATCGGCACGAACGGGTTGGCGTTGGAGTCTGCCTGCCGGATCATCTGCGTGAGCTTGAGCCCGTCGAACACCGGCATCGCCCAGTCGAGCAGCACGATGTCGGGCGCGTTGTGGGTGAATGTGTCGAGCCCGGTGGCGCCGTCCTCGGCCTCCAGCACGTCGCGGGCGCCGAAGCCGTGCAGCAGCGTCCGGATGATCCGCCGCATGTGCGGATTGTCGTCGATGACCAGCAGGCGCAGGCGGTTGAAATCGATGCGAACCATACGACCTCGGCGGCCCGGAATTGCTTGCCCATCAAGAGTAGAGATTGCCCGTTAAGGAACGGTTTAGGATAAGGGCCGCGATGGCGCCTGGGGTTCCGGGCTGTCGCCCGGCCCACGCCGCGGGACCGGCCCGGCCGTCGCCCGAAGCGGGTTCGCACGAGGGCAGGTGGGCCACAGGGTGGGCATGGCCCGGCCGGGCCCGCGCTTGCAAGGCAGGTTCGACCTGCTAACCATCACCCGGCCGCGCCGCGAACGGCGCTTCAGAGGAACTCCTGTTGTCATGCACCGCAGCACCGATCGAATTCTCACCACCCATGTCGGCAGCCTGATCCGCCCGGAATCGGTCCGCGCGCATCTTCGCGCCAAGCAGAAGGGCGAGGGTTACGACGCGGCGGCACACGCGCAGACGCTGAAGGACGAGGTCGTCGAGGTGGTGCGGCGGCAGGCCGAGGTGGGCGTCGACGTCGTCTCGGACGGCGAGTTCGGCAAGGGCATCTCCTGGTCGCAATATGTGATCGAGCGCATGGGAGGTTTCGAGCGGCGGCCGTTCACGCCCACCGGCAATCCGTTCACGCGCGGCGCCGACCGCACCCGCTTTGCCGAGTTCTACAAGGAGCTCGACGCCCGCGATCACGTGCAGGTGACGACCGACTCGGTCGTGGTCGGGCCGATCAGATACACCGGTCAGGCCGCGCTTCAGCAGGACATCGACAACTTCAAGGCGGCGCTGAATAAGGCGAAGGCGGTCGAAGGGTTTCTGCCGGTCGCGGCGCCCGCATCGGTGATCCCCGACCGCAAGAACGAGTACTACAAGAACGACGACGAGCTGATGGACGCCATCGGTGCTGCGATGCACGACGAATACCGGCAGATCGTCGACAACGGCTTCCTGGTCCAGCTCGACGACGCGCGCGCCGCCGTCACCTATGACCGCATGGTGCCGCCCGGCACCATGAAGGACTATCGCAAGTGGGTCGCCAAACAGATGGCGGTCACCAACCGCGCGATCGAAGGCATTCCCGCCGAGAAGATCCGCTATCACGTCTGCTGGGGCAGCTGGCCCGGTCCGCACACCACCGACGTGCCGATGCGCGACATCATCGATCTCATCCTCACCGTGCGCGCCGGCGCCTTCGTGCTGGAGATGGCCAATCCGCGCCACGAGCACGAATGGCAGGTCTGGAAGGACGTGAAGCTGCCGAAGGGGGCGGTGCTCATTCCCGGCGTGATCAGCCACGTCAGCAACGTGGTCGAGCATCCGGAGCTGATCTGCGAGCGGATCGTGCGGCTTGCCAAGCTGGTCGGCCGCGAGAACGTCATCGCCGGCAGCGACTGCGGCTTCGCCCAGCAGCCGACGCACCAGCGCGTGCATCCGAGCATTCAATGGGCCAAGCTCGAGGCGCTGGCCGAGGGTGCCCGGCTTGCGAGCAAGGAGCTGTGGGGCAGGGGGAAGAAGGCGGCGGCAAAGAAGGCCGCGGCGAAAAAGGTCGTTGCGAAGAAGCGCGTTGCGAAAACCCGCACTGCGAAAAAGAAGCGCGCAGCCTAACCCCCGGTCATTCCGGGGCGCACGCGCACCAGCGCGTTAACGCGCGTCTTCGACGCGCTATGGTGCGAGCCCGGAATCCGGTTGAGAAGGCGGTGGGTGCGTCTGGATTCCGGGCTCGGCCCTGCGAGCCGCCCCGGAATGACGCCGGAGTTTTATCGCCGGCGTCGACGTTGCGGCTGGCGTTTCGAGAGCGCCTTCTTCAGCCACGTCTCGATCACGCCTGCGATCGCGTCGCTGTTCTTTTCCAGCATCATCATGTGGCCGTTGCCGCGGATGCCGATGTCGGGGAGCCGCACGAAATCGTTCGGCACGCCGGCCTGCGCAAGATACGCCGCGGTCAGGTGGTCGTAGGCGGCGTGATAGGACGCCTCCGCCACCACGATCAGGATCGGCACCTTGGCGAGGTTCGAAAGCTTCCGCGCCGGCTCCACCTGGAGCCAGCCGCGGACGAGATCGGGCGCATCCGGCTCGTCCTGCCGCACGAAGGACAGTCGCTCGCCGGGCTTGAGCGGCGGCTCGTAAGCGAGCGGGACGACGCAGAGCCCGTAGGGCTTGCGGGCGCCGACATCGACGAACCAGTCCGGCGCGCCCTTGAAGTCCGTCTCGTAGACCGGCGGGCCGTTCGGCTCGATCGCGACGATCGCCTTGACGAGCTTCGGCCGCGCGTCCGCCACCGGCCAGGCGAAGGCGCCGGACTGCGAGTGAACGAGCAGCACCGCCGGGCCGATCTGCTCCAGGAGCGCAATGAGCGCGTCGCGGTTGAGCTCCTGCTGCTTCGGATAGCTGTCGAGCGAGGGAAACTGCGTCGCGTAGAACGCGTCGAACGCGGCGTCTCCCGGCTTGCCGCTGCCGGGCCACTGCGTGTGGCGCCGGGCCTGCGGCCACAGGTTGAACCGCTTGGGCGCAACGAAGCGCTGCTCGGTGCGCTGGAGGTTGCCGGCCTGCACCGGTCCCTGCGATTGCGAGAAATGCGCGGCGCGGCCGCGCGCCACCTGATCGACCACATAGACCGGGTGGCCGCGGCGCAGGAAATACTGCGCCCAGCCCTCGCGGCCGTCCGGCGTGCCGGTGAAATTGGTGCCGGTCTGGCTGCCGCCGTGCACCATGACGATGGGAAACGGCGAGGTCTGCTTCTTCGGAATGAAAAACTCGGCGTAGAGCTGCCCGGTGACCGGCGCGCCTTCGACCGCGTGGTCGATCTTTCCGCCGGCGTAGAGGGTGCCGAAGGTTTCGAGTGCGAGTGGCGGCCGCGTCGGACGTTTGCGTGCCGCCATCATCGCTCTCCTCAATAGCCGAACTGCTCGCGGACGATGCGCTCGTCGAGGCTGTGGCCCGGATCGAACAGCATCTGCATCGAGATCGTGTAATCCATGCCGATCTCCACCTCGCGCACCGATCCCACCTCGTTGTGGTCGGCGACCGCGGCGACCGGACGGCGCTTCGGATCGAGCACGCGGATGGTGATGCGCGCGCGGTCGGGCAGGAGCGCGCCGCGCCAGCGCCGCGGCCGGAACGGGCTGATCGGCGTCAGCGCCAGAAGCGGCGCGTCGATCGGGATGATCGGCCCCTGGGCCGAGAGGTTGTAGGCGGTGGAGCCCGCGGGGGTGGAGACGAGGATGCCGTCGCCCATCAGCTCGGGCAGGCGCACCTGCCCATCGACGTCGATCGACAGCCGCGCCACCTGGTAGGTCTGGCGGAACAGCGAGACCTCGTTGATCGCATAGTGCTCGTGCAGGCGGCCCTTGGTGTCGCGCACGCGCATGGTGAGCGGATGGATGACGGTGGTGTGGGCGCGGGCGAGCCGCTCGATCAGCTTGGTCTCCGAGAACTCGTTCATCAGGAAGCCGACCGTGCCGCGGTGCATGCCGTAGATCGGCGTGCCGGCGTTCATCAGCTTGTGCAGCGTGCGCAGCATCAATCCGTCGCCGCCGAGCGCGACCACGACCTCGGCCTTGCGAAGCGGCACGTTGCCGTGGCGCCTGGTCAGGCGGGCAAAGGCCTTGCGCGCCTCCGGCGCGGGGCTCGCGACGAAGGCGATCCGTTCTTTTCCTGGGGTCTTGCGAAGCATGGCGCGGCGAGGGTCCCGGCGCGCTCCTGCCTCGGGGGGCGAGGGCTCAGGCACGCGTGGGGTTCCGTCTATCCGAATTGGCCCACAGCTGTCGAGGCGGGGAAAGGCAGCCAAGCTCAGGCCTCATTTGTGGTTTGCGCCTTGGCATGCACAATCGCCGTGGCACGCGCCGCAGCAGGTCCCGCAACAAGCCGCGCGGCCGGGGAAGGAAGTTCATGAAGCGTTCGACCGACCGCATCCTCACCACCCATGCCGGCAGCCTGCCGCGGCCGAACGACCTCTTGCAGACGATCCGTGCCAAGGCGCGCGGCGAGAAGGTCGACGAGGCGGCGCTCGGCGCCCGGGTGCGCGAGGCGGTGACCGAGGTGGTGCGAAAGCAGGTCGACAGCGGCATCGACGTGATCGACGACGGCGAGTTCGGCAAGCCGAGCTTCGTGACCTACGTGCGCGACCGGCTCGGCGGGCTCACGCCGCATGGCACGCGGCCCAACGCATGGCTGTCGTCGCGTGAGGCGATCTCGTTTCCGGACTACTACAAGGCGCAGGAGAGCGCGTCGCCGCGCGCGAAACAGGTGCAGATGGCCTGCACCGCGCCGCTCACCTACAAGGGCCAGGCGGCGCTCAAGACCGAGCTCGACAATCTCAAGGACGCGCTGAAGGGCACGAGCCCGGCCGAGGTGTTCGTGCCCTGCATCTCGCCCGCCAACATCGAGGACTGGAACGAAAACGCCTACTACAAGACCAACGAGGAATACCTGACCGCCATCGCCGATGCGATGAACGTCGAGTACCGGACCATCGTCGACGAGGGTTTCCTGGTGCAGGTCGACGATCCGCGGCTCGTCAGCTACTACCTGATGGACCCGAAGATGTCGGTCGACGACATCCGCAAATGGGCGATGCAGCGGGTCGAGGCGCTCAACCACGCGCTGCGCGGCATTCCGACCGAGAAGATCCGCTACCACACCTGCTACAGCATCAACATGGGGCCGCGCGTGCACGACCTCGAGGTCAAGCACATCATCGATATCCTGACGAAAATCCGCGCCGGCGCGTTTTCGTTCGAGGCCTCCAATCCGCGCCACGAGCACGAGTGGGCGGTGTGGAAGCAGGCGAAGCTGCCCGAAGGCACGGTGCTCATTCCGGGCGTCATCACCAACTCGTCGGTGCTGGTCGAGCATCCCGAGCTGGTGGCGCAGCGGATCGTCCGCTATGCCGATTTCATGGGCCGCGAGAACGTCATCGCCGGCACCGATTGCGGCTTCGCGAGCTTCGCCGGCTCCGACGAGGTCCACGCGCGCATCGTCTGGGCCAAGTTCGATGCGCTGGTGAAGGGCGCGGAGATCGCCAGCAGGAAGCTCTGGCATTGAGCGGAGGTGGGCCGTGGAGCGTGCGGTGTTCGTCTACACGACCTGGCCCACGCTTGCGGAGGCGGAGGAGGCGGGGCGCACGCTGGTCGAGCGGAATCTTGCGGCCTGCGTCAACATCCTTCCGGGCATGATCTCGCACTACCGCTGGCAGGGCGAGGTCGAGCGCGGCGAGGAGGTGGTGATGATCATCAAGACCCGCGCCTCGCTCGCCGGCCCGGTCTCCGACGCGGTGAAGGAGCTGCACAGCTACGAGACGCCGGCGATCATGGTGCTGCCGGTGGAGAGCGTCGAGAAGACCTATCTGGCGTGGCTGCTGGAGGGGACGGACCCCAAGGCTGGTTGAGGACCTGACAGGTTGCTGAAGAAGTCCGAGATGTCATTCCGGGGCGCGCCGAAGGCGCGAGCCCGGAATCCATACTCCGCAGCAGTGGTTATGGATTCCGGGTTCGCTCGCTTCGCGAGCGCCCCGGAATGACCGGAGGGAGAGTCTTGCAGCAGCCTGCTAAAAGCGAAGATCGTTGCTCAAAATCGCCATAGAGAATCCCCGTCCACAAAAACAGCGACGGCCGGGACTTGGTCCTGGCCGCCGGGAAGCTTGTCGATGAGGACGCCCGTCAATACGTCCGGGTGCCCTCGATCACACCCTTGAGCTCGGTGTAGTCGCGGCACTTGGTGCCGCACAGCGAGGCGACCTTGGCGAGGTGCTCGCGCGCCTTGAGCAGGTTGCCCTGCTCGGCGTGCCACATGCCGTAGTACGACCAGGTGCGGCTGTGGCTCGGATCGGCGGCGAGCGCGCGCTCGTACCAGATCTTCGAGTCCTCGTAGCGGCCGAGCTTGCGGCTCGAATAGCCGATCAGGTTGGCGACATCCGGATTGTCGTCATGGCCGAGCGCCTTCAGCATGTCGATGCCCCTGGCGTAGTCGTGGCGCCTGTAGATCGTCGCGTGCGCGGCCTTGTAGCCGTCGATGAACTGCTGCTCGGATTTCTTTTCCTTCTTGGTCTTCTTCTTGTAAGCTTTTGCCGGCTTGCCTGACTGTGACGTTGACGACTGCGGCTGCGGATCGCGCACCGGGCTGCCGCTGTCGACCGCGCCGGCGAGCGGCGGGAGCGCGATCGTGAGCGCGCCGCCTGCGATCAGAGCGAGATAACGGGGTGACCGTTTTGCCATGAAGCCCCTCCATGCGGGCGGACGAAGCTCGCGCCGCACATCCGATATTACAGGATGATGGTGCATTGCAGCCAATCGTTCGGAGGACGGCCGGTGCTCCGGTGTTCAACTCGCCGTGAAGGCAGGAAACGGAATTTCCTGCTTGTCATGAAATTGCCTTGTCGCCGCCACCGGGCAAGCAGGAGCCACAACGGCGGTTCATCGACCTGAACGTACGCTGTCGGTCCTCCTCAGAGCCGGTTCAGCCCGGCTCGCGATAATCCCGGCCTGTCAGCGCACAAGACCGGTGTCGGGCCGGCGTGCCAGCAGAAAAGGAAACGACCATGTTGAAGAAACTCGCAGCCGTTCTGATCGCAACGTCGATGATCGCCGCGCCGGCTCTGGCGCAAGGAACGGCGACGGCACCGTCCACCGCTCCGGCCACGGCCAAGGCGCCGGACGCCAAGCCTGCGGCCAAGAATGTCAACAAGAACGCCAAGGTGAAGAAGGCCAAGAAGGCGAAGCACGCCAAGGCCGCGAAGCAGACGAAGCACGTCCGCAAGGGCGGCGATCAGGTCAAGGGTGTGTCGACCAAGCCTGCGTCCGCGCCGCAGACCACCGGGAGCGCGCCGAAGGCGGGCAACTGATCGCAACAAGTCGGTCGAGCCGATCAGTCTCGCATTCGCGCATCGGGAGGCCAGCCGCAAGGCTGGCCTCCCGTCGTTTGGCGCGAACGACGATCCGCGCTGCCGCCCCGTGCTAGATTCACCGCCGTGATTCGTGCCGCAAGGATGACCATGACCCCGATCCGCACCCGCACCATCGTCGCGCTCGCCGCCTTCACCCTGCTGGCAACGCCGGCCGCGGCCGACGACATCACCGACGCGATGGATCAGGCCCGCAAGGCCTACCAGGCGGGCGATCTCGGCGCGGCCAAGCAGTCGCTCGACCTCGCCTCGCAACTGATCGGACAGAAGAACGCCGAGGCGTTCTCGACGCTCCTGCCGAACGCGCTGCCGGGCTGGAAGGCGGAGAAGCCGCAGACCACGGCGCTCGGCGCCGCGGGCTTCGGCGCCTCGACCGCGAGCCGCACCTACAACAACGCCAAGGGCGACCACGTCGAGGTGCAGATCAGCGGCGACTCCGCGGTGGTGTCGCAGATCGCGATGTTCCTGAACAATCCGGCGATGGCCGGCGCGATGGGCAAGCTCGTCCGCGTCGGCAGCCAGCGCGCCATCCAGGACAACGACGGCAACGTGAAGATCGTGGTGGGCAACAAGTTCCTGGTTTCGGTCGAAGGCTCGGCCGACGTCGCCGCGAAGCTCGCCTACGCGCAGGCCATCGACGTCGCCAAGCTGTCGAAGATGTGACGCGCTCTATCCGCCGTCATTCCGGGGCGCTCGCGAAAGCGAGCGAGCCCGGAATCCAGTACAGCAGGCATTCTCTCCTTGACTGGATTCCGGGTTCGCGCTGACGCGCGCCCCGGAATGACGAGTTGGACTGTCAGCGACCCGCTACACGTCAGCCTGAGCGTCGCGGCGTTTCCATCTGCAGCGGCTGCCACGGCGCGGGCACAAGCTCGTAGCCCTTGCCGCTTCGGGCGATGTGGCCGCAGGCCGGGAACGGGAAGTGATAGGCCTCGACCAGCATGCGGTCGGCCGCGGCGCGCTCGAGCATCTGCCGCCGCGTCTTCGCTCCCTGCGGACCGTCCATGTCGAACGCCGGCTGCCAGTCCGGATAGCGCGCGAACAGGTAGGGGTTTCGCACCGCGTCGCCCATCACCAGCATCGACTGGTTGCGCGAGGCAATCGAGAACGCGGTGTGTCCGGGCGTGTGCCCGAACGCCGGAATTGAGGTGATCCCGGGCGCGACCTCGGCGCCCGGCTTGAAGCGCCGGACCTCGTTCTCGATGTCGCCGAAGATGCGCCGGGCGTTGCGGAAGTAGAGCTTGATGCGGTCGGGCGCGGCGTTCATCCGTGCCTCGTCCATCCAGAACGTCCATTCCGGCTCGGGCACCAGGATCTCGGCGTTGGGGAACACCTTCTCGCCGTCCTTGGTCTTGATGCCGTTGATGTGGTCGGGATGGAAGTGCGAGATGACGATGGCGTCGACCGCCTTCGGCTCGATGCCCGCGACCGCCAGATTGGCAAGCATCACGCCCGCGGTGTCGGCGATCTGCCCGCCGGTGCCGGCGTCGATCATGACGAGCTTTCCTCCGGTGTTGACCAGCAGCACCGTGAACGACACCGGCAGGATGTTCGGCGGCAGGAACGCCGCGGCCAAGGCTCGGTTGACCGCCGCGGTGTCGGCGTTGCGGACGAGATCGTCGTCGATCCTGACGAACCAGGTGCCGTCGTCGATCGCGGTGAGCTGGGTGTCGCCAAGTTTGTAGCGATAGACGCCGGGACCCTGGACACTGGCCTTCGGCACTGCCGCGAGCGCCTGGCCTGCGACGAGGGCTGCGGCCGAGCCTGCAAGCCATGTCCGCCGGTCAATGCTGGTCATCAATGCGCCTCCGCTGCGATGGCCGCATGCTAGGTGAAATTGTGCGCCGCTTCACGTCCGGTTAGGCTTGGCCACGATGATGTGAAGCCGCCTCACGCGAACGGAGGACACGATGGCCGAGGACTTCGAGGACCATTGCTGGAAGGACGTCGTCTCGCCGGACGTGCTCGACATCTACAGCCACTATGTCCGCAACACCTTCGTCGGCCCGTCGCCGGCGCTGCTCGCGATCGACCTCTACGAGCTCGCCTATCAGGGCGGGCCGAAGCCGGTCGCCGAGCTGCACCGCACCTGGCCGAGCTCCTGCGGCGAGAACGCCTTTGCCGCGATCGAGCCGACCAAAAAGCTGTTCGCCGCGGCGCGCGCGGCGGGCATCCCGATCTTCTACACCACCCAGGACGTCCAGCCCGACGGCGCGCCGACCCGCGTCAACGCCACGCGGCGGCGCAACGTGCCGCGCGATCCGGCGCTCTACGCCATCCGCTCCGACTTCAAGCCGCAGGCCGGCGATGTGGTGGTGCCCAAGCAGCGCGCCAGCGGCTTCTACGGCACGCCGCTGCTTGCGCATCTCACCCAGCTCGGGGTGCAGACCGTGATCGTCTGCGGCGAGAGCACCTCGGGCTGTGTGCGCGCGTCGTCGGTCGACGCCTATTCCAGCGGCTTTCATGTCGTGATCGTCGAGGAGTGCTGCTACGACCGCAGCCTGCTGTCGCACAAGGTCAACCTGTTCGACCTGCATCACAAGTATGCCGACGTGATGCGCGTCGGCGAGGTGGTGAGCCACCTCGAAGGGCTTGCGGTGAAGAAGGCGAGTTAGCGCAGTTTTTTGGTTTGGTTTTTGGCCACCATCTCCGCCGTCGTGCGCGGGCTTGTCCCGCGCATCGCGTTGAGGGACGCACTGTGCCAGCCTGAGCGAGATGGCCGGGACATGGGCGAGCGAAGCGACGCCGTCCTTCGGACGGCGATGCCCGGCCAAGACGACGGCCGATTTTGCTGGAGTGGAAACGCCTCAGAACACCGCGAGGTAGCGCAGCAGCGACAGCACGCCGATGATGATCACGATGGCCTGCACGATCTGCTTCGCGCGGCCGTCGATCGGCAGCATGTTCACCAAATAGAGAACCAGGATAACGACGAGAAACGTGATCAGAATGCTGATGAGAACGGACATCGCGGATCCTTTCGCCGAAGCGTCGGCGCGATAACCCACGGTTCCACGTTCGGTTCCATCGGCCCAAATCGGCCCACGAATTGATCAGGAAACGACCCAAAAATGCCGAAAGGGCGCCCGGATGGCGCCCCGGCCGAAAAAGCAGCGCGATATCAGACGCTCTTCAGATGCGACGGCTTCGCCTTCTCCGGGTCCTCGATCGGCTTGCCGCGCTTGATGTTCAGGCGCCGCATGTCGGCGTCGCTGAAATCGTGATCGGTTTTGAAGCCGGCGGCGCGGATGCCGGCGATGGCGCAGAGGTCGTCGACCTCGTTGCTGTCGCCGGTGGTGGCGATCGCCCCGATCACCTCGCCCTCGCTGTCGCGAACGAGCTGCCCGCCGCCCTCGAGAAACATCGGGCCGTCGGCGAGCTCGAGGAACGACTGCATGAACAGCGGCTTGTCCTTGGCCTTCTGCAGCACCTGGCGCGACTCGCGGCCCATCGCCAGCGCCGCATAGGCCTTGCCGTAGGACACCTCGAAGCGCAGCAGCGACGCGCCGTCCTGCTTCATCGCGCACTTCATCCGCCCGCCGGCGTCGAGCAGCACCGCGGTCAGCGGATAGGCGTTGCGCCGCTTCGCCTCGGCGAAGGTCTCGTTGATGATTTTCACGGCTTCGTCGAGCGTAATGGCGCGCATGGCAGGCTCCTTCAGTGACGACGGCTTCCGGATTGCAAAACCGGCGGGCAAAACCCGCGGGAACATCCCCGGCTGTGCGGCAGGAGGCGGGACTTTACGGAGCGGGCGGGCCTTGCGCCAGAGCGAGGGCCGCGCCGATCGGGCTCAAAAAATTGGCCCCGTCAGGGGGTGACGGGGCCGACTGGGGAGCAAGCAAGGGGGCATGGGGGGCGCTTGCTCCGCCTCAACAACGCGGCAGTCCGACGCCCGTTCCAGAAAATCGATGCTGCAGCGCGGGCGTCAAATGCGCGAGCAGCGTCAAGGCCTTGCGATTAAGCATGGCCGGTAGCGTTATCCACAGCCCGCACTGGTGGTTCATCCGTGCCGCGGGCTACGGTCGCAGCTGGAACTATCAGTGCGGGTCGTGTCGTGTTTGCGCTTGAAGACCATGAAGTCCTTTCGCTGCTCGGGCGCCGCGTGCGGGTTCGCAACGGCAGGCATACCTTCATCGGCACGCTGAACGCGCCGAGCGAACGGAAATTTCCCCGCGGCACGAACAGCAGTGCCTATGGCTGCGTCGTGGAAGGCCAGGGCTTCAAGCTCGAGTTTGCCTGGTGGGACTGGACCATCACCCCGGTCACGCAGCGCGAACGGCTGATCGCCGCCGAGTAGCCCGGCGCCAGAGCATTTTCCGGCGAGGGGATCGAACCTCCGGCCTGCGGATCGAAAGCGCGGCTGACTTGTCCTGACTTCCGAAGATCGTTCTGCATGTTCGGTCGCACCCTGAGTCCGTTATCCAGGCGTTAAACGCCGAAAAAAGATCGTCCGAGACTCGCCGGGTAGAATCGCCGTTTCGTACTTCTCCAAGAGTGGAGCGTGCGATGGTGCGGACAGTGAGCCTGACGCTGCTGATAGCCAACGTGGCAAACCTGCTTTGCCTGATAGGCTACCTCTAGATCGACATTCGCGGCCTGTGGATAGATCGCGCCGCTGTGGATATTGTCGGGCTGTCAAGAATTGACGTGCCGGTCCGGCGTTGCATGCTCGCGCCCGATGGGAATCAGAAATTACTTCAAGGGCGGCAGGCTCGCCCGGATGAGTGATGGCTCGTATTGCATCGTCCGCGACCTGGGCCTCGTGAAGGGCGGCAAGGGCCTGCGGCACTTCGAGTGCCTTCTCAGGTTCGGCGTGTTTTCCAAGCTCGTCGGGATGTTCTGGGACCAGCCCGGACTTTTGAAGGATGGCCGGCGCGTCAGACGTCCGTTCATGTGGCGAGCCAGTCCGGCTGAGGGCAAGTAAGCCGGCGACGCTTTCCGAGACAAACGGAGCGTCGAGACTAACCTTTGCGTCCCAGCGACCTCTCCACGAACTGAAGCATTTCCTGGAGCGCCTGGTGCAGGGCCGCCACATCGTTTTTGCCTTTCGCGGCCCTGATGAGTTGACGAAGGTGACTGAGGGCGGCCATCTGATCCATGCGTTGCTCCTTTGGCCCGAAACTATCGGAATCCGAAGTGTGCGCAAGCTCACGGCTCGTCCAGGTTCTCGGGAGCGAGCCCAAACGTTCGCGCGCGCGGTATGAACGGTGGGGGGCCGCGAACAGACAGGCGCGTGCCAAACGACCGCGCCTCGTTCGGGCCTACTTCGGTGCGAGGCCGCTCTGCTTGATGATCCGCCCCCAACTGGAAATCTCTTCGGGGATAAACTTCTTCAGATAAGCGGGGGTGCGCCGCTGCGGAGCGACGACCGCAGCGCCGACCTCGCGCAGGCGCGATTGGACGGCGGGCGTCTCGAGAGCCGACAGGGCGGCCTGGGACAATTTCGCCGCAACCGGCTCCGGCGTCCCGGCCGGCGCGAACAGGCCGATCCAGTAGTTGCCCTGGATGCCGGGAAGACCCTGCTCGGCCGCGGTCGGCAGATGCGGCAGCAACGGCGAGCGCTCGTCGGTCAGCACGCCAAAGAGCTTGATGGCTTTCGCCTCGATGTGCGGCAGCGCGCCCGCCGCGATCGGGCAATAGAGATCGAGGTTGCCGGAGATCAGGTCCTGAATGCCGGCGGCCGCGCTCCGGTAGGGCACGTGCGCGAGCGTCACGCCGATCGCGTGCATCACCTGGGCGCAGGCCAGATGCGTCGCGCCACCGACACCCGAGGAGCCGAACTGCATCTTGTCCTGGTTGGCCTTCATGTACGGGATCAGCTCTTTCAGGTTGCCGGGCGGCAGGCTGTTGCGCCCGACCAGCACCGACGGCAGGTCGACCGCGAGCACGATCGGGATGAGATCGGTCATGGAGTTGTAGGGCGGCTTTTCCAGCAGCGTCTGGTTCTGCGCGATCGTGTCCGCCCCGCCGACGACGATCGTGTAGCCGTCGGGCGCAGCGCGGGCCGCCCGCGTGGTGCCGGTGAGGCCGCCCGCGCCGCCCACGTTCTCGACGATGACCTGCTGGCCCAGCAGCTCGGACATGCGCGCCGCCAGCAAACGTCCGACAAGGTCCACGCTGTTGCCCGGTCCGAAGGGTACGATCGCGGTGATGTACCGGGTTGGCCATTCCTGGGCCGTCGCGGCACCGAGCTGCGCCAGGATCAGCAAAGCGGGCGCTACGAGGCGAAACAATCTCATCAGATCGCTCCAGGCTTTGTGGGGATCACATCAGGCGTGGCCGGTCATTAGGTCAGCGTGCCTGCCACCGGATTGCAAGCCTTATCACCTCGATTTTCGGCGCTGCCGTCCGCCACCCCAAGGCTAAGATTCAAGCAGGTGTTGAGCGATGTTTGATCGGAGTGCCGATGGAGGAGTGCTCGCCTTCCTCGCCATGAAGGCGCTGAGCAAGCTCGACGATCAGGAGACCGCCATCGCGAGGCTCACCCTTGAGGTGAAGGTGTTGAGCTCGGAGGTGCGCGCGGCGCAGTTGTCGGCCGGGGAAAAGCTCACCGACCATGAGGGCCGGATTCGACGGATCGAGCAAGCGAGCCGTTAATCATCCCGAACCTGGGATGACGAGTGCCATTACAACCCCTAGGATAGTACCCCTCTGGTGAAGGGCGCCAATGCTGGTGGTTGAACGAGGGGGCCGGGCGGAATTGCCCGCGCTGAAATGACGGCCACTCAGCTTTGTATCTTTGTCGGCTTGCATATAGGAGGAGCCGCCGGCGGAGCGCTCGTTCTATTTGCGCTGAACAAATTGGATCGGCCGCCCGGCCGGCAAGTCTTAGCGAGCGCTTCGCTCCCTGCTGGTTCGATCGCGCGGTGATCGGCGCAACCGGCCGAATGCCCGAAAATTGGCTCGGCCTTCGCTTAGCGATCGCGCTCCGCCGGCTTGTCACCATGCGGCTTCCGGCGCGTGCGTTGGACGTGGAGCGCTGGGGCCTGCGTCTGCTGCTGCATCCGCTCGACAACGGATGCGAAAAGAACTTGTTGTTCACGCCGCAAATGTACGAGCCGGTTGAGCTGCGCGAGCTTGGGGCAGAGATCGCACGCGAGCGCTCTCAGCCATTCGTCTTTGTCGACATCGGCGCCAACGTCGGACTGTTCTCGCTCTACGTCGCTGCGCTGGCCGGCGCAAACGCGCGCATCCTTGCAATCGAGCCCGAGGCCGGAAACTTGGCCCGGTTGCGCTTCAACCTCGACGCCAATCCGGGACTGCCGATCGCCGTGCTGCAGATCGCGCTGGGTGATGCCGAGACTGAGGCGGTGGTGGAAATCAATCCGCGCGACCGCGGCGGCTCGTACACCCGTGCCGCGACCGCGGCCGACACTGCCGCGAGCAAGGTTCGCTGTCGCCCCTTGCTATCAGTCCTGCGCGAACATGGCGTTTCGCAAGTCGACGCCCTCAAGATCGACGTCGAGGGCGCCGAGGCCAAGGTCCTTGTGCCGTTTTTCCGCGATGCGCCGCGGGAGTTGTGGCCTCGGCTGATCATCATCGAGGACACCCGCGCTCTCTGGCATCTCGACCTGTTCGCGATGCTGTCGGAGTTCGGCTATCACGTGTCAGCCCGCACCCGGCTGAACGCGGTGTTGAGGATGGGCGCCCGCTAAAGCGAGCAGCGGTACGCCCGCGGCGCGATAGCGGGCGATGATGTGGTCCTGATAGTCCGCGGGCAGCGCGGACAGGTTGTTGTCGCAGAGCACCGGCCGCACCGGGAAGTCGGGCAGCAGCGTAAAGTTGCGGCCCTCCATCATCGGCACGATGCAGAACCAGCAGGCGACGGGACAGCCGCGGCTTGCGATCGACGCCATCGGGTTGTGCCGCGCGACCGCATCCGGCACCTCGCCACCAATCTCCGCCACCTCAGCGAGGAAGGTCTTGCGCGTGAAGATGCCAGGACCGCCAGCTCGGACCTTGAAGCCCTGCGCGCGGTACCACACCGCGCGCTGATAGGCGTCGTTGAGGCGCCACGTGAAGGCGATCGACAGATAGGCAGTGTTGCCGTCGGTCCAGTCGGCGAGGCCGCCATGCCAGCGGCCGGTGTCGAAGGTGATGCTCAAAGCACAGCCTCCGACGCCGCGATGCACGCAACTGAGCCAGCCCGGCCCGCCGGGCTCGCCGTAGTCGATCCGCCGGGCAGCGGCGGCAGCGGAACACGGGCTGCGAGGGGAGGCCGGGCTGCGCGCAGAAGATGTTGCGCGCGGGCTGTCGGTCTCCTGATCGACGAGCGGGCCGGGCCGGCCGCCGACGTGCTCCCAATCGTGGCCGTCCTCGCAGGTAATGAACAGCCAATCTCGCTCGCGTGGCTGTGGCACCTTTTGTGGCACCTCGGGTGTCGGAGCTGCGTCGCTTCCGACGGCCGCGGGCGGCGAATTTGCCGGTGGCTCAGACCCGGAACGGTCACTTTCTGCAAGCCGAACAAACGGCTGCCGGAAGGGGTCACTGTGACCACTTTTGTAGATTCGCGGAGCGCCGTCAGATTCGCTAGATTCGCGCGAACGGTTTGACGGCCTGATGCGGATTTGCACGGAAATGCTTGGTGCCGGGCGAGGGAATCGAACCCCCGACCAACGGTTTACAAAACCGCTGCTCTACCGCTGAGCTAGCCCGGCCTACCGATGGAATGGCCAAGCCCTTAGCATTTTGCCGGAGGTCTGAAAATGGCGCGTCGGCGGCAAACGCGGACGCGGTGGGGCGGGCAGAAACTTAAAAAGACAAATCGGACTTCGGAGCCAAAGCTACCGCTTGGCCACACGCTCATCGTTCCAAACGAGCGACCGCAGCGACTTCACGAACTCGGCAAACGGCGCCTCGCGGTCGTCCGCGAGGTTCGTCTGCTCGGCATGCTGCTCGGGAATGTATCCCGGCCCGAAGATGGTCTGGACCGGAGTGGTGCTCTGCGTCGTCTTGAACATGGCATCCTCCGCAATCGTGAAATGAAGATGGCGGCACAGCGCCCAATCGTGAAGTGCGGGAAGTCACAGCCCAAACGGTGCCCGCGCGGTGCTCAGGTGACGACGCAAACGCACCCGGCCGGGGCAACAAAGCCGCCCCCATCGGTCCATCCTCGCCGGAAATTCCGGTGGTTCTCCCGCAACTTGGCGTTCGCCGGGCGCTCCGGGCGGTTGACTTCGCGGGAGCCTGCCCGGATAAGCACCCCGGACCGCGGCCGGATTTGCGCCGTGGCGGGGCTTTGCAGGGACCGACGTGCCGCACGGACGCAAGATTGCTGTGATCGGGCTGGGTTACGTCGGCCTGCCCGTGGCGGTGGCCTTCGCCCGGGGCGGCGTTCCGGTGACGGGCTTCGACATCGATCCGACCCGGATCAAGGAGCTGCGCTCAGGCCATGACCGCAGCCGCGAGCTCGAATCCTCCGACCTGCATCATCCGACGCTCCGCTACGAAAGCGACGCGGCGGCGCTCGCGGCGTGCGACTTTTTCATCGTCACGGTGCCGACGCCGATCGATGCCGCGCGGCGGCCGGACCTCTCGGCGATGCTCGCCGCCTCGCGCACGGTCGCCAAGGCGCTGAAGCCCGGCGGCGTGGTGGTCTATGAATCGACGGTCTATCCCGGCGCCGTCGAGGAAGACTGCATCCCGGTGCTGGAGCAGGTCTCCGGCCTGAAGGCGCGCCAGGATTTCTCGGTCGGCTATTCGCCCGAGCGCATCAATCCGGGCGACAAGGCGCACCGCTTCGAGACCATCGTCAAGGTGGTCTCCGGGCTCGATGCCAAGACGCTCGATCTCGTCGCCGAGGTCTATGGCTCGGTGGTCAAGGCCGGCATCCACCGCGCGCCGTCGATCAAGGTCGCGGAGGCCGCCAAGGTCATCGAGAATTCACAGCGCGATCTCAACATCGCCTTCATGAACGAGCTCTCGGCGATCTGCGACGTGCTCGGCATCGACACCGGCGATGTGCTGGCGGCGGCGCGCACCAAATGGAATTTTCTGCCCTTCACGCCGGGCCTGGTCGGCGGCCACTGCATCGGCGTCGATCCGTATTACCTGACGCACCGCGCCGAGAAGGCCGGCTATCACCCGCAGGTGATCCTCGCCGGCCGCCGCATCAATGACAGCGTCGGCAAGCGCGTGGCGCTGGAATGCGTCCGCGCGCTGTTCCGCCGCGGCACCACCGGCGCGACGGTGACGGTGCTCGGCATGACCTTCAAGGAGAACGTGCCGGACACGCGCAACTCGAAGGTCGCCGATATCGTTGCCGAGCTTGCCGCGAGCGGCGTCGCGGTGCAGGTGCACGATCCGCTGGCGCGTCCCGACGAGACGCGGCACGAATACGGCATCGAGCTCACGCCGATGGACAAGCTCAAGGCCGCCGACGCGGTGATCCTCGCCGTCGCGCACGAGCCCTATCTGCGCGAAGGCTGGGCGCTGGTCCGGCGGCTGTTGCGGGGCGGGGCGGGGCCCGTGTTCGACGTGCGCGGCATGCTCGACCGCGCGATCAAGCCCGAAGGCATCGAGCTGTGGCGACTTTGAGCGATGAACCGATCCTGGTGACCGGCGCGGCGGGCTTCATCGGCTCGCACGTGACGCGCCGCCTGCTGGAGCGCGGCCGGCGCGTGATCGGCGTCGACAACATGTCGTCGTATTACGATCCGGCGCTCAAACAGGCGCGGCTGAAGCTGTTCGAGGGCCACGCCAAATTCCGCTTCATCAAGCTCGACCTTGCCGACCGCGCGGGCGTCGCCGCGCTGTTTGCCGCCGAGAAGTTTCCCTACGTGGTGCATCTCGCGGCGCAGGCCGGCGTGCGCTATTCGCTGCAGGATCCGCTGGCCTATGTCGACGCCAACCTGCAGGGCTTCGCCAACATCCTGGAGGGCTGCCGCCACAACGGCTGCCGGCATCTGCTGTTTGCCTCGTCGTCGTCGGTCTACGGCGCGAACACCAGGCTGCCGTTCCGCACCTCGGACAACGTCGATCATCCGATCAGCCTTTATGCGGCCTCGAAGAAGGCCAACGAGCTGATGGCGCATTCCTACGCGCATCTGTTCCGGCTGCCGACGACGGGATTGCGGTTCTTCACGGTCTACGGTCCATGGGGCCGCCCCGACATGGCGATGTGGCTTTTCACCAAGGCCATTCTCGATGGAAAGCCGATCAAGCTGTTCAACCACGGCCGGATGCGCCGCGACTTCACCTATGTGGACGACGTGGTGGAGCCCGTGGTGCGGCTGATCGAGAGGCCCGCGACGCCCGATCCGTCGTGGTCGGGCGATCATCCCGATCCGGCGCGCAGCAACGCGCCCTGGCGCATCTACAACATCGGCAACAACGAGCCGGCCGACGTGCCGCATGTGGTTTCATTGATTGAAAAGGCGCTCGGCCGCACCGCCCAGCGCGAGATGCTGCCGATGCAGCCGGGCGACGTGCCGGAAACCTACGCCGATGTCGACGATCTGATGCGCGACACCGGCTTCCGGCCCTCGACGCCGATCGCCGAAGGCATCGCGCGCTTCGTCGCCTGGTATCGCGAGTATCACAAGGTCTGAGCCGTTTCCCGCGGTCACTCCGGGGCGCCGGCGAAGGCGAACCCGGAATCCACACTCCGCAGCAGTGGTTATGGATTCTGTGTTCGCGTTTAACGTGCAATAAACATTTATGCAATTAAAGAGTGAAGTTGGCAGAACAAACCCATTTGGAATTTGGGAATGCTTTCTAGGTCTTAGCTGGCGTAGCCCGCATGGAGCGAAGCGGAATGCGGGACGGACCATGGCCAAGGCGCGCCAGCGCCGGGCCCACGCATTCCTGCTCCGGCGCGGGCGGACGTGGGCACGCCGCTTTCGCGGCTTTGTCCACCCCACGTTTGATGCGCGGTGGCGCGCGCGAAAAAAATGAGCGCCCCGCACGAGGTGCGGGGCGCGGGTGGAGCAAGCGGACGGCGCGCAGTGCCGCCCTCGTTTGCAGCCTAGATGCGGCTGATGTCGCGATCCTTCGTCTCGGGCAGGAAGATCAGCGCCACGACGAAGCTCATGCAGGCGACGATGATCGGATACCACAGGCCGGAATAGATGTTTCCGGTTGCGGCGACGATCGCGAACACCGTTGCGGGGAGGAAGCCGCCGAACCAGCCGTTGCCGATGTGATAGGGCAGCGACAGGCCGGTGTAGCGGATCCGGGTCGGGAACAACTCGACCAGCCAGGCTGCGATCGGGCCGTACACCATCGTCACGTAGACGACGAGGATGGTGAGCAGCAGGATCGTCATCGGCCGGTTGATCGCGTTCGGATCGGCGACGCCCGGATAGCCGTGCGCCTTCACCGCGGCGGAGATGGCGGCCGCCAGGTTGGCAGTGCTGGACAGGATCACCTGATCGCCGATCTTCACCGATGCGGGCGTCCCTTTCGGCGCATCGACGCTCGAGTAGTTCACCGAGGCTCCGACCAGCGCGGCCTTGATGTTGTCGCAGCCGGTGGTGAACTTCTCGGTGCCGGTCGCCTTGAACTGGAACGAGCACTCGGCCGGATCCGCGGTGACGACCACCGGCGATGCCGCGAGCGCCTTTTCCAGCGCCGGATTGGCGAAGTGGGTGATGCTCTGGAAGATCGGGAAGTAGGTGACTGCCGCGATCGCGAAGCCCGCCATCATGATCGGCTTGCGTCCGATCTTGTCGGAGAGCCAGCCGAACAGGATGAAGCAGGGGGTGCCGATCGCAAGCGCAATCGCCACCATGATCTGGGCGTCGACCGCGTTCACCTTCAGCGTCTGGGTGAGGAAGAACAGGGCGTAGAACTGTCCGCCGTACCAGATCACCGCTTCGCCGGCCGTCGCGCCGAGCAGCGCGAAGATCGCGATTTTCAGGTTCGACCACTGGCCGAACGCCTCCGACAGCGGGCGCTTCGAGGTCTTGCCCTCCTTCACCATCTGCTGGAACAGCGGCGACTCGTTGAGCTTGAGCCGGATCCAGACCGACACGATCAGAAGGATCAACGAGAGCAGGAACGGAATGCGCCAGCCCCATTCGCCGAACGCCTGCTCGCCCATGGCGGTGCGGATGCCGAGGATCAGCAGCAGCGCCATGAACAGGCCGAGCGTGGCCGTGGTCTGGATCCACGAGGTGTAGAAGCCGCGCTTGTTCTTCGGCGCGTGCTCGGCGACGTAGATCGCCGCGCCGCCGTACTCGCCGCCGAGCGCGAGGCCCTGCACGAGGCGGAGCCCGATCAGCACGATCGGTGCCATGATGCCCCAGCTGTCGTAGCCGGGCAGCACGCCGATGAAGAACGTGCCGACGCCCATCAGCGACATCGTCACGAGGAAGGTGTACTTGCGGCCGATCATGTCGCCGATGCGGCCGAAGATCAGCGCGCCGAACGGCCGGACCGCGAAGCCCGCGGCGAAGGCGAGGAGCGCGAAGATGAAGCCGACGTTCGGCGGCACGTTGGAGAAGAAGTATTTGGCGAGGAACACGCCGAGCGTGCCGTAGATGTAGAAGTCGTACCACTCGAACACGGTGCCGAGTGACGAAGCGAAGATGACCATCCGTTGCTCGGACGTCATTCTCCCTTCTGCGTAACTTGTCGCTGTGGTGGCGGTCATAGGCGCAGCCCCTGTCCCTGAATGCTTGATTTCTTGTCGGGGACCGCCTCCCGCGTCAGCGCAAAGCATCAGGAAGAAGCGTCCCCGGCGCAGCGATACGCCGCGCTTGAGGAAGCGTCTGTTGACATCACGTCGTACATCGAAAGTCGTAGGGAAAATCCGCAACGCGTTGATGCGGCGAGAATATTCCGGAAATTTCGCTGTCCCGCGGACATCGCGGATCAGACCAAAGAACGAGTGCCGCTCAGACCAGGGACGTGACGCGCTCGAGCAGCTCGATCAGCCATTCCGCCGCCTGAAGCACCGCGGCGCGCTGTGCCACCGACGCGCGGCGGAACGATGCGTTGAGCAGGGTCAGTGCGCGCCTGTGGCCCGGGTGTTGTTTGGTGGCGTCGCCCATGGTCGTGAGCCGCGCGAGCAGCGCTTCGCGCCGCGCTTCGAGATTTTCAAAGCGCTGGCGAAAGCTTTGCTCCGGCGCGGCGCACACCGCGGCGGCGGCGTCGGAAGCCGGGGGGCGTCGTCGGTGCGGCAATTCCGTTAACCCTGAGCTCTCGCATCCCGCCGCCCCCGGCGGAATCCAAAAGGATTCGCGCAAGCACACTAGATTTGCGGAGCGCCGGCGTGAAGAGGCCATGCATTCGCCATTCGTCGCAGGGCTCAATTGCGGCGGTCACGCGCAATTAATGTTACCTCGCAATTCCGCGATCGCGTTCACGGGACACTGGAACAGTTCGTCTAAAATGCCAGCCGTTCACAGGGTGTGCGGCCGATGACGCGACGTTTCACGGTTTGCTCGATGATCATGCTGGCGGGGCTCGCTGGATTTGCGGCGATCACACCTGCGCGCGCCGGCGACACCGGTCCGGTGATCGTCGTGCCGAGCCGCCCGGGCATTCCTGTCGTCATCTGGGGGCGCGACGCGTCCTACGCCGTCGTCGAGGGCGATTGGGGTCTGGCGCGGCCGGGCCACATGCCTGTCACCGTCTACGGTGGCTCGCCGATCCGGCCGAATCCGGTCTACGAGCCGCGCAACCGCTACATTCCGCGCTACGGTCACGCGCCGCCGCGCGGCCGCAACGAGGTCGAGCCGCCTGGCGTCGCCGGGGCGGAGCCCGGCAGCGAGTTCTCGCGCAACTGGTCGGCGTCGTCCGACATGAACGCGCCGGCCAGCATCGTCGATCCCGAAACCTACTACCGGCCCGACGTCGTCATCCCCTACGACCGGCGTCGCCGCCCTTGAAGCCAAAATGCCCGCGCGGCCACCGCGGGTTTCAGTCCAACTTTAGTCAAAAGCGAACACCAGGATGCGGACAAACAACGATAAACGGGGAGCGTCATGTCCCGCCGCATCATCTTTGCCGCGCTGGCCGCATCCGCGGCGCTGATCGCAACGCAAGCCATCGCCGATCGCGAGTGCTTCGAGGACTCCTGCCGCGTGCCGGAGGCCGCGGAGCCGCCTGCGGCCGCCGCGAAAACCGAGGAGCCGGAAGCGCAAGCCGCGCAGGCGCGCGCGCAAGTGCGCGAGCAGGCGGAGCCGCGGCCGCCGGCTTCGCAAGCCGCTGCACAGCCGGGCGAGGTCCCCGAGCCCGTGCCGCCGGGCGTGACGGTCACGGTCATTTCCGAACCGGCCAAGCCGGTCGTCCCGCCCGCCGCCGAGGCGCGCGCCGAGAGCAAGCTTGCACCGGCGAGCGTGTTGCCGAAGGTCGCGGCCGAGGCCGCGCCTCCCAAGGTTGTTGCGGAGCCTGCGCCGCGGCAGACGCCGCCGCAGGCATCGACCCGCGCCGAGGAGGCGCGCGTGCGGCGTGAGCCGGTGCGCGTTCCGCCGAGCCAGGCGGA
>JAIESC010000156.1 GCA_019746355.1 Xanthobacteraceae bacterium | reverse complement strand
CGCTTCGGCCACGCCGCCTTCGAGCAGGGCATGGGCGGCGGGGCGCACGGCTTCGGCACCGATTTCGGCTCGGCCTTTTCCGACATCTTCGAGGGCATCTTCGGCATGGGCGGCGCGCGCCAGCGCAGCTCGGGCCGCGAGCGCGGCGCGGACCTGCGCTTCAATATGGAGATCACGCTGGAGGAGGCCTTCCTCGGCAAGAACGCGCAGGTGCGGCTGCCCACGTCGGTGACCTGCGAGGCCTGCTCCGGCTCGGGCGCCAAGCCCGGCACCAAGCCCAAGACCTGCCAGCACTGCAACGGCCACGGCCGCATCCGTCACACTCAGGGCGGCTTCTTCACGCTGGAGCGGACCTGCCCGATCTGCCAGGGCCGCGGCCAGGTGATCGAGGATCCGTGCCCGACCTGCGCCGGCTCCGGGCGCACCACCAAGGAGCGCACGCTGTCGGTCAACATCCCGCCCGGCGTCGAGGACGGCACCCGCATCCGGCTGGCCGGCGAGGGCGAGGCGGGCGTGCGCGGCGGCCCGGCCGGCGACCTCTATATTTTCCTGTCGCTGGCCGCACACCCGCTGTTTCAGCGCGACGGCGCGGACCTGCATTGCCGGGTGCCGATCTCGATGGTGACGGCCGCCTTGGGCGGGGAATTCGAGGTGCCGTCGATCGATGGCAGCAAGGCGCGGGTGAAGGTGCCCTCCGGCACGCAATCGGGCCGCAGATTCCGCCTCGGCGGTAAGGGGATGCCGGTGCTGCGGGCCAAGCAGAGCGGCGACATGTACGTCCAGGTGGTGGTCGAAACGCCGCAAAATCTGACCAAGCGTCAGCGCGAGCTCCTGGCCGAGTTCGAAAAACTGTCATCGAAGGACACGCAGCCCGAGGCCACCGGTTTCTTCTCCCGGGTCAAGGACTTCTTCGGCAACAGCGCCCGCTCGGCTTGAACCGTCCGCAGCCGTCTTGACCCCCAGCCCCCGGCCCTTTACCGATTGTGGGCCACTCGTGTCGCAGTTGTGTCATAGTTGTCTTCATGCCCCTTCTTGCCTTCCAAATGCTTGAAAAGAAGATTGAAAGGCGCATCCGGCTTTTGGAGCAGAAAAGCGGGCTGCGTTTCCTTGACGAAGTGGCTTTCATCCGCTCCTGGATCGAGAAGCCGATTTCGATGGGCGCGGTCACGCCGTCGGGCAAGATCCTCGCCCGTGCGATGGCGCGCGCCGTCGACCCCAAGGTTTCCGGCCCGGTCATCGAGCTCGGCTCGGGCACCGGCGCGGTCACCAAGGCGCTGGTCGAGCACGGCATCGAGCCGTCGCGGTTGGTGCTGGTCGAGTTCAATCCCTCGTTCTGCCGCCTTTTGCGGACCCGCTACCCGGACGCGACGGTGATCCAGGGCGATGCCTATCGCATCCAGCATCTGCTCGGCGGCCTCCTGAAAGAGCCCGCGGCTGCGGTGGTGTCGGGCCTGCCGCTGCAGACCAAGCCGTTCAAGCAGCGGACGCAGCTCATCGACGAGGCGTTCGAGCTGATGGCGCCGGGCGCGCCGTTCGTGCAGTTCACCTACGCGATGGTGACGCCGATCCCGAAGCGGGCGAAGCACAACATCCACGCCCATGCGTCCGAGCTGATCTGGCAGAACCTGCCGCCGGCGCGGGTGTGGGTCTACCGCAAGGGCTGATCGAAGCCGCTCAGGCTGGTGTTGTTCATGGCCGGCATAGCCGTCCGAAGGACGGCGTCGCTTCGCTCGCCCATAGTCGTCCGAAGGACGGCGTCGCTTCGCTCGCCCATAGCCGTCCGAAGGACGGCGTCGCTTCGCTCGCCTATGCCCGGCCATTGGATTTCGGCGATCGCCCCCGGGATGGCTTTCAAGTCCGGATGACCGTGTAAAATGCACAGCACCGCATTTCTGTAGGTTCTGTTGGCTGATGTCCGCTCCGAAAATCCTGGTGTTCTCCGGCTCGATCCGCACCGGTTCGTTCAATGCACGGCTTGCGGCGCTCGCCGCCAAGGAGCTGGCGCTGGCCGGCGCGGACGTCACGCGTATTTCGCTCGAAGACTATCCGATGCCGATCTATGACGGCGACGACGAGGCCAAGACCGGGGCGCCAGCCAATGCATCCAGGCTCAAGGACATGATGGCGGCGCACCAGGGTGTGTTCATCGCCAGCCCCGAATACAACGCCTCGGTGACGCCGCTGCTCAAGAACACCATCGACTGGATCTCGCGGGTGCGCTCACGCGACGAGCCGCCGCTCGCGGTGTTCAAGGGCCGTGCCTTTGCCATCGGCGGCGCGTCGAACTCGCCCTATGGAGCGCTGCGCTCGCTGATGGCGCTGCGGCAGGTTCTTGAGCTTGGCTGCGGCGCGCTGGTTATCCCTGAGCAGATCACGGTGTTTCAGGCGGGCGACGCGTTCGACGAGAAGGACAACCTGAAGGACGATCGTGCGGCGGCCACGCTCAAGCGTATCGCGCAGCGGCTCACTGAAACCGCGCGGGAGATGGTTTGATGGACGTCAAGGACCGGCTCATTCTTGCGCTCGACGTGCCTTCGGTCGCAGCTGCCGAGGCGATGGTCGAGAAGCTCGGCGATACGGTGACGTTCTACAAGATCGGCTATCAGCTCGCCTTCGCCGGCGGCCTCGCGTTCGCCGAGACGTTGGTCCGCGCCGAGAAAAAGGTGTTTCTCGATCTGAAGCTGCACGACATCGGCAACACGGTCGGCAAGGGCGTCGAGAGCGTCGCCAGGCTCGGCGCGACCTTCC
This sequence comes from Xanthobacteraceae bacterium, assembly GCA_019746355.1. Next base: position 20,906 of record JAIESC010000156.1, on the reverse strand, counting down.
TCACCGTGCACGCCTATCCGCAGACCATGCATGCTGCGGTCGAAGCCCGCAAAGGCTCGGGCCTGCGCATCCTCGGCGTGACGGTGCTGACCTCGTATGACGACGCCGACCTGGCCGCCGCGGGCTATGACTTCACGGTGCCGGAGCTCGTCGCCGAGCGCGCCGCCCAGGCGCGCGACGTCGGCCTCGACGGCTTGGTGTGCTCGGCCGAGGAAGCGGCCAATCTCAAGCCGATCATCAGCACCGGCATGGTGCTGGTGACGCCGGGCATCCGGCCGGCCGACGCCGAGAAGGGCGATCAGAAACGCGTTATGACGCCAAAGGCCGCGATTGCCGCCGGTGCTGACCATCTCGTGGTCGGGCGGCCGATCCTGGCCGCGCCCGATCCGAAGGCCGCTGCTGCGGCGATCCTCGCCGAGATCGCAAGCGCGACGCGATAGGGGGGCCGCATGCCCAAGGGCTATTGGATACCGCATCTCGACGTGAGCAATCCGGAAGGCTTCCAGGCCTATCGGGAGATGGCGGACGCGGGCCACAAGCGCTTTGGCTCGAAGCTGCTTGCGCGCGGCGGCCGCCGCGAGGTGCTTGAAGGCAAGATGCGCGGGCGCAATGTGCTGCGCGAGTTCAACTCGTATGACGAGGCGGTCGCGTACTACCACGGACCCGACTACTCGCGCGCCCATCCGCTGCGCGAGCCGCATTCGGTGTGCGATTTCCTGATCGTCGAGGGACACGACGGCCCGCAGCCTGCGCCGATCGGCACGCCGCCTGCGGCGGGTCGGCTCAAGGCCTACTGGATCGCCCATATCGATGTGAATGACGCGCAGGGCTACAAGGCCTATCAGGCCGACGTTGCGACGCCGTTCGGCAAGTTCGGCGGGCGGTATCTGATCCGCGGCGGGCGCAGCGAGGTGATGGAAGGCCGCATGCCCGCCCGCACCGTGGTGGTGGAATTTCCAAGCTACGAGGCCGCGCTGGCGTGTTACCGTTCACCCGAATACCAGCGATCAATCGCGCTGCGTAACGGCCACGCTACGGCCAACATCGTCGGCATCGAGGCCTTCGACCCGGCGCAGTGAATGGGGAGGACGTGAGATGGCCAAGGCCTACTGGATCGGGCGCGTCGACGTGAACAACGAGGAGGGCTACAAGCCCTATGCTGCGGCCAATCCGGCGATCTTCAAGACGTTCGGCGCGAAGTTCGTGGTGCGTGGCGGCAGGCACGAATGCCCGGAAGGGCAGAGCCGTTCGCGCAATGTGGTGATCGAGTTTCCCGACTATGCGACGGCGGTGGCGTGCTATCGCTCGCCCGAGTATCAGGCCAACCTGAAAATCCGCCAGGCCAGCGCGATCACCGACCTGATCATCGTCGAAGGCTACGACGGCCCGCAGCCGTAACGAGGAGCAGTTCATGTCCGACATGCGGTTGATCGTGGCCGGTGCCGGCGGGCGCATGGGACGCACGCTGATCAAGGCCATCGCCGAGACCAACGGGCTTACGCTCGCCGGTGCGATCGATGCGCCGGGCTCGGCGGTGATCGGCAGGGACTCGGGCGAGCTCGCAGGCCTCGGCGGCAACGGCGTGGCGGTGGTGGCTGATCCTGCGCCGCTGATGGCCAAGGCCGACGGCCTCGTCGACTTCACCATTCCGGCCGCGACCGTGGTGCTCGCCGAGCTGACGGCGCGGGCGGGCCTCGCCCACATCATCGGCACCACCGGGCTCAAGGACGGCGAGGAGAAGCTCCTCGCCGAGGCCGCGAAGAAGGCCGCGATCGTCAAGTCGGGCAACTTCAGCATGGGCGTCAATCTGATCGCGGCGCTGACCAAGCGCGTGGCGAAGACGCTCGATCAGTCGTTCGACATCGAGATCTTCGAGATGCATCACAACAAGAAGATCGACGCGCCGTCCGGCACGGCGCTGATGTTCGGCCGCGCGGCGGCGGAGGGCCGCGGGATCGACCTTGCGTCGCATTCGGAACGCGGCCGCGACGGCGAGACCGGCGCACGCAAGCCCGGCGACATCGGCTTTGCATCGCTGCGTGGCGGCACGGTGGTGGGCGAGCACAGCGTGATCTTCGCCGGACCCGCCGAGCGCGTCGAACTGATCCATCGCGCCGAGGACCGGATGATCTTTGCCCGCGGCGCGCTGCACGCAGCGCTGTGGGCGCGTGGACAGAAGCCCGGCCTTTATTCGATGGCGGACGTGCTCGGGCTCAAGGACTTCTAGCCGCCGCCAGCCGCACCGCTTTTGTCCGCCGCCCCTTCACAACGCCGGGCGATGATCTAGGCTATCGCAAAGCCGGCCGCCTGAGGCGGCATGACAGCACGCACATTGGGAATGGGCGCGACGCATCCGCGGCGCGTTCGGAAACATTCGAGGAGCTTCGAATGCGGAAATCCATTGCGGTTGCCCTGGCTGTTCTTTTTGCAGGCATCGCTGGCGCATCGGCGCAGAGCTATCCCGACCGCTCCATCAAGGTCGTCGTGCCGTATCCGGCCGGTGGGCCGACCGACACCATCGCGCGCGCCGTGACGCAGAGCCTGTCGGTCGTGCTCGGCCAGAGCGTCGTCATCGAGAACCAGTCCGGTGCAGGCGGCCGGATCGCCATGAAGCAGGTCGCGCATGCCGCGCCCGACGGCTACACGCTGTTCATGGGCGGCACCAACAACAACGCGATCACGCCGGCGGTTTACAAGGACCTCGATTTCGACGCGGTGAAGGACTTTGCCCCGGCCGCAACGGTCGCCATCGACCTGCTCGGCGTGGTGGTGCATCCGTCCGTGCCGGTGAAGAGCCTCGCGGAGCTTGCGGCCTACGCCAAGGCCAATCCGGGCAAGCTCACCTCGGGCGGTGGCGTCGGCATCGCGCCGCATTTTCTGCTCGAGTTCGTCCGCGTCAAAAGCGGCGCCAACATCGTCTTCGTGCCGTACAAGGGCGCGGCTCCCGCGCTGACCGACGCGATCGCCGGCCAAATCCAGATGCACACGACGGCGAAGTCCGTGCTCTTGCCGCAGATCCAGGCCGGCAAGCTGCGCGCGCTGGCAGTTCAGGGCACCAAGCGCTGGCCCGAGCTGCCGGACGTGCCGACGCTGACCGAAGCGGGCTTCGACGGCTTCCCGCCGGCGATCTGGTACGGCTTCCTGGCGCCGGCGAAGACGCCGCCCGCGATCATCGCCAAACTCAATGCCGCTGTGAACCAGCAGGTCAAAACACCGGAGGTACAGGCGGCCTTCGCCAAGCTCGGCATCGAAACGCGATCGCTGACGCCGCAGGAGTTCGGCGAGGTGCTGGTCAAGGAGCGCGATCTGTGGGCGGGGCTCGCCCAGCAGACCGGGATCAAGCTCGCGGATTAGCCTCGGCGTCATTCCGGGGCGCGCCGAAGGCGCGAGCCCGGAATCCAGCTACAGAGAAAGTCCCTCCTCACCTGGATTCCGGGCTCGCTCGCTGTCGCGAGCGCCCCGGAATGACGGCGGAGCCTAATTTCCCTTCAGCAGCGAGACGCCGTTCATCTCCGGCGGCTTCGGCAGGTCCATCAGCTCGAGCAGCGTCGGCGCGATGTCGGCGAGCCGGCCTTCGGCCATCAGCCCGCGGTTTCCCGCGCCCAGCAGCACGATCGGCACCGGGTTGGTGGTGTGCGCGGTGTGCGGCCCGCCGGTCTCGGGATCGCGCATCAGTTCGCAATTGCCGTGGTCGGCGGTCACCAGCAGCGCGCCGCCGGCCTTTGCGATCGCTTCGGCAATGCGTCCGAGCCCGGTGTCGACGGTTTCGACCGCCTTGATCGCCGCCGGAAGGCTGCCGGTGTGCCCCACCATGTCCGGATTGGCGAAGTTCAGCACGATCAGGTCGTACTTGCCGGAGTTGATCGCCGCCACCGCCTTGTCGGTCAGTTCCGGCGCGGACATTTCCGGCTGCAGGTCGTAGGTCGCGACCTTGGGCGAGGGCACCATGATGCGGTCCTCGCCGGCATACGGCTCCTCGCGACCGCCGTTGAGGAAGTAGGTGACATGCGGATATTTCTCGGTTTCCGCCATGCGGAGCTGCGTCCGCTTGGCGTCGGCCACCACCTCGCCGAGAATGTTGGTGAAGGTCTGCGGCGGGAAGATCGTCCGCATCAGCTTGTCGAGATGCTCGCTGTATTGCGTCATCCCGACAACGGACGCAAACTTGAGTTTCCGCTTGCGCGGAAACCCGGAGAAGTCCTCGTCCAGCATGGCGCCGAGGATTTCGCGCACCCGGTCGGCGCGGAAGTTGAAGCACAGCACGCCGTCGCCATCCTTCATGCCGCGATAGCTGCCGATCACCGCAGGCACGACGAACTCGTCGAACTGCTTCTTCGCGTAGGCGTCGGCAATCGCCGCCTGCGGATCTGGGAAGCGCGGACCTTCGGCCTCGACGATCGCGTCGTAGGCCTTGTTGACGCGCTCCCAGCGCTTGTCGCGGTCCATGGCGTAGTAGCGCCCGACCACCGTTGCGATGGAGACCGAGGCTGGAAGCGCGGCCGTCAGTCGTTTCAGATCATCGCCGGCCGATTGGGGCGGCGTGTCGCGTCCGTCGGTGATGGCGTGCACGACCGCTGGCACGCCGGCGTCGCTAAGGATTTTTGCCAGCGCCGCGGCGTGGTCCTGATGCGAGTGCACGCCGCCGGGCGAAACCAGCCCCATCAGGTGACAGGTGCCGCCGGTTTTCTTCAAGACCTCGATCAGCCCGGTGAGCGCCGGAGCCTTGTTGATCTCGCCCGACGCAATGGCATCGCCGATCCGCGGCAGGTCCTGCATCACCACGCGGCCGGCACCGATGTTGAGGTGCCCGACCTCGGAATTTCCCATCTGCCCCGGCGGCAGCCCGACGTCGCGGCCGGAGGTGCGCAGGAAGGCGTGCGGTCCGGCCGTCCAGAGCCGGTCGAAGGTCGGCGTTCTGGCCTGCCGGACCGCGTTGTCGGCGGTTTCCTCGCGCCAGCCCCAGCCATCCAGCACGACCAGCATCACCGGGCGGCGCTTCTGCATGGAGCCAGTCCTGTCTCGATTTGAAGGCACGCGGTTGTGAGGGATCGAACTATGATCGTCAATCCGCGCTGTGGCTGGCAGGTTGCATTGGGTCGCCCGGTTGCCTGGGCCTTGAGGCACGGCGGGCGGTTCTGTAATATTTTTGCGTGTGTCCGGCCGGATTATGATCCAAAGGTTGTGGACACAATGGCCGCTCGCGGGGGCTCGCGATGCCGAATTGGTTGAATCGGAAGACAGCGCTGTATTTTGTCGGATTCGTTGCAATTGCAATTGCAGGCTTCTTCGGCCTGCGCTGGATGATCAGCGCACCGCTGGAGCTACAACCCACCAAGAGTCTGGAGGTCGCTTGGGGCGACGCGATCGGGCAATTTAGGATCGAGCCGGTTTTTCCGCCGGAAGAAGACCTCGCAGTGGGGGACGTACTGGCATATGTGATCGCCGACCGTGACGCAAAGGACCGCGATCGGTCGCGCCAGCCCTCCGAAACGAAATCTATCGAACTCAACACGCCATCCCTCAAGCGGTCGGTGAAGATCGCGCATCTCGACGTGAGGCGGGAACTCGAACAATTTTACGGCGAGATCGCAGTCTTTCCGGGGAAGCTCAAGGTGTCGGGGGATACAAAGCAACCTTCGGGCACCGAATCCCGGTCGCAGGCGAGTACCGTTCCGCGTCTTTTCTCTGGGGAGGTGTTGGAAAGCGATTTACCGCGCGCGGCTTTCGCGCGAGTCAAGAGCGCTGCCAATGTCGGAGCATCGGGAAGCCTCGCGGCCGATGGCCAAGCGTCGGCAGCGTATAGTGGTGGCCGACAAGCCTCCGAAGAATTTCATCTGAGCGAAGTCAGCACCTATGGCCTGCCCAGCGGTCGCGCCCTGAAACTGCTCAAGAAATACTGCGCAGAAGAGGAAACAAAGGACGACTGCAGGGAATCGGCGGTTCGCGGACAGCTCCAGCACATCATCGGATCGCGGATTGACCGTACGGTACTCGATGAAGAAGGCAACGTGGTCTATGCGGTGGATATTGGCCTTGTTGTCGTCACGCGCGTGTATCAAGCGCGTTCAATTGTGCATCGCCGTCAGACTGGTCGAACGGAATTCGGTAGCCTATTGTGGTCGTGGTTTACTGGTGGCAGTCCGACGCTGGACAACTCGCCCAAGGAACAGCCATCGACGCTGCCGTCCGAAGGTGCCGCCGGGACCACGTCGGACAACGCGTTGAAAAATCGTATCGCCGAACTTGAAAAGCAGTTGCGAAACGTGAAAAACGGAGGCGGGTTTTCGGCCCAATCATCAGCGAATGACGAATCCGATTTCAACACGGGCCTCCTCGAAAGACCCGTCGTGTTCGGATTCCGTTACGCCCGTCTCCCGTTTCCGAGAGAACCAGACAAGGCAGAAACCGCCAAGAAGTGACATCATGAAAACGATTATTGGCTTCTGTCTAGCGCTCATTTTATTGGTTCCTGGATCATTGCTGGCTCAGCAAGGAGCGCTGCCACCGATCGATACCGGCCGATTCACCGTGTTTATTCACGGCGGCAATGAGAATGAGCAAATCGGTAGCAAAGTTTTGAGAGAGATCGGAACCGTACTGGTTAAGAAGGGATATGTGGTTCGTGCGCCGGACTTTGACCAAGATACTGTCGGAGGGCCCGGCGTCGACTATTTCTCCGACGACGCCCGTGACGCCGCGCAGGATGTCGCGGATGAGATCAACCGTGCGCTGAGAAGCCGTAAGCTTCAGACAAAAGAGCTGAAGCCGCGCCGACAGAACGTGCGGAATCCTCCCGGCTATCTCGGGGTGTGGTTGTTCTGACAAAGCGCTGTCAGGCGGCCACAGTTCCGGCCTCCCAGCCGAGCATCGCTCGCTTGCGGGTGAGGCCCCAATGATAGCCGGTGAGCTCGCCGGATTTTCCGAGCACGCGATGGCAGGGCACGACGAAGCTGATCGGGTTCTTGCCGACCGCGGCACCAACCGCGCGCGGCGCGTTCGGCTTGCCGATCGAGCCGGCAATATCGGAATAGGTGGTGGCCCGGCCCATCGGGATGCGCATCAGCGTCTCCCAGACCCGCACCTCGAAGTCGGTGCCGATCAGCACCACGCGCAGCGGCTGCTCCGGCCGCCACAGCTTCTTGTCGAAGATGCGCGCGGCGATCGGTGCGGTGCGGGCCGAGTCCTCGGCGTAGCTCGCCTTCGGCCAGCGGCTGCGCATGTCGGCGAGCGCGGCCTTCTCCTCGCCGTAGTCGGCGAAGGCAAGCCCACAGAGCCCGCGCTCGGTCGCCATCACCAGCGCCGAGCCGAACGGCGAAGGGTGGAAGCCGTAGGACACCGTCACGCCTTCGGCTCCGGACTTCCATTCGCCCGGTGACATCGCCTCGTGGGTGACGAACAGGTCGTGCAGCCGGCCGGGACCGGAGAGGCCGACCTCGTAGGAGGCGTCGAGCACGCTTGCCGACGAGCGCAGCAGCTCGCGCGCGCTGTGCAGCGTCAGCGCCTGCAGGAACGCTTTGGGCGTGAGCCCGGCCCAGCGGCGGAACAGGTGGTGCAGCTCGGTCGGCGTCACGCCCGCGGCTTCGGCGATCTCCTCGATCTCCGGCTGCTCGCGCCAATGGCCGCGGATGTGCGCAATGGCGCGGCGGACGATGTCGTAGTCGGCGCAGGCGGCAGCGAGCGGCTTGGGATTGGATGTGCGGTCGGGCGAGAGCATGGCGTTCTCCATCATTGCTCTCCATCTAGGCCGCCTGGTGCGGCCGTCCCACCCGGTTTCTGACTAAATCACCGCCCGTGTCGGCCCGCGCTTGGCTTCGAACAGCGCGGCCGAAAGGGCTTGCGCGAAGCTTTCGCGTTCCGCAGGAGACAAAAAACCCGCGACCGGCAGCTTGCGCCCGCGCGTCACCAGAAAGAGCTGTTGAATGCCGAACTCCTCGTGGGTGTCGCGGGCGAGCTGCGTCCACAGCGGATTGAGTGTCCATTCCGCGACCTCGCCGCGGTGGCTGACGCGGCGCACCCGCAGCTCGGACGGCGTCACCGTGACCTCCTCGAAGGCCGCGGCGGCGCGATAGTTCGCGCGAAACGCCCAGTAGACCAGCAGCACGTCGAGACCGAAGAACCCGACCACCGGCCAGGCGCCGATCAGGAAGAACACCAGCCCGGCGATGAAGCTCACCCCGCCGACCAGCGCCATCACCATCACAAAACCGGTGCTGCTCAGCGAGCGGTGCGGCGTGATGATCGCCGAAAAAAGCGTGGGCTCGGGACCGGGGTCGTTGTCGACGGGATTTTGTGCGGTCATGCTGTCCCAAATATAGGACAAACATGGCCAAAAAGACGATTCGCAAAGCCGAGAGTAGGGTCAAGCGCAGGACGCCGAAGCGCATCGCCAAAGCGGTGAAAAAGGCCCGCGCCGGCAAGGCTGCGAAGAAAAAGCCGGTGAAGGCGCAGGTTCAGGCCGACAAAAAGGCGCTGCATGGCGAAACCAAAGCTTTGTACGGAAAGCCCTGGAGCAAGGCCGAGATCGAGGAGGCGTTCCGCCGGTTCCAGGCGGCGATGCCCGAGCCCAGGGGCGAGCTGCATCACATCAATCCGTTCACGCTGCTCGTTGCCGTGGTGCTGTCGGCGCAGGCGACCGACGCCGGCGTGAACAAGGCGACGCCCGCGCTGTTCGCGCTCGCCGACACGCCCGAGAAGATGGCGGCGCTCGGCGAAGAGCGGGTGCGCGAATTGATCAAGACCATCGGGCTCTATCGCACCAAGGCCAAGAACGTCATCGCGCTGTCGGAGAAGCTCTTGGCCGAGCACGGCGGACAGGTGCCGAACACGCGCGAGGCGCTTCAGGCGCTGCCGGGTGTGGGGCGCAAGACCGCGAACGTGGTGCTGAACATCGCGTACGGCGAGCCGACCATGGCGGTCGACACGCACATCTTCCGCATCGGCAATCGCACCGGGCTCGCACCCGGCAAGGACCCGCTCGCCGTGGAGCTGAAGCTCCTTGAAGTGGTGCCCGCGCACTACATGCTGCATGCGCACCACTGGCTGATCCTGCATGGCCGCTATACCTGCCTTGCGCGCAAGCCCCTCTGCGAAAAGTGCGTGATCGCTGATCTCTGCAAATGGCCGGGCAAGACCGTTCCCGTCTAGGCCCGCCGCGGCTCGATCAGCTCGGCCCGCGTTCCCGACAGCCGCTTGTGCACGTGCACCATCATCGCCGTCGCAAACAGCGGCGTGGCGAGGTTGACGATCGGGATCGAGACGAACAGAGCGATCGGCAATCCTGCGAGCAGAACACTCGTGCGGTTTAGGCGGCGCATCTCCTTGGCCTCTTCCGGCGAGCGGAAGCGCATGGCCGCGAGCAGGAAATATTCGCGGCTCAAGAGATACGCGGTGGCCAGGAACATGATGACGAGGCCGAGCCCTGCGACCAGCAGGAAAGGTACGGCGCAGAGATACACCAGGATCGACAGCAAGGCGGTCTTGATGCCCTGGACCAGAGCAGGCCAGATCGCCAGCGCCCGGCCCGGCGCTTCAGCCGGATAGTAGGCGCGCTCGACCTGCTCGGCGATCTCGTCGACGAAGAACGAGCCGACGAAGGCGGATACCGCCGGCATCAGGAACACCGCGCCGGTGATGACGCCGAGCGTTGCCGCAAACGACAGGATCCAGGCGACCACCTGCCAGGCGGTGTGGCCGCCCATGCTGGCCTCGGCCCAGACCGCGCCGCTGTCCGCCATCCACGAGAACAGCCGGTTGAGGCCGATGCCGACCATAATGATCATCAGCAACGCAAGCCCGATCGACTTGAGCAGCACCTGCCGGAACGGCGGCGAGAACATCTGGGTCAGGGCCTTGATCGCGGCGTCAAGCATCGGCGTCCTCCAAGCAATCCCGCAGAGGTATGCCGGCTTATGCGTTTGGACAAGGTTAGCGAGAGGCGGTCGCAACGTCCTCGGAGATGTCGTCGTCGGCCGTCGGCACGCTGTCGTGCGTGTGCGGCAGGTGCGCCCAGGCCAGCCGGCGGTAGTCGAAGCCATGCTCGATGGTCGGCTTCACCAGCTGGAAGTAGGGCGAGATGTCGAAATCGCGCGGCGCGTAGAGCGACGAATGGCGGATTTCGAGCAGGTCGCGGCGCGCGGCTTGGCTCGGCAGGCGCGTGATCTTCGGCAGGATCGGATAGCGCACGTGCTCGAACGCCTGCGCGATCAGCGCCGAGCAGATGATCCGTGTCGGATGGCCGGAGCCGAGCGACATCATGCGGCGGCGCCAGCGCTGCGGCACCGGCAGCGGAAACAGGTAGCGCATCAGGTCGAAGATGTTCTTGACGTCATAGTCGAAGCCGATGCGCTCGGCCGCATAGGTGCAGACCCGTGCGCAGTCGTCGGCCGTGAGCCCAATCGGCCGGCAGATGCGGGTGTGGAACTGGCCGTACTTCGACAGCGGCGCGCCGATCACGCCCTGGCCCAGCACCGCCTCGACCAGCACCAGCGGCTCGCCGTCGGCGGCCTCGCGCTCGCCGATCGGCCCGACATAGAGCGCGGCGTGCGACCAGGTGGACTGGGTCAGGTATTTGATGACGCCGGAGATGCGGTTGTTGCCCTCGACCAGCAGCACGTCGCCCGGACGGAGCGTGGCCCGCAGCGCCTCGGGGTTGCTCGGGGTGAACGGCTCATAGCCGTGCTCGGCCCGTTCGAGATAGGCGGCAATCCTTTGCCCGAGTCCGCTGAGCACCCAGTTCATGACACCCGTGCCTATCGGGGCTGCGCGCCTTTTGGATGCGCTTCGCCTTGATGGTGCGGAAATTTAGTCGAAACTCATTGCAATTCGGTTCATTGCCGCGAAACGACGGCAACGAAGCGTGAACCATCGAAACTGCGGTAACGTGCGATTTTGCCGAGGGATTGCCTTCGCTGCGCCGCCGCGTAAAAACCAAATGCCAACCATGAAGTCCGGAACCGTGAGCCGTCTCAGCCGCCGCCATTTCCTTGCAGGCGCTGCCGCCCTGGCGGTGCGGCCGGCGTTCGGCCAGAGCGCTGCCACGCCCGCGGGACCCGCGACCGACGTGGATGTCATCATCGTCGGCGCGGGCGCGGCCGGCATCGCCGCCGCGCGTAAGCTTTCGGCTGCGGGCCGCAGCTTCACATTGGTCGAAGCGACGAGCCGCATCGGCGGGCGTTGTTATACGGACACGCGCAGCTTCGGCGTGCCGTTCGACCGCGGTGCGCACTGGATTCATTCGCCCGACATCAATCCGCTGACCAAGCTCGCGCCGCGCACCGGGCTCGACATCTACCAGGCGCCGTCGGCGCAGCGCGTGCGCATCGGTCAGCGCAGCGCGCGCGAGAGCGAGCTCGAGGATTATCTCTCCGCGATCGTGCGCTCCAACCGCGCGATCAGTGATGCGGTGCGCGGCAAGGCCGACATGGACGTGCTGCGCGCGCTGCCGAAGGACCTGGGCGACTGGCAGGCGAGCGTGGAGTTCGCGCTCGGTCCCTACAGCACCGGCAAGGACCTGCGCGAGGTTTCCGCGCTCGACCTCAGCAAGGCCGCCGAGCGCGACATCGGCGCGTTCTGCCGCCAGGGTTACGGCGCACTCCTGGCGAAGCTTGCCGAAGGCATCCCGGTGGAGCTGGAGACACCGATCACCCAGGTCGACACCGGCAAGCCCGCGCGCGTCGAGGCCGTGACGCCGCGCGGAACCATCAGCGGCCGCTACATCATCGTCACCGCATCGACCAACGTGCTGGCGTCCGAGAAGATCAAGTTCGACAAAGGCCTGCCGAAGCGTCAGCTCGATGCGCTCGCGGCGCTGAAGCTCGGCAGCCTCGATCACATCGCCGTCGAATTGCCCGGCAATCCGCTCGGGCTGCAACGCGACGATCTGGTGTTGGAGAAGGCGTCCGGCCCCCGCACCGCGGCGCTGCTCGCCAACGTATCGGGCACGCCGCTTTCGATGATCGAGGTCGGCGGCCGCTTCGGCCGGGAGCTGATGGCGAAGGGCGACATGGGCTCGGTCGACTTTGCCGTCGAATGGCTCTCCGCCTTGTTCGGCACGAGCTTCAAGCGCGCGGTGCAGCGCACCCAGTCGACGCGCTGGAACGACGAGCCCTGGGTGATGGGCGCGATCTCCGTGGCATCGCCCGGCGCGCAATGGGCGCGCGCGGCGTTGCGCGAGCCGGTGCGCGAGCGTGTCTATTTCGCCGGCGAGGCGACGCACGAGACGCTGTGGGGCACGGTCGGCGGCGCCTGGGAGTCGGGCGAGCGCGCGGCCGACTCGGTGGTGCGGCGGCTGTCCGGCCTGCCCGAGCCGCCACCGCCCAAGCCCGATCCGGAGCCGGTCGCGGCAACGCAGCCGCAGCGCCGCGGCGGCACGACCGCGCAGGCGAAGCCGGAAACCAAGCCGCAAGCCCCCGCGCAGGCCAAAGCCAAGGCGAAGTCGCAGCCGAAGAAGGCCAGCAAGCGCAGGCGCGAGTAAGCTACCGCGCGATCTGATCCTTCAGCCAGGCGACGATGGTCTCCGCGATCTCGTGCGGGTCCTGGCCCGGCGTGCGGCCCATGTGATGGCCTTCGGGATAGACCCGCGCCGATTTCGGGTTGCCATGCTCCATCAGCAGGTAGATGTCGGCGACCGGCGCCTGGTCGTCCAGTTTGCCATTGACGCCAAGCAGCGGCGCGGACGGCTTGTCGAGCAGGCCCATGGTCTTCAGCGACAGCGGCGCCACCGCCTCCAGGAACGCGTCGACGGTTTTGACGCCCATCGCGCGGCCGCGCGCGTCGAGCAGGCTCTGCGCGCCGAACAGATAAGTCGCGCCGCCGGTGGTGAAGGCCGGAATGAGCCATTCCTTCTGGAAGCCGTAATGCACGTTGCCGCCGTGGAACACCGCGCCCTTGATCCGGTCCTTGGCGGTGAAGGCAAGCCGCGCCGCCCAGTAGCCGCCGAAGCTTCCGCCCCACACGCCGACGCTTCGGCCGTCGATGTCGCCGCGCGTCGGCAGGTAATCGAGCCAGGCCACGTAAGTCCGCTCGGCCGCCGGATCGCCGTACAGCACCGGGTTCTCGCCGCTGCCGGGCATGTCGATGGTGAACGACGCCATGCCCTGCTTCATGATTTCGGCGGCGATCTTCAGCCGGTCTTCCTTCCAGCCGTCGACGCCGCCCCAGTGCATGACCACCGCGGGCCTGGTCACGCCCGGCGGCTTTTGCAGGTAGCCGACGAGCTTCTTGCCCTCGAACGGGATCTCGACCACCTCCAGCGGCGGATCGAGGTACCGCGCCGCCTTGCTGAACATGCGCAGCGAATAATGATAGGCGGCGAGCTTGCCGGGCGACACCGGCGACGGATAGCGTCCGACGCGGCAGGCATCGAACGCGTGCATGTAGAGCTCGCGCAGCCGATCGCGGCTGCCGTCGGTCTTGGCGAGCGCATCCGCCTTGGCCTCATAGGCAAGCCCGATCTTGCACCACTCCTCGGCCCAGTGATCCTTGTCGAGGCTCGTGAGCGCGTTCATCACCTTCTCGGCGTCTTCGCGCTTGATGTCCTCGAACGGGTTGAGCTTGCCCGCGCGCCGCATGAACTCGGCCTTGACCTCGTCCAGCGTGCGCTCGCGCGAGCCTTTGGGCGTGTCCTGGACGTTCATGAGCTTCTCCCTTCAAGCGGGTTCGTCCAGCGCTGCTACACCGGTGGTGTCAAGCCCGGCAATGACTCGCGGCGAGGGCGGTGGCCAGCTCCGTCATTGCGTGAGCGTCAGGTGATATCCTTCGCGCTTGTCTTATCCTCGAAGATCGAAATCTGTGGCGCAACACCCGAGAAGCCCAGCTCGTTCCAGCGCGACGCCACCCGCTCGTAGGTCTTCTTGTCGAGCTTGGTGCGCGGCGAGAACGACTTGATGTGCTTGTAGTCCATGCAGGCGTTGATCAGCGCCTTCGAGCCCCACGGGCGGATTTCCGGCGGGTTGAGGCTCGGGTCGAGGAACGTGCTCCAGGTCTCGCGCAGGATGTCGATCGACTGCGCCGGCCGCGAGCGCGTCGCCATCGCCCACAGCACCTGGCCGACATTGCTCGGGTCGATGTCGTCGTCCACCACGATGATGTATTTGCCGAAATAGGCCCCGGCGGTGCATTGCGCGGCGAGCGCCATCACCTGCGCCGCATGCCCCGCATACATCTGCTTGATCGACACCACCGTCATGCCCCAGCCTGCGGCCTCCGGGATCGACCACACGCCCTGGATGCCCGGCACGCCGAGCTTCTGCAGGTCGGCCCAGATGCCGGCCGAGCGCACGGCCGCCCAGAACAGCCCGCATTCGTTCGACGGCCCGTCGGCCATCAGCGCGCAAGTGAGCGTCGGATTGTTGCGGTAGCGCACGCGCTCGACGCGCATGTAGGGCGTGGCGCCCGACGGCCGGCCGTAATAGCCGGTGAACTCGCCGAACGGTCCTTCGGCGAAGGTTTCGTCCGGATAGAGATGACCCTCGATGATGATCTCGGCATGCGCCGGCAGCGGCAGGCCGGTGAGGTCGGAGTTGAACAGCTCGATCGGCGAGCCCTTGATGCCGGAGTAATATTCGTACTCGCTCTCGGTCTTCGGCAGGCTCATCGCACCGACGAGAAACAGCAGCGGGTCGATGCCGTAGGCCGCGGCGATCGGCGCGGGCTTGCCCATCTTCCACCACTTGTCGCGGTCGTTGCCGCCGTCCTTGCCCGGCGAGGTGTAGACGCCGATCTCGCGCGGCCCCTTGATCATCATCCGGTAGGTGCCGACGTTGATGCGGCCGGTCTCCGGGTCCTTGGTGATCACCGAGTCCGCGGTGCCGAGATACATGCCGCCGTCGAGCGGCCACATCCGCTGCGCCGGGAACATGCGGATGTCGATCTTGTCGCCTTCGACGATGTTCTGGTTGCAGACCGCGACCTCCGCCGGCACCGTCACCGGCGCCATCTTGCGGCCGAGCCGCTTCTGCAGAAGCTGCACCGCCTGCAGCGGATGATCGACCGGCTCCTCGCCGATCATCAGGCAGAACCGCGACAGGTTGCAGCCGATCATGTTGTAGAGCGCTTTTTGCCCGGGATGACCCTTGATGTTCTCGAACAGGAGCGCCGGGCTTTTTTCCAGGCCCACGAGATAGGTGATGTGGGCGGCTTCGAGGTCGCAGCTCACCTCCGCGGTGATGCGCTTCAGCTCGCCCATCGCCTCGGCCTTCTCGAGCCAGATGTCGAGATCGCTGGAGTTGCGCCGGTCCGCGCTCGGCCTGTTTTTCGGCTGCTCGACGGTCTTGGCCTCGCTGCCAACGCCCACACTCATTTCCATGACGCAACTCCCTGATCTTGTTGGCGGCGATCCTAGCGGAGCACGCGGGCAGGGTCACGGGCACGTCGTCGCAGACGTGCCCTGCATCAATGATGTTCCTATGCGTCAGCCGCGCAGCACGCCGCCGGTGCGCTTCGACACCTCGGCCACGAGCTTGGCCGAGAGCGCGTCGATCTCCTGCTCGGTCATGGTCTTTTCGCGAGGTTGAATCGTGACTGCGATCGCGACCGACTTCTTGCCCGCCTCGATGCCCTGACCCTCGTAGACGTCGAACACGCCGACGCCCGCGATCAGCTTCCGATCCACCGCCTGCGCGGTGCGGACGATGTCGGCGGCCTTCACCGCGCGATCGACCACGAAGGCGAAGTCGCGCGTCACCGGCTGGAACTGCGACAGCTCCAGCACCGGCTTCGCGCGTGTCGCCTTCGCCTTGCCTTCGGGGATGCGCTCGAGAATGACCTCGAACGCGACCAGCGGGCCTTCCGCGTCGAGCGCCTCGAGCATGCGCGGGTGCAACTCGCCGAAATGGCCGAGCACGTTCTGCGGGCCGATCTGGATCGTGCCGGAGCGGCCGGGGTGGAACCAGGCGGGCCCGCCCGGCACGACCTGCAGCGCCTGGGGCGGTGCGCCCGCGGCGGTGAGCACGGCGAGCGCATCGGCCTTCACGTCGAAGGCGTCAACGATTTCGGCCTTGGCCGACCAGTGGCGGCCGAAGCCTGCGGGCTTCGCCAGCGCGCGGCGCACGCCGGTCGCGGCCATGAACTGGTCTTCCGGCTTGTCGCCTTTGAAAATCTGGCCGACCTCGAACAGTGCGGTGTCCGGAAAGCCACGATCGGCGTTGCGCTGCGCCGCCGTGACCAGACCTGGAATGAGGCTCGGCCGCATGTCGGACAATTCGGCCGCGATCGGATTGGCGAGCGCGAGCACCGGCTGCCCGCCACCGAACAATTCGGCCTGCGGCTTGGAAATGAACGACCAGGTGACCGCTTCGGTGAATCCGCGTCCCGCCAGCGCCCGCTTCGCCTTGCGGGTGCGGACCTGGGCGGTGGTGAGCACCGGCTTTCTTGGCGCGTCGCCGCGGTCGAACGGCGTCGAGGGAATCTGATCGACGCCGACGATGCGGACGATCTCCTCGACGATGTCGGCCTTGCCCTCGACGTCCGGCCGCCACGAGGGCGCCGCGACCTTCACCCGCCGGTCCTGGCCGGCGACGGTAAAGCCGAGCTTCTGCAGGATGCGCCGCATCTCCGGCAACGGCAGGTCGAGGCCGGCGAGCCGCTTCAGCTCGGTCGTCGGGAAGTCGACGACTTTGTCGGGTGCTTCCACCTTGCCGGCGACGGTGATCTCCGATGGCGTGCCGCCGCAGAGCTCCAGCACCATCTGCGTGGCGAGCTCGAGCCCCGGCACCATGAAATTGGGATCGACGCCGCGCTCGAAGCGATAGCGCGCATCCGAGTTGATGCCGAGCTTGCGCCCGGTCTGGGCGATGTTGAGCGGGTCCCACAGCGCCGACTCGATCAGCACGTCGGTGGTGTTCTCGTCGCAGCCGGAATGCTCGCCGCCCATGATGCCGGAGAGCGATTCCGGGCCGCTGTCGTCGGCGATGACGCACATCGCGCTGTCGAGCGTGTAGGTCTTGCCGTCGAGCGCGAGCAGCGTCTCGCCGTTCTTGGCGCGACGGACCACGAGGTTGCCCTTCACCTTCTTGGCGTCGAACACGTGCAGCGGCCGGCCGCGGTCGTAGGTAATGAAGTTGGTGATGTCGACCAGCGAGTTGATCGGGCGCAGCCCGATGGCGTTGAGCCGTTTTTGCAGCCAGTCCGGCGACGGGCCGTTCTTGACGCCGCGCACGAGGCGCAGGCCGAACGCCGGGCAGAGCGGATGGGTCTGGCCGAAGTCGAGCGTCACCGAGACCGGGCAGGGGAATTGGCCCTTGATGGGTTGCGGCGTGCGCTCCTTGAAGGCGCCGAGATCGGCTGCGGCCAAGTCGCGGGCCACGCCGTTGACGCCGGTGCAATCCGACCGGTTCGGCGTGAGGTTGATGTCGATCACCGCGTCATCCAGCCCTGCGTATTTCGCAAAGCTGACGCCGACCGGCGCGTCGGCCGGCAGGTCGATGATGCCGTCGTGGTCGTCGGAGATCTCGAGCTCCGCCTCCGACACCAGCATGCCGCGGCTTTCCACGCCGCGGATGGTGCCGACCTGAAGCGTGATTTTCTTTCCCGGCACGTAGGTGCCCGGCGGCACGAACACGCCGGTCATGCCGGTGCGCGCGTTCGGCGCGCCGCAGACCACCTGGATCGGCTTGCCGTCGCCGGTATCGACCATGCACACCCGCAGCCGGTCGGCGTTCGGATGCTGCCTGGCATCGACCACCTTGGCGATGACATAGGGCGCGAGCAGCTTCGCCTTGTCGTCGACGCTTTCGACTTCGAGCCCGATCATCGTGAGCTTTTTCACGATGTCGTCGAGCGAAGCATCGGTGGTGAGATGCTCCTTCAGCCAGGCCAGAGTGAACTTCATACGCTCTCTCCCCTCGCGCTGCTCTGCTCCCTCCCCCGCTTGCGGGGGAGGGGTGGGGAGGGGGCTGCCACAAGCGCAGCCGCAATGGTTTCAAGAACGCCTTGCTTGTTCGTCATCACGTCATGGTTGTTGATGCGAAGAACGCAAAAGCCTTTGGAGGCCAGAAACGCGTCGCGGCGCGCATCGCGCTTCATATTCTGGCTTTCGAAGTGCTGCCCGCCATCGAGTTCCACGATCAGGCTCGCGGCATGGCAGACAAAGTCAGCGACGTAAGGACCGATCGGCGTCTGCCTGCGAAAGCTCGCGCCGTTGAGGCGGTGCACGCGCAGCTCATTCCAGATGAGCCGTTCGGCGTCGGTTGAGTCGCGACGCAGCGTGTGAGCGCGGGATCGCATCTTGCCGGACACCTGCCATGTCGGCTGCTTGAGTACGTCAGGCATCGGCGGCCTCGATGTGTCGCAGCCCCCTCCCTAACCCTCCCCCGCAAGCGGGGGAGGAGACAGGGTGTGCCCGTTGCTCTGCTGCCTCTATCACGCGTGTCATACGCTCAACCCTCCCGCCAGCGTCGGGAAGTCGAGCGGCCGGAAGCCGTAGTGCGACAGCCACCGTACGTCGGCCTCGAAGAACGCGCGCAGGTCCGGCATGCCGTACTTCAGCATGGCGATGCGGTCGATCCCCATGCCCCAGGCGAAGCCCTGATACTCGTCAGGATCGACGCCGCAATTGCGAAGCACGTTCGGATGCACCATGCCGCAGCCGAGAATCTCCAGCCAGTCGTCGCCCTCGCCGAACCGGACCTCGCCCTTGTCGCGCTTGCACTGGATGTCGACCTCGAGCGAGGGCTCGGTGAACGGGAAGAACGACGGCCGGAACCGCATCTTCACGTTGTCGACCTCGAAGAACGCCTTGCAGAACTCTTCGAGGATCCATTTCAGGTGGCCGAGATGCGAGCCCTTGTCGATGACGAGGCCCTCGACCTGATGGAACATCGGCGTGTGAGTCTGGTCGGAATCACTTCGATAAGTGCGGCCGGGAATGATCACGCGGATCGGCGGCTTCTGCTTCAGCATGGTGCGCACCTGCACCGGCGAGGTGTGCGTGCGCAACAGCATCCGCGAGCCGTCCGACTTCGGATTGAAATAGAACGTGTCATGCATCTCGCGGGCCGGATGGCCCTCGGGGAAGTTCAGCTTGGTGAAGTTGTAGTCGTCGGTTTCGATGTCCGGCCCTTCGGCGACCGCAAAGCCCATGTCGGCGAAGATCGCGGTGAGTTCGTCGACAACCTGGCTGATCGGATGCACGCGGCCCGCCTCGGCCGGCGCCTCGCGCACCGGCAAGGTGACGTCGATCGTTTCGGTCGCGAGTTTGGCGTCGAGCGCCGCGCCCTTGAAGCTTTCCCTCCGGGCATTGAGCGCCGCGTTGACCCGGTCCTTCAGGCCGTTGATCGCGGGCCCCTGGGTCTTGCGCTCCTCCGGGCTCATGCCGCCCAGCGTCTTGAGCAGCGCGGTCACCGAGCCGCTTTTTCCAAGCGCGGAAACCCGCACGGCCTCGAGCGCGGCCTCGTCGGCGGCGGCGGCCACGGCGGTGGAGATCTCGCTTTCCAGGGTGGCAATGTCGGTCATTCAAACCTCGCAAAAGACGGCCGGTTTTGACCGTCCGGCGTCGTTTTGGTCAAGCCTCTCATTCCGGGACCGGCCGTGACAGCCGTCATCGGTCATGAGAAAATTGTCCCCGGGCGGACGCAACGAGGCTGAGTGATGGTCTGTCGCACGGTTTTGGCCGTTTCGGCCACCCTTATGCTTGCCGCGCCCATATTGCCCACGTCCCTTCAAGCCAAAGACTGTCCGGTCCAGGACGCCGGTTGGGAGGCCCGCGAGGAAGCGATCCGCACGGCGCCCACCTGCAAACAGGCGATGGAAATCATGCAGGCCTGCGCCTATGGCGCGGGCGGCGACACCGGCTTGGGCGAGGCCGTCCGCGAGCGCTGCGAGCCGGAATTCCTGCCGAAGCTGAGCAAGGCGCAAAAGCGCGCCTATGACCGTGAGCAGAAGCGCTGCAACCGGAAATACGCCCGGCAGAGCGGCACCATGTACCGCTCGTTTACCGAGTTCTGTCAGGCGCAAAGCACGGTCGCCCATGCCGCGCAGTTCGGCGCCACCGCGGGCACAAAGGCGAAGAGGTAGCCTTAGGCAGCCTTCGGCAGCGCCGCCTTGGCCTTCTCGACGATCATCTGGAATGCCGCCGGCTCTGCGATCGCGAGCTCGGAAAGCACCTTGCGGTCGACCAGCACGCCGGCCTTGGCGAGGCCGTCGATGAACTTCGAGTAGTTCAGGCCGAACGGCCGCACCGCGGCGTTGAGGCGCTGGATCCAGAGCGCGCGGAAGCGGCGCTTCTTGGTCTTGCGGTCGCGGTAGGCGTACTGCATCGCCTTTTCCATCGACTGCTTGGCGATGCGGATGGTGTTGCGGCGCCGGCCGTAGTGGCCCTTGGTCGCCTTGAAAACCTTCTTGTGCTTGGCGTGCGAGGTGACGCCGCGTTTGACGCGAGCCATGACTGATCTCCTGAACGATTAAATCTGCAACGAAAGCGAAACGCGCGGCCGCAAAGGCGGCCCGGCGCGTCAGCCGTTCGGCAGGAAATACTTGATGATGTTGTCGCCGTCGGCCTTGAACATCACGCGGGTGCCGCGGTGCTGGCGGATCTGCTTCTTGGTCCGCTTGATCATGCCGTGGCGCTTGCCGGCCATCGCCGACTTCACGTGACCGCCGGCCGTGATCTTGAAGCGCTTTTTAGCGCCCGACTTGGTCTTGAGCTTGGGCATTTTGATCTCCTTCGGTTCGGCTTGAAGACACGGCAAAAGCGCCGGTCGCGCCGGAAATGCTCGTCTTGAGCGTGCTGATGGATCAGCTTCGCCGCCACGGCAGCCCTTGTTCAGCCGGGCGGCGAGAGGCCGGGGTTATGGCAGAGGCGGGCCGGAATGGCAATCCGGCCCCGCCGATGTTTCACGGCAGGGAATTCAGGTTAACGGGCCTGTTTTGCTGATTTTGCCTTGAGCTTTGGAGGGTGATTCCCTCGGTGC
>JAIESC010000277.1 GCA_019746355.1 Xanthobacteraceae bacterium | reverse complement strand
ATCGACATGGGCGAGAAGGTGATCGTCAACATCCGCACCTTCATGGACGGCCACAAGCCGCCGGACCGGGTGCTGCCGTCGATGCTGTAATCGCTGTTCGGAACCGGTCGCTGCCGCATTCATTGTCCCGGTATGGATGCGGATGCTCGTCTGCTCTATCCGCCGATCAATTCGCTCAAGCAGGTGGCCGACAACATCTGGATTGTTGACGGCCCTGTCATCCGCTTCGGCATGCCTTGGCCAAAGCTGCCGTTTCCAACGCGGATGACGATCGTGCGGCTCGGTGACGACCTGCTCGTGCACTCGCCGACACCGCTGACCGCCCGACTCAAGGCGGAGATCGAGACGATCGGGCGGCCTCGCTGGGTCGTCGGTCCGAACCGCATTCACTACTGGTGGATTCCGGACTGGCATGCGGCATTCGCCGGAGCCGACGTCTATCTCGCTGCACACATCCAGGAGCAGGCGCGCGGCCGCATCAGCTTCAAAGCCCGC
The DNA here is from genome assembly GCA_019746355.1 of Xanthobacteraceae bacterium. Next base: position 22,770 of record JAIESC010000277.1, on the reverse strand, counting down.
TCGCTCGACCAGGCCACGGGCTATCCTTGGGACTGGGCGCTGGCGACGTTGCCGATCGGCGGCCGCTATATGACGGAGGTGGATTTCTTCCACCGGGCCTCGCGCACTTTGATCGTGGCCGACCTGATCGAGAATTTCGAACCGCAAAAGACCGATGGCCTTCTGATGCGCTGGCTGACCCGGCTGGGCGGTGTTCAGGATCCCGACGGATCGATGCCACGCGACATGCGGCTGACGTTTGCCAAGCGGGACCTGAGGCGAGCCGTCCAGACGATGATCGATTGGGACCCGGAGCGGATCATCATTGCGCATGGTCGATGGTACGAGCGAAATGGCACGCGCGAGCTGAGGCGCGCGTTCGGCTGGCTGCTTGGCTGATTGTGCGGCGCAGAGAAATCGCCAGATTGCCTGCCGATGACGACGGCGCAGGCGGCCGAGCCCACTCCACACGACGGACGGATGGTGTAGAGTTTTCCGGCACGTCCCTGACGCGGGGGCCCGCCATGTTGAGCCGTACTGGATCGCTGCCCGACCGCGCGGCGATGTACAACGCCAACGCGCTGAAGATCGGCATCTTCGGCGCCAACTGCTCGTCGGGCCGCTCCGCGACCACGGTGCCGGAGCGGTGGTCGGCGAGCTGGCCGGATTGCCTGAAGCTCGCGCGCGTGGCGGACGCAGCCGGCATCGACTTCATGCTGCCGATCGGCCGGTGGAAGGGCTACGGCGGCGACACCAACTTTCACGGCGCAACGCTCGAGACCGTCACCTGGGCCTGCGGCCTCCTGGCCGCCACCGAGCGCATCACCGTGTTCGGCACGGTGCACGCGCCGCTGTTTCATCCGCTGATCGCCGCCAAGGAGTTCGTCACCGCCGACCACATCGGCGAGGGCCGCTTCGGCATCAACCTCGTGGTCGGCTGGAACGAAGGCGAGTTCGAGATGTTCGGCGTGACGCAGCGCGAGCATGACGCCCGCTATGATTACGCGCAGGAGTGGCTCGACGTCATCAAGCGCGCATGGACCGAGCGCGGGGATTTCGATTTCGAGGGCCAGTTCCTCAACTGCAAGGGCGTGCGGGCCTATCCCAAGCCCTACGGCGAGACGCGGCCGATCATCATGAACGCCGGCCGCTCGCCGATCGGACAGGCGTTCGCGCTGCGCAACTGCGATGCCTTCTTCACCGCCACCGTCGACTCGCGGCACTCGATCGAGGCCAACGCCAAGAAGGTGCAGGAGCTCAAGAGCGCCGCGCGCAACTTCGGCCGCGACATCGAGGTCTACACTGTCGGGCAGGTGATCTGCCGGCCGACGCAGAAGGAGGCCGAGGACTATTACCAATACGCCGTCATCGACAATGCCGACTGGGGCGCGGTCGACCAGATGATGGCGCTGAAGAACATCACGCGGCAGACCGTCCCGCCCGAAGAGTTCACCCGGCTGCAGCGCTATTTCGCGGGCAAGGGCATCGGCGGCTATCCGTTCATCGGCACGCCGGACCAGGTGGCGCAGGAGCTTTCGAGCATCAGTCAAGCCGGCATGCGCGGGATCGCCGTGTCGTTCGTCAATTATCTCAACGAGGTGCCGTACTTCTGCGACGAGGTGCTGCCGCGCCTCGTCCGGCTCGGCGTGCGGCAGGAGAACTGATCCGAGAGAACTGATCAGAGGACCGATCAAGCCCCGCGGGCGATGGAGGACTTGATGTCAGCGCGCTGGTGGATTGCATGGACGTTGCTGAGCGGATCATTGGCATTCGCTCCGGCCAACGTCACCGGAAGCCTCGCGCAGGAGGCCTATCCTTCGCGGCTGGTCAAAGTGATCCTGCCGTCGGCGCCCGGATCGACGACCGACATGCTGGCGCGGCTGATCGCCGACCAGCTCGGCCAGAAGTGGGGCAAGCCGGTCATCGTCGAGAACATCAGCGGCGCGGGCATGTCGATCGGCGCGACGCAGGCGTTCCGCGCCACGCCCGACGGCCACACGCTGTTCATCAGCCCGCCCTCGCCGGTCACCTTCATGAAGCTGCTCTATCCCGACATCAGCTTCGATCCGACGCAGTTCACGCCGATCTCGCTCTTGGTGCGGGTGCCCAACGCGCTGGTGGTGCGCAAGGACTTCCCCGCGGCCAACGTCAAGGAGCTGGTCGCCTACGCCAAGGCCAACCCCGGCAAGGTCACCTATGCGTCGCAAGGCGCGGGCTCGACGGCGCACCTGTCGGCGAACCTGATCGAGCTCCTCGCCGGGATCGAGATGGTGCACGTGCCGTTCCGCGGCGCGGTGCCCGCGCTCAACGCGGTGATGGCCGGGCATGTCGATTTCTTCTTCGACACCGTGACCACGTCGGTGCCGCAGCATCGCGCCGGCAACGCGCGGATCATCGCGGTCGGCAGCGCCGAGCGCTCGGCCGTCGTCCCCGAGGCGCCGCCGGTGGCCGAGGCGCTGCCGGGCTTCCGTTCGGTGACCTGGTTCGCCATGACCGGTCCGCCGGGGCTTCCGCCGGCGCTGGCGGAGAAGATCAATCAGGCTGTGGCGGAAAGCTTCGGCCGGCCGGAGGTCAGCGAGCGGCTGCAGCGTCTGACGCTCGAGCCGATGCCGGGCTCGCCGACCGATGCGGCGCGGTTCTTTGCCGAAGAGGTCGCGCTGTGGGGCAAGGTGATCAAGGAAAGGAACGTGAAGGCCGAGTAGCGCGGACGCGTCGGCGCCAGCGGGTGACGACACTTGATTTCATTGGATTAAATTGGGTTCGTTTTTTTCGTTTACAATGCAAGGTTGAATATATTTGACAAATCTCTCTCTCGTTGAGAAATCTCCTGCCGCCGGAAGCGCCAGACGGGCGACGACAGTTCAGCCTCTGGCCACCAGCTTTTTCGCGGCTTGCGCGGCGGCCGTGGCACAGGCGGGATCGCCGTGAATGAGCATCAGCGCCATCGTCCCTTCCACCAGCAACATCACGTCGCAGGCGCGGGCCATGCGCACCCGCACGGCAGCGAACGCCTCGGCCAGCCACTCTTCCACCAGAGCCTTGTGCCGGCGCGCGATGGCGCGCGCCGGATGACCGAAACCGCCCATTGGCTCGAATGGCAGGACTGGGCCGATCCGATCCTAAAGCAGCCGTTCGCGGTGACGAACAGCCACATCGAAATTCCCGACGTCCCGGGCATCGGCATCGAATGGGACGAGGCCGCCGTGGCGCGCTACCGCTACGATTTCTAGCCGCAGTGCTTGCTCGTCAGAAGAATTTCACCGCCGAGCCGGCCAGCGTCGGCACCACGACCAGCGCCACCACGCCGATCACAAACCCGAGCAACCGCGCCTGCATGGTCAGCATCGAGCCCGGCGCTTGGCCGCGCAGCACGGCACCGACATCGAACACGCCTACAGCGATCAGGACCCAGAAGTAGGGCTTGAGCCAGAAGTCGCCCACCGCCGGGTACGCGACGAGCAGCGCGCCGCCGGCAAGGCCGACCAATGCCATGTAGCCGAAGAAGATCCTGTCGACCGTCACCCGAGCCCCGCTCCCTGCTTATATCGCACCGCCGGCCTGGATGCCGCCCTCGATGTGCGAGATGCCCGAGGCGCTCCAGCCTTCAGGCGGTGACGCCGATCGCCTTCTCGACCGCACAGAGCACCTCCTTGGGCCGCAGCGGCTTATAGAGCGTCGAGACCGCGCCCGCCTCGGTCGCCATGCTCTCGAACTCCGGCATGTTCGGACACCCGCCGCCGAACATGAATCCCGACGCCGCGATCAGCGGAATGTCCGGCCGCGACGCGTGCAGCGCCTTGATCACCTGCAGACCGTCCATCCCCGGCATGAACAGGTCGACGATCGCAAGGTCGAACGCACCCGATTGCGCCGCTTCCAGGCCCGCCTTTCCATCCGGGGCAACGACGACATCGTAGCCCTTTGAGCGAAGCATGATCTGCGTGGATTCACGCACCAGCCTGTCGTCGTCGATGATGAGGATCTTCGGCATCTTCTGTGCCCCTCGACCGAAGGCCGGTGCCATCGACGTGCAGGCGCGACAGGTCCCGGCTCCTCCGGGCAGGCCAACGCCCGGCAGCCGCAATTTACCGCCTTGCTGATGAACAGTTCCTTGCCACGAACCCCACTCTTCCAGCCGGCTATTGCATTCCGGGCCGCGCCAGCGCCAGACGGATCATGCGGGCCAGGTCGGCTTTCCGATACGGCTTGGCCAGGAGCAGAACGTCGGGGTCGAGCCGGCCGTGATGGACGATGGCGTTCTCGGTGTAGCCGGATGTGAACAGGACGCGCACCGGCCTGCGGCGTTTGACCGCCTCCTCGGCCAGGCGGCGGCCGTTCATCGAGCCGGACATGATGACGTCGGTGAACAGCAGGTCGAATTCGGCGCCGTCGTCGATCAGGCGCAGCGCCTCGTCGGCGTTGTGCGCCATGATCGTCTTGTAGCCGAGGCTGTCGAGCTGCACCGCGACCGATCTGCGAACCGCCGGATCGTCCTCGACCACGAGGATGGTCTCGTGGCCGCCTTCCACGGATGGCACGTGCTCCGGCTCGGCGAGCCCGGCCACATCGCCGGCCCGAGGCAGATAGATCTTGAACGTCGTGCCGTGCCCCTCCTCGCTGTACAGCTTGATGTGGCCGCCGGACTGCTTGACGAACCCATAGACCATGCTGAGCCCGAGGCCCGTGCCCTTGCCAACCTCCTTGGTGGTGAAGAACGGCTCGAAAACCTTGTCGTGCAGCGCGGCGGGGATGCCGGGGCCGGTGTCGCTGACCGCGAGCATGACATAGGCGCCGGGACGCACCTCGCTGTGCGCGCCGGCATAGGCCTCGTCGAGCATGGCGTTGCTGGTCTCGATCGTCAGCTTGCCGCCCTCCGACATGGCATCGCGCGCGTTGACCGCCAGATTGAGGATCGCCGTGACAAGCTGTGTCGGATCGACCATCGCCCGCCATGCGTCGTGCTGCAGCCGCCACTCGATCTCGATCTGCTCGCCAAGCGTCGGCCGCAGCAGGTTCGCCGCCTCTTCCGCGGCCACCCGGATGTCGGTGATGCGCGGCTGCAGCGGCTGCCGCCGCGCGAACGCCAGCAGGCAGCCGGTCAGCTCCGCGCCGCGGTCGGCGGCCTCGCCGATGAGCCTGGCGATGGTGGCCAGATCCGGCCGGTCGGCGACGCCGTCCGCAAGCAGGTCGATGGTGCCGGTGATCACGCTCAGCACGTTGTTGAAGTCGTGCGCCACGCCGCCGGTCAGCTGGCCGATGGCATCGAGCTTTTGCGACTGGCGCAGCTGGCTTTCGAGCTTGTTGCGCTCGGTGATGTCCACCAGGGCATAGGCGATCGCATTCACCTGCCCAGCCTCGCCGATCGCGGCCGCATTGAAGCTGATGTCGACGAACACCCCGTCCTTTCTGCGCCGCGTGACGCGGATGTCGCGCAATGTCTCGCCGGCCCACGCCCGCTCGATCAGGGCGTCATATTCCGCTTGCGCCTCGCGGTCCGGAGGCACCAGCGGGTACGGGCGCCCGACGGTCTCCGCGGCGGTGTAGCCGAAAATCTCCTGAGCGGCGCGGCTCCATAGCAGCACGGTCCGATCGGCGGTAAGGGCGACGATGGCGACCGGCGAGGCATCGATGACCGCCGTCAGCATTTCCTTGGTTTCACGCTCGGTGCGCTGCGAACGGCGTTCTGCCGTCATGTCGCGACCGATGAAGAAGTGAAGCTGCTCGGATTCCGACCACACACCGGTCCAGACCAGCGTCACGGCGTGGCCGTCCTTGTGGACATAGCGGGTCTCGAAGTTGCGGGTCTGCCGGCCGCGCCGCGCCAGGCGCATTTCCTCGCGGGTGGATTCGAGATCGTCCGGATGCACGATCCTGGTGCCGACCTGCCCGATCAATTCGTGCGGCTCGTAGCCGAGCACGGATTTGCAGCTCGGACTGACGTGGATGAGCACACCGGTCCGGTCGGTGACCACGATCAGGTCCAGCGACGTCTCGAAGATGCGGCTGTGCAGCTCGGTCTGCTGCCGCAACACCTTGCCCTCACTCACCGAGCGGCGGCCATTCCACACCGCGACGGATCCAACCAGGAGCAGCGCCACGGTAAAGCCAGCCGCGGCACGGGATAGCGCGTCATCGCGCTCGTACCAGAGTGTGCCGACGCACAGCACCAGCGCGGCGGCGAACACCGCCGCAAGGATCGCGGTGGTCGATCCCCGCCGCTCCGGACCATAGTGAAAGACCCCCGGCCGGTCCTGCATGTCCTGCCCCCGGAAAAGATCAGGCGTGTCCCGACAGATCCTTGATCGTCGGTTTCGTTCCGTTCAATGGATTTGTTTCGTCCCACCCGTAATTCAGCGTCTCGAACCGCATCGCCCGCGCATCGACCATCAGCAGCCGCCCGACCAGCCCGTCGCCGAAACCGACGATTTCGCGGATCACCTCAAGCGCCATCATCGAGCCGAGCACGCCCACCAACGCGCCAAGCACGCCGGCCTCCGAGCAGGCCGGGACCGTGCCGGGCGGCGGTGGTTCCGGAAACAGGCAGCGATAGGTCGGGTTCGGCTTGCCGTCCTGGCCGCGCTCGTGGGCGCGGATGGTGGTCAGCGTGCCGTCGAACGTGCCGACCGCCGCCGTCACCAGCGGCTTCTTCGCGAAGAAGCACGCATCGGAGGTCAGATACCGGGTGGCGAAATTGTCCGAGCCGTCGGCGACGATGTCGTAATCCGAAAACAGCGGCACCGCGTTCGCCGCGTTCAGGCGGCCGGAATGGGTGGCGACCTTCACATGCGGGTTGAGCCTGGCGATCGCCGCCGCCGCGCTCTCGACCTTGGCGCGACCGACGTCCGGCGTTGCGTGAATCACCTGCCGCTGCAAATTCGACAGCGACACCACGTCGTCGTCGATCACGCCGAGCGTGCCGACGCCCGCAGCCGCGAGATAAAGCAGCACCGGCGCGCCAAGCCCGCCCGCGCCGATCACCAGCACGCGGGCGCGGCGCAGCGCCTGCTGGCCGGGGCCGCCGACCTCGCGCAGGACGATGTGCCGCGCATAACGCTCGAGTTCCTCGGGAGACAGCATTCGCATTCCTCCGAAGCCATAATTGGCGCATCGGGGCGGTTTCGGCTAGGCTTGCCGTGGCTTGACGTGGATGGGGTTGGTGATGCGCGTCTTGACCGCGGCATGGGCTGCGCTTCTGGCGCTCGCATTGGGAAGTCCGGCAGCGCTCGCGCAGGGCGACAGCCGGGAGGCTTACGGCCCGATCACCGCCGGCCCGGCAAAGCCCAAGACCGCAAAGCCCAAGACCGCAAAGCCCAGCGCCACCAAGCCCAACCCCGCGCAGCCCACGACCGCGCCACAGGTCACCGCCGCAAAGCCGCGCGCGCCGGCCCCGGCCACAGCGGCGGCCAAGAAAGAGGCCGCTGCGCCGACCGACGGCAGAGCCGCCAAGGAGAAGCCTTCGAACAAGAAAGACGCCAAAAAGGACGCGAAGGATTCCAGGCAGAAGAAGGTTGCTTCGACCGACAAGTCCGGGGCCGACGCCGCGTTGAAGCCGCCGGCGATCCGCGACGCCTACATGGCGCTGCCGCATGCCGAGCGCCTGGCGTTGCAGTTCAATCTCACCTGGACCGGCGACTACCGCGGCCTGGCCGACGGCGAGTTCAGCGACAAGCTCGTCGAGGCCATGAAGGACTATCAGAAGCGCAACAAGCTCAAGGTCACCGGCCTGCTTTCGCCGGAGGAGCGCACGGCGCTCGCGGCCGCCGTCACGCCGCGGCAGAGCGAAGCCGGCTGGCGCGTGATCGAGGACCCGGCCACCGGCGCGCGGATCGGCATCCCGTCGAAGTTTGCGACCAGGATCACGACCGGCCCGGCCGGCACGCGCTGGAGCTCCGAGCAAGGCCAGTTGCAGATCGAGACGTTCCGCGTCGACACCGGCGCAACGCTTGAAGCGGTGTACGAGCAGCAGAAGGGAATTCCGCGGCGACGGCTCACCGCGAACAATCTCGGACAGGACTCATTCATGCTCGCCGGCATGCAGGGCCTGAAGAAGATGCGCGTCTACGGCTACGCGCGAAACGGCGAGGTGCGCGGGCTGACGATCCTGTACGACCAGGCGATGGAAGGCACGATGGACCCGCTGGTCGCACCGATCGCCTGGGCCTATCTGCCGTTCCCCCAGGGCTTCTCGCTTGCGGCCGCGGCCGAAGCGCCGCGTCGCAAGGTCGAATACGGCACCGGCATTTTTGTTGCGGCGGAAGGCGCGATGGCCCACGTGCTGACCGACCGGCGGCTGGTCGAGGGCTGCCAGGTCATCACCCTGCCGGGGCTGGGCCATGCCGAGCGCGTCGCCGAGGATCGCCTCGCGGGCCTGGTGCTGCTGCGGATCAACGGCGTGTCCAACATCAGCGTTGCGCCGCTTGCGGCGGACAATGCCGCGGGCGACGTCACGCTGGTCGGCGTGGCCGATCCCGCGGCGCAGGCCGGCGGCAGCGCGGTGTCGTCGGTGAGATCGCGCGTGAGCGCAGCGGGATCGGTTCGGACGCTCGAGCCTTCACCCGCGCCAGGCTTTGCCGGTGCCGCGGCGTTCGATGCGGCGGGACGGCTCGCCGGGATGGCGCAGCTTCCGCCGATGATGACCAGCGGCACCGCTGCATCCGCGCCGCAAGCCTCGATCGTTTCAGCCGATGCCATCCGGCGCTTCCTGCAGGAAAGCGGCGTGCCGGAAGCCGGGCAGAGCAAGCTCGCCGACAGCCAGCCCGCCGTCACGCGCGTGATCTGCGTACGCAAATAGCGCCCGCATCCGTTGTTTGAGTCTCCCTCGGAAGCTAAGCTGGCTGCGTTTGAATTTGAAATTTCTGTCAGTGAATACCTGACGGCGCAAATGCGTCGGGCAAGCATAATTATCTGTCTCAAAGGGGGATCCCGCCATGTGGGCCAAAGCATCCGCATTGGGCTTGTTCGCGCTCGCTTCGCTTCCGAGTGACGAGCTCTCCGCGCAAAGCGCGCTCGAGCAGGCCAAGAAGATTCAATCGCAGTCGTCAAACGCAACCCGCAGCTCGAACACCACGGAGCGGTCATCGGGGCAGGCGCGCGGCGGCTTCGACACCCGATCGACGACGCCCAATCCGGTCAGCGGACAAAGCGCGCCGAAGCCAAGCCCGGTCGGCCAGCCGATCCGGTCGACGGCCAACAATCCCGGCTACAAGCCGGCAGCGCCAAGCATGCGCACCACCGCTCCGCCCGCGCCGTCGAATCCCAACTATCGGTTTGACCGCACCGGCCGTAACCTCAATCCCACGGGCGATGCGCGGGTTGCGAGGGACATAGACAGCTACCGCCAGCCGAAGACGAATAACCCGGCGCCGGTGACGCGGACCGCGCCGACGGTCAGCGCACCGTCGCGGCCGGCCGTTGCCACGTCGAGGCCGGCATCACCGTCCTTTACGCCGTCATCGTCCTCCTCGAGCAGCAGCAGCTCCAGCAGCAGTTCGAGCAGCAGCTCGTCTGGAAAGAAACGATAGATCGCTCCCGCCGCCGGACGTCTCCCGGCGTTCGGCGGCGCGGCTACCGGTTCTTGAACTGCGCCGGCCGCTTCTCGACGAAGGCGGCCATGCCCTCCTTCTGGTCTTCGGTGGCGAACAGCGCGTGAAACACGCGGCGCTCGAAGCGCACGCCTTCGGCGAGCGTCGTCTCGAAAGCGCGATTGACGCTCTCCTTCGCCGCATAGACCGACGGCAGGCCGAAACCGGCGATGGTTTCGGCGACCTTCATCGCCTCCTCCATCAGCGACGCCGCCGGCACCACGCGCGCGACGAGGCCCGCCCGCTCCGCCTCCTGGGCATCCATCATGCGGCCGGTGAGAATGAGGTCCATCGCCTTGGCCTTGCCGACCGCGTGGGTGAGCCGCTGCGTGCCGCCGATGCCGGGGATGACACCGAGCTTGATCTCCGGCTGGCCGAACTTGGCGTTGTCGGCGGCGATGATGATGTCGCACTGCATCGCCATCTCGCAGCCGCCGCCGAGCGCAAAGCCCGCCACCGCCGCGACCACGGGCTTGCGCGCACGCGCGATGCGATCCTGGTTGCCGGCGAAGTCGCCGAGGTTCGCGTCGGCGTAGCTCTTGCTCGCCATCTCCTTGATGTCGGCGCCGGCCGCGAACGCCTTCTCCGAACCGGTGATGAGCAGACAGCCAATGTTGGCGTCGGCCTCGAACCCATCGATCGCGGCGTTGAGCTCTTCGACAAGCGCGGCATTGAGCGCGTTGAGCGCCGCCGGCCGGTTGAAGCGGATGATGCCGACCCGGCCTTTGGTTTCGGCGATGATGTTCTGATAGCCCATGCGGCGCTCCTTGGCGTTCCTGCTCTCACGTTTCGCTAGAGCACGTCTCGTTCCAATGGAACGGGACGTGCTCCAGATTCTTTAGTTGGCGCATGTCCTTTTCGGAAAACCGGTGTCCACTTTTCCGGGACATGCGCAAACAATAACAGGGCCTTGCCGGGCGGAACCAGATCGCCGGCAGCGCCGTTATAGGGGCTCCCGCTGAGGAAGTTTTGAGGGAGATGCCCATGCGCAAGACCTTAATCGGAATTGCCGTTATCGCCACGCTTTCGTTGTCTTCCACTGCAAACGCAGGCCCGAGCGACTCGACGGTTTCGGGCGCCGCAATCGGCGCGGGCACCGGCTTGCTGGTGGCAGGACCGGTGGGCGCGGTCGCGGGCGGCCTGATCGGCGCGACGGTCGGTGGGCCGACCGGCCGGCCGCATCGCCGCTGCTGGACCGAATTCAATGGCGTACGCCGCTGCAAGTATTATCGCTGGTAAGAAAAGCCATCATGCTGCGAACGAGCCCGGCCCGCGCCGGGCTCGTTCGTTGACCGCCAAGCGGTCACTTCTGACAGACCGGGCAGAAGAACGTCGAGCGGCCGCCCTGCACGATCCGTTTGATGGCGCCGGTGCAGCCGCGCGTCGGGCACGGCTTGCCCTCGCGGTCATAGACGCGGAAGCGGTGCTGGAAATAGCCGAGCTCGCCGTTGGTCTGCTTGTGGTCGCGCAGCGAGGAGCCGCCGGCCTCGATGGCGTCGGCCAGCACCTCCTTGATCGCATCGACCAGCGGCCCCGTGCGCTCCTGCGGCGCGCCTGCGCGCGTGGCGAGCGTCGAAGCCTGCCGCCGCGGTGAAATCTTTGAGCGGTTGAGCGCCTCGCAGACGTAGATATTGCCGAGCCCTGCGACGATGCGCTGGTCGAGCAGCGCGGCCTTCACGCTGGTCGTCTTGCCGGCGCAGGCCTTCGCCAGCATCGCTGCATCGAACTCGTTTCCCAAAGGCTCCGGCCCGAGCGAACGCAGCAGCGGCTCCTCGTCAATCGCACGGCGCGGAAACAATTTCATGCAGCCGAAGCGGCGCGGATCGTTGAACGCAATCGTCGCGCCCGACGACATCCGGAACACCACATGGTCGTGCGTGCCGTAGTCCGAGCGTTGATAGTGAAACAGCCCCGGCGTCTTCGCCTTGCCGGCATCGACGACGCGGAACGAGCCCGACATGCCGAGATGCATCAGCAGCACGTCGCCCGACGATAAATCCGCCAGCAGATACTTGGCGCGCCGCCCGAGCCCCACCACCTTCTGGCCCCTCAGCCGGGCCACGAAATCCTTCGGCAACGGCCAGCGCAGGTCGCCGCGATGCGCGACCACCTCGTCGAAGCGCGCGTCCTCCATTGCAGGCGCAAGTCCGCGACGCACGGTTTCGACTTCGGGCAGCTCGGGCATCTTGGGGCGCCTATGCTTTCTGTTTCTCGATCGGCTCGGAGAACCGGATGCGATTGCCGAACGGATCGATCACGGTGACCTGCATCATGCCCCAGTCCATCCGTTCGAGGCCGGGACGGTTGTGGCGGTACCTCTTGTCGATCAGCTCGCGGTGCAGCTCCTCGATGCCCTTCATGTAGACCAGCGCCACCGAGCCCGGCGTGGCGTCGCCGTGATGCTCGCTCAGATGCAGCACCAGATTGCCGCGCGACACCTGCATGTAGACCGGCGCATCCGGCTCGAAGCGGTGCTCCCAATCCACCTGGCAGCCGAGAAAGCCGATATAGAACTCACGCGCCTTCTCCAGCGAGAAGATCCGGAAGGTGGGTACGACCTTGGCAAATTCCACGACCATCGGCTCTTTCCCTCGCGCGCGCGCTCCATTAACTGATCGGGGCGGGCCTTTGTAGCGTCCGGCGACGGGCCGCGCTATCGTCGGCCGGACAGGATCGAGCATGGCCAAGAGCACTGAAAACCAAGCCGATTTCGGCTATCGCCGGGTGCCGCTTGCCGACAAGCAGGGGCTGGTGGACGACGTGTTTCATTCGGTCGCCCGCCGCTACGACCTGATGAACGACCTGATGTCGGGCGGCCTGCACCGCGCCTGGAAGGACGCCCTGGTCACCGCGGTCAATCCGTCGAAGAGCAGGCCGTTTGCCGTCCTCGACCTCGCCGGCGGCACCGGCGACGTGGCGTTCCGCATCGCCGCGAAGGGCGGCAAGGGCACGCGCGTCACCGTCGCCGACATCAACGCCGAGATGCTCGCGGTCGGCCGCGAGCGGGCGAAAAAGGCCGGCCACGCCGTTGCGTTCATGGAGGCCAATGCCGAGAAGCTGCCGTTCGCCGACAAGAGCTTCGACGCGGTCACCATCGCTTTCGGCATCCGCAACGTGCCGCGCATCGACGTGGCGCTCAGTGAAATCCATCGCGTGCTGAAGACCGGCGGGCACTTCCTCTGCCTGGAGTTTTCTTCGGTCGACGTGCCCGGCCTCGACCGCCTCTACGATCTCTACTCGTTCAATGTCATTCCGCAGATCGGCCGGGCCGTGACCGGCGACGCCGAGGCGTACAAATATCTCGTCGAGTCGATCCGCAAGTTTCCTCAGCCCGCGAAATTCGCCGACATGATCCGCGGTGCAGGCTTCCGCCGCGCCACGTTCACGCGGCTGACCGGCGGCGTGGTCGCGCTGCACTCCGGCTGGCGGCTGTGATTGCTGCGATGCTGAGATTGATCTCCGGTCGTGCCACGGCGTCCCCTCCCCCGCGTAGCCCGGCGAAGACGGGCGTTAACGCCCTTTTGCTGGGGGAGGGACTGGGAGGGGGCCGCCACAAACACAGCGCAAGCCATTCCCCCTCCCCAACCCTCCCCCGCGAGCGGGGGAGGGAGCGCACCGAGCAAGCCTCGTGATCTCCGCGTTCTCCCATCTCGCCCGCCTTGCCCGCGCAGGCTTCGTGTTCGCGCGCGAGGGCGTTCTGGCGATCCCCTATCCGGTGCCGTTGCCCTTTCCGGCGCAGATTGCGGTCAAGCTCGCGCGGCTGATCGAGCGGCCGACCGGCTCCAGCGCCGAGCACCGGCTGTCGACCGCGTTGACACGGCTCGGCCCGGCCTATGTCAAGCTCGGCCAGTTCCTCGCCACGCGCCCCGATGTGGTCGGCGTGACGCTCGCGCGCGATCTCGAGGCGCTGCAGGACAAGATGCCGCCGTTCCCGCAAGCGCAAGCGGAGACCGTGGTGTCGGAAGCGCTGGGCAAGCCGGTGCGCGACGCCTATGTCGCGTTCGGCCCGGCGGTGGCGGCGGCCTCGATTGCCCAGGTGCATCGCGCGGAATTGATCACGGCCGATGGCCGCAAGCCGGTCGCGGTGAAGGTGCTGCGCCCGGATGTCGAGCGGCGCTTCCGCACCGACGTCGATGCGTTCAGCTTCGTCGCGTACTACGGCGAAAAGTTCTCCGCGGAGGCGCGGCGGCTGCGCCTGATCGAGACCGTCAACACGCTGCGCCGCTCGGTTGCGATCGAGATGGATTTGCGGCTCGAGGCGGCGGCGCTCTCCGAGATGGCCGAGAACACCAAGGCCGACCCGGACTTCCGCGTGCCGGCGGTCGACTGGGACCGCACCGCCAAGGACGTGCTGACGCTGGAATGGATCGACGGCACGCCGCTGAACGACCGCGCCCGGCTCGAGACGCTGGGCCTCGACCTGAAGAAGCTCGCCGCGGCGGTGATCCAGACCTTCCTGCGCCATGCGCTGCGCGACGGGTTCTTCCACGCCGACATGCACCCCGGCAATCTGTTCGTGGACGGCGAAGGCAAGCTCACCGCGGTCGATTTCGGCATCATGGGCCGGCTCGGCCCCAAGGAGCGGCGCTTCCTCGCCGAGATCCTCTACGGCTTCATCACCCGCAACTATCGCCGCACCGCCGAGGTGCACTTCGAGGCCGGCTATGTGCCGCCCAAGCACTCGGTGGACGACTTCGCCCAGGCGATTCGCGCGATCGGCGAGCCGATCCACAACCGCGCCGCCGAAGACATCTCGATGGCCAAGCTTTTGACGCTGCTGTTCGAGGTGACCAGCCTGTTCGACATGCGGACGCGGCCGGAGCTCCTGCTGCTGCAAAAGACCATGGTGGTGGTCGAAGGCGTGGCGCGCTCGCTCGATCCCAGGCTCGACATGTGGACCGTGTCCGAGCCCGTGGTCCGCGAATGGATGGAGCGGCATCTCGGACCCGCCGGCCGCATCGAGGACGCGGCCAAGGACGCGACGAGCTTCCTCGCCGGAGTTCCCTCGCTGATGACGCGCGGCGCGGTGCTGGTCGAGCAGCTCGACGCCATCACCCGCGAAGGCCTCGTGCTCGCACCTGAAACCGTCGCGGCGATCGGTCAAGCCGAGGCCCGGCGCAGCCGCTGGACCGCGATCGCGCTCTGGGTGATCGCGCTGCTGCTCGTATGGATCGTGTGGCGGACACTCTGACGATTGTGATTTTTTGACGCACGTGTTCCACGGCCTCGTGCCGAGCAGCGCACAATTCACATCCGCTCCGATGTGAATCCGTACGGCAACACCTGCGACGACAAATGCTTTCGCGGCATTGCACCCCGCGGCCTTCATCATTGCGGTTCCATGTCGAATCAGAGCTAGTGACGAGCAGGGCGAATCCAGACAATCGAGGAGCTTGCATGTCCTTTGACAAGGCATTTGTGTCCAAGGCACGCGTGATTGTTGTCGGCAATGAGAAGGGCGGGTCGGGCAAATCGACCGTCGCCATGCACATCTCCGTAGCGCTGCTGAAGCTCGGCCATCGGGTCGCGACCCTCGACCTCGACACCCGCCAGAAGAGTTTCACCGCGTATCTCGAGAACCGGCGCACATGGGCTGGCCGCGTCAATCGCGCGCTACAGATGCCCGAGCACTTCACCATCGAGCACGGCTCCGAGGCCGACGAAGCGGCCGGCTGCACGGCACTGGCCGACAAGATCGACGCGCTCGCGGAAACCTACGACGCCATCGTCATCGATACGCCCGGCCGCGACGGCAGCCTGGCGCGGCTGGCTCATTCGATGGCCGACACGCTGGTGACGCCGCTGAACGACAGCTTTGTCGATTTCGACCTGCTCGGCACCGTCGATCCCGAGACCTTCGCGGTCTCCGGCATCAACCACTACGCCCAGATGGTCGATGACGTCCGCACGCAGCGCCGCATGATCGACAGCAACACGATCGACTGGATCGTGCTGCGCAACCGGCTTTCGATGACCAGCACCCGCAACAAACGGCTGGTCGGACAGGCCCTGACCCAGCTTTCGCAGATGCTGGATTTCCGCTGCGTCGACGGTTTCGCCGAGCGGATGATCTTCCGCGAATTCTTCCCGCGCGGGCTCACGGCCCTCGACGATCTCAACGAGGCGACGCTCGGCACCCGGCCGACCATGTCGCACGTGACGGCGCGGCAAGAGGTCGCAACGCTGATCAATGCGATGGCGCTGACGGCGGCGAAGAGCGCGGCGGCGGTTACGGAAGCGCCGGACCAGGCGCGCGACGCGGCTTAATCCTCTCGGCAGACAAGAGCACTCACCGCAAGCGCGGTCGTCACCCGCGGGCTTGACCCGCGGGTCCACACGGCCGCGCGATAAGGACGCCCTTGCGATTGGAGTGTGTTGCACTCGCTCATGGATCGCCGCGTCATAGGCGAGCAAAGCGACGCCGTCCTTCGGACGGCTATGCCCGGCGATGACGGCGGAGCAAGCTGCAGGTTCGTTGGATCAACCTGACGTCAGCGGTCGATATCCTGCAGCACCATATCCGCGCCCTTCTCGGCGATCATGATGGTGGCGGCGTTGGTGTTGCCCGACACCACGGCCGGCATGATCGAGGCGTCGATCACTCTTAGTCCTCCGAAGCCTCGCACCCGCAGCCGTTCGTCCACCACGGCCCTGTCGTCCTGCCCCATGCGGCAGGTGCTGACCGGGTGATAGACCGTGGAGCCGCGGCGGCGGACGTAGTCGAGAATGTCGTCGTCGCTGGCGCAGGCCGGGCCCGGCTCCACCTCCTCGGCAATGTGCCGCGCCATCGCCGGCGACCGGATGATCCGGCGCAGCGCCCGCATGCCCGCCACCATCGTGTCGCGGTCGCGCCGCGCTGCCAGATAGTTCGGATGGATCGCCGGCGCCTCGCGCGGATCGGCCGACTTGATCCGTACCCATCCGCGACTTTCCGGCCGCAGCAGCGTGCACACGCCGGTCACGCCGGAGAACGGGTGCAGCTTCTCACCGATGTTCTGCACCGAATAGAGCGCCAGCGAAGCCTGGATGTCCGGCGTTGCCGCCTGCGGCAGCGCGCGGAGAAAGCATCCGGCCGACAGCGCCGGGATCGCGAAATAGCCGCGCCGGAACAGCGCATAGCGCAGCACGGCGGCCCCGCCGCGGTGCCATTGCCGGACCGCGTCGTTGAGCGACAGCGGCTTCCTCAAGCGCAGGATCAGCCGCGCGAGGTAGTGGTCGTTGAGGCCATCGCCGACCCCGGGCCGGTCGGCGATCACGGCAATGCCAAGCGACGAAAGCAGCGACGCAGGCCCGAGCCCTGACAATTGCAGAAGCTGCGGCGAGTTGAACGCACCGGATGCGACGATCACCTCGGCATGGGCGCGCGCCGCACGCGTCTCGCCGCCGACAGTGTACTCGACGCCCACCGCACGCCGGCCGTCGAACAGGATGCGCATCGCCAGCGCCTCGGACGCCACCTTGAGATTGCCGCGGCCTCGCGCCGGATCGAGATAGGCCACCGCGGTCGACGAGCGCACGCCGCCGCGCGTGGTCGTCTGGTAGAAGCCCGCGCCCTCCTGACGAGCGCCGTTGAAATCACCGTTGCGCGGATGGCCGCATTCCACCGCCGCTTCGACATAGGCCACAGCAAGCGGATGGCGGTCGCGCAGGTCGGACACGCCCAGCGGGCCGTCGCTGGCGTGCCACTCATCCGCGTTGCGCTCATTGCCCTCGGCCTTGCGGAAGTACGGCAACACATCGTCGGAGCCCCAGCCGGCGTTGCCGAGCTGCCGCCAGTGATCGAAATCCTCCGCTTGCCCGCGGATGTAAATGAGCCCGTTGATCGAGCTCGAGCCGCCCAGCACCCTGCCGCGCGGCGCGATGACGTTGCGGCCGTGGCACTCCGGCTGCGGCTCGGTCGAATAGCACCAGTTGAAGCGGCGGTCGGTGAACAGCTTGCCGTAGCCGAGCGGAATGCGAAGCCAGGGATGCCGGCTGTCGGGCCCGGCTTCGAGCAACAGCACGCGGTGACGGCCCGATGCAGTGAGCCGGTTCGCCAGCACACAACCCGCGCTGCCCGCGCCCACGATGATGAAATCCCAACTTTCGGAATTTTCGCTCATGGTGCCCCGCGGCTGTCTGCAAAAGGGATAGGGCATCGCGGAGCCATACGGAAGGCTCGCTGCGGCCATTGACTTCGCCCACCGACTTGCCCGCAAATGCCGCGCTGCCACAGCGGTCTTCGGGGCAAAACGATGCGGCGGGTCGGTCTCGGCCTTCTGATACTGGCGTTGACCGGCCTTGCCGGAATCGGGCGCGCCGCAGCGCTCGAGGTCACCTGCATCGAGGCCTCGAAGTACAAGCACCTCTACAAGATCTTCGGCGGCGACGCGCGCAAGTTCGCGGCCTATCTGCAGATCGATCCCGGCCGGCTGCCCGGCCCGGAGCATTGCCGCGCGGCGCTGGTCAGCGGCAAGGTCGAGCCGCCGGCCGCACAGGACGTCACCAAGCTCGCCGACATCATAGTGCAGAACGAAGGCTGGCTGGCCACGCTGCATCTGTCCTCGACCGGCGGCTCGGTCGGCGCGGGTTATCAGCTCGGCTTTCTCGCCCGCAGCTTCTGGCTCAAGACCACGACCGCGCGGGTGACCGGCACGGCCCTGCTCTACACGCCGGACTTCTTCGTGCCGCCGCTCGGCGGCGCCACCGCGCCGGTCGGGACCGAAAGTACGACGCCCGGTCCGGCCGCCGCACCGCCCGCGCCGACGCCGGAGGCCGATCTCGCGCAAGGCTGGCAGGCTTATCTCGCCGAGCAGCGCAAGCTTGTGCCGGTGCAGGCCTCGCCCGCCTGCATTTCGGCCTGCGGCCTGATCCATGCCGCCGGCATCGAGCGCTTCGGCATCGTGCGGCTGCATCGCTCGCGCTATTCCGGCGAGGACGCCTTCATCGATCAGTCGCGGTCGATGACCATCACCAATGAGGGCCTGATGCGCTCCGAGGAGACGCAGGTGGCTTTCTACCGGCAGATGGATGCCGGCCCGGACTTCATCAGCACCTTTCAATCGACCCCGCCCGAGACGACGATGCCGGTCGATGTCAGCCGCTATCCGCGCTACGTCGCCGACTATCTCAACGCCCGGTGCAGCACCGATGTCGGCCAACTGCAGCGCCTGGAACGGCAGATCGAGCTTTCCATCAGCTATCTGACCGTGGCGCTGTTCGGCCCTTCCATCAAGGTCGACCGGCTGCGCGGCGCGATGCAAAAGGTCCGCGAGCAGCGCAGCAAGGCCGAGCAATGCGTCGCGGCGGCGCATGAAAAGGAGCGGCTCGCGGCCTACGACCGCCTCTGCAAAGGCGGCTGCGACAGGCAGAAGCTCGCGGCCATGGCGCGGGACAGGATGCAGGAGCTGGCGAGGGCGGCACGATGAGCCGGCGCGGTATCGGCCGCCTGTTCGGCCGCTTGTTCGGCCACTTGGCGGCTGCGGCGCTGCTGGCGGCGGCGTGCGCGTCGGCTCCGGCCGTGCCCGCGCGGGCGCTCGAATTCCAGTGCATCGAGCCCTCGCGCTACAAGCATCTGCTGCCGGTGTTCAACGATGACCCGAACGTGTTCTTCTCCTACTTCGGCCTGCCGCGCGGCCGGCTGCCCGATCTCGAAACCTGCCGCGCGCTTCATGTCAGCGGCACGCTTGGCGAAGGTGACGCCGACGCGCTGCTCGATCGCATCATCCAGGGCAAGGGCTGGCTCGCCGCGCTGCATCTTTCGTTCGACGGAACCAACCTCGAGGAAGAGGCGCGCATCGCCGTCATCATCCGCAGCTTTGTGCTGAAGACGCGGGCGATCCGCAGCGACGTCTCGATCTACGGCCCGGACTTCGTCATCCGCTGGGAGCCGCCGCTGCCGATGACCGGCACCAGCGCGGCCGCCCCGCAACTGCGCGAGGACATCTCACCGCTCTACCGCGGGGTCCGGACCTACCAGCAGCGGCGCGACCTGCGGCTGAAGCTCGATTCCAGCCGCAGCACCTGCAACGACGGCTGCCGCACCGCGTGGTTCGCCGGCGTCAACCGGCTTTACAACCAGCTGGCGGCGAACGCGAAGCCTGCGCCCGATCCCGACCCGGCCGTCAACCGCCGCCGCGTCGCGCTCACCTACCAGGTCGATTTCAACCGCACGCCCGCGCCGAACGACCCCGCGCTGGGCAAGCCGCTGGAATGGACCTTCATCTCGTCGCCGGCGATGGCCCGCACGTTGCGCGACAAGTGCCATCCGGAGATCGCGGTGGCGGAGGCGCTCGAAGCGCGCTGGGGCGAAGCCTTCGACAATGCCGCTAAAGCCAACTTCCGGCCGCGCGACGTCGAGGCGCTGGGCAGCGTGTTCGAGTCGCTGAGCCGCGGCGGCGCGCGGCTGCAGCAGTGCCTCGCAGCCACCATGGAAACCGAGCGGCTCGCCGCCTTCCAGCGCCACTGCGGGGCGGAATGCGACAAGAAAGCGATGAGCGAGCGCGCCGCGGCCGCGGCGCGGGACCTGCTGGAAAAGGCCGACAGGATTCCGGCTCAATAGGCGCCGTCTGATTGCATTGATTTCAATGCTATCAGACGTTACAATGACCTTGAATTCGTTGGACTTTTACCATGGCCAGTTTGACCGTCCGGCAACTCGACGAGGCGCTGAAGAAGCGGTTGCGGCTGCGCGCAGCGAAGCACGGCCGCTCGGTGGAAGACGAGGTCCGCACCATCCTGCGCAGCGCCGCGGCCGACGAGCCCGCCTTCGCCGCCGCGCCGGAGGCCGACGCGCCTGCCAAGCATCTGAAGCAATCCGATACTGCGGCGAAGACGGCTCTGCTCATCATCGGCGGCGGGATCGCCGCCTACAAATCGCTCGACCTGATCCGGCGGCTGCGCGAGCGTGCCATCGCCGTGCGTGTGGTCATGACCGACGCGGCGCAGAAGTTCATCACGCCGCTGTCGGCCGGCGCGCTCGCGGGCGAGCATCCCTATACCGACCTGTTCGATACCAAGCTCGAGCTCGACGTCGGCCATATCAGGCTCGCGCGCGACACCCGCATGGTGATCGTCGCGCCCGCCACCGCCGACCTGATGGCGAAGATGGCGCAGGGCCACGCCGACGATCTCGCCTCCGCCGTGCTGCTCGCGACCGACCGGCCGATCCTGCTGGCGCCAGCGATGAACCCGAAGATGTGGTCGAACAAGGCGACGATGCGAAACGCCGCGCAGCTTCGGGCCGATGGCGTGCACTTCGTCGGTCCCAATACCGGCGAGATGGCCGAGAGCAACGAGGCCGGTGTCGGCCGCATGGCCGAGCCGCTGGAGATCGCCGCCGCAGCCGAAGTGCTGCTGACGCGTAGCCGTCCAGAGGACGGCGTCGCTTCGCTCGCCTATGCCTCGGGGGCATTGGCCGGGCTGCGGATGATCGTCACGTCGGGCCCGACGCATGAGCCGATCGATCCGGTGCGCTACATCGCCAACCGCTCGTCCGGCAAGCAGGGTCACGCCATCGCCGAGGCCGCCGCCGCGGCCGGCGCGAACGTCACGCTCGTCTCCGGCCCGGTGCAGATCGCGTCGCCGCAGGGCGTGAAGGTGGTTCAGATCGAGAGCGCGCGCGACATGCTCGCGGCCGTCGAGAAGGCGCTGCCGGCGGACATCGCCGTGTTTGCCGCCGCCGTCGCCGACTGGCGCACCGCCAACAACAGCAAGGAAAAGATCAAGAAGACCGGCAAAGGCACGCCGGAGCTGGCGCTGGTCGAGAACCCGGATATTCTCGCGACCGTCGCGCATCGCAAATCGAAGCGGCCCAGGCTTGTCATCGGCTTTGCCGCGGAAACCGAGCACGTGATCGAGCATGCGAAGGCGAAGCTTGCGCGCAAGGGCTGCGACTGGATCCTCGCCAACGATGTCTCACCGGAAACCGGCATCATGGGCGGCGACAGCAACACCATCCATCTCGTCACCAAGGACGGCGTCGAACACTGGCAGCCGCAGTCGAAGAACGAGGTCGCCTCAGCCCTCGTCACCCGGATTGCACGAACGATGAGCGGCCGGCCGTGAGCAGGAAGGTCAAACTGAAAATCATGCGGCTGCCGCACGCCGCCGGTCTGCCGCTGCCGGCCTATCAGAGCGCGGGTGCCGCGGGCCTCGATCTCATGGCCGCGGTGCCGGAGGATGCGCCGATCGCGCTCGCGCCTGGCCAGCGCGCCAACGTGCCGACCGGCCTGTCGATCGCATTGCCACGCGGCAGCGAAGGCCAGGTCCGCCCACGGTCGGGACTGGCCGCCCGCAACGGGATCACCGTGCTCAACGCGCCCGGTACCGTCGATTCCGACTATCGCGGCGAAATACAGGTCGTTCTTGTGAATTTGGGCGACGAATCATTTTCGGTCACGCGCGGGCTGCGGATTGCCCAACTTGTCATCGCGCCTGTCTGGCATGCACAGATTTCAGAGCAGAAAAAACTACAGAAAACCGCACGTGGGACAAAAGGCTTCGGGTCTACGGGCCTTAAACCGATTGACAAAAACCGCAAATCCCTTCCGTAATATCCTACCGTTATGGAATATAAATGGGACGCGGGGTCCGATGGCTTTGCTGTCGCGCAAGAGTCTCTTGGCGGTCGCTGCCGTTATCGATGTGGCACTCCATGGACGGGATCGTCCGGTATCGGCAAAGGTGCTGGCCGCACGCCACAGCCTTCCGGCGCGGCACCTCGAACCGGTTCTGCAAGGGCTGGTGCGGATGGGAATCCTCAAGGGAATTCGCGGCCCACGCGGCGGCTATGAGCTCGCGCGCGAGCGAAAGCGCATCACCGCCGATGAAATCCTGCGCGCCGCGGGCACCATCGAGGACGACGTCGATCCCGAGATCGCAAGCTCGGATCTGCTCAACCAGGTCGTCGTGCCGGCCATGAGCCAGGCGGAAAAGACCTTCGCCGCAGCCCTTGGCCGAATCAGTCTCGAGGATCTGGTGCGCAAGGCCGAGCCGCTGCGCGACGCGTCGGCGTAACCGCCGCTCGTCGCGGCAAGTTTCAGCCGCAGCGGTGCAACACCAGCGCGCGATCCCTGCCGTTCACGGTCTGGACTCTTTCGGTGCGAATCCGGTTGCGCGTAAAGTCTCAATGATTCGTAGGCGCTAGACGTCGGGTGGCAGAGGCGGACGCCGCCTGCTCAGGGGCACATCAGGCATGCCGGAAACGGTCCGGAGGACGGGCGGGAGATCA
>JAIESC010000234.1 GCA_019746355.1 Xanthobacteraceae bacterium | reverse complement strand
CCCAAGGGCGACCGGGTCAAGATCACGATGTCGGGCAAGTTCCTGCCGTTCAAGTATTACGGCGCGACCGGCAACGCGCAGCAGTATGGGTATAAGGAGGAGTGAGGGATGCCGCCGTTGCGACCTGACGAAAGCGGGCCGGCCGATGCGCTGGGGCAGCACCTCAGCGCATCGATCATTGGCGGCCAACCTGTCTTACGAACGCGTCCCGGCCGAATTCGCCTCGGGCACGGAATGGAGATCGACCGATTTCGTTTCCTTGCTGAACAGAACTGCGACAACGATGAGCAGACAAACCGCCGCCAGGTAGATGGCAACCGGCGTGGTTGAGCCATAGGCGGCGACCAAGCTCGTTGCGATGATCGGCGCCAATGCGCCGCCGAATACGCCCGCAAACTGGAAGCCGATCGATGCTCCCGTCATGCGGACGCGCGTCGGAAACAGTTCCGGCAGGAACGATGCGAGCGGCGAGAACATGAACGAAACGAAGAGCATTCCGACAAACGAGGCCAGCAGGATGCTCGTCGAATCCTTCGTGTCGACCAAGGCGAAGAAGAAGAAGGCCCAGACGGCGCCGCCCAAACCGCCGATCAGGAGGACAGGCCTGCGTCCGATGCGATCGGCAAGAAGGCCCGCGATCGGGATGAAGATGATCTGCGCAACCGCGCCCCACTGAACCGCCGCAAGCGCGACGCTTCTGGGCATGCCAAGTCTCGTCGGCACATAGAACAGCAGGAACAGCGTGAAGACGTAAAAGGCGATGTCGCCGCCCAGGCGCGTGCCGAATGCGATGGCGAGTTGCTTCTTGTAGCCGCGCACCAGCTCGATGATCGGAGCCTTGGCTTCGTGATGGGTCGCTTCCAGCTTTTCGAACACGGGCGATTCGCTGAGGTTGAAGCGAATGTAGAGACCCACGGCGACAAGGATGATGCTGAGCAGGAAGGGGATGCGCCATCCCCAACTGAAGAACGCTTCCTCCGACACCAGCCAGATCACCAGGGCAAAGACCGCGTTGGCAATCAGAAGGCCGATCGGGGCCGCGAGCTGGACGATGCTGCCGAGCAAACCGCGCCGCTTGCCCTGCGGGTCGAATTCATTGACGATGATGGTGGCGCCGCCCCATTCGCCGCCGAGCGCCAGGCCCTGGATGATACGTAGCACCACGAGGAGGACCGGAGCGATCACGCCGGCGCTTGCGTAGCTTGGCAACAGCCCGATCGCGAATGTTGCGAGGCCCATCATCAGTAGGGTGATGATCAGGATCGACTTGCGGCCGAAGCGGTCGCCGAAGTGACCGAACAGCGCGCCACCCAGCGGACGCGCGGCGAAGGCAACGCCATAGCTCGCAAAGGACAGCAATGTCGAAGTGAGCGGATCGCTTTGCGGGAAAAAGAGCCGAGGAAAGACGAGAGCGGCCGCGGAGCCGTAGATAAAGTGGTCGTAAAACTCCAACGTCGTTCCGGCGAGACTTGCACCCGCCACCTTCGTGATTGAATTCGATTTCGACACTGAGGACATATGCCCCTCCATCAGCGACCAGAGTCCAGCGCAAAAATTCCATCACGCGCAGACGCGAGCGGCAAGGAAAAATTGCATTTTGCATGCAGATTTTTACAATCCATTGAAATTAAATGGTTCTTTGCCTATAACATAAGCGATAGCTGGAGCAGAAAGTCGTGAAACAGCGAAACGTGGACAAGCCCCGGTTGAGCCAAGTTGCGGTCGGCGGGTCGCTGCGGCTGCGGCGTGCCGGTCTGCACGAGCAAGCCGCAACGCGGCTGAGGCTTCTCATCATCAAGGGGACGTTGAAGCCGGGGCAGACCTTGAATGAAATCGAGCTCGCGGCGCGTCTCGGGATTTCACGCACGCCCTTGCGCGAAGCACTCAAGCTGCTCGGCGCTCAAGGGCTGCTGGATCTTCGCCCCAACCGAAGCGCTCGCGTTTCGCTGATGCGTGCGGACGATATCGAGCAGCTTTTCGAAGCGATGGCGGGTCTCGAAGAATTCGCCGCCGATCTTGCATCGCGGCGAATGGATGCCCGCGAATTGAAGCGCCTCGTAGCTCTGCAACAACAGATCGAGCGCTATCACGACAACCAGCGCCTCGACGATTACTTCCTCGCAAACCAGCAGGTTCACCTGTTGATCGTCGCAGCCGCCAAGAACGGGGCATTGCTCGAGGCGCATGCGCTGTTGTTCGCCCGCGCAGAGCGCGCCAGATATTTTGCGCTGTCTCGCGTTGATCGCTGGGATGAATCCATCGAAGAGCATCGCCTCGTTCTCGACGCCCTGCAGGCGCGCGACGGCGCGCGCGCGGCCCGCTATCTCGGGAGCCATGTCCGGCGCACGGCACAGGTCGTCAAAGAGGCGCTCGGCGAGAGCGACACTGATGGCGACGTGCTGACCGACCAGCCCGCCATATCCTAACTGTCAGGAGCCGTGAGCGTATATGGACAATTGGAACGCAGGCACTATCGCTTCTCGCGTCCTGTCGCGAAACACTTCCGTTGGCGAGATCATCGAAGCTTTTGTCCGGAATATCGAGTCGAGCAACCCTGCGCTCAACGCAATCGTCGACTTCGAGCCACGGCGCGCGCGCGAAGAGGCCGCGCAAGTCCAGAGGCGTGTGGACTCGGGCGAACGGTTCCCCCTCGCCGGCGTTCCGGTTGTGATCAAGGACGTCATATGGGTGGAAGGACGCCGCATCACCCAAGGGTCGCAGCTGTTCAAGGACTTCATTGCCCCCCGAAGTGCCGTCGCTGTCGAACGGCTGCGGTCCGCCGGTGCCGTCGTCATCGGCATCGGAAATTCGTCGGAATTCGCCTGCAAGGGCGTCACGACAAACAGGGTCTATGGCCCGACGCGCCACCCGATGAATGACGAATTGACGCCTGGTGGATCGTCCGGAGGATGCGCTGTCGCAGTCGCCGCGCGCATGGCGCCTCTCGCACTTGGGACCGATGGCGGCGGATCGAGCCGGCGTCCCCCGGCGCATGTCGGCATGGTTGGCTTCAAGCCATCTTGCGGCGCGATTCCGGATCCATTCGGCTTTCCGCATGCGTTTGCGGGCATTCAGGTCATCGCGCCGATCGCGCGCACGGTCGAGGATGTGCGACTGATGTTCGCCGCGGTGGCTGGCTTCGATCCGCGCGACCCGGATTCGTGCGCGCTTCCCGATCTCGCATCGCCAGCGAAGCCGCTCAGGATCGCATTCAGTCCCAGGCTCGGACTTGACGTGCCGGTCGATGCTGACGTCGCAGCCGCGGTGCAACGCGCGGCCGATGTATTGGCGAACGCCGGTTTGGCGATCGAGCGCGCCGATCCGTGTTGGCCGTCTGGTGCCAGCGAAAATGAATTGACACCGTTGCAGCATGTGGGCCTTGCAGATCTCTTCGGCAGTGAAGGGCCGGAGCGGTTGGCCCTGCTTGATCCTGACATTGCCGCCCAGATCGAGCGCGGCCGCTCGTGGACGGGGACTGATGTGGCTCGCGCCCGTGCCGCCGCCCGAAAGATCGCGCTGACTCTGGCCGATTTTTTCGCGCGCTATGATCTGCTGATCTGTCCGACAGCGCCTTGCGTCGCCTGGCCGCTAAATCAATTGGGGCCGCCCACGATTGGCGGCGTTCCCGCTTCGCCGCGCGGGCACGCGGTGTTCACGCCATTCTTCAATCATGCGCTATGCCCCGCGATCTCCATTCCTTGTGGAACAGGTCGCGAGGGCCTGCCGGTGGGTTTGCAAATTGCCGGGCCGCGCTTTGCCGACGCGCGTGTCCTCGAATTCGCGGCGTGCGCCGAAGCCGCATTGGCTGAAATACGCTAACCAGCGGCTCGCCGATCCCAAGGGCGACCGGGTCAAGATCATGATGTCGGGGCAAGTTCCTGCCGCTCGAGTATTACGGCGCGACCGGGAATGCGCAGGCGTATGGGTACAAGGAAGAATAGCCGCCGGGCACCGCGGACCGTCGGTTTCCCGGTCCTGTCACGGTCTTTTTCAGGATTTGTGCGGGCCGCCCACTGGCGGCCCGCGGATTTTGGACTAGCTTTCGCGGCATGGATGACCCGCCATCCCAAGTTCAGCATCAGGTCCAGAATCAGGCCCAGCTTCAGGCTCTGTTCGGGGCGCTGCGCGGCGCCGCGGACTCGGCGGTCTGCGACGCCATCGAGACGCTGGTCCGCGACGGCCAGGACCGCGCGCTCTGCCGCGTCAATGTCCTCGATTTCGCCGCGCGGCGCGGGCTCGACGAGGAGAAGGCGATCTCGGGCTTCCTGCACGCCTCGCGGATCGGCCTGTTCGAACTGAATTGGAATGTGCTGTGCCCAGGCTGCGGCGGCGTGCTCGATGCCAACCAGCAGCTGAAGGCCGTGAACAAGGACGCCTATAACTGCGCGCTGTGCGCCTGCGGCTACGAGCCGACGCTGGACGAGATGGTCGAGGTGGTCTTTACGGTCAGCCCGCGGGTCCGCCGGATCGCGGCGCACGACCCGCAATCGCTGCCGCCGTGGGAGTACTTCCGGCAGATATTCTGGGGCTCCGGCGTCGATCTGCCCGAGTCCGGTTTCGAGGAGGTCCTGGAAGAGGTCACGCTCGACGCGATCGAGCTTGCGCCCGGCGAAAAGGCGCAAATGTCGCTGCAGCTGCCGGCCGACTTCGTGATCGTGTTCGAGCCCGTCACGCATGCCGCCCACTTCATCGACGTGAAGGGTGAGCAGACACGCGAACGCCAGAGCCTCGCGATGGTCTACAACAAGGTCAAGGCGCCGACTGGCACGACGGAGATGCGGCCGGGGCTGCTGCGCTTGTCGTTCGAAAATCGCACCGACGTGCGCGTGCTGCCGTCGGTCTGGATCGCCGGGCACACGCTGCATAACCTGCTCGCCAAACGGCGGCCGTTCCTCACCGCCAAGCGCGTGCTCACCAACCAGACCTTTCGCGACATTTACCGCACCGACACGCTCGACGTGGACCAGGGGCTGAAGATCACGAGCCTGACCTTCCTGTTCACCGACCTGAAGGGCTCGACCGCGCTCTACGATCGCGTCGGCGATCTCGCCGCCTACGATCTCGTGCGCGAGCATTTCCGCGTGCTGAACGAGATCGTGGCGTCGGAGGCGGGCGCGGTGGTGAAGACCATCGGCGACGCGGTGATGGCGACCTTCCCGACACCGGATCGCGCGCTCGCCGCGGCGCTGCGGATGCGCGCGTCGGTGCGCGACATCAGGGACGGCGATCTGCTCATCAAGATCGGCATTCACGAGGGCCCGTGCCTCGCGGTGACCTTGAACGACCGGCTCGATTATTTCGGCCAGACCGTCAACATCGCCGCGCGCGTGCAGGGCCTTGCCGACGAGAAGGCGATCTTTGCGACAAAGCCCGTGGTCGCTCGTCCGCAGGTCGCCAAGCTGATCGAGCAGAACAAGCTCATGCCGACCGAGCAACTCGCCGCGCTGCGCGGCGTCAGCGACAAGATGGCGGTGTTTCAGATTCCGTAAACGTCTCCGGGGTCATTCCGGGGCGCGCCGATAGGCGCGAGCCCGGAATCCAGTTAAGGAGGAAATCCCTGTTTATCTGGATTCCGGGCTCGCTCGCTGCGCTCGCGCCCCGGAATGACAGCGGAGTGCTTTGCTACATCCTCATCCAGTCGCCGGACCGCTCGAACGCGGCGCTCGCGCGGTAGATCGTGCGCTCGTCCCAGTGCCGGCCGACCAGCATCAGTCCGACCGGCAGGCCGTCCGAGACGCCGCATGGGATGCTGATTGCCGGATGGCCGGTGGCGTTGAACGGGCAGGTGTTGCGCGTCGCCTCCCAGCTCCGCCGGGTGATCTCCTGCGGCGGCGCGCCCGCGGGTGGGATCGGCGTCGCCTTCATCACCGTGGTCGGCAGCAGCAGCAGGTCATAGG
This sequence comes from Xanthobacteraceae bacterium, assembly GCA_019746355.1. Next base: position 17,212 of record JAIESC010000234.1, on the reverse strand, counting down.
ACGCAAGCGCCGCGTCATAGGCGGCGCGCAGCCGCCGCCGGAGGTTCTGCGCCTTGCCGTAGTAGTGCCCGCCGTAGCGGTGCAGCGTGTATTTCGAGAAGATCGAGGCGATCTTCAGCGTGTCGGCGAACTCGTCGGCGTGGTCGCGCCACTTCATGCCGGCTTCGATGGCGCTGAGCGGATAGAGCCCCTCGTAGCCGATGCCATGACCGTTCATTTCCAGCAGCATGACGCAGGCCGCGTCCCCACGAATGGCCGCCCAGACCGGAAAGCCCAGCGTCAGGTGCTCCGGCACCGACACCTCTTCGACCGTGGCGCCCAGCGATTTGAAGCGCTGCGCCGCGGCCCGCACCTTGGCGTCGACGTCGGGCTCCGAGTTGCGGTGGCCGAAGCCCTCCTTCAGCACGCCGATGCGCAAACCCTTGACGCCCTGGCGCAGCGACTCGGTGTAGCGGTCGATCTGCGCCTGATGCTGCCGCGAGTCGAGCCCGTCAGGTCCGGCGATCACCTCGAGCAGCAGCGCGTTGTCGGCGACGTTTGCCGTCATCGGGCCGGCGGTGTCGATGGTGATCTCCAGCGGGCCGATGCCGCTGTAGGGCACGAGGCCGAACGTCGGCTTCATGCCGACGATGCCGCAGTAGCTCGCCGGAATGCGGATCGAGCCGGCCTGGTCGCCGCCGATCGCCATCGGCACCTCGCCGGCCGCGACCAGCGCGGCGCTGCCCGATGACGATCCGCCGGTGGTGTGGCCGTGCTTGCGCGGGTTCTGCACCGGGCCGGTGGAGCTGGTGTGGCTGCCGCCGGAGAGGCAGTAGTACTCGCACACGGCCTTGCCGGCGATCTCGCCGCCGGCGTCGAGGATGCGCGTGACGATGGTGGCGTCGAGATCCGGCACCGAGCCGTCGAGGAAGCCCGCGCCGACCATCATCGGCACGCCGGCGAGGCAGATGTTGTCCTTCAGCGCCACCCGGCGGCCGGCGAGCTTGCCGGAGGCCTTGCCCTTGATCGCGGTCTTCACATACCAGGCGCCGAGCTTGTTCTCCTCGGGCGTCGGCCGCCAGCCACCGTCGCGCGGATACGTCACCGCGGGCTTCTCGTCGGGCACCGCGTCGAGCGCCGCATAGGCCGCGACCAGCGGCGCGACAATGTCCTGCACCGTGTTGAGATAGTGCATGCTCGGATTCATTCCGAGCTGCTCTGCGGCGTGGCGCAGATCGGCGACGCTGGGTTTTTCGAAGGTGGGCATTGTGGCTCTCCGCGGCTGTCGCATTAGGACAGCACAGAGCCGGGAGCCATTGCTAGATCGACTACGCCGGCGTTGCCTCGATCTTGTCGACGCGGTTCGGATAGAACGCCAGGTGTCCTTCGATCTCCTTCATCGCCGGAAACGGCGTCTCATAGCTCCAGATCGCATTCTCGGTCTCGCGGCCGTCGACCTTGATCGTGTAGTACGAGGCGTCGCCCTTGTAGGGGCAATGCGTCGAGTGCGTCGTCTTTGCAACCAGAGTCATGTGCGCGTCGTTGCGCGGGATGTAGAACACCGGCTTGTAGGCCGCCTCCTGTAGCACCAGCGCCCGTTTCGTATCGGCAACCACCTTGCCGTTGAACGTCACGCGCACGCGCTCCTTGCTCGGCGTGATGGTGATCGGATGATCGGGACCCGGAATCTTCACGACGCTCTCCGCTGGGTTTCCGTATCGGCCAGCACGTCCGGGCCGATCTCGGCGACGCTCCGCTTGCCGCACAGCGCCATGGTCGTGTCGAACTCCTTGCCGAGGATTTCGACGGCGCGTGCGACGCCGGCCTGACCGCCGGCTCCCAGCCCATATATGTACGAGCGCCCGACAATGCATGCCTTCGCGCCGAGCGCGATCGCCCGCATCATGTCGGCCCCGGTGCGGACGCCGGAGTCCATCAGCACCTCGACCTGCGAGCCGATCGCGTCGGCGATCCGCGGCAGCGCCGCGATCGCCGACGGCGCGCCGTCGAGCTGCCGCCCGCCGTGGTTCGACACGCTGATCGCGTCGGCCCCGGTCGTCACCGCGATCTTGGCGTCGTCGACGTCGAGGATGCCCTTGAGGATGAGCTTGCCCGGCCACAGGCTCTTCACCCATTCGACGTCCTTCCAGCTCAGCGTCGGGTCGAACTGGCTCGCGGTCCATTGCGCGAGCGAATTGACGTTCTCCATGCCCTTCACGTAGCCGGCAAGGTTGCCGAATGTCTTGCGCTTGCCCTTCAGGATCGACCACGCCCAGGCCGGCTTGGTCATGATGTCGATCACGTTCCTGATCTTGATCTCCGGCGGCACCGTCAATCCGTTGCGCACGTCGCAATGCCGCTGGCCGAGCACCTGCAGATCGACCGTGAGCATCAGCGCGCTGCATTTGGCCGCCGCGGCGCGCTGGATCAGCTCCTTGATGAAGCCGCGGTCGCGCATCACGTAGAGCTGGAACCAGAACGGCTTGTCGACCGCGGCCGCCACGTCCTCGATCGAATTGATCGACATGGTCGAGAGCGTGTAGGGAATGCCGATCGCCTGCGCCGCGCGACAGGCGAGGATTTCGCCGTCGCCGTGCATCATGCCGCCGAGCCCGATCGGTCCGAGCGCCAGCGGCACCGGTGCCTTTTCGCCCAGGATTGTCGTCGCCGTGCTGCGCTGGTCCATGTTGACCAGGATGCGCTGGCGCAGCTTCAGCTTTTCGAAGTCGGTGCGGTTGGCGCGCAGCGTTTCCTGGTTATAGGAGCCGGCATCGGCATAATCGAAAAACATCTTCGGGACCTTGCGCCTCGCGGTCTCGCGCAAATCCTCGATGCAGGCCATCTGCTTCATTCATTCCCTCCCCAGGAACGGCTCTGAATAGCACGAAATCCGGCTGGCAGCGGTGCCGGGAACCGGGAACGCGAACGGCCGGCTGCGCGTTGTCTTGGGACGCGATTCCCCTGGAATGGAGAAAATCATGGCGCATCCTGCAACCAAGAAGCGCGGTGGCGATCCTGATGTGAAGCACAAGCCGCGCGATGAAAAGCCTGACGACGCGCTGGAGCGGAAGCTGGAGGAAGGGCTGGAGGAGTCGATGGCAGGGTCGGATCCGGTCAGCATCACCCAGCCGTCCAAGAGCAAGAACGACAAGCACGACACGGAAAAACGGCACTGATCGCCGGATTTAAGTCCGATCGAGCAGAAAGCCGGCCTTTTGGGCCGGCTTTTGTTTGGTTGCTCCCCGCCCGGTAACGCTCTAATAAGGTTACATCGCAGCCGATGGGGCTGGCGGTAAGCAATTAAAAATCCGGCAAAACGATTGGGCGCTAAGCTCGGCCGGTTGCTGGGTGGCTGCCTGACGAGCTGGGGACGTACAGCGTGGTTCGCAAATATTTCGGCACCGACGGCATTCGTGGCCGCGCCAACGGCACGATCACGCCCGAGCTCGCATTGAAGGTCGGCCAGGCCGCGGGCGTCGTGTTCCAGAACGGCGAGCACCGGCATCGCGTGCTGATCGGCAAGGACACGCGGCTGTCCGGCTACATGATCGAGACCGCGCTGGTCGCGGGCTTCACCTCGGTCGGCATGGACGTTCTGCTCACCGGCCCGATGCCGACGCCGGCGGTCGCCATGCTGACGCGCTCGATGCGCGCCGACCTCGGCGTGATGATCTCGGCCTCGCACAACCCCTACGACGACAACGGCATCAAGCTGTTCGGTCCGGACGGCTACAAGCTGTCCGACGAGATCGAGGCGAAGATCGAGAAGCTGGTCGACGGCGAGCTCGGCAGCCGGCTTGCCAAGTCCGCCGATCTCGGCCGCGCCAAGCGCATCGACGGCGTGCAGGACCGCTACATCGAATTCGCCAAGCGCACGCTGCCGCGCAATCTTTCGCTTGAGGGCCTGCGCGTGGTGGTCGACTGCGCCAACGGCGCCGCCTATCAGGTCGCGCCGGAAGCGTTGTGGGAATTGGGCGCTGAGGTCATCAGGCTCGGCGTCGAGCCGAACGGATTCAACATCAACAAGGACTGCGGCTCGACCGAGCCCGGCGCGCTCGCCGCGAAGGTGCGCGAGGTCCGCGCCGACATCGGCATCGCGCTCGACGGCGACGCCGACCGCCTCATCATCGTCGACGAGCGCGGCCACTTGGTCGACGGCGACCAGTTGATGGCGGTGATCGCCGAAAGCTGGCAGGCCGACGGCCGGCTCTCCAAGCCCGGTGTGGTGGCGACCGTGATGTCGAACTTAGGGTTCGAGCGCTATCTCGACAGCCTCGGCCTGAAGCTTGCCCGCACCGCGGTCGGCGACCGCTATGTGCTCGAGCACATGCGCGAGCATGGATACAACGTCGGCGGCGAAGCCTCCGGCCACATCATCCTGTCGGACTACGCCACGACCGGCGACGGCCTGGTTGCTGCGCTGCAGGTGCTGGCGGTGGTCAAGAAGCAGGACAAGCCTGTCTCGAAGGTCTGCCACCGCTTCGAGCCGCTGCCGCAGATCCTGCGCAACGTCCGCTACAAGAAGGGCAAGCCGCTCGAGGACGCGAAGGTGCGCCTGGCGATCAAGAGCGCCGAGCAGAAGCTGAACGGGCAGGGCCGCCTGGTGATCCGCCCCTCCGGCACCGAGCCGGTGATCCGCGTGATGGGCGAGGGTGACGACAAGGCGTTGGTCGAGAACGTCGTCGACGGGATCGTTGAGGCGCTGACCGATGTGGCCGCCTGAGGGGCCTCAGAAAAGCTCAACGTTCTCAGCGCTTTCGCAGTTTAGATAACGTATAAAAACCGCCGATTTTCTTTGCGTCAGCATCACTGTCCCGGTACCAAATTGCCGTCCGGGTTTTCCATGATCGTCTGCTCCTGCAACGTACTGACCGACCACGACGTGCGCACCGCCTGCCAGGCGGAGACGCGTCCGCGCTCGGCCGGGCAGGTGTATGGCTGCCTCGGTTGCAGCGCCCAGTGCGGCCGCTGCGCCCGCACCATCCGCAAGATCATGGACGAGGCGCTCGGGGCGGCCGAAGCCGCTTGCGGCGGCTGCGCCGGCCATCCCAAACCCTGACATTTTTCAGCTTGATCTGCGGAATCTGCGGTGGATGGCCGGCGACGTCGCTATGGCCGAAACTGTTTCACGACTTTAGAATTGATCTAATATAGTGCGCGACGCCCTCGGGTGTTGTGGGCTTGAACTTTAGGACTTGAACTTTGGGACTTGGAATTGGGAGTCCGCCATGAAGGGCGACGCAAGGGTCATCGAATATCTCAACAAGGCGCTGCGGCACGAACTCACCGCGATCAATCAGTACTGGCTGCATTACCGGCTGCTCGACAATTGGGGTCTCAAGGCCCTCGCCAAGATCTGGCGCAAGGAGTCGATCGAGGAGATGGAGCACGCCGACAAGCTCGTCGATCGGATCATCTTCCTCGACGGCTTCCCCAACATGCAGGTGCTCGATCCGCTGCATATCGGCCAGAACGTCAAGGAAGTTCTCGATTGCGACCTCAAGGCCGAATACTCGGCGCGCTCGCTCTATGAGGAGGCGGCAACCCACTGCCATGGCGTGCGCGACTACGTCACGCGCGACCTGTTCGAGAAGCTGATGCACGACGAGGAGGAGCACATCGACTTCCTCGAAACCCAGATCGATCTCGTCAGCAAGCTCGGCGTCGAGCTCTACTCGCAGCACCACATCGGCGAGATGCACGACGACAAGTGATTCGCCACGCATGCGGCGCGCGGTAGCGCGGTAATGCAAATGTTAATGCGGACTCCGGCTCGAGGCTGAAATCCCGTCTCGGCGTTCGCCTGGAGAACCGAAACGGCCCGAGAATTCCCGGCAGGGAGCTCTCGGGCCGTTTTGATTCCGCTCAACCGTTAACAGTCACGGTTAAAAAGTAAGGTTAACCCTCGCTTAAGCCTTCGCTGTCATCCTCCACGCACGTGTCGGTTTCCGTTGAGTCGTGTTCGCACGCTTCGTGCGAGAGAGGGTGATGTCATGGTGAGCGTGAAGGTTGCGTCCTTTGTCGGCGCCGTTGCGCTGTTTGCGTCGGCGGCCCAGACGGTCCAAAGGGCCCACGCGGCGGATCTGCCGCAATTGCCTCCAGTCTACGCACCGCCGATCGAAGAATACGTCGCCGCAGGCTGGTACCTGCGCGGCGACATCGGCATGAGCAATCAGCGGGTCAAGAGCCTCGACAATTTGCTGTTCACAAGTGCAGTCACCGTGGTCCAAAAGGACTTCGACAGCGCGCCGTTCTTCGGGCTCGGCTTCGGCTACCAGTTCAATCACTGGTTTCGGGCTGATGTGACCGGCGAATACCGCGGCAAGGCGAACTTCCACGGCTTCGATATCAACGGCACGTCTCAGACAAATGAGTATCGCGCGTCGAAATCCGAATGGCTCGTGCTCGCCAACATCTATGCCGATCTCGGCACTTGGTACGGCTTCACGCCGTTCGTCGGGGCGGGCATCGGCGCGGCGCAGGTCACGATCAGCAACTTCATGGACGTCAACGTTCCGAATCACGGCGTCGCATATGCCGACACTGCATCGAAGTGGAATTTTGCGTGGGCGCTGCATGCCGGCGTTTCCTACAAGGTGAACCCGCAGCTCTCGCTTGAATTCGCTTATCGCTATGTGAGCCTCGGCGATGGCATCACCGGCGATATCATCAGGTTCGACGGCGTAAACGAGTTCAACAATCCCATGGGGTTCAAGAACATCACCTCGCACGATCTGAAATTCGGCGTGCGCTGGCTGCTTGACGCGCCGGTCGAGAGAGGGCCGGTGATGCTGCCGCCGCTGCGAAGCCGAGGCTGATCGGAGTGCAATGATGATGAAGGGCAGGGCGCTTGTCACCGGCACGATCGCTGCGCTCGTCTCCTGCGCAGCGGCTCACGCCGCCGATCCGCCCCGCGCCTGGCCGGTCTACGAGCGTCCCGCGCCCCGCTATGTCGAGATGGTGTCCGGCTGGTATGTCCGCGGCGACTTCGGCTATCGCTTCAACGAAATGCAGTCCGTTGAGGGCGGTCAGCCGGTGACGAGCTTCAACTATCCGGACTCGCTCGGCGTGAGTGCCGGCGGCGGCTACAAGTATCAGTGGTTCCGCTTCGATGCGACGGTCGACTATGCGCCCCGCGTCACGGCCCGCGCCACCTCCACCAATGCGGCGACGGCGCAGCCGCAATACACGACGAAGATCGACGCGCTCTCGTTTCTTGCAAATTTCTATATCGATCTCGGCACCTGGTACGGCTTCACGCCCTATGTCGGCGCCGGTGCCGGCGTGACCTATCTGCGCAGCCGCGATTACAACGATACCGCCATCCCGCCGATCGCTGGTGCGCCGTCCAGCGGCCGCACCAATTTTTCCTGGGCGGCGATGGGTGGCATCTCCTATCAGATCAGCGAGAGATGGGTTGCCGATGTCGGCTATCGCTATCTCAGCATGGGCGACCTGCCGACCTCGGCCGGGACCAGCAATGCCTTGGACCACACCACCTGGAAGCGCCTGTCAGCCCAGGAAGTCCGCATCGGCCTGCGCTTCCTCCTCGACTGATTTCGGGCTCCCGAAAATCCTCATAGCCGGATGCGTTTGCGCCGGCAGGGGCAATGCGTCGCTGGCCTCGGGTCCGCGCCGCTCAGTGCGCCCTTCCCATGGGCCCGCGCGCCGCCGCGGCTGGGCAACAGGTTTAGGGGAATCGCTTTGGATTCGAAACGTGCGTTCGCGAAGGCGTTCGGATTCGAAAGTTTCGCCGCGGCGTGGCTCTCGATTCCGATCTTGCGCGTTTCGGCCCAAAAAGCTCCTGAAGCGATTGCCCTGAGCAACAGGTTGTTGCGGGGTTGACAAATCCATTTTGTTCTCTATTTGTTCTAATCATCCTGCTTGTTGAGGGGCGCCAACCGGAGGTGTCCGTCGGGTCAGAAGCAGGAGCGGCTCTCGCGCGCCCGGCTCACACGGCCGGGCTCTCGGGGCGCCTCGGACCCCACTTTACGGGCAATACGACCCGTGAGCAGGGAGCCTGCTGGACCGCCGGTCGCCGGTTGCGAACCGGAAGGGCAAGCGTGGCCCGAGGCGTGTGGGGCCAGGCCCCACGAAAAGGCCGTGGTGGAGCGCCGAAAGGCGCGGGTCCCCCATCGCACGGGGACCCGGACACGCTCCGCAAGCGTGTCGGGCCGTTAGCAGCGGCTCGAGGGGCTTCGCAAACCCCTGCGCCTTTCGGCGCTCCGCTCCCCTCTTCAGGAGGGCGAGCAACGCGGAAGAATTTCGCAAAGCCCGGGCGCAGCACGCCGCGGCAACGAGAGAGCGCACGCAGGCGGTTGCGTCTGCGCGGTCAACGGACAGAGAAGGCGAACAATGACTCGCAGTCGACGCAATTTTCCGGAGCAGCGGATTGCTTTCGCGCATTCGACACGCGCTTGTGGTGACGTTGAAGCGAACTCACAAGGTCGTGCCGATTTCGGTTCGGCGGAGTGCCCGGATCGTCCCGCTTGACGCCGACTTCGTCCTTCCTTATGTCCGACCCCGGGACACCCCTCCCCACCGAGGGGCTTCTATCTGGAAGGATAGATTTATGAGCCATGCGACGCCCGGCGTGCGGCCGGTCATCCCGCACTTTTCGTCCGGCCCCTGCGCCAAGCGCCCCGGCTGGAGCCTGCAAGCCCTCACCGACGCCGTTCTGGGACGCTCGCACCGGTCGAAGATCGGCAAGGCGAAGCTCAAGCGCGCCATCGATCTGTCCCGCGAGGTGCTGCAGGCGCCCGCCGGTTACCGCATCGGCATCGTGCCGGCCTCCGATACCGGCGCGGTCGAGATGGCGCTGTGGTCGCTGCTCGGGCCGCGCCCCGTCACCATGCTCGCCTGGGAATCGTTCGGCGAAGGCTGGGTCTCCGACGTTCAGAAGGAATTGAAGCTCAAGGACGTGAAGGTGCTGAAGGCGCCTTATGGTGCGCTTCCCGATCTGTCCAAGGTCGATTTCAAGTCCGACGTGGTGTTCACCTGGAACGGCACCACCTCGGGCGTGCGCGTGCCGAACGCGGACTGGATTGCGGCCGACCGCGAAGGCCTGACCATCTGCGACGCGACCTCCGCAGCCTTCGCGCAGAAGCTCGATTGGGCCAAGCTCGACGTGGTGACCTGGTCCTGGCAGAAGGCGCTGGGCGGCGAGGCGGCCCACGGCATGATCGCGCTGTCGCCGCGCGCAGTGGCCCGGCTCGAAAGCCACACGCCGGCCTGGCCGCTGCCGAAAATCTTCCGCATGACCAAGGGCGGCAAGATCAGCGAGGACATCTTCGAAGGCGCAACCATCAACACTCCGTCGATGCTCTGCGTCGAGGACTATCTCGACACGCTCGCCTGGGGCAAATCGATCGGCGGTCTCAACGCGCTGATCGCCCGCGCCGACGCCAACGCCAAGGCGCTGGCCGACTGGGTCGCGCGCACGCCGTGGATCGAGCACCTCGCGGCCGATGCGGCGATCCGCTCCAACACCTCGGTCTGCCTCAAGGTTGTCGATCCGGCGGTGACGGCGCTTCCCGGCGACGCGCAGGCGAAGTTCGTCAAGGGCATCGCCGCGGCGCTGGAGAAGGAAGGCATCGCCTACGACATCGACGCCTATCGCGATGCGCCGTCGGGGTTGCGCATCTGGTGCGGCGCGACCGTCGAGACGGCCGACGTCGAGGCGCTCACGCTGTGGCTCGACTGGGCCTACGCCGAGGCCAAGGCGGCGCTGCCGAAAGCGGCCTGACCGTTCCTGCAAAACGGGAGCATTGTCGTGCCGCTGATCGCCACTGCCGAGGCGCTGACACCGTTTGGTTCGATCGTTGCCGCCGTTGAGGTGGCCTTGCCGTGGAATCTTCCCGATCTCGCCGTAACGGACTGCAGGCGTTCACCGTCCTGTTCGAGAGTCGATCATGTTCGAGCCGGAAAACGAACTTGAGCGGAACCTTGTCCGTGCCGCGACCGAGCCGGCGCATGGGCTGGCCTTTCTCCGCGCGATGTTCAACGGCACGACCTTTGTCGCGCTCGAGTTCGATGGCGCTCCGCCGGTGCCGAACGCCCAGGGCAAGGTGACTCTCCCCGAGGGAACCAAGCTGACACTCCGCGCGATACGGGTCGGCGATCAGGCCTATCTGCCGTTTTTTACCACGGCATCGCGTGCACGCGCGACGATGAAGGGCAAATTCGTCATCTCGCCAAGCGTGACGCGCGAGTTTTTCGAGCGGCATCCCGGCAAGCAGTTCGTGCTCAATCCCGGCCACGACTACACGCGGACCTTTTCCTCCGACGATGTCAACCAATTGCTGGCCGGGCAGTTCGGCGCGGTCGCAGCGCCTCCAGCCGTCGCGACGCCGGTCGCGAGCAGGCCGGCGGCGGTCGAACCTCCGCCCGCGGCCAAAGTGGTGGAGCCCAAATCTGCCGAGGCGAAATCTGCCGAGGCCGCACCGGGTGCGTCGCAGCCGGAAGCGGCAAAGCCTGCCGCGCCGCGGCCCGCTGTGACCGCGCCGCCGGCCGCGTCCAGGCCTGTCGAGGCCAAGCCCGTCGAAGCCAAGCCCGTCGAACCCAAGCCTGCTGCGCCGAAGCCGATCGAACTCAAACCTGTCGAGCCGAAACCTGCCGAGGCCAAATCTGTCGAGGCCGCACCGCGCGCGTCGCAGCCGGAAGCGGCAAAGCCTGCCGCACCACGACCCGCTGTGACCGAGCCGCCGGCCGCGTCCAGGCCTGTCGAGGCCAAGCCCGTCGAACCCAAGCCCGTCGAACCCAAGCCCGTCGAACCCAAGCCTGTCGAACCCAAGCCTGCTGCGTCCAAGCCGGTAGAGTTCAAGCCTGTCGAGCCGAAACCTGCCGAGACCAAATCTGTTGAGGCTGCCCCGCGTGCATCGCAGCCGGAAGCGCCAAAGCCTGCCACGCCGCGACCCGCTGTGACCGAGCCGACGGCCGCATCCAAGCCTGCCGAGGCCAACCCTATCGCGCCCAACCCTGTCGCGCCGGAGAGTCCGCCCGTCATCAAGCCGACGGTTCGGGATACGCCGATTGCGACAAACCCGTTCTTTTCTGAAGAGTCGTTCGTCTTCGATGCGCTTGTCACCGCGCCGCTGCCCAAGCCTGACGCGGGCAACGCTGCTGCGACCAAGTCTGCTGCAGCCAAGCCTACTCTGACCAAACCTGAGCTGGTCAGGCCATCGGCCCCCGAGCAGCCAGCACCGAAACCGATTGTCGACGACAAGAAACCGGACGCGGTCCAAGCAAAGCCGGCCACTGCGGCCGCGTCATCCGTGCCCGCGGACGCTCATGAAGAAAAGCCAGGCGTGATCGCGCCGGCGATGCCGGAGAAGCCGGCAGCGATGCCGAACAACGACAACCGGACAGACGCAGCGAAAGCCGATGCGGTCGCTGCTTCGCCGGCACCCCCGTTCGCTCCGGCACAGAGGCCAAGCGCGATCAGAGCCGCGGCGAGCGAAACGCTCGCAGCATGGCGGCGCATGACAGCGAAGCGGCCTGCTTCGCATCAGCCTGAGGTCGCCGAGGCGCCGCCGGACGTCAAACAAGAGCCGGTGGCACGGCAGACGGTCGCCGCCAAAGACGTGTCGGCCGTGCACGAGACGCCTGTCGCCAAGGAAGCGCCGGTCGCGCCAAAGCCGGCGGCGTCTCAACCTCCCGCCGCGGCAAAACCTGCGGCGCTCCCGCCGTCGCCCGGAACCACGATCGGCAAACCCGACCCTTATCCGGTCGAAGTCCTGCTGGCGCTGACGGTGGTGTTTCAGCGTGCGCCCGCGATCGAGGCCGCATGTGTCGCGCAGGCGCAGCCTCCCGGCCGGCCGGCGCATCTCGTCGTCGCACTGACCAGCGCCATGAGCTGGGACGACCTGGTGGAGACGATCGGCCCGACGCTGCGCAAGGCGCTGCCGCCCGGCCGCGCCGTCGAGTTCACGCCGTTTCCCGGCGGCATGTACGAAGAATATTTCCGCACCGAAGTCCAACCCTTCTTCAAGAAGACCGACAGCCTGAAGGACACGACCCCATGACCCCCAGCGTTCTGATTTCCGATGCCCTGTCTCCGGCAGCCGTGCAGATCTTCAAGGATCGCGGCATCGCGGTCGACTTCCAGCCGAACCTCGGCAAGGACAAGGACAAGCTCGCCGAAGTGGTCGGCAGTTTCGACGGCCTCGCCATCCGCTCGGCCACCAAGGTGTCGCCGAAGATCCTGGAGAAAGCGAAAAGCCTGAAGGTGATCGGCCGCGCCGGCATCGGCGTCGACAATGTTGACATTCCGGCGGCGACCGCGCGCGGCGTGATCGTGATGAACACGCCGTTCGGCAATTCCATCACCACCGCCGAGCATGCGATCTCGATGATGCTGGCGCTGGCCCGGCAGATCCCCGAGGCCGACACGTCCACCCGCGCCGGCAAGTGGGAGAAGAACAAGTTCATGGGCGTCGAGATTTTCGGCAAGACGCTCGGCGTGATCGGCTGCGGCAACATCGGCTCGATCGTCGCCGACCGCGGCATCGGCCTGAAGATGCACGTGATCGCCTATGATCCGTTCCTGTCGCCGGAGCGGGCGCTCGAGATCGGCGTCGAGAAGGTCGATCTCGACGAGCTGTTCCGCCGCGCCGACTTCCTGACGCTGCACACGCCGCTCACCGAGAAGACCAAGAACATCATCGACGCGACGTCGCTGAGGAAAATGAAAAAGGGCGTCCGCATCGTCAACTGCGCCCGCGGCGGCCTGGTCGACGAGGCGGCGCTCGCCGAGGCGCTGAAAAGCGGACATGTCGCGGGCGCGGCGTTCGACGTGTTCGTCGAGGAGCCCGCCACCGCCAATCCGCTGTTCGCGCTGCCGAACGTGGTCTGCACGCCGCATCTCGGCGCGTCCACCAGCGAGGCGCAGGAGAACGTCGCGCTGCAGATCGCCGAGCAGATGTCGGATTATCTCCTGCGCGGCGCGATCTCCAACGCCGTGAACTTCCCCTCGATCACCGCCGAGGAGGCACCGCGGCTGAAGCCCTTCATCGCGCTCGCCGAGAAGCTCGGCTCGTTCGCCGGCCAGCTCACCGAGACCGGCATCAGCAAGGTGCAGATCGCCTATGAGGGCCAGGTCGCGCAGATGAAGACCAAGGCACTGACCTCCGCCGCGATCGCCGGCCTGCTGCGGCCGATGCTGCAGGACGTCAACGTCGTCTCCGCGCCGATCGTCGCCAAGGAGCGCGGCATCGTCGTCGAGGAGGTGACGCGCGAGGCGATGGGCGACTACGAAAGCCTGATCACCGTCACGGTGACGACGGAGACCCAGACCCGCGGCGTCTCCGGCACCGTGTTCGCCGACGGCCGCCCGCGCATCGTCAACATCAAGGGCATCCGCATGGACGCGGAGTTCGGCTCCTCGATGGTCTACATCACCAACCTCGACAAGCCGGGCTTCATCGGCAAATTCTCCTCGACGCTGGGCGATGCCGGCATCAACATCGCGACCTTCCACGTCGGCCGCGAGGCGCCGGGCGCCAACGCGGTGGCGCTGATCGAGATCGACGGTGAGCTGCCGGCCGACGTGCTGGCCAAGGTCCGCGCGCTGCCGCAGGTGCAGTCGGCGAGGGTGCTGAAGTTCTAGTGCCCGCAACACTGACCTGTACGATGATGTCGAAGTCAGCGAGTTGGTCTATAATGGGGGTCGTTGCCGAAGGATAGCGCGATGTCTCGACCGATCGTTGTTCACGCTGACTGGGACCCGGACGCCCAGGTTTGGGTTGCGACGACCCAGGATATCCGCGGCCTGGTCACCGAGGCAGATTCGATCGAGGCGTGGCGTGCCAAGCTTCCAGGCATGATTTTGGACCTGCTCGAAGAGAGCAAGGTCTAACTCAAAGTCCGGCATCGAGCGTGAACAGCTCCTGCGGCTTCCCCACGCCGCGCAGCGCGTAGCGGCCGACCGAGACGAGCCGCTGCCGGATCGCGCCGACCTCGGCGAATGCCGCCGACACCAGCATCGGCTGGTCGGCCGAGCGGCACATCGCCGCGATCCGGCTGGTCTCGTTGACAGCGGGCCCGACCACCGTGAAGTCGAGCCGCTCGATGCTGCCGATGTTGCCGTAGAACACCTCGCCGACGTGCAGCCCGAGATACATGTCGGTCACCGGCAGGCCGTTGCCGCCGCGTCGCTCGTTCAGCTTCGCCACGCCTTCGCGTGCCGCGATCGCCGCGGCGAGCGCCGCGCTGCAGGAGCGCTCGCGGCCGTCGGCGGTGAACATCGCCAGCGTGCCGTCGCCGATGAGCTTGAGCACGTCGCCGCCGTGCTGGTGGATCGCCGAGACGATCACGTCGGCATAGTCGTTGAGCAGCGGGATCACCTGCTCCGGCGTGGTGTCGGTGATGCGGGTGAAGCCGCGCAGGTCGCTGAACCAGATCGCCGCTTCGATCCGCTCGGTGACGCCGCGCATGATGCGTCCGCCGAGCACGCGCTGGCCCGCGTCGCGGCCGAGATAGGTTTCCATCAGCGTGCCGGTCATGCGCACCAGCGCCACCGACTTGATCGCGAGCGCGAAATACGGCGTCAGGCGTTGCAGCGCGACGATATCGGCGTCGCTGAACCCGTCCGGATGCCGCGTCGACCATGATGAATAGACGCAGTCCATCTCGCCGATCACACCGTCGGCGGCGAAGCGGTTGATGATGGCGACGTAGTCGGTCATGCCGAATTCGCGAATTTCGGCGATCGCTGCGAACTCGGCGTCGCCTTCGGGCGGCACCCTGCGGCGCAGCAGCGAGTCGCCGGTTTGCAGCATCCGGTAGAACGGGCTCTTCTGCCATCGCTCGGCGGCGAGTTCGTCTGCGGCGGTGCTGTCCGGCACCGGCACGGTGCGGCCGTATTCCATCAGCGGGGTCTCGTTGGGCAGATGCCCCCAGCGAAACAGCCGGCCTTCATGGACCGGATGCAGGGTGTCGATGAAGACATGGGCGCGGGCCACCGGCAGCCCGGCCTTGACGCAGCGCTCACAGAAGCCGTCGACGATGGCGTTTTCGTTCTCGCCCGCAAGCCCGGCCTGCGTCAGCCAGGCTGCGATCTCCGATTGGGATTGCTCGTTCATGGCCGCGATATAGCACGCCGCCGTTTGGCTTGTGTGTCGGGAGCTCAGCCGGTTCCGCGCGCCGGGTCAGCCGGTGCAGCGCACGCCCCGGAGTGACCGCGGAGAGACTTTTGCCGGGTGCCGCTTTATTTCTTGATGCACACGGCGTAGATCCGCGCCGTCACGTCGCCGTCGCGCTTCTCGCCGCGGTTCGTCACCGCGACCGTCCAGCTCGATGGCGAATCGGGAAAGCTCTCCTGCATTTCCAGCGAAGCGCGCTGGCCGCGGACCGAGCGCATGCCGCCCGAGATCACATAGGCGCCAGGGTCGCGGCAGCTCACCGATTGCCGGGCAATGCCGTTCTCGGCCTTCACCAGCACGTCGGCTTCGGCGAAATACACCGTCTGATAGCCGCGGATGTCGGCACCGTCCTTGGCGCCGAGGCAGACCGCATAGGCGCGCGCCTCGGCGGCGGGCGAAGCCGCCGCCGCGCCATTGGCGGCGCGGACGTTCCAGCCGTCCGGATCGGGATAGCTCAGCTCCAGCCGCAGGCTGTTCGGCCCGCGAAAGTCCGGATCGAGCCCGAAGCCGCCCGAGACCACCAGTGCGCCCTGCGGGCAGGTCTGGCGGCTCGCGGTGCTGGCGAGGCCTGCCGGCACGTTGAACCTGGTCGAGACATGCGCGATGCGCGATTGCTGGGCGACCAGCTTTGATGCCTTGCGCGCCGCGGACAGCATGCAGAGCGCATAGCCGCGCACCTGCAGCGACTTCACGCTTTCCGGCTTCTGCCGGTTGACCACGCGCACCACCCAGGACTCGCCGTCCGGATAGCTCTCGATCAGGCGTAGCGCGGCCTTTCCCTGCAGGATGCTGACGCCGCCGGCGATGGCGCGGCCCTTCGGGCAGGTCGAGGCGCCGGTGCGGACGGTGTCGGCCTCGTCGTTCCAGAAGAAGGTCGGACTGAAGATTTCGATGTAGGGGAGTTGGGCGATTTCGACCGGCTGCTGGGCGGGTTGCGCGGCGGATGGCGCTGCGCTGGCCCCCAGACAAAGCGCCGCGATCAGCAATGTGCCGGTTGATTTCATGATGCCCCTTGTTGGTGAGAAGCCTTTTTCCCCGGGCGGGAGCCTGTCGTGGCGGGCTTTCATTCGCAAGAGGCCAATGGCCGCGACCGGCTGCCCCGGGCCAGGATGTGGGCAATCCATGGTACCGCCTCACAATTGCTTGAAATCAAAAGGTAAAACGTGACCAAGGGGGACCTGCGGGCGGCTTCGCCGCCTTGTCTCGCGCGGTGTCATCCTTTATCCGAGATTAGGCCCCAATTCGGATCAAAGCGGCTTCGGGGCGCCGCTCGCAAGAATTGGGGGGAAGGATTCCCGTATGGCGAATGTGGTTGTGGTCGGCTCACAGTGGGGCGACGAAGGCAAAGGCAAGATCGTCGATTGGCTCTCCGAGCAGGCCGATATCGTTGTGCGGTTCCAGGGCGGGCACAACGCCGGCCACACGCTCGTCATCGGCAACGCGACCTACAAGCTGTCGCTGCTGCCCTCCGGTGTGGTCCGCAACAAGCTTTCGGTGATCGGCAACGGCGTGGTGCTCGATCCGAAGGCGCTGGTCGACGAGATCGGCCGATTGAAGGAGCAGGGCGTCACGGTGACCCCGGAAAGTCTCCGCATCGCCGAGAATGTGACGCTGATCCTGCCGTTGCATCAGGAACTGGACGTCGCGCGCGAGAAGGCCTCCGGCAAGGGCGCGATCGGCACCACCGGCCGCGGCATCGGCCCGGCCTACGAGGACAAGGTCGGCCGCCGCGCGATTCGGCTGATGGACCTCGCCGACCTTCAGGCGCTCAACGGCAAGATCGAGCGGCTTCTGGCGCACCACAATGCGTTGCGCCGTGGGCTCGGCATGCAAGAGATCTCGGCGAGCGCGGTGTACGGCCATCTCGCCGAGATCGCGCCGAAGGTGCTGCCGTTCATGGATTCGGTCTGGTCGCTGCTTGATGAGAAGCGGCGCGAAGGCAAGCGCATCCTGTTCGAGGGCGCGCAGGGCGCGCTGCTCGACATCGACCACGGCACCTATCCTTACGTCACCTCCTCGAACACGGTGGCGGCGCAGGCCGCGACCGGCTCGGGGCTCGGGCCGAACGCGATCGGCTACGTGCTCGGCATCTG
>JAIESC010000039.1 GCA_019746355.1 Xanthobacteraceae bacterium | reverse complement strand
AGCGCGTAGCCCGGATGGAGCGAAGCGAAATCCGGGTGGATGTTCCCGCATTCCGCTGCGCTCCATGCGGGCTACGACGACTACGACGACTACGACGACTGAAGAAAACCCGGCGCTGCTCGCGCATCCGCCGGGCCAGCTCAAACGCAGATCGGTGGATCAATAAGCCGCCGGGCAGAAGAAGCGCGTAGCCCGGATGGAGCGAAGCGAAATCCGGGTGGATGTTCCCGCATTCCGCTGCGCTCCATGCGGGCTACGAAAGACTATAGAAAACCCGGCGGCGCTGGCGCGCTCGCCGGGCTCATTCAAACGCCAAACGCTCGATCAATAAGCCGCCGGGCAGAAGAAGCGCGGACGGCTCCAGCCGACGACAACGCCGTACGGATCGCGGATCGGACGGCGCGCCCAGTAGCCGCCCGGGCAGGCATAGGCCGGTGCCGCGGCGTAGGCCGGATAGGGCTCATAGCCCGCCACCGGATAATAGGCGCGCGGATAGGCGTAGGCGGGCGAGCTTGCGATCGCGCTGCCGATGACCGCGCCTGCGACCAGTCCGCCGGCGATCCCCAGTCCCACGCCGCAGCTGCGGCAGCGTGCCTCGGCCGTTGTCGGCGCAAGCGTTGCGGCGGCGAGAGCAGCGCTGGTTGCAACACCCAGCAACATCTTCCTCATTGATTTTTCTCCCCAGTGCGACCCATGCAGTCGCGTTAGAAGGTGTCGCCCGCGAAAAAAAAGCTCCGCCAATTTGTCGGAAATTTGTTTCGGCAACGTCATCGCCGGCCTGCGCTCGAGCATATCCGGCGAAGCGTGAAACGGTTCTGCGCGAAAAGGCCGATGCGGCAGCGTTGCTGAACGTGCGTTCAGTTCGATGTCAGGTTATGACCGACAAACACGCCGCGCTGTTCCCGTGCGGGAACTGGAGCCAAAGGTATCAGCCGGCGCTGCGCGCCTTGGCGGCGTGGCTGACCAGCGTCTTGCCGAGCGACCAGACCGCGCCCGGCACCTTGTGACTGCCAGCGATGACAGTGTCGAAAGAATCCACGATCCAGTTGCAGTCCTCGTCACTGATGACGAGCGCCGGGAGCAGCTTGATGGTGTGCAGGCCGTGGCCCGCGACCTGGCAGAGGACCTTGTGCTCCTTGAACAGCGGGATGGTGATGAGCTGGCAGAACAGGCCCTTGTTCGCGGTCTCGAGCAGGCTCCACGCGGCCTTTAGGCGGAACGACTCCGGCGCACCGAACTCGACGCCGATCATCAGCCCCTTGCCGCGCACTTGCTTCAGCATTTCGTAGTCGGGCACCAGCGCCGATAGCCCCTGCATGATCCGTTCGCCGGTGCGCGCGGCGTTCTCGATCAGCCGCTCTTCGCGGATCACGTCGAGGGTGGCGATACCTGCGGCCATCGCCAGGTCGTTCTTGGAAAACGTCGAGCCGTGCACCACGGCACGGTCCATGCGGCTGAACATCTTGTCGAAAATCGGCTTGCGCATCAGCACCGCGCCGCACGGAACGTGGCCGCCCGACAGTGCCTTGGCGAGCAGCACCATGTCCGGCTCGACGTTCCAGTGCTCGACCGCAAGGAAGCGGCCGGTGCGGCCAAGCCCGGTCTGGATCTCGTCGGCGACGAACAGCGTGCCGTGGCGGCGGCACAGCTCCGCGGCTGCGGCGAGATAGCCGTCGGCCGGCATGTTGACGCCCTTGCCCTGGATCGGCTCGACGAAGAACGCCGCGATCTTGCGCGAGGCCAGCGCGCGCTCGAGCGCCGCGAGGTCGTTGAACGGAACGCTGAACGTGTCGCCGAGCAGCGGCTCGAACCCGTCGCGGAAGATCGCGTCGCCGTTGAGCGACAGCGCGCCGTTGGTCAGGCCGTGGAACGCATGATCACAGAACAGGATGCCCGGCCGGCCGGCGGCCGTGCGCGCAAATTTGATCGCGGCCTCGACCGCCTCCGCACCGGAATTGGCGAAGAACACCTTGTCGAGGTAGGGCGCCTGCGCGAGCAGGCGCTCGGCGAGGATTCCGGCGAGCGTCGAGACGTCGAGCTGAACGAGATTGGGCAGGTCATTGTCGAGCACGTCGCGGAGCGCGTCGCGCAGCGCAGCGTGGTTGCGGCCGACGCCGAACACGCCGAAGCCGCTCAGCAGGTCGAGATAGCGGTCATCGTCGCGGTCGAACAGGTACTGGCCCTTGCCGCGGCGAAACTGCACGTCGTAGCCGATGGTGCGCAGCACCCGCACCATCTGCTCGTTGAGATGGCGGCTGTGCATGGCATAGCGCTCGGCCTCGCGCTCGGCGAACATTGCAGCGATGCCGGAACCGGCTGGTGCCGGTTCGGCCGCTTCGGCTCGAATGCTAATTTCTTCAATGACGTCGCTGCCGTTCTGCTTCACAACACCAATCCCGGAACAATGAGCCGCGCCCGCACCCTGCGCGGCCGATTTCGGCAATCGAACGTCCATAGAGTGACGCGATACACCTTAAGTCATAAAAGATGTACCGTGGCGTCGTTCCCCCAGATATGCGGCAAGGTGACGTAGCCGCATGGGCATATCGTACCAGCGGCTGAAATCCTAGGGAATTGGCAGCAATGGCTTCTTTCCGGCATGCAGTTGCATGTCGACGGCCGTCAACAGGGCTGCGGTTCCGGCATAGTTCCCCATCAGCATGACCAGTTCGACCAGCTTGTTGGGGCCGAAAATGGCTTTCAGCTTGCCGAATGTCTCGGACTTGACCTTGTGGTCGCGCCAGAGCTGCCGGCCGAGCTCGATGATCAGCGCGTCGGTCTCGTCGAGGCCTTCGGCGCTGCGGCGGTACTTGATGACATCGATGACCGTTTGCGGCACGCCTTCCTTCAGCGCCTCGGGCTCGTGCGCCACCCACTCGAACTGGCTGTCCATCTCGCGCGCGGTGATCAGGATTGCCACCTCGCGGACGTGCGCGGTGAAGCCTGCCTCGTAGCGCAGATAGCGGTTGAGCGCGGAGGACTGCGCCGCCGTCTTCGGGCTGTAGAGCTGGATGCCCGCCGGGCCCTGAAGCCCTGCAATGGTCGCGCCCGGCGTCATGCCGCGGTCATAGGCCTTCTGGCCCGCTTCATCGAGGTCTTCGCGGTTCGGCAGCGGCAGGCGCATTCCGGAACGCCGATCGATGTCGGAGGCCATGTCGGTTCCTTGCGATTTGTCGCGGACGCTTACGTCGCGCCGATCTGTTCGGCGAACAGCTCGAGCGCGCGCGCGGCAAAGGCGTGCATGTTCGCCTGCCGGTCGCTGCTGCCGGTGCGCAGCGTGATGGCGCGCTCGCTCAGGCCCGCCACCGCGATGCAGGTGTGGCCGGCCGGGTCGCCGTAGCGGTTGCCGGTCGGGCCGGCCGCGCCCGCTTCGGCAAGCCCCCAGGTGGTTTCGAGCCGCTCGCGCATCCGCCGCGCCAGCAGCGCCGCGTAGGGCTCGCTGGCGGGCCGGATTTTCGCGGCCTGCATCTCCTCGAGCGTGATGCCGGCAAGCGCGCCGCGCGCCGCGCCGGTGTAGACCACCGCGCCGCTGACGAAATAGGCCGACGCGCCGGGCACCGCGAGCAGCGCCGCCGAGATCAGCCCGCCGGCCGAGCCTTCGGCGACCGCCACGGTCTGTTTCCGTTCGATCAGGCGGACGGCGATCCGCTCGGCCAGCGCACTCGATCGATCCATGGGCGATCCGCTCAGTTGAACTTCAGTCCGGCGGCCTTCACCAGCGCGATGTTGCTGTCGATTTCCTTCTGCACCATCGCGTTGAAGTCGGCGGTCGAGAGCGGCATCGGCTCGATCCCCTGGGTCGCGAACTTTTCCACGACGTTGGGATTCTTCAGCGCCTTCTCGGTCTCCGCGCGCAGCTTTTCGACAATCGGCTGCGGCGTCTTCGAGGAAACGAACAGCCCCATCCAGTAGGTGTAGTCGGAATCGGGCAGCCCCGCCTCGAGCGTGGTCGGCACGTCCGGCAGCGCCGACGACCGCTTTCGCGTGCTGACCGCAAGCGCCGTGAGCTTGCCGTCCCTGATCAGCGGCAGCGCCGACGACATGCCCATCGAGGTGAAGTCGACGCGGCCGGTCATCACTTCGGTAAGCGCGTCCGGGCCGCCGCGGAACGGCACGTGCACGCCCTGGAAGCCGCCGGCGACGCGGATGCGCTCGGCCGCCCAGTGGGTGGCGCTGCCGACGCCCGCCGACGCGTAGCTGATCTGGCCGGACTTGCCCTTGGCCACCAGGTCCTTCAGCGTCTTGATGCCGCTTGCCGGCGCGACCACCGTGACGTTCGGCAGCGTGCCGAACGGGATCACCGCGATGAAGTCCTTGGCAACGTCATAGCCGATGTTTGAGTAGGCAGCGGGCGCGGCCGAATGCGCCGACGCCTGGATCAGCAGATAGTAGCCGTCGGGGTCCGCCTTCGCGACCAGCGCGCTGCCGATGGTACCGCCCGCGCCGCCGCGGTTCTCGATCACGATCGGTTGGCCGAGCTGCGCCGCCAGCGGGTCCATCACCAGCCGGCCGACGATGTCGAGCGAGCTGCCCGCCGCGAACGGCACCATGGCGCGGATCGGCCGCGACGGCCAGCCCTGGGCAGACCCTTGCGCCATGGCCGCGCCGGGAAGCGACGTGGCGGCCAGCGCTGCAGCGGTCGACTGGAGGAATTGGCGGCGGGTGCTCATTCGGATCTCCTTGAGTGCATTTCTTTGGATAGGCCTTTTGGCGGGACGTTACTTCTGGATAGCGATTGATTGGTTTCGAGTTGGTTCACACGCTCAGGCCGGCGGGACCGGCACATCGTGCACCTTCATGCCGAGCGCGACCGAGGTGTAGTAGCCGAGCAGCACCAGAACCTCGGCGACGCCGTTGCGGCCGATCGCCTTTTCGATCTCGGCAAACTCGGCGTCACTGAGCTTCGCGCCCGAAACCAGCGACACGGCGAAGCGGTGCACCGCGCGCTCATGCGGATCGGTCAGCTTGGGATCGCGGCCGGCGAGAACGGCGTCGATGATCTCCTGCGAAAGGCCGACCTGCTTGCCCATCTTGATGTGCGCCTGCCGCACATAGTTGGCGTCCCAGTGCTGGGCGATGACGAGAATGCCGATCTCGACCTCGCGCTCCGACAGCGAGCCTTTCTTGTTGAGATAAGTGCCGATGTGCTCCATCCCGGCGGCCACGGTCGGCGAGTGAATCCAGATCTTGTACGGCCCAAGGATGCGGCCACGGCCGGCGACGAGTTGCTCGAAAACCTTTTTCTGTTCAGGGGTCTGCCGTTCGGGCGGCGTTTCGACAAGGCGGCTCATGCGGTGAAACCCATTTTTCGCGAGGTTGCGGCCGGGAGCCTATCCGGTCAGCCGGTGGCGCGATAGCGGTTCGATGCACCGGCCATCAGCGTGGCCGCCTCCCGCGTCATGCGCTCGACGATCTCGCCGGCGGGCGGAATGTCGCCGATCAGATCGACCGCCTCGCCGGCAATGACCGCCGCGGTGTCGAAATCGCCGGCCTCGCGCGCTTTGGCATAGCGGTCGGCCTCCTCGGGGTGCTGCATCAACTCGGCCTCGCGGCCGCGCCAGCGCTCGGAGAACTCGTTGCGCAGCACCCGGCCGGCAAACGGCGACGGCCAGACGTTGCGGCGCGCGATGTCGAACAGGATGCCGCGAATGGTGCGGTCGCCGCTCGCGGCGACGATGCGCTCCTTGGCGCCCTTTAAGCCCGCGGCCTCGATCGAGGCATAGAACCGCGTGCCGACGAGGACGCCGTCTGCGCCGAGCATCAGCGCGGCGGCAAGTCCGCGGCCGTCGGCCACGCCGCCTGCCGCCGCGACCGGAATGCCCTTGGCGATGTCCACCACCGCCGGCACCAGCGCGAAGGTGCCCCGCGCGATGCCGTGGCCGCCGCCTTCCGCGCCCTGCGCCACGATCACGTCGGCGTCGTTGGCGATGGCCTCTTTGGTGTGCTCGATGGTCTGCACCTGGCAGATCAGCAGCGCGCCGGACTTCTTGATCTTGCCGGCATGCGGTTTGACCTCGCCGAACGACAGCATCACCGCGGCGGGCTTTCGCTCCAGCACGAGGTCGAGCAGGCGCGGCTGCTTCGCCATGCTCCAGGTGATGAAGCCCACGCCGACGCGTGCGTCGCCCGCGGCGTTCATCTCGCGGGTGAGCCAGGCCTCGTCGCCATAGCCGCCGCCGATGATGCCGAAGCCGCCGGCGCGCGTCACCGCCGCGGCGAGCTTGCCGTCGGCGACGAGGTCCATCGGCGCGAGCATGACCGGATGGGTGACGCCGAGCCGTTCGGTAAGCCGCGTTGCGATCGCCATGCTGGGTGTTCCTGATGGATTTTCGCCCGGAACTTAGCCGGGATAACGCGCAGTTGAAATGCAGGCGGCGGCTTCGGTGTTATTGATTCAGGTGCAGGGCAGGGTGGCGATCTGGAGGCGAGCATGCGGAAACAGCGAACGCGGCCTTCGTCATCTGCGAACCTTCAATCACAACCGGACCGCCGACGCGTCGTCCTGGGCGGCGCAGCGGCCTTGAGCCTCGCCGCGCTGCCGGGCCGAGCGGATACGCAGGCTTCAGGTCTTGGCTCGGCTGCCGAGCTTCTCGATCGCGTCAAGGCCTTTGAGGCAAGCCTCGAGCCCGACAAGCGCAGGGCCGCGTCGTTTGCCTGGGACGGCACCGAGTGGCGCGGCTGGAATTACTTCGGCGTCAGCGGCTACATCAAGCCGGGGCTGCGGCTCGAGCAGATGAGCAAGCCGCAGAAGGATGCGGCATGGGACGTGCTCGCCGCGGTGTGGTCGCCGGCCGGGGTCACGAAGGCGAAGAACGTCATGCTGCTGCAGGATATCCTGGCGGCAAGCGGCAATGGCGCGGGTCAGCGCTCGTCGGAGCGGTTTTCGCTTTCCGTGTTCGGCACGCCCGCGGACGCCGGCACATGGGGCTTCCGCTGCGAGGGGCATCACCTGACGCAGTCGGTGGCGGTGCGCGACAACCGGATCGTCTCGGTCACGCCGACCTCGTTCTCGGCGCTGCCCAACCGGGTGAAGGGCGGGCCGCACAACGGCCTCAACACCTTGAAGGACGAAGAGGGCATCGCCCGGCGGCTGATGGCCGATCTTGCGGCGAAGCTGCAAGGCCGGGCGCGCATCGGCGACGCGACGCCGTACAACATCCTCTCTTACGCGGGCCGCGAGCGCTCGAATGCGACGAAGGTCGGGGTGCCGGCTTCGGAGCTGTCGACCGCGCAGCGCGATCTGCTCTGGAAGATGGTCGAGCTTTATTCGATCGAGCATTTCCCGGCGCAGCTTGCCGACGCGCAGCGGGCGCGCATTGGGTCCGGCGACCGGCAGGCGTTGCACTTTGCCTGGTACGGCCCGAACACCCCGGAAAAGGCGTTCGGCTATCGCCTGATCGGCGACGGCTTCGTCATCGAGATGGCCTCGGTCGATCCCGAGGCGCAGCACCTGCACACGATCTATCACGATCTGTCGAATGTGCTGGGCCGCGTTGGCTAGACTATGCGGACGTCGACGCCTAAGACTGCTCCCGTTCCTGCCTGACCGCGACCACGGCTACAAACTGCGCTGCGATCATGCCGGCGAATGCGAGCGCAGGCAGTATGGCAATCATCCTTGTCCCCCCAGCCTCGCTGTATGCGGAAACCCGATTCGTCTCCGGCTGATGATAGCTTGAGTGGAGCTGATTAGCGAAACTGGTCGAGCTTGAGGGTTTCCGACGGCCCGAGCCAGATCACGTGCTGGGTGTGGTCCTTCAGGGCATTGCCAGTTTGGGCGTGCGTGAACACCGTGAGTTTGCCGCGGTTGAGCACCAGCCAGGGCAGCACGCCGGCAAGCTGCTCCTTCTCGATGGTGAGCTGGCAGCTGCCGCGCGGATGCGGGCCGACCGGGTTGTCGTGCATCCGCCCGACCTTGACGCCGAACTTCTTGCCGGCGGCCTCGCAGAGCTTCAGCGCCTTCTCCCGCTCGGGGAGATCGTAATAGACGTGCGCGTGAAAGTTCTCGATCTCGCTCATTCGGCCGCCACCGCCTTGTTGTCGAAGAAGCGGTTGCCCGGCCGCGGCAGGCCGAGATTTTCACGCAGCGTCTTGCCCTCGTATTCCTTGCGGTAGAGTCCGCGCCGTTGCAGCTCCGGAATGACGCCGCGCACGAAATCGTCGAGGCCGCCCGGCAGGTACGGGAACATGATGGTGAAGCCATCGCTGGCGTTGGTCTCGATCCAGGTTTCCATCTCGTCGGCGATGGTCTTCGGTGTGCCGACCATGGCGAGCCCCGAATAGCCGCCCATGCGCTGGGCAAGCTGACGCACGGTCAGGTTCTCGCGCTTGGCCGCGGCGATGGCGCGCTCGCGGCCGCTCTTCGAGGCGTTGCTTTCCGGAATCTCCGGCAGCGGGCCGTCGGGATCGAACTTCGAGGCGTCGGTGCCGAGCGCGATCGACAGTGAGGCGATCGAGTTGGCGTAGTTGACGAGGCTGTCGAGCTTGGCGCGCTTGGCCTTGGCCTCTTCGACGGTCTCGCCGACCACGACAAAGCAGGCGGGCTGGATCTTCAGATGGTCGGGGTTGCGGCCGAGCTTCTTCATGCGGCCCTTCACGTCGGCATAGAACGCGCGGCCGGCCTCGATGTTGCTCTGCGCGGTGAACACCGCCTCGGCGGTTTCGGCGGCAAGTTGTTTGCCGGACTCGGACGCGCCGGCCTGCACGATCAGCGGCCAGCCCTGCGGCGGGCGGGCGATGTTGAGCGGGCCTTTCACCGAGAAATACTCGCCCTTGTGGTTGAGCGTGTGCAGCCTGTCGGGATCGAAGAAGATGCCGCTCTCGACGTCGCGGATGAACGCGTCGTCGGCCCATGAGTCCCACAGCCCGGTGACGACGTCGTAGAATTCGCGCGCGCGATGATAGCGCTCGCCGTGCTCCATGTGCTCGTCGAGGCCGAAGTTCAGCGCCGCGTCGGGGTTGGACGTGGTGACGATGTTCCAGCCGGCGCGGCCGCCGGAGATGTGGTCGAGCGAGGCGAAGCGCCGGGCGATGTGATAGGGCGCATCGAACGTGGTCGAGCCGGTGGCTATCAGGCCGATATGCGTGGTCGCCTGCGACAGCGCAGAGAGCAGCGTGAACGGCTCCCACGAGGTCGCGGTGTGGCTCCTTTTGAGCGCGTCCATCGGCATGTTCAGCACGGCCATGTGATCGGCCATGAAGAAGGCGTCGAACTTCGCGGCTTCGAGCTTCTGGATGCATTCCTTGATATGCGCGAAGTTGAAATTCATGTCCGGCCACGCACCGGGATAGCGCCACGCGCCGGTGTGGATGCTTGCCGGCCGCATGAAGGCGTTGAGCTTGATCTGGCGACTGGGCATGGGCGCTCCGTTCGGGTCGGATCGGTGCTTGGAAGGCGAGGTTGAATATAGGCGCGCCCGATCTTTTGGGAAGCCAAGGGCGCGCGGCAGAAGCCCTGAAATTTCAGTCTCTTTTCGCGCCCACCCACGCCGAAAGCGTGTTGTGAAAGCGCGCGGGCGGGGAATACACTGTTCGACGACGCCGGGTCATCAAGCGCGGCGCACAAAAAACAAGACGAACTTGCGAGGGAGGAAACGTCATGCGCCACGTGATGGCCGCCGCTGCATTGCTGCTCACCCTTGGTCCTGCCATGGGCCAGGAATATCCGACCAAGCCGATCAACATCATCGTTCCGGCCGCGGCGGGAGGTCCGACCGACGCGATCTCGCGCGTCACCGCGGGCGCGATGTCGAAGGTGCTTGGCCAGCAAATGACCATCGAGAACATGGGCGGAGCAGGGGGCACGCTCGCCACCGCGCGCGCGGCGCGCGCCGAGCCTGACGGCTATACGCTGCTGATCTATCACGTCGGTCTTGCGACCGCGCAGACGCTCTATCGCAATCTGCCCTATGACACGCGGACCGCGTTTGCACCCGTTGGCCTCATCACCGACGCGGCGATGACGGTCGTGGCGCGGAGCGACTACGAACCGAAGACACTGAAAGATCTCATCGAGTACCTGAAGAAGCCCGGCACGAAGGCCAGCATGGGCAATGCCGGCGTCGGCTCCGCGTCGCATCTGTGCGGCATGCTGTTCATGTCGGAAACCAAGATCCAGATCACCACCGTGCCGTATCGCGGCACTGGGCCGGTGATGAACGACCTGATCGGCAAGCAGATCGACCTGAGCTGCGATCAGGCGACCAACACCACGCCGCAGATCCTCGGCAAACAGATCAAGGCCTATGCCGTCACCACCAAGACGCGGCTGAAGTCGCTGCCGGACGTGCCGACCGCCGACGAGGCCGGGCTCAAGGGATTCGAGCTTGGCGTGTGGCACGGCATGTTCGCGCCGAAGGGCACGCCGCCGGCCATTGTGCAGAAGCTCGCCGCGGCGCTGCGGACCGCCCTGAAGGAGCCCGACCTGATCAAGCGCTTCAGCGACATCAGCACCGACGTGCAGCCCCAGGACAGGGCGACGCCGGAGGCCGCGCAGAAGATGCTGCTCGGCGAGATCGACCGCTGGGCCCCGATCATCAAGGCGTCCGGCCAGTACGCGGATTAGGGATAAAGACCGGGTTCCGCGGGCTCCCGCGCGACGAATTGTCCTTGTCGCGCGGGGAGCCGCCGGCATAGTTTGCGCGCGCTTTCGCTCGCTTCCAGTCTGGAGTGTTGCCATGACGATCTCCCGCCGCACGCTGCTCACCGCCGCCGCCACCACGCCGCTCGCTTCGCTTCTGCCGCGCCAGGCCTTCGCCGCCTATCCGGACAAGCCGATCCGGCTGATCGTGCCGTTTGCGGCCGGCGGCAATGCCGACCTCGTGGCGCGGATCGTGGCTGAGGGCATGTCGCCGGCGCTGGGACAGACGATCGTGGTCGAGTCTCGCGCGGGCGCGGGCGGCAGCATCGGGGCCGCGGCCGTCGCGACCGCAGCGCCCGACGGCTATACGCTGCTCACCGGCTCGAACGGCCCGCTGACGGTCAATCCGTTCGTGCAGGCCAAGCTGCCGTACGATCCGGTAAAGGACTTCGTGCCGATCGGTCTTGCCAATCTGGCCCCGCATTCGATCGTGCTGCACAACTCGGTGCAGGTGAAGACGTTGGCGGAGCTGATCGAGCTGTCGAAGAAGCAGCAGATCACGCTCGGGACCTCCGGCGTCGGCAGCGCCTCGCACATGACGCTTGCCCGCTTCAACGCCGCGACGGGAGCCAATCTGGTCCATGTGCCTTATCGTGGCGGCGGCGCGCTGGTCGGCGACGTGCTCGGCGGCACCATCTCCGGCGCGATGACCGAGGTCTCGACGCTGCTTGAGCATCACGGTCAGGGCAAGGTCCGCATCCTTGCGGTCGCAGCCCGTAAGCGGCCCGCGAAGATCCCGGATGTGCCGACGATGATCGAGTCGGGCGTGAAGGATTTCACCGCGGCGAGCTATGTGGGCGTGCTCGCGCCGGCGAAGACGCCGGCCGAGATTGTTTCAACGCTCGAGAAGGCGCTGGTCAGGGCGCTGGCTGAAAAGGCGACGCAGGACAAGTTCGTCGCGAGCGGAGCCGAGCTTGTGTCGGATGAGTTCCAGACCTCGAGAGGTTTCGCGGTCTATATCGCCAGGGAATTTGCGAACTCGAGGGAGGCCGCGCAGCTCGCGGGCCTCAAGCCGGAGTAGGTGGACAGGGCTCAGAGATCGGTCCGCCCGCGCATCAGCGGCGCGGGCGGGCCGATTGTTTTGCGGTCAGCGCTGCTCGAGGCCCGCCTTCTCGCGCACCGCGCTCCATTTCTTGTATTCGTCGACCATGAACTGCCGCCACGCCTGCGGCGTCGAGCCCTTCACCTCGACGCCCGCCTTGACCAGCCGCTCACGGATCGCGGCCTCTTCCAGCATCTCGTTGAGCGACTTGTTGAGCTTGGCGACGACCGGCTGCGGCATGCCCTTCGGCCCGAACAGGCCGTACCACGTGGTCACGTCATAGTTCGGCACCACGCCCGACTCCGTCGCGGTCGGAATGTTGGGCACGGCGGAGAAGCGGTCCTTGCCGGTGACCGCAAGCGCCGACACCTGTCCGGACTGCACCTGGCCAAGCAGCGCAGTGACGGTGTCGAACAGCACGTCGACGTTCTTCGAGAGCAGCGCCGCGAGCGCCTCGGGCGAGGTACGGTACGGCACGTGCAGCATGTTGACGCCGGCCGTCTGCTTGAACAGCTCGGCGGCGAGATGCTGCGTCGCGCCGAACCCGGGGCTGCCGAACTTGATGGATTCTGGATTGGCCTTGGCGGCCGCCACCAGCGACTTGATGTCCTTGTGCGGGTAGTCCGGCCGCACCACGATCAGCAGGCCTGCGGTCGCGATCTGGCCGACCCAGTCGAACGCCTCGACCGCGTCATAGCGCATGTTCTTGGCCAATGTCGCGGTGATGATCTGGCCCGCAGTCTGCACACCGAGCGTGTAGCCATCCTTCGGCGCGTTGGCGATCTGCTCGTTGCCGAGCATGCCGCCCGCGCCGGGCTTGTTCTCGACCACCACCGACTGCCCGAGCTTCTCCTGCATCCGCTGTGCGACGATGCGGCCGATGATGTCCGCGCCGCCGCCCGCGCCGAACGAGATCACCATCTTGATGGTCTGCGCCGGGTATTCCTGCGCCGCCGCGGGCGCGGCCAGCCCGGCCGCCAGCAGGCCAGCGGCAGCCATCATCGTTACGGGTCGAACCATTGAATTTTCCTCCCCCGGCGGTTTCGCTTCTTTTCGCAGCGCCGGCGGCGGCATCCTAGAGAAGAAGGTGCGGCGGAGGAACAGGCGGCGAAGCGTCGCGGCGGGTGGAAGTACCGCAGGAAGCGCCCTTTTCCCCGATGCAACCCGTGATAAAGTCTCGCAACCAAAAGCAAGACCAGGGGAGTGAGATGCAGAAGATTGGGCGCAGGACTTTCATCAAGCAGACGGCAGCGGCAGCGGCCGCGCTCGGCAGCGGCAGCATCGCCGCGCCCGCGGTATGGGCGCAAGGCGGCTACCCGAACAAGCCGATCAAGTTCATTGTCCCGCTCGCGCCGGGCGGCGCGATTGACTTCATCGCCCGCGCGATGGGTGAGCGCATGTCGGGCTCGGTCGGCCAGCAGATCGTGGTGGAGAACAAGACCGGTGCCGGCGGCACCATCGGCATGGACACCGCGATGAAGAGCGATCCGGACGGCTACACCGTCCTGATCACCAACGACAACGCGGCGAGCGCGCCACACATCCAGAAGCTTTCCTACGATTACACCAAGGAGCTGCAGCCGGTGTGCTATCTCGGCCGGCACGGCCAGATTCTCGCCGCGCACAAGGATCTCGGCGTCAGCTCGGTCAAGGAGCTCGTCGACTATGTGAAGAAGAATCCGCGTCTCGGCCTTGCGACCTCGGGCGTCGGCTCCAACCAGCACGTGCTGTGCGAATGGTTTGCCAAGGAAGCCGGTATCAAGCTCGAGCACGTGCCCTATCGCGGGGCGGGTCAGGCGATCAACGATCTCGTCGCGGCGCATGTAAAAGTCGCACTCCTTGGACCGACCGCGCTCCGGCCGCATGCTGACGCAGGTACGCTGAAGATGCTGGCGCAATCGACGGCAAAGCGAAATCCGACGCTGCCGAATGTGCCGACGCTCGACGAGAGCGGCTACAAGGGACTCATTCTCGAAGCCTGGTATGCCGCCTTCGTGCCGAAAGGCACCCCCAAAGAGATCATCGACAAGCTCAACGCCGAGATGAACAAGGCATTGAAGGATCCGAAGTTGATCGAGACGTTCACCAAGGGCGCGATCGAGGCAGTCGGCGGCCCGCCGGACGAGATCGCCAAGCTCGCCCAGGCCGACTCGGCGAAGTACGAGCGGCTGGTCAGGGACCTCAACATCCAGATCAGGTGAGCCTTTTGAGCGTTGCGGGCCCGGTTTCCGGGCCCGCTTTTTCTTCAGTCCTTGCCCAGATAGGCCGTGGCGTCGATCTCGACCAGGCATTCCGGCGAGCCCAGCCCCTGAACGATGCACGAGACCCGGTGCGGCGGGTCTTCCTTGAAGTTGGCGAAATAGACCTCGTTCATCGGCTGCCAGTAGGCGCGGTCGGTGACATAGACCGTGCACTTGACGACGTCACGCATGGTGCCGCCGGCCTCCTCGATCAGCGCGCGGATGTTGTCGAGGCAGGCCTGCGTCTGCGCCCTGACGTCGCCCACGGCGAAAGTCCCGGCGCGGTCGCGGCCGACGCAGCAGACGAACATGAAGCCGCCGGCGATGGTCGCCTGGGCGAACGGCAGCGGGCCTTTGAACACCTTGTCGGACGAGACGGCGCGTTTCGGCATGGGTTATGGTCTCCTCGTTTGCACCAAGCTTGGCCTCTTTTGCGTGCCGATGGAACTGCTTGCCGGTTCCGTTGGCCGATGGCAGACGGGATCGCATGAGCGGTGACGATTTTCGCGTTCGCGCGATGCGGCCGGAGGAGGTCGCGCTCGCGGTCGACTGGGCGGCGGCCGAAGGCTGGAATCCCGGGCTGGCCGACGCCGGCTGCTTTGCCGCCGCCGACGCCCAAGGTTTTCTGCTCGGCGAGCATCGGGGCAAGCCTGCGGCGACGCTGTCGGTCGTCAACCACGACGCGCGGTTCGCCTTTCTCGGCTTCTACATCGTGCCGCCGGACCTGCGCGGCCGGGGCTTCGGTTTGCGCATCTGGCAGGCCGGCATCGCGCGCGCGGGCTCCCGCAGCATCGGCCTCGACGGCGTGGTTGCGCAGCAGGACAACTACTGCAAGTCCGGCTTCGATTTTGCCTACAACAATATCCGCTATGGCGGCGTGCCCGCGGGCTTGCGCGCGGGCGAGGCGACCGTGCCGCTGCGCGACGTGCCGTTCGAATGGATCGCGCAGAGCGACGCCGCGGTGTTTCCGGCGAGCCGTCCGGCCTTCGTGCAGGGGTGGATCGAAGCGAAGGGCCACGAGGGCCGCGCGCTGATCCGGGGCGGCCGGCTCGTCGCCTGGGGCGTGATCCGGCCGTGCCGGCGCGGCCGCAAGGTCGGCCCGCTGGTCGCCGACGATCGCGCCGCGGCGCATGCGGTGCTCGCAGCGCTGGTTGGCGCGGAGAAGAGCGAAATCTTCCTCGACGTGCCGCAGCCGAACCGCGATGCCGTCGGGCTCGCGCAGTCGCTGGCGCTCACACCGGTGTTCGAGACGGCGCGGATGTATCGCGGGCCGGTGCGGTCGGTGGCGCTGGAGAAGGTGTTCGGGGTGACGACGTTCGAGCTGGGGTAGGGAGGTTGATGTGAGCTGGGAATTCCTCGTCACCTCGCTGATCGTGATCGTGTCGCCCGGCACCGGCGTGCTCTACACGCTCGCTGCGGGCCTCTCGCGCGGCGCAAGGGCGAGCGTGGTCGCGGCGTTCGGCTGCACGCTCGGCATCGTGCCGCATATGGCCGCGGCGATCCTGGGCCTTGCCGCGCTCCTTCACACCAGCGCGCTCGCGTTCGAGACCTTCAAGTGGCTCGGCGTCGCCTATCTTCTCTACATGGCGTGGAGCGCGCTGCGCGAGAAGGGGGCGCTGCGGGTCGAGGCCGGCGAAACGCTCGGCGCGCGGTCGGCGCTGGCGGTGACGATCGAAGGCATTCTGATCAACATCCTCAATCCGAAGCTGTCGATCTTCTTCTTCGCCTTCCTGCCGCAGTTCGTGCGCGGCGACGAGGCGCATCCGCTCGGCCACATGCTGATGCTGAGCGTTGTGTTCATGCTGCTGACCTTCCTGGTGTTCGTCGGCTACGGTCTGTTCGCCGCGAAGGTGCGGGCGCACGTGATCTCGCGGCCGGCGGTGCTGGCCTGGATGCGGCGGACGTTTGCCGCGGCGTTCGTCGCGCTCGGCGCAAAGCTCGCAATGTCGGAGAGGTGAGAACTATGGCCGGTCAGTTGCAGGGAAAAGTCGCGATCGTCACCGGGGCGAGCAACGGCATCGGCCGCGGCATTGCCGAGGTGTTCGCGTCCGAAGGCGCCAAGACCGTGCTGGTGGCGCGCCGCGCCGAGCTGCTCGACGAGGTCGCAGCCGGCATCAAGAAGACGGGCGGCGAGGCGCTGGCGCTGCCCGCCGACCTGACGAAAGAGGCCGAGATCGTCGCGCTGTTTCAGAAGACGGTTGCGACCTACGGCCGGCTCGACGTGCTGGTGAACAACGCCGGCATCGCCACGCAAAAGAGCACCGAGGACATCACGCTCGAATACTGGAACGACGCGATGGCCATCAACATCACCGCGCCGTTTCTCTGCGCGCGCGAGGCGATCCGCATCATGAAGGAGCAGAAGCCGCAGGGCGGACGCATCATCAACATCGGCAGCGTGTCGGCGAAGACGCCGCGGCCGGACTCGCTGCCGTACACCACCACCAAGTTCGGCCTGCAGGGCATGACCCACCAGCTGACGATGGACGGGCGCAAGCACAACATCGTCGCCTCGATCATCCATCCAGGCGCGACGCTGTCGTCGTTCTCGACGCGGCGCGGCCGGACCAAGGCAGGCTACGGCGACAAGCCCGGCGACGACTACATCATGGCCGCCGAGGATGTGGCCAAGGTCGCGGTGCTGATGGCGGCATTGCCGGACGAGGTGAACCTCTACGAGGCGACGATCCTGCCGAACACCATGCGCTCGTTCATCGGGCGCGGCTGAAATCAGGCCGACTTCCGCCAGGCCCGGCCGATCACCGCCCGCCAGCGCCCGCGAATCTGCTCGAGCGGCTCCCAGCCGCGTGGCTCGGCGGCCGGCGGTTGCGCCGTCGCATCGGGCGCCCTGGACGGCACCGGCTGCGGCTTGTCGGACACGCTCGCTTGGACGCGGGCGCCTTCGCGCGCCCGTTTCAGCGCGCGGCGGCCGACATTGCTCAGAAAGTACCGCTCGTGCGGCAGGCTCAGCCGCTCGATGGCCGCCGACAGCGGCAGCCACTCCACCGCCTTGATGTCGTCCATCAGTTCGCCGACCGGGCCGCCAACCGATTGCATGCGCCAGAAATGCGCGATCTTCGGGCCGCGGCTGCCGACGTAGGAGATCACGCCGAGAAACTCGTGCACCACCACGTCGTGGCCGGTCTCCTCCATCGCCTCGCGCCGGGCGGCGGCGATCGGCTTTTCGTTCGACTTGAGCTTGCCCTTCGGCAGCACCCAGCCGTCGTCCTTGCGACGCTGCACCACCGCGATGAGCGGCTTGCGCCCGTCGCGGAGCACAATGCCGCCGGCCGCCAGAACGGGCATTCGTGCCGACTTTCCCATGGTGTCCTGGAGCCTCCCGCGCCGCTTTGGTGTCCGGCGATGATTGCGCCGGCAGCGACACTGCCGGTCGCGAGCGGCGCGTTATAGCGACTTGCGCGCGGCGGACAAGAGATTCATGCGGTGTCGGCTGCGATGCTGTGCAACTCGACGCGCCGAGCACGCCCTTCGACGCGGTGCTCCTGCGGATACCGGGCGTTAACGTTCGCCGGAAGGATTGGTTCGTGCCGTGGCTTTTCTTGCGGGCCGTGGAATGGCAGGTTCGCAGTACAACATCGAGGGCGGCATCATGACACACGCTCGAGGCTTGCGCCTGACTGCGCTCATTGTGCTCGGCGCGCTCGCCGGCGCTGACCCGGCGGGTGCGCAGCTTGCGGCCGAGATGAAGCTCGAGGACGCGGGCTTCATCATGCGCCGCGCCGATACGCCGGAGAAGATGGCGCAGCTCCGCAAGCTGCCGCCGCACAGGTTTGCGACGCGCGTGGGAAAGACCGGGCGGTATTATGTCTGGGCCGATCCGGAAAAGTGCCAGTGCGCCTTCGTCGGAACCGAGCGCGCATTTCAGGCGTACCGGGACATGCAGCGCGTGGGGCTGCCGCAGCCCGATAACGTGCCGGCGCGCGACCGCGGCAATACGCCGATGGAGATGATGATCCACGACATGGACATGGACGCGGGCATCAACGTGCCCGACGGCGACCTGATCGATTACCAGTTCTGACGCTCGCTGGCAGGCCGCTGAAAAAGTCCGGGCCGTCATTCCGGGGCGCGTGCGAAGCACGCGAACCCGGAATCCATAACCACTGCTGCGGAGTATGGATTCCGGGCTCGCGCCTGTCGGCGCGCCCCGGAATGACGGCAGTATCCTTGGCTAGCGCTCCTGCCCGTCGCGGAATTCGCGCTGGAAGATGTCGCCGAGCGTGACGTACTGGAAGCCGTTGAGGCGGCCGACCGGGTCGAGCTTCTTCATGTCGATGTACGCGCCAGTCATGCAGGCCGGATCGACATGCATGTAGACCACCTCGCCGATCACCAGCGGATGGCGGTTCGGCCCAAGCTCGATCACCTGGTGCAGCTTGCACTCGAAATGGATCGGCACCTCCTTCACCCGCGGCGGCGCAATCTTCACGCACGGGATCGGCGTGAGCCCGGTCACCTCGAACTCGGAGTCCTCCTCGGGGATGCCGTTGGCCGAATCCACCATCTCCTTCCACACCGGCTGGGTCACCACGTTGAAGCAGAACTCGCCGTTCGCCCGCACGTTCTTCAGCGTGTGCTTCTCGCTGCCGTCGGGATTGCGCGCGATGGTGAGCGAGATCATCGGCGGGATGACGCAGACCACGGTGAAGAACGAGAACGGCGCGAGGTTGGCGACGCCGTCGGCGTTGATCGTCGACGCCCAGCCGATCGGCCGCGGCACCACCGCACCGGTGAGCAGCCGGTAGATCTGGCGCTTGTCGGTGGTCTGCGGATCGTATTCGAGCATGGGAAGCCTCGGTTCCAGGGACCGGAAGCCTAGAGCCGTTCCCGTTCCTCCGGAATCGGGAACGGCTCTAGATTTCTTAGTTGTCGCATTTTCTACGGCGAACCGTTGCACACTTCGCCGGAAAATGCTCCAGCGCGGTTCGGACCGGGGCGAAAAGCCGCCGATGCCGCCGCGCCGGTCTGGAATCGGGGCCGCAATGATGGGATGGTGTCGGCCGCGATTCGCGTCCAGGGGCCGTCGCCCGAACGCGTCCGCCGCACGATACCGCAACTCGAAGGGAGAACCAGACATGCGACTTCCGGCCGTACTCAAGGGGGCGCTGGCCGCTCTGACCATCCTTTTTGCCGCGGGGCTTTCGTCCGCGCGTGCCGACAGCGGCACCATCTCGCTGACGATCTACAAGGGCGGCTGGTTCATCGGCGGCTCGGCCGGCGGCGGCACGCTGCACTTCCGCGGCCGGAGCTATCCGGTCTCGGTCGGCGGCATCGACTACGGCCTGGTGTTCGGCGGCTCGAAGACCGTGCTGCGCGGCCGCGTGACCAACATCAACCGGCCCTCGGATGTGGCCGGCGTCTATGGCGCGGCCGGCGCAGGGCTCGCGATCGGCGGCGGCGCGCGCGCGATCGTGCTCGCCAACCAGAAGGGCGCGGTGCTGGAGCTTTCCGGCCGGCAGGTCGGCCTGATGGCGAACGCCGACCTGAGCGGCCTTGCGCTCACGATGCGGTAGGATCCGCAACAATTTGAGATGCTGCGGGCGGGCCGTTCGGTCCGCCCGTTTCATTTCAAAAGCGTGCCCCGCTCATCCATCGGGATGACGAACCGACCCCCCTGGCCGAACTAGGTTTTGCGCGACCGAACGCCAGGAGGCCTGCATGAGACGGAACGGCATGACGCTGACCATCGCCTGGTTTGCATTGCTTGCCTTGCCGGCCGCCGATGCCGGCGCGGAACAGGTCCGGGGCCCGGAAACCTGCACGTCGGGGAGCTATGCCCGCACGATCGGCGGAAAAAAATTCGTGTGCGCGACCAAATGCACGACGACGGTCACCACAACCACTTGCAATCCCAACTGCTCGACCACGGTGGTCAACGAGGTCCGCTACCAGGACTGCATGGCAGAGACCGCAACCAAACCTCCGACCAGGAATTACGGCGTCAAGCCGCCGCACGGGATCCTCGAAACCGATCGCGGCGGATGGGGTGGCGGCGGGCCGGGCCCAGCCGGCCAGCCGGTGCGGCCGCCGGCACCCAGGCCTCCGGTGCTGCGATAGCAGGTTGCTGAAAAACGCTGCCGCGGTCATTCCGGGAAGCCGCCATAAGCGCGTTTACGCGCTGGCGGGCCCGCGCCGGAATGACGGCCCGGACTCTGTCAGCAACTTGTGCGGTCTCAATCCGAAAACGCGATCGCGAGGCCGAACAGGGTGAACGGCAGGCCGAGCAGCGCCGAGGTCATGAACACGACGAGCGCAACGTCGCTCAGCCGCCGCATCAGCACGACGCCTGAGGACAGCAGCGCCAGCATCGAGGCGAGCATCGCCAGCGGCAGCCACGGCACCTGATCCAGCGGCGCGTGCTCCCAGTTCTGGAAGACAGCCGCAGCCATCAGCGCGATCGCGAGCGCGGCGAGCGCCGCGCCGCAGGCCGCGATAGAGCGCAGCGCCCGGTGCGGGCGCGAGGCCTCGGCGCGCGCTGACGCGTCGTTGATGTCCTGCTGCACCGGTATTCCTCTTGACCGTCCCATCCTGCCACGGCCTTGCGGCCGGTGCATGCGCGCAGCATCATTGCGGTAAACAGAGCACGGTAAACAACGCACCGGGGGAGGTTTGCATGAAACGCATGATCGTTGCGGCCTTTGCACTTGCGTTTGCCGCGCTGTCCGGCGGCGGCGCATCTGCGCAAGGCAAGAGCCTCAAGGAGCGGCTCGCCGGCACCTGGCACTTCGTCATCGCCGAGGTGACCGCGCCCGACGGCACGAAGTCGTTTCCGTTCGGGCCCAAGCCCCGCGGCATGGTGATCTTCACGCCGGAGGGCGACTTCATGCAGATCCACATCGCCGCCGAGGTGCCGAAGATCGCCAACGGCAACAGGCTGCAAGCGACGTCCGAGGAATACGCCGGCATCATGCGCGGCACCATTGCCCAGTTCGGCACCTACACGGTGGACGAGGAGAAGAGGCAGTTCACGATGAAGTTCACCGCGTCGACGTTCCCGAACTGGGAGGGCGTGTCGCAGACGCGCTCGATCGACAAGCTGACCGACGACGAGTTCATCAACACCAATCCGCAGGTCGGGGCGGGACGGGGCAGCGCGTACAATCTCTACCGGCGGGCGAAGTAGCGCGACGAAGCGACACCTTTGCGTCGCACGCGCGAATGCGGTTGATTGGGGACCATGCCCGACGCCGCAGGCCCCCTCGGATTGTTCTTGAGCGCCTTCCTGTCGGCGACGCTGCTGCCGGGCTCCTCGGAGGTGGCGCTCGCCGCCTTGCTGGCGCTCGGCAAGCACGATGCCGCGCTTCTGATCGCAGTCGCGACCGCCGGCAATGTGCTGGGCTCGGTCGTCAACTGGGCGCTCGGACGGTGGCTTTCGCATTTCTCCGGCCGGCGCTGGTTTCCGATCGATGAGAAGGCCTATGCGCGGGCGGCCGGCTGGTACAACCGCTTCGGCGTCTGGTCGCTGCTGCTCGCCTGGGTGCCGGTGATCGGCGATCCGCTCACCGCGGTGGCGGGCGCGCTGCGCGTGCCGTTTCTGCGCTTCGTCGTGCTGGTCACGCTCGGCAAGGCGGCGCGCTATGTTTTCCTGGCACTCGCGGTCGCGGGCTGGACGGCCTGGTGAGTATGGCACCCTTGTCCGCGCCCGGTTTCGAGGGCGCATGATCCGGGCTAGGCTGCCGTAGCCCGCATGGAGCGAAGCGGAATGCGGGGATGCCGAAGTTTGGCTTGGCCCCGGATTTCGCTTCGGTTCATCCGGCCTACGTTGCTGAGTTTGTGGAGACGACATGGCGAACGAAGCACCTGCCGGATATCTGCCGGGCGATCCCCGTTACGGACTGACCGGGGAGGCGCTGAAGAATTACTACCGGACCAAGGCGGCGCAGTGGGCGATCTATTGCTGGGACAAGCCGGGCATGGTGGAGACGCGGCGCGGTCTCGTTCACGATCAGACGAGCTACGTCAAAAACTTCGGCGAGCGCGTCATCGGCTATGGCCACTTCCTGTCCGACGACGGCCGCGAGACGCTTGGCACATCGTTCTTCATGCAGCTCGACGACCGCGCGGCGGCGGATGCCTTTGTCGCCAATGAGCCGCTGAGCAAGGCCGGCGTCTATCAGCGCGTCGAAACGCACCGCTGGTCGAACAGCTTCCAGAAGCGCGCGGCCGACTATCGCCGCAAGGGCCTGCAGCAGTTTCTCTGCACCGGACCCAAGACCGGCACGCCGGAGTTCTTCCGAACGCATCTGCACGACCACGAGTCCTATTTCGCGTCGTACGGCGACAGCTTCATCTTCCGCGGACCGATCCGCTCGGCCGACGGCGCGGACAACATCGGCACCGCGCTGCTGCTCGAGCTGCCGGACCGCGCCGCGGCGGACAAGTTCTGGAACAACGAGCCGTTTGCCAGGAACGGCGGCTATCAGCGCGACGCGCGCATCGTGCGCTGGGCGTTCGGCGACTGATTTGAGGTGAAGCCGCATCGAGCGCCATGCGCTGGGTCGCAGGCTTCGCGGGGGATGGCGCGTTAGCGCCGGGCCCACGCTTCCTTGCCCGGAGCCACGACGTGGGCACGCCGCTTCGCGGCTTTGCCCATCCGATGCTTGCTGCACGTCGAACAAGACATCGTGAAGAAGGACGTCGTCGTTCATCCGGCCATTCCGTCGGCAATATGCAGCGCATGGGATGGGCCGGCAACGCGGCACCATCGCACGCGCCGCATGTCATCCGCGTGAGCGCATCGATGATTCACGTTGTCAAACAGCCCGGCGGCCGCTTCGTCGCTGCAGCCAACGCTTCGCCGCCCCTGTTCTTTGCCATTTCGGGCCCGGGGTTGGCCCGCATCGCTGTCCCCGCTCCGCGGGGACACGCTTTTCCTTCCCCTCGAAAAGAGGGGTTGGAGCGCCGAGAGGCGCCGGGGAGCTTGCGATCGCTCCCCGACCGGCCTTG
>JAIESC010000002.1 GCA_019746355.1 Xanthobacteraceae bacterium | reverse complement strand
GGGTGTCCAGTGTCAGCCGATCACAACGCCGCGGCCCCTCATGGCGAAATCCAAAGTCGAAAAATCGCTGCCGGAACCGGCCTCGAAGCAGCCCGCGCCGGGCCCTGTGCCGGTCAACATGCGCGGGCTAAAGTGTCCGCTGCCGGCGCTGAAGACCCGCAAGCTCCTGGCGAAAATGTCGCCGGGCGAGGTGCTGACGATCGAATGCACCGATCCGATGACCACGATCGATATTCCCAATCTCGTGCGCGAAACCGGCGACCGGATCGAAGACAGTTCGAAGAGCGGCCGTGTGCTGACGTTCCGGATCAGGAAGGCTTGACGCCGCATCGCACCGTGGCGGCCCCTGGTCCCCGCCGGGAGAGTTGCGGGTCGGGTAACATTTGTGTTACCCTTCTCGCATGCTGGAAATCCGCCACTACGTCACCAGCGACGGTTCCCAGCCCTTCGCCGACTGGTTCGCGGATTTGGAAGCCATTGCTCGAGCGAAGGTCACGACTGCGATTATCCGCATGGAGCAGGGCAATCTTTCAAACGCTAAGTCGGTTGGCGACGGCGTGCTGGAGTACCGAATCGATTTTGGCCCGGGGTACCGGGTCTATTTCGGGCGTGACGGCGCGGCGCTGGTGATCCTGCTAACGGGCGGCACGAAGAAACGGCAGCAGTAAGGATATCGAAGCCGCGCACGGCTATTGGAACGATTACAAGCAACGACGGCGGCGTTGAAGGAGAAGAAGATGGCACGCTCAAAGGGCTTCAAGGAACTGGTGCAAGGCCACGTGCGGCAGGATAAGAAATTTGCCGAAGCGCTTCTGCGCGAGGGCGTCGACGCGATGCTGAGCGGCGACGTTGACACCGGCAAGACCATCCTGCGCGATTATATCAAGGCAACCGTTGGATTCGAAAAACTTGGCGAAGCAACCGATACGCCAGCAAAGAGTCTCATCCGCATGTTCGGTCCGCGCGGCAATCCCCAGGCCAAAAACCTGTTCAGCGTTATCGGCTATCTGCAAAAGCGCGCGGGCGTCCGGCTGCACGTTGCAGGATAGTCCGTTCGCGCCCCCTCATTCGATCATCTCGTCTGCCGACGCCTGGAGCAGCGCGTGGAATTTCGCGAAATTCGCTATGCCCTTTCCGTTGCCAAGGAGCGAAGCTTCACCAAGGCGGCGGCGCGGCTCAACATTTCGCAGTCCGCGGTGAGCGAGCAGGTCCGCCTGCTCGAGGAGGAGATCGGCTTTGCCCTGTTCCGCCGCACCTCGCGCGGCATCGAGCTGACCGAGCAGGGCCGCACCTTCCTGTACGAGGCCGAGCGCGTCGTCGGCGACGTGCTGAGCCTGTCCGACACCGCGCGCCGGCTGCGCGGCGCGCCGTCGGACACGCTGACCATCGGCATGGGCTCGGGCATGGCGCAGATGTTCATGCCGCGCCTGTTCGGCGACCTGAGCAAGATACTTCCCGGCGTCCGCCTCGAAATCCTCACCGCGCCCACCAAGACGATTTTCGACGATCTGCATGAGGAGCGCCTCGATGCCGGCATCGCCATCGAGTCCGATCCCGACCGCGTGCCGGCGGGCCTGGTGTTCGACCGTCTGACCGACGCCGAGATGGCGCTGATCGTGCATCCGAAGCACCATCTTGCCCGCTCGCGCCAGCCGGTGGACGTCGGCAAGCTGGTGGCCGAGCCGATCGTGATGAGCGAGCTCACCGTCGGCTACGGTCAGGTGGTGCTGTCGCTGTTCGCGGACTTGGGCATCCGGCCCAACGTGCTGGCGGTCGCCGACAACATCGAGACCATGAAGGTCATCGTCCAGTCAGGCGGCGGCATCGCCATCGTGCCGCGGCGGTCGGCCGGCAACGAGGCGGCGCTCGGCGTGCTCAAGCTGCTGCGCATCGCGCCTGCCCGCACCGTGGCGCTGAGCCTGTTCCGCCGCCGCCAGCCGCTGCCGCGCCGCAAGGAAGGGTATCTCGCGGCGCTGCGTGATGCCTTGAAGGACTAGACCGGAATCCGTGAGCCGACGCGCGCTTGTGTGTTGACACACCGGAGCAACGGCCAGGCTGAGTTCTTGGAACGGGTTTCGAAACTCAGTAAGATCAGCGCCCATCACCACCAGGCGTGAGATGATATGAGCCGGATCGTTCGATTTCACAGGCGCATGGGACGCGCCTTGAAACGCACCGCGGTCGCGTGCATGGCGCTCGCCGCCGCAGGCGCGCTTGCAACGCCCGCTCCCGCGCAGGACGCTTATCCGGCCCGGCCGGTCACGATGATCGTGCCGTTCGCCGCGGGCGGTGCTTCCGACGTGATCGCCCGCCTGATCGCCGAGCAGATGGGCCAGGCGATCGGCCAGCGCATCGTGATCGAGAACGTGGTCGGCGCCGGCGGCTCGACCGCCATGACGCGTGCCGCGCGCGCGACCGCCGACGGCTACACCATCATCATCGGCAACAGCGGGACGGCCACCGCGGTCTATGCGCTCTATCCTGATCTGCGGTTCACGCCGGACGATTTTGCGCCGATCGGAATCGTCGCCAAGACTTCGCCCGTCATCGCCATCAAGAAGGATCACGCGGCGAAGACGCTGAAGGACTTCATCGACCACGCCAAAAAGAACCCCGGCAAGGTCACGCTCGGTCATGCCGGCGTGGGTTCGTCGAACTACCTGATCTGCAAGGCTTTCGTGCAGGCGGCCGGAATCGAGGTGACGTTGGTCAGCTATCGTGGCGGTGGGCCCGCGCTGAACGATCTTCTCGCGGGCCAGATCGACGGGGTGTGCGACAACGCAGCGTCCGCCGCGCCGTCGATCCAGGGCGGGCTGATCAACGGCGTCGTGCTCGGCATGCCGAAGCGGCTGAACAGCCTGCCCAATGTTCCGACCTCGGCCGAAGCCGGGCTGCCGGAATTCCAGTTGCAGGGCTGGAACGGATTGTTCGCGCCCAAGGGCACGCCGCAGGCGGTCATCGACAGGATCAACGCGGCGCTGCGCAAAGGCGCGGCGAGCGAGCTCTATCAGAAACGGCTCGATGAGCTCGGCGCGCTGCCGCCGGGCGACGAGGAAATGTCGGCGGCCTATCTGCAGAAGTTCGTGCCGGCCGAGATCGAGAAGTTCAAGACGCTTCTGGCGGAGAAGAAGTGAACGAGCCTGCAGAGGCGTGCCGGTGACGGCGGTTGTCCTCCCGGGCAACAGGAATAATCGCTTTGCCATCGAGGTACGCCGGCCGCTCGACGCCGTTTGGCGGCCTGGAGCCGGCCGTCCAGCCATCTGAATTTCCGATAATGCTATCGCCAAACCGTCTTTGACTTGGGGCTTCGGCCCCAACGATACTTTGTGTATCGGGATAAGGTTGCAGGTGCGGGACCGCACGGAATGTAAGGGTTTCAGCCCGTTTGCGATGGGACCAGTCATGGTACAGGCCGCGAGCCAGGCGCGCTACCGGATCGGCATCGACACCGGCGGCACCTTCACCGATATCGTTTCGGTCGATACCGCCTCCGGCGCCATCGCTGTCACCAAGGTGGCGAGCACGCCGGCCAATCCCGGCATTGCGCTGGCGCGCGGCGTCCGCGCCATCCTCGGGCAGGTCGGCGGCCATTCCGGCAGCGTCGCAGGCCTGGCGCACGGCACCACGGTCGCGACCAACGCGCTGCTGCAGGGCCAGATCGATTCGCTCGGACTGATCGTCACCGAGGGCTTCCGGCACATCCTGGAGATCGCGCGCCAATCGGTGCCGGAGGGCTACGGCAACTCGTATTTCTGGGTGAAGCCCGACCGTATCGTGCCGCTGCGCTTCGTGCGCGAGGCCAAAGGGCGGCTGAACTTCCGCGGCGGGGAGCTGCGCCCGCTGGACGAGGCGAGCGTCCGCGCCGCCGCGAAGTTCTTCCGCGAGCAGAACATCCGCGCCGTCGGCGTCTGCCTGTTGCACTCCTATGCCAACGCCGCGCATGAGCGGCGCGTCGCCGAGATCATCGCCGAGGAATACCCCGAATGCGCGCTGTCGCTGTCCTGCGACGTGCTGCCAGAATATCGCGAGTATGAACGCGCGGTGACCACGCTGGTCGACGCGTTCGTCAAGCCGCACATGGAGCGATACTTGCGCCGCGTCCATGACGAGCTCGGCGATCTCAAGGACAAGCCGTTCCTGGTGATGCAGTCGAGCGGCGGCGTCGCCAGCGCCGGCGAGGTGGTGCGCAAGCCGATCACCACCGCGCTCTCGGGTCCCGCAGCCGGTGCGCTCGGCAGCGCGGTGATTTCCGAGATGGCGGGCTTTCCCAACATCGTCACGCTCGACGCCGGCGGCACCTCGACCGATCTCTGCCTGATCGAAGGCGGCAAGCCGCATGTCACCAACGGCGGCGCGGTCGGCGCGTTTCCGGTGCGCATCCCGATGATCGACATCGAGACCATCGGCACCGGCGGCGGCTCGATCGCCTGGATCACCCGCGAGGGCCATCTCAAGGTCGGTCCGAAGAGCGCCGGCGCCGACCCCGGGCCGATGTGCTACCCGAAGGGCGGCAGCGAGCCGACCATCACCGACGCCAATCTCGTGCTCGGCCGCATTCCGGCAGCCCTGATCGGCGGCGGCATCGCGCTCGACGTGGCGCGCTCGCGCGCTGGCATCGCCGCGCTCGCCGCGCGG
This sequence comes from Xanthobacteraceae bacterium, assembly GCA_019746355.1. The sequence continues at coordinate 18,184 of JAIESC010000002.1, read as the reverse complement.
CTGCCCGGCAACATGAGCGCCGAGCAGCTCGCCCACGGCATCATCGAGATCGCCAACTGGAACCAGGCCAACGCGATCCGCCAGATGACCATCCAGCGCGGCATCGATCCGCGCGGCTTTGCGCTGTTGTCGTTTGGCGGCGCGGGGCCGGCGCAATCGCCGGCGGTGATGGACCTGCTGAACATGCAGGCCTGCATCGTGCCGCCCAACCCCGGCAATCTCTCGGCGTTCGGACTGCTCGCCGTCGACTGGCGCACCGACCAGATCGTCACCAAGGTGATGCACCAGGACAGCGTCGATCTCGCGGCGGTTGCCGATATCTATGCCAGGCTGGAGCACGAGGCGGTCGAGACGCTGGCGCGCGACGGCATCGAGCGCTCGCGCATGCGGCTCGTCCGCGAGGCGGACGTCCGCTACGCCGGGCAGTCGATGGAGGTGCGGGTGCCCGCGCCGGCCGGTGCGATCGACGCCAAATTCCTCAGCAACCTGATCGACGCCTTCAACGCCGCGCACAAGCGCACCTTCGGCTACGACTATGCCGGCCGGCAGAAGATCGAAGTGGTGAACTTGTGCGTCTCGGGCTTCGGCCTGATCGAGCGCCCGGAGATCCCCAAGCTCGCCAAGCGCGACGGCGCGACGCCGGCCCGCAAGTCGGTTCGCCCGGTCTATTTCGACGGCGCGTTCCGCGACACGCCGGTCTATGATCGCGCCGCGCTCCTTCCCGGCTTCCGGCTCGACGGGCCCGCCGTGGTCGAGGAGTTCGGCTCCACCACCGTGGTGTTCCCCGGCCAGTACCTGGAGGTCGATCCGCACGGCGTGCTGATCGTCCGGTCGAGCCGCCGGCCCGTGGAGGTCAAGCGATGAACGCGTCCACTGCCACGCAGGCGAAGCATCCCTGGCCGGTCGCGCCGCAGCGCGCGCCCAAGCCCGTGGACCCGATCGTGCTGCAGATCGTCGAGGGCACGCTCAACTCGATCGAGGCCGAGATCGAATACGCCATCGAGCGCACCGCGCGCAGCCCGATGATCCGGGAGGCACACGACTACCGCGTCGGCCTGTTCGACCGCTATTGCCGCAAGCTCACCGGCCGCTCCTATTCGGCGATGCCCAACGCCGTGGTGCGCGATTTCCCGCCCGAGACCATGCGGCCGGGCGACGTGTTCCTGATGAACGACACGTATCTCACTGAAGGCAGCATCGGCCATCTGCCCGACCTGTGCAGCACCGTGCCGGTGTTCCACGGCGGCGAGGTGGTCGCCTACATCCAGGCGTTCGGCCATCACGACGACATCGGCGGCCGGGTGCCGGGCTCGATGCCGGGCACCGCCGTCACCGTGTTCGAGGAAGGCCTCGCGATCCCGCCGGTCAAGCTCTACGACGCCGGCGTGCGGAACGAGGCCGTGTTCACCATCGTCAAGCGCAACACCCGCGTCCCCGAGATGCTCGCCGCCGATCTCGACAGCGAGGTGCAGGCTTGCGTGATGGGCGCCAAGCGCATGGAGTCGCTGTTCGAGCGCTTCGGCCGCGACACGGTCGAGGCCTGCTTCCAGGCGATCCTCGACAAGTGCCGCGACATCTACCGCAACGAGCTCCTGCCGAAGATCGCCGACGGCGAATACGTCTGGGAGGACTACGTCGAGCACGACGGCGTCACCGACCCGAAGCTGCACAAGCTCAAGCTCAAGATGGTCAAGCAGGGCGGTCGCATCACGCTCGACTTCACCGGCACCGATCCGCAATCGACCGGCCCGATCAACTGGCCGGCCGACTATGCCGGCGGCGCCTTCCTGGTGAAGTGGATCGCGCCGATCCTGCGCAATCTGGCCGACACGCCCGAGCGCGCCGCCGAAATTCACGTCAACGAGGGCGTCTGCGAGATCTTCGACGTGGTGTTCCCGCCGAAAGGCACGCTGATAACCCCGGAATGGCCCGCCGCCACCAACGCGCGCTCGTTCGTGCTGCTGCGCTGTCTCGGCCTGCTGGCCGGCGTCGTGGCGCAGGCGGTCGACGGCCGCATGCCGGCGGACCAGGAGACGATCCGCTACACCGGTTTCTTCGGCAGTGATGCGAGCGGCAAGCCGTTTCTGTCCCGCGAGGTGCTGGGCGGAGGCTCCGGCGGCCGCTATTACGCCGACGGCAACGACGCCATCCACATCGTGCCGGACTCGCGCAACCAGCCGGCCGAGTTCACCGAGACGCGCTTCCCGCTGCTGGTCGAGAAGCTCGCACTGCGCACCGACTCGGGCGGGGCCGGCCAGCGCCGCGGCGGGCTCGGCTACGAGAAGCACTACCGCGCGCTGGTCGATTGCCGCACCATCGTCACCGCCGACCGGGTCCGGCTCGGCTGCTACGGGCTCAACGGCGGCAAGGCCGGCCAGCCGTTCTGCGTGACGGTCGACGCGCTCGGGAATGGCCGCGATCTCGGCGGGCTCGTCGACGGCGAGGAGGTGCTCGCCGGGCAGGTGGTGCGCGTGGTGACCACCGGCGGCGGCGGCTGGGGCGATCCGCTCACGCGCGAGCCGGAGCTGGTGCAGCGCGACGTGGTCGAAGGCAAGGTGTCACCCGAGGCCGCGCGCGCCGACTACGGCGTGGTGCTGGGCGGAAACGATTTCGCGATCGACGCGGCGGCGACCGCGAAGCTTCGCGCCGATGTGCAGAGCAAACGCGACAGATCGCCCGCGATGATCGACCGCGGGCCGGGCTACGATGTGATGCTGAGCGGCAAGGCCCAGCCGCGCATGATGGCTTGAAATCAGGAGTGTTGAGGAATGGCGATTGAGGTTGCGAAGGTCGAGTTGAAGACCGTCAAGGATGCGTCCGGACTCGAGGCGTGCATCGCCAAGGGCCAGTTCGCGGCCGACGAGGTGATCGCGGTGATCGGCAAGACCGAGGGCAACGGCGGCGTCAACGACTTCACCCGCCTTCTCGCCGACGAGGCGTTCCGCCGCGTGCTTTTGAAGAAGGGCAAGCGCAGCGAGGCCGATATCGCCGGGATCCCGATGGTCTGGTCGGGTGGCTGCGACGGCGTGATCACGCCGCATGCGACCGTGTTCGCCTCCAATGGCAAGACCGGCCCCGCGTCGAAGTCGCGGCTCGCCATCGGCACCGCCATGAGCGTGGAACTGCTGCCCGAGGACATCGGCCGGCCGGCCATGGTCGAAAAGGTCGCCGATGCGGTGAAGGCGGCGATGAAGGATGCCGGCATCGACAACCCGAAGGACGTTCACTACGTCCAGACCAAGACGCCGCTGCTCACCATCGACTCGGTGATCGACGCCGAGAAGCGCGGCCATCACGTCGCCTGCGAGGTGCACGACTCGATGGGCGTGTCGAACGGCACCACCGCGCTCGGCATCGCGGTCGCGCTGGGCGAGGTCAAGATGCCGCGCGCCGAGCAGATCTGTAAGGATCTCGACCTCTATTCGTCGGTGGCGTCGTGCTCGTCCGGCGTCGAGCTCACCCAGGCGCAGATCGTATTGCTCGGCAACAGGCCCGGGGCCGGCGGCCGCTATCGCATCGGCCACGCGGTGATGCGCGACGCGCTCGACATCGACGGCATCTACGATGCCATTCGCGATGCCGGCCTCGAGCTGCCGGAGCGGCCGCGCGCGGACGACCTCGGCGGCAAGGTGGTGAACTGCTTCATGAAATGCGAGGCCGATCGGCGCGGCACGCTGCGCGGCCGAAGGCAGATCATGCTCGACGATTCCGACGTGCATCATCATCGCCACTCCAAAGCGGCGGTCGGCGGTGTGGCGGCGGCGGCGATCGGCGATCCCGCGGTGTTCGTGTCGGTGGACGCCATGCACCAGGGACCGCAAGGCGGCGGTCCGGTGATCGCGATCATCGACGCGGGCGAATGAAGCGAACAAATAACAAAGGCACGAACCTTGCTTTGAAATTGCATACCAGGTGATCCGGAACTTGAGTTTCAAAGAGGGGAGTATCGAAATGAGCAGGCATCTCCGAATAGCCGCGGGCCTTCTGGCAGGCCTCGCCGTTGCCTTCGCCGCGCCGGCGTCTGCGCAGGACAAGGTCAAGGTCGGCGTGTTTCCGGTGAGCTCGTCGCTGCCGTACTTCGTCGCGCTCGAGAAGGGCTACTTCAAGGAGCAGAACATCGAGCCGGAGATGGTCCGCCTGATCGGCGGTCCGCCGAACGTCGCGGCGATGATCGGCAACCAGATCGATGCGTCCGCGGTGCTGGTCACGATCGAGGGCATCAACGCCAACATCAAGAAGCCCGGCGTTGCGATGTACATCTCGATCAACAGCCAGAACCAGAAATACCAGATGGAGCAGTTCGTCGTCCGCAAGGGCTTTGAGGCGAAATCGCTCGCCGACCTCAAGGGCAAGAAGATCATGTCGGCCCCGGGCCCGGCCAACGTCACCATGGCGAAAGCCGCGCTCGCGGCGGCAGGCCTCAAGGACGGCGACTACAGCATCGATCAGCTCGACATGGGTCAGCACGTCAACGCGATGACCGCGGGCACGTTCGACGCCGGCTATACGCTCGAGCCGAACGCTTCGACCATGCGCAAGATGGGCGTCGCCACCACGCTGGAGGCCGGCGTGATCGCCCGCTATGTGCTCGGCGATCCGAACGCCAATGCCTTCGTCGGCGGCGCGGCGCTCACGTCGGACTTCATCAGGAACCGGCCGGACGTGGCGCGGCGCTTCACGCTCGCCTGGGGCAAGGCGGTGGACCTGATCAACAACAATCCCACCGAGGCGCGCAAGCACCTCGTCAAGAACACGTTCACGCCGGACGATGTCGTCGATACCGTGCCGATGATCCGTTACTTCATGGCCAAGGACCTGACGGCGAAGGACAAGTCCGACTACCAGAAGTTCATCGACTTCTCGGTGAAGACCGGCACCCTCGAGAAGTCGGTCAACGTCAACGACTACCTCAAGGCGTTCTGATTCCCATGGCCGATGGCGTGGTTCTGTTGCGAACGGAAAGGGCGGACGCACCGGCCGGTGCGTCCGCCGCTCCGGCCGCAGCGCCGCATGTCACGGTCCGGGGGTTGACCAAGCGGTTCGGCGGGGCGTCGATCTACGACCGCTTCAGTCTCGATATTCCGCGCGGCAAGCTCGTCTCGGTGTTCGGGCCGAACGGATGCGGCAAGAGCACGCTGATCAACATCATCGCCGGGCTTATTTCGCCCGACGCCGGCGAGATCCTGTTCGACGGCAAGCCGCTGCGGGCGATCAAGTTTGGCTACGTGTTCCAGAACTACCGGGAGGCGCTGTTTCCCTGGCTGCGCTCCGTCGACAACATCGAGTATCCGCTCAAGCTGATGAAGCTGCCGAAGGCGCAACGGCGGGCGCGGGTGGAGAAGCTCGTCGCGCATCTTGGCGTCAAGATCGACCTGAAGCGTTATCCCTACGAGATGTCCGGCGGACAGCAGCAGCTCATCTCGATCATGCGGGCGCTGGTGGTCGAGCCGGAGATCCTGTTTCTCGACGAGCCGTTCTCGGCGCTCGACTACGAGATGACGCTGTTCATGCGCGAGCAGCTTCAGCGCATCTTCATGGAGACCGGCACCACCACGGTGCTGGTGTCGCACGACCTCGAGGAGGCCGTGTATCTCGCCGATCGGATCCTGCTGCTGTCGCGCGGGCCGGCGCAGATCGCCGACTTCGTGCAATACGACGCGCCGCGGCCGCGCGGCGACGAGACGCTTTCCGAAAAGGGCTTTGTCGCCACCAAGGCGCACTGTCTCGAGGTGTTCCAGCGCGAGGTCCGCAAAGGATAGAAGAACCGATGAAGCGCGCGTTCGACCCGTTCCTGCCGATGCTGGGCGTGATCGGCCTGATCGCGCTCTGGTACATCGCGGTCTGGAAGCAGATCGTCGATCCGGTGCTGCTGCCGTCGCCGGTCGACACCTTCCAGGCCATGTACAAGGGCATGGCCGGCGGCCGGCTGGGCTTCGATTTCGTCAAGACGGTGGAGCGGACCATTCTGTCCACGGTGATCGCCGCCGCCATCGCCATTCCGCTCGGCATCTTCCTCGGCGCCTCCGAGCGGCTGTACCGGTCGGTCGAGTTCGTCATCGACTTCTTCCGCTCGACGCCGGCGTCGGCGATGTTTCCGCTGTTTCTGGTGCTGTTCGGCGTCGGCAACGAGACCAAGATCTCGGTCGCGGCGTTCGGCGCGGCGCTGGTGATCCTGTTCAACGTCGCCTACGGCGTGATGAACGCACGCAAGACGCGGCTGCTCGCCGCCAAGGTCATGGGCGCGTCGCGGCTGCAGGTGCTGACCGGCGTGGTGCTGCTCGAATCGATGCCGCAGACCTTCATCGGGCTGCGCAACGGCGTGTCGCTCGCGCTCGTCATCGTCGTCGTCGCCGAAATGTTCATCGGCTCGACCGACGGCCTCGGCCATCGGGTGTTCGAGGCGCAGCAGCTGTTCAACATGTCCGACATGTACGCCGCGATCTTCGCGGCCGGCGCCCTCGGCTACGGCTTGAACCTGCTCTTTCTGCTGATCGAGCGGTATTTCGTTCACTGGTCCGGCAGGTAGGCGGATGTCCGACGACACCTTGATCCGGAAATCGGCCCGCGCGCTTGCGTCGCTGATCGCAACGCGCGCCGTCAGCCCCGTCGAAGTGCTTGACGCGCATCTTGCGGCGATCAAGCGGAAAAATCCCAAGCTCAACGCCATCGTCACGCTCGCCGCGGATCAGGCGCGGGTCGCCGCACGCGCCGCCGAAGATGCTGTGATGCAAGGCGCCGCGGTCGGCCCGCTGCACGGGCTGCCGATCGGGGTCAAGGACGTGACCGTCACGGCGGGCATTCGCACCACGTTCGGTTCGCCGCTGTTCAAGGACAATGTGCCGGCCGAGGACGCGGAGGTGGTGCGCCGCCTCAAGGCCGCCGGCGCGATCATCCTCGCCAAGACCAACACGCCGGAGTTCGCCACCGGCGCAAACACCGTCAACGAGCTGTTCGGCGCCACGCGCAATCCGTGGAACCCCGAGCTCAGCCCGGCCGGCTCGTCGGGCGGCTCGGCTGTGGCGGTCGCAACCGGAATGCTGCCGCTCGCGCAAGGCACCGACTTCGGCTGCTCGATCCGCATTCCCGCCGCGTTCTGCGGCATCGTCGGCATCCGTCCGACGCCGGGGCTGACGCCGAATTATCCGATGCCGCTCGCCTGGGACCCCGGCCAGGTGCACGGGCCGCTCGCCCGCACCGCCGAGGATGCCGCGATGATGCTCGACGCTATGGTGGGCTTCAGCCGCCTGTCGCCGATCTCGGTTGCGCCGCCGTGGAACAGCGCACTCGAGATCGTCGAGAAGGCGGTCGATGCCAAGGGGCTGCGCGTCGCCTATGCATCCGACATCGCCGGCATCGGCGTCGATGCCGAGATCGATGGTGTCTGCCGCAAGGCCGCGGAGCGGCTGCGCGAGGCCGGTGCCCATGTCGAGGCGGTGGCGTTCGACGTGTCCGACGGACGCGACCCGTATCAGACTTGGCGCGGCGCGTGGATGGTCGGCCAGCAGTTCGCGCGCATGTCGATGCTCGAGAAGTTCGGCGCAAACCTGAAGGGCAACATCGAGGCCGGGCTGAAGGTCGGCGCGCTCGATCTTGCGAAGGCCGAGCAGACCCGGCAGGCGGTGTTCCACCGCTTCCGCGAATTGTTCGACCGTTACGATATTCTGCTCACACCGGCCGCGCCGGTGCGGCCATATCCCGTGACGATGAATTTTCCGGACCAGATCAACGGACGGAAGTTCGAGAACTACGTCGATTGGATCGCGCCGGCTTTCCTCGTCACCCTCGTGAGCCTCCCCGCGGGCAGCGTCCCGGCCGGCATGACCCGGGACGGTCTTCCGGTTGGCTTGCAAATCGTGGCGCCGCGGTTCGAGGAGCCCAGGATCCTGTCGATTGCAAAGCTTGTTCAACAGGCCACTTCGATCGGTTCGCCGCCGGAATAATTCATGCAACTGTTACGAGTATAAATAACTATATACATCCAAAAGAAGAATGTTGGCAGAACAAACCCATTTTGAATTCAGCAATGAATTCAATGTGATGCAGCGGCGGCAGCGCGAAGCTGCCGCCGCACGGCAAAGACGGATTGAACCGCCGCTACCAGTTCATCAGCTTCTTGGTCGCCTGCTCGCTGTCCTTCAGGAACTTGCGGTAGGCGTCTCCCTTGATCACGTCCGGGTCGAGCGACAAGGCTTCGGCCTTGGCTTTGTGGTCGGGGGAGCTGATGGTCTTCTCCAGCGCGGCGATCAGCGCGGTCTCGACGTCCTTCGGCAATCCGGCCGGACCGGCCACGCCGCGCGACGTTGACCACACCTCGTTGATGCCCTGCTCGCGGAACGTCGGCACGTTGGGCATGAACTTCGAACGGGCCGGCGACATCACGCCAAGCGGGCGGACCACGCCGGCCTTCACGTCCTCGGCGCCCTCGCTGACGTTGCAGGCGTAGACCTCGATATTGCCGCCCAGCACCTGGGTCTTGCCCTCCGGCGTGCCGCGGAAGTGCACCATCTGGAAGCTGGTGCCGTTGTTGGCGCCGATGCCCAGCACTGCGACGTGATCGTCGGTGCCATGGCCGCCGCCGTTCAGGGTGACCGTGCCCGGCCGCTTCTTCGCCTCATCGATCACGTCTTTCACGGTCTTGAATTTGCTGTCGGGCTTCACCGCCCACATGTTGTAGTCGGTGACGTGGTTGATGAGCGGCGTGAAGCTTTCCAGGTTCTCCTTGCGCGTGCCCGCCAACTGCTTGTCGAGATAGCCGGCGTATATGTTGGGGACGTTGATGTAGCCGATGGTGTAGCCATCCGGCTTCGACTGCGCGAGCGAGCCCCAGCCGATCCAGCCGCCGCCGCCGGCGCGGTTTTCGACAGTGATCGGCTTGCCGAGAATCGGCTCGAGGTCCTTGGCGAGCAGCCGCGCCGAGATGTCGCTGCCGCCGCCCGCGCTGTAGGGCACGATCACGGTGATGCCGCGCTCGGGGAATGCCGCGTGCGCGGAACGGATGCCTGAAAGACCCAGCGCGGATGCGCCGGCCGTCGCGGCGAGAAAGCCGCGTCTGCTGATTGTCGAAGTCATGTCGTCGCCCTCATTGTGCCGGCTATCGCTGCCGGCTGTTACGTTTCCTCCGGACCTTTGCTTTTTCTTCTTTTGGCCGCTGCGTGCAGCGGAAGCCGCTACTTCTTTTCTGTCGCGAGTCCGACCTGCTTGATGATCGGGCCCCAGACCTTCGTCTCTTCCTCGATGAAGACGCGATACTCGCCCGGCGTCATGGCCTTCGTGACCACTCCGTCCTCGCGCATGCGCGCCGCGACCTCGGGTTTGCGCATGCCCTTGTTGATCTCCTCGTTGACCTTGCGGACGATCTCCGGCGGAAGCTTGGCAGGACCCGACAGGCCGAACCAGATCGACGCGGTGGCCTTCGGATAGCCCTGCTCCTTGAAGGTCGGCAGGTTCGGCCAGTCGGGCAGGCGCTCCTCGGTCGTGACCGCAAGACCCTGCAGCGTGTTGCCGCGCATCAGATGCGCCGTCGAGGTGAGCGTCTGCGACGACCAGACGATGTGGCCGCCGACCAGGTCGTTCAGCGCCTGGGACGCACCCTTGTACGGGATGTGTTCGGCCTTGGTCCCGGCGATGTTGGCGAAATTCTCCGCCACCAGATGCCCCATGCTGCCCAGTCCCGAGGACGAGTAGGTGAGCTTCTCGGTCTTGCTGCGGTCGACAAACTGCTTGAGCGTCCTGATGCCGCTCTTTTCCGAGTTGACCGAGAAGACCACCGGCGAGCCGCCGACGAAGGCGATGTTGGTGAGGTCGGTGAGGGGATTGTAGGTGACCTCCGGCCGCGTCAGCGGATGCAGCACCAGATGCGAGATGTTGGCGATGGCGAAGTTGTAGCCGTCGGGCGGCGCGTCGATCACCGACTTGACGCCGATCTGGCCGCCGGCCCCGGCCCGGACCTCGACGAAGAACTGCTGCTTGAACGCGGTCGACAGATGCTCGGCGACGATCCGGGCCAGAATGTCGGCGGTGCCGCCGGCTGCAAACGTGCTGATGACGCGCACCGGCCGCGACGGCCAGTCGTCGGCGACCGCCGGCGTAACGAGGGTCAGCGCCGCGACTGCCGCGAGCGTCGTTCTTATCTGTTGCATGAAGTGCGCCTCTTGCCCATTCGCGCAGAAAGTTCGGGACCGGAAGTCTAGGGGACCCGGCCGCTCACGGGCAATGGCGCCATAGCCGCAGGGAACCATAGACAATCCTTGGGATATCGGGGAATGTCCCCTCGGACCCTAACCTTCGCCGGTATTTCCTCAATGGCTATTCCCAAGGCATCCCAAGCGCTTGCACGTTTCACCGTCCTCGACCTGACCCGCGTCCGGTCGGGGCCCACCTGCGTGCGCCAGCTCGCCGACTGGGGTGCCAATGTCATCAAGATCGAGATGCCGCCGGACGAGAAGGGCGGCGAAGCGCCGGGCGGTCCGCGCGAGGGTTCCGACTTCCAGAATTTGCACCGCAACAAGCGGAGCATGACGCTCAACCTGAAGTCCAAGGAAGGCCGCGCCGCGTTCCTGAAGATGGTCAAGAAGGCCGACGTGATCGTCGAGAACTTCCGGCCCGACGTGAAGCGGCGGCTGAAGATCGACTACAAGGACGTCAAGAAGGTCAACCCGAAGATCGTCTACGGCAGCATCTCCGGCTTCGGCCAGGACGGGCCTTACGAGAACCGGCCGGGCTTCGATCAGATCGCCCAGGGCATGGGCGGACTGATGTCGATCACCGGCCTGCCGGGGAATGGACCGGTGCGCGTCGGCATCCCGGTCGCCGACCTCACCGCGGGCCTGTTTTGCGCGCTCGGCATCCTCACCGCGCTGCTCGAGCGCGAGAAATCGAAGAAGGGCCAGCACGTCTCGACGTCGCTCCTGCAGGCGCAGATCTTCATGCTCGATTTCCAGGCGGCGCGCTGGCTGATCAACAAGGACGTGCCGAAGCAGGCCGGCAACGACCACCCGACCTCGATCCCGACCGGCGTGTTCAAGACCACCGATGGGTACATCAACATCGCCACCACCGGCGGGGCGATCTGGGAGCGCTTCTGCCGCGCGCTCGGCGCGGAAGAGATGATGAAGAAGCCGGACTACGCGACCGCCAAGGCGCGCTCGGAGCACCGCAAGGCGCTCAACGAGGAGATCGGCACCTACACCCAGCACAAGTCGAGCGCCGAGTGGATCGACATCATGAACAAGGCCGGCGTGCCGTGCGGCCCGATCTACTCGATCGACCAGGTGTTCTCCGATCCGCAGGTGCAGCACCTTGGCATCGCCCAGAGCGTGAAGAAGCGGGACAAGTCGACGCTCAACGTCGTCGGCCAGCCGTTCGTGATGTCGCGCACCAGGAGCAAAATCGCCGCGCCGCCGCCGGACATGGGCCAGCACACCAACGAGGTGCTGAAGGAATTCGGGTTCAGCGCGAAGGAAATCGCCGCGCTGCATCAAGCCAAAGCGGTCTGACGCCGGGGCCGGGCGCGCGCCACTTCATCAGGAGATTGCCATGAACCAGAGTGCACCGATCACGCCGCAGACCGACAAGATGCTGTCCAGGAAGGAAGGCAGCGTCGGCTACGTGATCTTCAACAATCCCGAGCGCCACAACGCCGTCTCGCTCGACATGTGGGCCGCGGCCGGCAAGATGCTCGACGCCTTCCGCAACGACAACGACATCAAGGTCGTGGTGGTGACCGGCGCGGGCGGCAAGGCCTTCGTGTCGGGCGCCGACATCTCGCGCTTCGACAAGGAGCGTTCGTCGGAAGACGCGGTCGCGCACTACAACAAGGTGGTCGAGGCGAGCTACGCCGCGTTCCACGAGTTCCCGAAGCCGACCATCGCCATGATCCGCGGCTACTGCATCGGCGGCGGCATGGGGCTCGCCACCTGCTGCGATCTGCGCATCGCCACCGAAGGTTCCAAGTTCGCGGTGCCGGCGGCGAAGCTCGGCCTGGGCTACGGCTATTCCGGCCTGAAGCGGCTGGTCGACGTGGTCGGCGCGTCGTTTGCGATGGAGATTTTCTACACGGCGCGGCAATTCACCGCAGCCGAGGCGCTGACCATGGGTCTGGTCAACCGGGTGGTTCCGGACGGCGAACTCGAGAGCTACGTGAAGAATTATGCCGATACCATCGCAGGAAATGCGCCGTTGACCATCAAGGCGGTGAAGGCGGTCGTCAGCGAGATGCTGAAGGACGAGTCCAAGCGCGATCTCAAGCGCGCCCAGGCTGCCGTGGACGCCTGCTTCCGGAGCCGCGATTATGAAGAGGGCCGCAAGGCCTTCATGGAAAAGCGCAAGCCGGTGTTCACCGGCTCCTGACGGAAGAACAGCGCAGATCACGGTGTTGGTGTTGAGGTTGGAACGCTTTCCAGTTGGTTTGCACCAGCCCGTCCACGTCATGGCCGGGCTTGACCCGGCCATCCATGAGAAGGCGCAGCGGCGGAAGTCTCGCGTAAGTCCATGCGTGCCGAGCCACCGTATGGATGCGCGGGTCATAGGCGAGCGAAGCGACGCCGTCCTTCGGACGGCTAGGCCCGCGCATGACAGTGGGGAGAGTGGTGCAAACCAACGGGAAACAGCACTAGCGCCGCGGACAACCGCGGCCTGATCGGGGGGATGGAAGTTGGCGTCAGTCGAGCTCCGCGGACTAACAAAAAAATACGGGCCGCTGGCCGTCGTCGACAACGTGTCGATGACGATCAATCACGGCACGCTGGTGTGCCTGCTCGGGCCGTCCGGCTGCGGCAAGACCACGACGCTGCGGCTGATCGCGGGCTTCGTCGAGCCGACCGAGGGCGAGATCCGCGTCGGCGACCGCACCGTGTCGTCGCCGCAGAAGACGCTGCCGCCCGAGCGGCGCAACATGTCGATGATCTTCCAGAGCTACGCGCTGTGGCCGCATATGACGGTGTCCGAGAACATCGTCTACGGCCTGAAGCTCAGGAAGGTCGACAGCGGAACCATCAAGAGGAAGCTCGACGATATTCTTGCGACCACCAAGCTTGCGCCGCTGGCGCAGCGCTATCCGGGCGAGCTCTCCGGCGGCCAGCAGCAGCGCGTGGCGCTCGCCCGCGCGCTGATCGTCGAGCCCGAGACCCTGCTGCTCGACGAGCCGCTGTCGAATCTTGACGCGAACCTTCGCGAGGAGATGCGCTTCGAGGTGCGCCGGCTGCACGACGCGTTCCGTTACACCACGGTCTACGTCACCCACGACCAGTCCGAGGCGATGACCACCGCCGATCTCATCTGCGTGATGAACCTCGGCAAGATCGAGCAGGCTGCGTCGCCGCAGGAAATCTACGACCGGCCGGTGTCGGAGTTCGTCGCCCGCTTCATCGGCATGAGCAACGTGTTCAAGGGCAAGACGCTCGACGGCAGCACCGTGTCGCTCGCCGGCGTACCACTGCGTGTCGCCGGCGAAACCATCAAGGGCGGGGCGGATACGCCGGTCTCGATCCGCCAGCATCAGATCGAGCTGATGGCCAAGGAACCGGCCGACAAAGCCAACGTCATTCCGGCCAAGGTGGTGCGGCAAGTCTTTCTCGGATCGAGCCGGGATTATATGGTTGAGATCGCGGACGGCACGCAGCTCCGGCTGGTCACCTCGGCGGCCGAGAACATCGACCCCGGTTCGGGCGTCTGGCTCCGGCTGCCGGCCGACAAGTGCCGGGCGCTGGCTCGCTAGGGCATGATCCCGAAAAGTGTGAAGCGGTTTTCGGACAAGATCATGCCCCAACGACAAGACATGATCCCGAAAAGTGTGAAGCGGTTTTCGGATAAGATCATGCCCCAACGAAAAGACATGATCCCGAAAAGTGTGAAGCGGTTTTCGGATAAGATCATGCCCAAAGGGAAAAGCTGATCCCGAAAAAGCGATCTCAAAGTTCAAGAACAAAAAAGAACAAGCGGCGGAGGACAACCAGGGAGGACTGCACGATGGGCAAAAGGTTTACGAGACGCCGCCTTCTCGCCGGAGCCGGCGCTGCAGCCTTCACCGTCTATGCCGCGCCGATCCGCGCCGCGGCCCCGCCGTCCGAGGCGATCACGCCCGAGCTCATCGCGGCCGCCAAGAAGGAAGGCAAGGTCGTCTGGTACACCTCGATCGACCTCGCCGGCGCAGAGCGCATCGCCAAAAGCTTCGAGGCGAAATTTCCGGGCATTCCGGTGCGCGTCGAGCGCTCGGGGGCCGAGCGCGTGTTCCAGCGGATCGGCCAGGAATACACCAGCCGTATCTTTGCGGTCGATGTGGTCAATACCTCGGATGCGGCGCACTGCATCGTCTGGAAGCGCAACGGCTGGCTCCTGCCGTTTGTGCCGGAGGATGTCGCCAGGCATTTCCCGGCCGAGCACAAGGACCCGGACGGCACGTTCGCCAGCGTCCGCGTCACGCTTAGCCCGATCTGCTACAACACCAATCTGGTCAAGGCCGCGGACGCGCCGAAGAGTTACGCCGATCTGCTCGATCCGAAATGGTCCGGCAAGATCGTCAAGGCGCACCCGTCCTACAGCGGCACGATCCTCACGGCGACCTACCAGATCGCCCGCGACATCGGTTGGTCCTACTTCGAGAAGCTCGCGCAGCAGAAGGTCATGCAGGTGCAGTCGGCGACCGACCCGCCGAAGAAGCTCGCGCTCGGCGAGCGCGCGATCATGGCCGACGGCGGTGAATATGTAGCGCTCGGCCTGAAGGAGAAGGGCGACCCGATCGAGATCGTCTATCCGTCGGAGGGCACGCCGCTGATCGTCGGCCCCAACGCCGTGTTCAAGAGCGCGCCGAACCCGAACGCGGCCAAGCTCCTGCAGGCCTACATGTTCTCGGCCGAAGGCCAACAGGTGCTGATCGACACCGCCGGCATGCACTCGGTCCATCCGCAGACCAAGGAAAAGACCGGGCGCAAGTCGTTGTCGCAGATCAAGCTGATGAAGGACGATGCCGCCGCGGTGGAGCGCGACAGCGAGCAGATCAAGAAACGCTATTCGGAAATCTTCAAAGTTTGAGGTGACGCATGAATGGGCGGTTCTCCCGGCGCGACGCGCTGAAAGGCTCGGGCGCGCTTGCTCTCACCACGTTCGCGACGCCGATCCGCGCCGCGGCTCCGCCGGCCGAGCGGGTGACGCCGGAGCTGATCGCGGCGGCGAAGAAGGAAGGCAAGGTCGTCCACTACACCTCGGTCGACCTCCCGCTCGCCGAGAAGGTCGGCAAGGCGTTCGAGGCCAAGTATCCGGGCATCTCGGTCCGCATCGAGCGCACCGGCGCGGAGCGCGTGTTCACCCGCATCGCCCAGGAGCGCGCGAGCAACATCCATGCCTGCGACGTGGTGCAGTCGTCGGACGCGGCCCATTTCGTGGTGTGGAAGCGCGAGGGAGTTCTTGCGCCCTACATGCCGGAAGAGGTCGCCCAGCACTATCCGGCCGAGCATAAGGACCCGGATGGCCTGTTCGCGAGCTATCGCGTCTATCTCTGCGTGATGGCGCGCAACACCGATCTGGTGAAGGAGGCGGACGCGCCGAAGAGCTTCAAGGACCTGCTCGATCCGAAATGGGCCGGCAAGATCGTCAAGGCGCATCCGGGCTACAGCGGCACGATCCTCACCGCGACCTACCAGACCGCGCGTGACGTGGGCTGGGACTATTTCGAAAAGCTCGCCAAGCAGCGCGTCATGCAGGTGCAGTCGGCGTCCGATCCGCCGAAGAAGCTCGCGCTCGGCGAGCGCGCCATCATGGCCGACGGTATCGAGTACGGCATTTTCCAGCTCAAGGAGAGCGGCAAGCCGGTGGACGTGATCTATCCGGCCGAGGGCTCGCCGCTGATCATCGGCCCGAATGGCGTGCTGAAGAACGCGCCCAATCCGAACGCCGCCCGCCTGTTCCAGAGCTTCATGCTCTCGGCCGAGTGCCAGCAGTTCAACGTCGAGTTTGGCGGCCTCCGTTCGGCGCACAAGCTGGTCAAAGACAAGCCGGGCCGCAAGCCGATGGCCGAGATCAAGGTGATGAAGGACGACGCGGCCGCGGTCGAGAAGGAAAGCGAAGAGATCAAGAAGCGCTACACGCAATACTTCAGGGTGTGATGACATGGGCGGAAAACTCACGCGTCGTCATGTGCTGTTGGGCTCGGGCGCTGCGGCGCTTGGGCTTTCGTCCGGGCTTTCCTCCACACGCGTGCTCGCCGCAGCGCCGCCCGCGACCGCGGTCACGCCGGCGCTGATCGAAGCCGCAAAGAAGGAGGGCAAGGTCGTCTACTACACGTCCGTCGACCTGCCGCTCGCCGAGAAGATCGCCAAGGCGTTCGAGGCCCGCTATCCGGGCGTGGCGGTGCGCGTCGAGCGCACCGGCGCCGAGCGCGTGTTCCAGCGGATCGGCCAGGAGTACCAGAGCCGCATCTATGCGGTTGACGTGGTGAACTCCTCGGACGCCGCGCATTTCATCGGCTGGGAGCGCGACGGCATCCTCGCGCCGTTCGTGCCGGAGGACGTGGCGAAGTTCTATCCGGCCGAGCACAAGGACAAGGACGGACTTGCCGCGAGCTTCCGCATCGGGCTCAGCATCATCGCCTACAACACCAATCTGGTGAAGCCCGAGGATGCGCCCAGGAGCTTCGCCGATCTGCTCGATCCGAAATGGAGCGGCAAGATGGTGAAGGCGCATCCGGGCTACAGCGGCACCATCATGACCGCGACGTTCCAGCTGCAGCGCGATCTCGGCTGGGGCTATCTGGAGAAGCTCGCGCAGCAGAGGATCATGCAGCTTCAATCCGCGTCCGACCCGCCGAAAAAGCTCGCGCTCGGCGAGCGGGCGGTGCAGGCCGACGGCAACGAGTACAACATCTTCCAGATCAAGGAGACCGGCGGGCCGGTCGAGCCGGTCTACGCCGCCGAGGGCACCCCGCTGGTGGTCGGCCCGAATGCCGTGTTCAAGAATGCGCCGAACCCGAATGCGGCGCGGCTGTTCCAGTGCTTCTGCTTCTCGGCGGAATGCCAGCAGCTCATCTCGGATGTCGGCGGCCAGCGCTCGGTGCACCCGCAGGTGAAGGAGAAGGCGGGCCGCAGGCCGTTCAAGGACATCAAGACCATGAAAGAGGATGCGGCCGGGGTCGAGAAGACGGCCGAGGAGATCAAGGCCCGCTACAGCCGGTTGTTCCGGGTCTGACCGTTATGGACGGGCCGCCGCGGGTGGTCCGATCACGACACAAGAAGCAAGGACAAAACCATGAGCCACACGTTCACGCGACGCGCCATTCTGAAGGGCACCACTGCGCTGGCCGTCGGCACGACGGTGTTTGCCGAGCCGCTGCGGGCCGCACCGCCGCCGGCCGAGGCGATCACGCCGCAACTGATCGAGGCCGCGAAGAGGGAGGGCAAGTGCTCGTTCTATACGGCGATGGACCTGCAGTTCGCCGAGCAGCTCGGCAAGGCGTTCGAGCAGAAGTATCCCGGCATCAGCGTCAAGGTCGAGCGCTCGGGCGCCGAGCGCGTGTTCACCCGCATCGCCCAGGAGTATCAGAGCAACATTCACGCCGTGGACGTGGTCAACACCGCCGACCAGGCCCATTGCATCGTCTGGAAGCGCAACAAGTGGCTCGCGGCCTACGTGCCGCAGGACGTCGCGCAGCACTTTGACAAGGAATTCTATGACCCGGATGGGTTCGAGGTCGTCACCCGCATCCTCGTCTCGCCGATCGCCTACAACACCGAGCTGGTGAAGAAGGAGGACGCGCCGAAGAGCTTCGCCGACCTGCTCGATCCGAAATGGGCGGGCAAGATGGTCAAGGCGCACCCGGCCTACAGCGGCACGATCATGAATGCGACGTTCCAGATCGCCCGCGATCTCGGCTGGGAGTATTTGGAGAAACTCTCCAAGCAGCGCGTGCTGCAGGTGCAGTCGGCGACCGACACGCCGAAGAAGATTGCGCTCGGCGAGCGCGCCGTCATGGTCGACGGCGCGGGCTATCTGGTCATCCGCGACAAGGAGGCAGGCAAGCCGGTGGAGATCGTCTATCCGACCGAAGGCACGCCGCTTGCGACCGGCCCGAGTGCGGTGTTCGCCCGGGCGCCCAATCCGAACGCGGCGCGGCTGTTCTTCAACTGGATGCACGGCCGCGAAGGCCAGCAGATGATCGTCGACGTGGCGCGGCAGTATTCGGCGCACAAGCAGACGG
>JAIESC010000194.1 GCA_019746355.1 Xanthobacteraceae bacterium | reverse complement strand
GCTTGGCAGCCTAAACCCGGCAGAGACTCCACTTATCGCAGCGGAAAATCTGTTCAGACAACCGGGACCACCTCACTATCCCCGAAACGAGAAGGAAGCCACTCAGTAACAGCGATCGCATCACACCCCCCATCACCCCATTGGATGGATTGACCCCAGCCAACCCCAGCAAGAAAAGTTGAACGACGATTTGCTGGGTTTCGAGTCGCTCAACCTAGCTACAGCTTCATTCCGCTAACGCCGCCAACTCGGCCTTCGCCTTCCGTGTCGGCTTCATAAGAGATCTTCACATCTGCGATGCCGCGGTCGAAACTACGTCAGCAAGCATAGCCCAGAACGAACGCAACGAAATCCGGATAAACACTCCGGCAATGCCGCGCGGTCACACCACCCTCACCTTCCCCTTCTCCCCCAGGCCACACTCCAGCGCCGCCCGGTCCCATTTCCCCAAGTCCGCCGCCGCGTCGTACGTGCTCTGCAGGAACGCCGTCAGCGCGCGCGCCGGCTCCTTCGCCGTCCGCACCGCGTCATAAGGCAAAATGAACTCGCCGAGCTCCTTCGACTAGGACGCCGCGGCGGGCTCGACCTTCGCCGCGGCGAAGCCCTCCGGCGCGGGATAGGCGTAGGAGTAGAACGCCGGATAATCGATCGGCCCGCCGCCCGGCCAGAATCCCGCGCTCGACACCTCGTGCGAATAGGCCTCGCGCGCCACCGCATCGGGCAGGCCCGGCACGCCGCCGGGATGCGGCGGCGCTGGCCGCCCGGAGAAGCGCGTCACCGCAAGGTCGAAGCTGCCCCAGAAGAAATGCACCGGGCTGGTCTTGCCGAGGAAGCCGGTGCGGAAATGCGAGAACACCTCGTTGGCCGACAGCAGCACACGGTGGAAGCGCGCGACCGCGCGGGCATCGTAGCTCGCGTGGATGCGGTCGTCGGAGAAGGGCACCGCGCCGGGAATCTCGTTCGGCATCTCGTGGATGCGCACGCCGATGCCGAGCTCCGAGAGCGCCATCATCACATCGGCGTAGAACTCGGCGACCGAGACCGGCCGCAGCATCACCTGCCGGCTGTGGCCGTCGCTCAGGCGCAGCCACAGCACGTGATCGATGAAGTCGAACTCGGTCTCCAGTGTGCGGCCGTTTGCGGCGATCGGCCCGGTGGTGAGCCCCCGCGCCGACACATAGAGCGTGACGTGCCAGGAGTGATTGAGCCAGGGCGTCAGCGAAAGCCGCACCTTGCCGGCGATCTGGGTCCAGAGCTGCAGCGTCTGAAGCGTATCCTTCCACGCCGCATAGGGCAGCGGCGGCCAAGGTCCGTGGGCTTGCTCGTCGGGCATCGACATCCTCCGTTTTGCAAGGTTGCGCGCCACCCGCCACGGCATGCCAGGCCAAGACATATAGGACCGCATCCGCCGAACCCCAGCCCTCCGGCCACTCGCCGGCCACGCCGAAACCCGGCACAATGCCGGTTCCGCATCTGCCCGGGTGACGACCATGCTGCGCATCCCGACCGTTGCCGCGCTCGGCGCGCTTCTGCTCGCCGCCGCCCCTGCCTCCGCCCAACCGGCCGCGCCGAAATCCGAGCCGCCCTACCACGGCCTGTGGGGCTCGACCGCCAAGGCCTGCCGCGATCCGGACGGCGTCTCGCGCCTGGAGATCAATCCCAACGGCTTCTATTGGTACGAGACGCGCTGCAAGGTCTCAGGCATCACGCCCGACGGCCTGCACGCCTGGCGCATGCGGCTCGCATGTGAGGGCGAAGGCGAGACATTCCAGAAGCGCACCCGGCTGACGCTGCCGGCGCCCAGCCGGCTCGTTCTCCACGACGGACCGGTCGGCCGGAGCAAGCGCGACGCCTACGTGCGCTGCCGGTTTTCGCGCTGAAGGTTGCCGCCGCACGCGGTGCTGCGCTGCCGCTCGAGCAAGGTGTGGGACGGAAGGCCTTCGCCCTACCCCGCGCAGCCCGCGACACCGACAACCGCAAGGCAGGCCACGCCGAGCAATGCCACGCCGTTGCCGCGAACCGCGCCCAGCAGCTCGCGCGCGGCGGCGCGCAATTCGCACGAGCGCTGCGCCTTGGCCTCGGCCAGGAGCCGCCGGCCGGCTTCGCGATCATACGTCGGACTGGTCGTCATGCTGGCCTCCTCTCGGCGCTATGCGGTGGATGGTCCTCCGGCTGCGGCCGGTGGTGAAGTGCGCAAGGTCACAGGTCGGCGGTGCGCAGGCTCAAGGCGACCGTGGGACTCGGCGCGTTGGCAGACCGTTTCCGCAACACAGCATGCCGCGGGCTCGCGCTACCCGATGCGGCGGCGCGTGCATCATCTGACGCACCCGATTGCGTGAGACCATGATGCGCCTGCCTGTTGCCGCCTTCTGCGAGCCGCCGGCGGTGGTCGGCATGCTGGCGGACCGCGTGCACGCCATCGTCGCGACCGGTGCGCACATTCCCCACGTGAAGGACGGCAGGCTCCGCGCTCTCGCGGTCGTGCTCGATCGGCGCAGCGAGCTGCTGCCGGACGTGGTGCTGTGGCTCGGCGTCGTCGGCCCGCCGAAGATGCCGCGCGATACGGTGGAGCTCTTGAGCGCGGCGTTCGTCAGGGCGATGGCGCGCGACGATGTGAAGGCCGCCGCAAGCCGGCGGGGCTTTGCCATGACGCCACCCGACCCCGACGCGTTCGCCAGGCCGCTCGCCGAGCAGACCGCGGTTTACGGCGTGCGCATCCGCGAGGCCGGGCTGACGCCGGAGCAACGTGCCGGGTCGGCCGAGCCCGACCGTTCGGGCGGCAGCGTACATCCTCCTTCCGCGCACTTGCCCGGCCGCCCCTTCGGTCCGATGATGGCCGCGCAAATGACATCTCGCATTCCGGGAGGAACCCCATGCCGATGTTCATTCTGTCACTCAACTGGACCGATCAGGGCATTCGCAACGTCAAGGACGCGCCCAAGCGCGCGCAGGCGGCGCGCGAGCTTGGCCAGAAGGTCGGCGTCGACATCAAGCAGCTCTATCTCACCTCGGGAGAGAGCGATCTGCTTGTCATCGTCGATGCGCAGACCGGAGACAGCGTCGCCAAATTCGCGATAGCGCTCAGCGCGCTGGGCAACGTGCGCACCCGCACCGCGCGGGCGTGGCCGGAGAGCGAATTCCAGAAGCTCGTGTCCGAGTTGCCGTAGAAGCCAGCATCGCTTTGGTTCGGAAGTCCGCTTCGGAGCAAAGCAGAGAACTCAAGGCGAGCTTCTGAACCGCGATACCGGCGTCCCGGGATTGGGTTGGATGCGGCGCGCAAAATTTTCGCTGCGCCGCAATTGAGGTTGCGTTATGCTCCAATCAACCCGATCTTATGAGGCTATTCCGTGTCGGCTTGAGGCCGATCCACCGGACGAGGTCTTTCGTTTTCGCGCGCCGCCGTTGTTTCCTGCTTCGCGTCATCCGGCCGCAAAAATTTTCATCACAAGCTGTTCATTTCGCGATCTCGCCGCAGCATCGCCCGACTCGACGGATAGCCTCCGTACCTGCTGGAGCCCAGGTGGCGCGTGCGTCTTTGCACACCTTGTCATAGGAACTGGCACCCTTCTTGCGAGGTTTGTTGATCGGGGGGCCGGGCTCCACAACAGAGGAGTGGCTCGAATGTGCGACTACAGCCTGCAAAACGTCAAATCGCGTGCGGCGCGGGTCGGTGACAAGCTCACGACTCGAAACTTCGGCACGGGCACCCGCGGGTTCGCCGCGCCGGAGGATCCGACCACCGCGGTCTGCATTCTCCCCGGGACGGAGCTTGCGTTTGCCGAGGAGATCGCCGTCGGCGCGGCCGGCATGAGCGAACCGCGGAAGCTCGCCTTCGACACGGCGATTTTCCGGCAGGTCGACAAAGATCAGCCATGCCGGCACCACGATGCCATCGAATTTCCGAATGGCGAAATGGTGCTGCTGACGCTTCTGGCGGAAGGCCAGGCGGCCACCGTGCTGCAATTGCCGGCGCAGCCGGCGAATGCGGCGGAGGCCAAAGAGCAAAAGCGCGCAGCCTACGTTTGACTGCGACGCGAGCGTAACCTGGATCGCGCAATGCGCATCCGGGGGCATGAGCAAGACGCTCCCGGGTGCCGCTTTGCGCGGCGGGGCAGGTCGTCGTCTCATCCGCACCGGCTCGACGCAAGTTTTCAGCCGGGAGGTGATCGTTTGCGAACTCACATAGCCGCGCCCGCCCCCGTTTGACCGCGGTCAAATTCCTTGAAATGCCGCTCGCGCGCCGGCGCGAAACCCGGCACAATGTGGCAGCCGCATTTTTTAAGGTTTTGCCATGTTGCGTCTGTCGATTGCCGCCTTAGCCCTTGCCGTCCTCCCTGCAGAGTTCGCCCGCGCCCAGATCACCGACATCACCACCGGCCGCCCGCCCGGCGCGGACGGCCAGGGCGTCAGCTTCTTCGGCGCCTATGAGCGGCCGATGACCGCGGCCGACATGCGGGCGCAGGAGATCGAGCGGGACTATCGCCGGACCATGGCGAAGATCCCCGACAAGAAGCCGTCGAAGGACCCCTGGGCCGGCATCCGCGCCACGACGCCGATGGACCGCCACCGGGCGGAATGACCGCGCGCCGGCGCGGGCACGCTTGCGAACCCGGCGCGGGCACGCTTGCGGGCAAGGAGCCACGCATGCCCACGTTCAAGCTTCCGCTATCCGGCGATGCCGTGCAGCCGATCAACCCGTTCACCGCCTGGATGAGGCCGGCCGGCAGCCCGTTCGGGCTGATCAACATCAACCTCGGCCAGTCGAGCGAGCAGAAGGTCGAGGAGGACGTGCTGTCGGACGTCGGCACCTACGGCCGGCAGCTCGGCTGCATCGGCGCGCTGGTCGTGCGGCTCGCGCATTTTCATCCCGCCGAGCCGCTCGCCGCCGAAGAAACCAGGGCCGCGCCGCCGAGTGGACCGAAAGCGACACGAGGGTCCGGCGCGGCTACTCAATAATGTGCTCGCGCTGGCCGCTCGCTATTGCTCGCCAGCGCGAGCCATTGGCGATCTCAAGGAAATGCTGGACCGGATCGCCAAGATCAAGGCCAAGCATCGCCGGCCGGTGGTGCGACCGGATGCGATTTCGCCTTCGATCACGTCGGCGGCGTAGCGGCGGAGCGGGCAAAGCGCTCACCTCCCTGGCCCGCCCCTTGCGGCTCGTCAATCAGTGCACGCCGCTCGAGCTCTCCTCCTCCGGCGCGAATTCGACGACCACCTCGGTCGGCTCGGGCGCGTGCGGGGAAAGGCTTGTCGCCTGGCTGTCGGTCCAGCTTGCCACATTGATCACCGTGCCGGCCGCGACGCCGGAGTCGCGGCGGTCGAGCGGCTCGACGATATTGAGCCCGTTGACGGCGAGGAAATAGGTGTGGTCGCCCCACACCTCCCTGATCTTCGGCATCGAAGGATGATTGTCCGGCAGCACGCGGGCCTCGAATTGGCTCAAGGTCTGCTCGACGCGGGCGGGAGACAGTCTCATAACGCGCTCCTTTCGGTTTGGAGGACGCGCACATCGTACGCGTCGCGCTGCGGGCTCCCCTCCCACCGTCGAGGTGGTGATGCCGAATGCGTGCGGTGCACCCGCTTCGCGTGACCTAGGAGCCGCGCGGCCGCTGTCAACCGCATCGTCACATATTGGGCATGGATCGGCGGAACTCGGCTGCAGTCCACGACCGGAAATGCCTACTCCTTCGGCACGCCCGCGTTCTTCACGATGGTCTCCCACCGCGCATGGTCCGCCTTCACGAAATCCGTGAACTCCGCGCGGCTCATCGGCATTGGATCCAGTCCCGCACCGCTCATGGCGTTCTTCGCGGCCTGTTCCTTCATCATGCCCTGGGTCACCGCATGGATGCGGTCGAGCATCGGCGCGGGCGTGCCGGCGGGCGCGACGACGCCGATCCACACGCTCATCAGGTAGCCGGGCAGTCCCGCCTCGGCCGAGGTCGGTACGTCCGGCGAATAAGGCAGCCGGTTCCTGGTCGCGGTGAGAAGGATCCGCAGCTTCCCGGCCTCGAGGCCTGCGCGGAACGTGCCGATCGAGGCGGAGATGAGCTGGATGCGGCCCGCCAGCAGGTCGGTCATCGCCGGCGCGTTGCCGCGGTACGGCACGTGCACAAGATTGAGGCCGGCCATGCGCGCGAACTCGGCCATCGACAAATGCGGCAGCGAGCCGACGCCGGCGGAGCCGTAGCTGTAGGTGCCGGGTTTCTCCTTCGCCAGCGCCTGGAATTCCTTGAAGGTCTTGGCCTGGACTTCGGTCGAAAGCGCGATCATCTGCGGGGCGTCGCCGATCGCCGCGACCGGGACCAGATCCTTCATCGCGTCGAACGGCATCTGCTTCTGGATGAACGGGTTGATGACGAGATTGCCGTTGAGCACGAGCCCCAGCGTGGTGCCGTCCGGCGCGGCCTTCGCCACCGCATCCATGCCGAGCGTGCCGGCCGCGCCGGTGCGGTTCTCCACCACCGCCTGCTGGCCGGTCGTGCGGGTGATGTGATCGGCAAGCAGCCGCGCGCCGAGATCGCCGATGCCGCCCGCGGCAAAGCCGGTGATGATCTTGATCGGCTTGGTCGGCCAGTCCTGGGCATGGGCCTGGGCTTGAGCCTGGGCCTGCGCCGCACCGCCGAGTGCAGCCAGCAGACCGAGCGCCGCCAAAGCGGTCCGAAACGTCATCCCATCCTCCCCCATTTGCAAGGCGCCTCGCGGCGCTTGTCGTTGCCGCGACACTAGCCCGGATCGGGGAAGCCATGAAAGCTGGCACTGCCGCGCATGAACCGCCCGTCGCGGTGAGACGACAAATGCATCGACAGCAAAGCCGTTCACGATTGGGAAACCCTGCATACCGTGTGCAAGGAGGCGTTCGGCTTTCCGGACTTCTACGGCCGGAACGGCGATGCCTTCATCGATTGCCTGACGTATCTCGACGAAGGCGATGGTATGTCGCGCTTTGTGTCGAAGCCGGGCGAGACCCTGATCGTCGAGATTACCGATGCCGATGCGTTGACCGACCGCGCGCCAGAGCAAGCGCTTGCGCTGCTCGCCTGGATCGGCGCGATCAACGAACGGTACGTCGAGGACGGCAAGCCGCCGATGCTCCTGCTGGTGCCGCGCTGGCTAAGGCAGCAGCCGCTCCATATGCACGGCACCCGCGTCGTACTTCGCTCGTGCCGCGACCTGCAGCGCCTCGTCGGCGCTGCGGGCAAACCCCGCCGCCTGCCAGAACGGCCCGCGGCGGTTCACCGCCACGAGCGACAGATGATTGAGCCCGGCCGACCGGGCTACCTCCAGCAACAGCGACACCACGGCGCGGCCCTGCCCCTGCCCGCGCACCGTTTCGTCGATCGTCAGGTCGTGCACGTAATAGGTCGTGGGCGCCCCCGGCAGCGCCTCGAGAAAGCCGTCGAGCGCCGGCACCGTACCGCGCGTCCACGGATGCGAGAAGCAGTAGCCGCAGATTCCCTGCCCCGGCGTCAGCACGAAGCAGCCGCGCGGATAGAGCCGGAATTTCTCCGCCAGCACCTCGGCGCGCTCCGGATAGCCGGGATGAACGCGCATCGACAGCGCATGCACCGCCGGCAGATCGGCCGTGGCCATCGCGCGCCAGGGCACGGCGTGGCCTGTCATCGTCCTGTCATCCGGCGGCATGTCGGGTTTTTAGCTTGTCCACCGCCCCCGAAAAAGGCGCTGGAGATTTTTCGAATCCTTCTCTAAATCCAACCGCCGTGCCTGAACGAAAATACCGTATCGGCCGCTCCCGCACGGGACTGGGCCTGTTCGCAACGCAGCCTTACCGCAAGCGCGAGTACGTCGTGACGTATCGCGGACGGAAGCTTGCGAACGCCGACGCCGACCGGCTCGAGGCGCGCGGCTCGCGCTACATGTTCGAGATCAATTCGCGCTGGACCATCGACGGCTCCTCGCGCTGGAATACGGCCCGTTACGTCAACCACTCCTGCCGGCCGAACGTCGAGGCGATCGAGCGCCGCGGCGGCAAGATCGTCTATATCGCCCGCAAGAAGATCAAGCCGGACGATGAGATCACCGTCGACTACGGCAAGGACTACTTCGCGGCGTTCATCGGCAAGTCGCGCTGCCAGTGCCCCAAGTGCCGGGAGCGCCGCGCCGAACGGCAGATGAAATACCGCGCCAAGGTCAAGCGCGCGCTGCTGCGGAAAAAGCCGCTGCGCAAGCGCTCGGGCGTGGTCGGCGCCAAGCCCAAGTCCCGGCCGAAAACGAAATCCCGCCGCCGGTAACCGGGAACCAAAGTTCCTTCCGCGCATTCTCCTGCCGATCGTCAGCGAACGCATTCGTTCGAGCGATTGCAGGAGGCCCGGCTCGCGCTGGCGCGCGAAGCGAGCGGCCAGCGCGAGCACTTTGTAAAGTTGGCCGCGCCGGCTCCTCGCGACGCTCGGCGGCGCGGCGCCCGCCGGGATGCGGCCGTGCGCTTCGACCCCACCACCACGTTCTTCATCGTCCTTGTCATCGGTGCCGTGCTCGGCCTGGTGTTCGACCGCTTGCTCGGCCGCGGCTGGCTGGCCCGGAAGATCACCGGCGGCCGGCAGTATCTCACCAGCGCGCTGGTCGGTGTCGCCGGCTCCTTCATCGGCTATCACCTGGCGATCATGTTCAAGCTCGGTGCCGGCTGGCCGCAGCTTCTTGGCGCGGCGATCGGCGCGCTGGTGGTGCTGTGGGTCTGGCGGATGGCAGGCTAAGGCGTACACTTCCCTCCAACTCGCGCTGGAGGATCGCCATGACCGCTGTCTGCGACTGTTTCCCGGAATTGAAATCCGTCACCGACGCGCGCGAGGCGCGCTACCGCGCCGATCCCGGCAAGCGCGCGCCCGAGGGGCCGCAGTCGAGCCTCGAGGTCACCGTGACTTCGATCGGCAATCTCAACGAGAGCGTCACCACCCGCAACAGCGGCCGGCAGTTCATCATCAGCGAGCCGAAGCACGTCGGCGGCCTGGCCGACGCGCCGACGCCGCTCGAATACCTGCTGTCCGGCGCGGTCGGCTGCTACGCCGCGGTGTTCGCGTTCTATGCCGCGAAGATGGGCGTGAACTACGAAAGCTTCGAAGCCGTGGCGCGCACGAACTTCGACGTGCGCGGGCATATGATGCCGGATGCGCCGCCGTCCGGCTTCCAGAAGGTCAGCATCGCCATCAGCGTAAAAAGTGACGCCCCGCCGGAGAAGCTCCGCGAGATCGAGCAGCTTGCGTTGCAGGGCTGCCCCGGCATCGCGACCTTGCGCGATCCCGTGGCGGTCGAGACGACGCTCAACGTCACGGCCGCCGCCCGGCCGGCGGCGGTCGCGTAACGTCAGTTCAGGCCAGCTTGCGCTTAGCGGCGGACCGGAACGCGCTGCGGCGGAATCTTCTTCGGCTCGGCCGGCGCGGGCTTCTCTTCAGCCGCCGGCTCTTGCTCGGCGGCGGGCTGCTCGTCGCGGGCCTGCGGCACTTCCTTCTGCGCCATCGCATCCTTGGCCTGGGCCGGGGTGGCGGCCACGGTGCCGCCCGACGGGCGCTTGCCGTATACACGCTCGGAGCACATGTCGTTTTTGGTTTCGCAACCCGAGAAGCAATTGTCCTGCATCGACTTCGACGGCTTCAGGCCGCACGCGTTCATGCATGCGGTGTATTCCTTGACGCAGACCTCCTGGCTCGATGCGACAGAGACGTGCAACGCCAGAACGGCCGCGACAGCGGCCGGCAGAAACCCGATCGCCTTCATAATGTAACCCTCGCCTGCCCCCTCGAAGCGCCGCATCTCGTTTACGCTGCCTCGAAACTAGGATTGCGGACACGCAAATGCACCCGCTTCCTCGGCGAATGGTTAAATCGCCAACCGCGCACAAAGAACGGCGGGAGTTCAGGCGGAATGCGGGTTCCGAGGGATCAGATCTTCACGCATTTCCGCGACATGCTCGCCATGCCGCCCGCGCTCTTAACCTTCAGGACGTAGACCTTGCGGGTGGTCCGGCCGTTGGCCGCAGGCCCGAGAACCAGCGTGCCGCGCCCTTGCGCGGGGCCGCGCGCGCCGAGCACGTAGAGATCGATCGTGCATTTGCGGCGCATGTCGCAGGAGTTCTCGAGCGCGACCTCATAAACCGGCTGGTCGCCGTTCTGCTTGAAGCCCGACTGATTGGTGGCGCAGTCGGGCTTTTTCTCCGGCTGTTGAGCGGGTTTCGGCTCGGCCTGTCGCGTCCGGCTAGCCGTCGAGCTCCCGGTAGGCGCGGAAAATGCCCCACTCGTTGAATGGAATGCGGCGATCCGACTGCAGATAGGCGGCGATCCGCGGGCGCCCGGCGACGCGGTCGCGCAAAGCAACGAGCCGCGGGATCTCCTTCTCGAACCGCTTCATGCGCTTTGGAAACGCGTAGCGAAGCCCTTCGACGATCTGGAACAGGCTGAGATCGACGTAGCTGAGCTTGCGCCCGAACACGAAAGGACCGCGGCTCTCCTCCAGCATGCTCTCGAAGTAGCCGAGAAATTTCGGAATGCGGTGCGTCCAGAACTCGCGGGTGTAGCGCTTGGCCGCCGGACGCTGGTCTTCGTAGTAAAGCTGCGACGAAATCGGATGGTGGGTGTCGTGGATCTCCTTCACCAGATCGGTGATGGTGAGTTGAAGCTGATGCGCCCACAGCCGGTCGGCCTCGCTCCGCGGCACGAGCTTCAGGCGCGGTCCGAGATAGTGCAGGATCAGCGCGACCTGCGCGATCACGAGCTTGCCGGCCTTCAGAAACGGCGGCGCGTAGGGCGGACGCTTGCCGCCGTCCATCATGCGGCTCATGGCATCGGCGCCGGAGCCACGCCGGCGGGCGACATCGACATAGCTCGCCCCCGCCTCTTCCAGCGCCAGGCGGACAAATTCGCCGCGCCCCTGAATTTCCGGCCAGTAGTAAAGCTCGTAGCGCATCGGCTGCCTCCGCTTCAGGACAGCGCTGATTCTAGCGCAGGTCCGCGCGGGCATCTGAAAAATGACGGTGGGCAGGGACCGCACCGGAACCGCCCGCCGGGGGTCCGCGTGCCACACCCCTGCCCTGCTCATATTCCGGCTGCGCGCAGCAAGCCCGGCATGCTAACCATCGACCTCCCGCCGAAATCGAGCCCACCCGCGTCGTGACCGTCCCCGACAGCGCCGACACCCGGCCCCCTGCCGATCCGCCGCAACGGCAGGAGCGGATAACGCTCGCCATCTTCTACATGGTCGCTGCGGGCATGATCTTTTCCTTCTCCAGCGCCGCGTCGAAGCTCTTGGCCGAGACCTATCCGGTCGGCGAAGTGCTGTTCAGCCGCGTTTTCGTATCGCTCATTCTGTTTTCCGCCTTTGCGCTGCCGACCGCCGGCTTTGCCGTGTTCCGCACCAAGCGACCGGGCGCGCACATCCTGCGCAGCATGTCGCAGTTCACGTCGCAGACCCTGCTGCTGATTGCGTTCACGATGATGCCGCTCGCAAGCGCGACCGCCATCAACTTCTCGGCGCCGTTGTTTGCAGCGCTGGCCTCGGCGATCTTCCTGAAGGAGTCGGTCGGGCCGACGCGCTGGGCGGTGCTGCTGATCGGCTTCCTCGGCGTCGTGATCATCACCAACCCCGGTGCCGACACCTTCCAGATGGGCGCGCTGTTTGCGCTCGGCAACGCCGTGCTGTTCGGCACCGTGACCGCGGGCGTGCGCGGCATGACCTCGACCGAGTCGGCCAAGACGCTGACGATTTGGCAACTCACGCTGCTGACAGCTTTCTATGGGATGACCTTGCCGTTGCAGTTCAAGATGCCGGTGTGGGCCGACGCACCGCTGATCATCGCCAACGGCGCGACCAACATGCTCGGCCAATACTGGTGGACGCGGGCGATCCATCTTGCGCCGACCTCCGCGGTCGTGCCGTTCCAGTATCTATCGCTGGTCTGGGCGATGATGCTTGGCTATGCGTGGTGGGGTGACGTGCCGACCATCGGCCTTCTGGTCGGCTCGGTCATCGTGGTCGGCTCGGGGCTTTTCCTGCTATGGCACGAATCGCGCAGGAGACGTCCGCGTACCGGTCAGACCGAATAGACCAGCCGGACCGGCGCGTCGCCCGCCGCGGTGCTGCCACCGATCGTGCAATTGCGGCCTGCAGCCTTGGCCTGATAGAGGCAGCGATCAGCGAACTGAAACAACGAGTCGTAGTCCACCACATCGCCGGCGGTGGTCGCCACGCCAATGCTGACGGTGACGCGGGAGCCGTCGCTTTCGACATTGGTGGCGATCTCGCGGCGAACGCGCTCGCCGAGCGCCACGGCGGATTCGGCCGTCACATCCTCGCAGATCACGACGAACTCGTCGCCGCCGAACCGGAACACGGTGTCGGAGGCGCGCACGGCGGCCATGATTTCCTTTGCGATGCCGCGGATGACGGTATCGCCCGCGGCGTGGCCGAGCCGGTCGTTGAAGGTCTTGAAGTTGTCGATGTCGATCAAGATCAGGCTCACCGGCCGTGCGGCCTCCCCTGCCGCGGCG
Organism: Xanthobacteraceae bacterium; assembly: GCA_019746355.1. The sequence continues at coordinate 10,142 of JAIESC010000194.1, read as the reverse complement.
ATGCTCTGGCGGCCGGCCGTCTCGAGCCTGCCGCGGTCGTACGCGCCAGTCAGCGCGTCGCGCCCGGTGCGTGCGAGAAGATCCTCGTAGCGCTCGCGGTAGGTGAGCATGTCGAAGACGTCGGCGACGCGGGTCTCCTTCCGTTGCCGGCCGATCGGACGCTCGGCAAAGCGCAGATAGCAGCCCACCAGCACGCTATAGATCGCAACCGCCCCCATCTTCGCGACCCAGCCGCCGATCAGCACCGACACCGGCGCGCCGGTGAGCAGATTCAGCCCGCAGTAGAACGCCACCTGATCGAAGGTCAGCACCACGCCGCCGGCGAACGCAAGCCGCGGCAACACGCGATCCTTGAGCCAGGCGCGCGAGTGCTCGTAGAGAATGACGATGAGGATGCAGTCGACGAACAGAACCGCCGTGCCCCAGACCATCAGCGCGCCCATCTGGTCGATGAAGGGCAAATCCGCCGCAGCCGCGCCCGGGCTGATCTGGGCCAGCGTATGGTGTCGCATCTGCGACGCGAGCAGCACCATCAGCACGTTGCCGATCAAGAGGCCATAGATCGGCTGGCGCACGACCTTGGCGTCCTCGCGGATGTAGACCAGCAGCAGCAGCATCAGCTTGCCGGTGAACAGCACGCTCGAGCCGGGCGAGGTGACGATGCCAGCAGGCAAGGTGATGTAAAAGATGCTGGCGAGATAGGTCTCGATGAAGTGCATCACGCCGAGCGCACAGAAGAAGGCGCCGATGCCGAGGCGATGGCGAAGCCGGAACAGCCCCGCGAGGGCCGCGAAATAGATCAGCGCGTCGCCCGCAAGCAGCGCCAGATTGTGCAGTTCCGGCATGGATTCCGACCGCCGATTGCCCGAATCGCCTTGTAGAACCTAGCGGTTAAGGATTTGCCGTTCCAGCACTTAAGATTTCGATCGGCATTGCTTCGAACACAACGGCGGCCGCAAGGCCGCCGTTGTGCACCGAACCTTTCAACCAGCCGGACGCCCGGTCAGGCGCTCCTGAGGCGCGGCACCAGCTTCAACGCATTTTCGCGGTCGACCTTCTTGAGATCGTCGCCCTTGAAGAAGGCGGTCACGCCCTTGGTGTGGTCTGCCGCCGTGCGGTACGGGAAGTCCGTGCCGTAGACGATCTGCGACGACGTCACGAGCTCGTTGAGCGCGCCGAGCGTCACCCCGCCGGAAATCGCCGCGGTGTCGTAATAGAAGCGCTTGAGCTCGCCGTTCATCTGCTCGAGCGTGATCTTGCCGCGATACGGCGGCGTGTTGACGAGCTGCCACTGGAACCGCTCGGCGAACGCCGTGAGCGCGCCGCCGCCGTGCGACCAGATCCAGTTGATGTCCCTGTATTTCTGCGAGGTGCCGCTGAGGATCAGGCTGGCGATGGTGCGCGTCGTATCGGAGCCGAATTCGATCACGTAGTCCGGCACGCCCTGCACAAGATTTGCGCAGCAGTTGGCCGAAGTCGGATGGGTGTAGACCGTGGCTTTGCGACGGTTCAGCTCCTCCCAGACCGGCGCGAACATCGCGTGCCCGAGCCATTTGTCGCCGTAGCTCGTCATGCAGCCGACGCCATCCACCTTCAGCGTGTCGAAGGCGTAGGCGATTTCCTTCAGGCTCTCATCGATATGCGGCAGCGGCAGCGTCGCCCAGACGCCGAACCGGCCCGGATGGTCGGCCTCCATCTTCTTGGCGAACTCGTTCGCCTCGCGGGCGACCTTCACCGCCACGTCCTTGCCGAGCGGGGTGACCTGCGGCGTGGTCGGCGAGGTCATCGAGGTCGCCACACCGCCCTTGTCCATGTCCTCAAGAAGTTTCTGCACCGACCAGTTCTTCAGCGGGAAGTCGCTGCGGCCGATCACCTCCATCGCCGCAAACCAGGTCGGCGGCACGATGTGGCAGTGCACGTCGATGCGGTGCGGCTTGGCCTGGGCGAAGACCTTGGGCGCGAAGCCCGAGGCGGCGGCGGCGCCGGCTGCGATCGCGCCTGCGACGAACCGCCGGCGACTCACGCCGGTCGCGGCAAGCGGCTCGATGCAACAGTTGCAGGAGGCCGCAAGGCCGCGGCCCTTCCACTTGAGCATGATGTCCTCCCGTTTCCCCGGCTCGGTGGCCGATAACAAATGCACTTTAAGTTCGCGCCCTCTCCCGGCACCGTCAAGCGATGAAAGGTCTCAGGCGGTCTTAAGCCGCGGGATCAGCCGCAGCGCGTTGTCGCGATCGATCGCCTTCATATCCATCAGGTTGAAGAACGCCCTCAAACCACGCACGTGGTCCTCGCTGGTGCGGAACGGGAAGTCGGTGCCGAACACGATCTGCGAGACCGGGATCACGGTGCTCAGCGCCGACAGCGCCGCGCGATGTGAAGCCTGCGCGGTGTCGTAATAGAAGCGCTGGAATTCCGTCATCACCACCTCGGGCGTGAATTTTTCCAAACGCCGGTCGCTCAAGCGGGTGAAGCGCTCGATCAGGAACGGCATGGTGCCGCCGGCATGCGAGAAGATAAAGCTGATGTCGCGGTACTTCTGCGACGCGCCGGAGAGCACCAGGCTGCCTATAGTTCGCGTGGTCTCGGCGCCGAACTCGATGACCGACGTGCGGATTTCGGGAACGAGGTTTGCGCAGCAGGCCGCGTCGGTCGGGTGTGTATAGACCACGGCCTTGCGGCGATTGAGCTCCTCCATCACCGGCGCATAGTGAGAATGACCGAGCCATTTGTTGTCGTAGCTCGTCATCATGCAGACGCCGTCGGCCTTGAGCGTATCGAGGGCGTAAGCGATTTCCTTCAAGCTTTCATCGATATTGGGCAGCGGCAGCGTCGCGAACAGGCCGAAGCGGCCGGGATGATCGGCCATCAGCCTGGCGGTGTATTCGTTGCATTCGCGCGCAATGCGCACAGCTTCGTCCTTGCCGAGGAACGAGATGCTGGGCGTGGTGATCGAGGCGATCGAGGTCGCAACGCCCGACCTGTCCATGTCATCGAGCGATTTCTGCACCGACCAGTTATAGGTCGGCTGCTGGCCGGCGTTCTCGCGCCGCAAAGCCGCATTCCACGTCGGCGGCGTGACGTGATGATGGACATCGATACGGTGCGGCTTGGCCTGCGCGAACGCTTTGGGTGCGAAGGCCGTCGCGGTTGCCGCCGCGGCGCCCGCGATGAGCTGGCGGCGGCTCACACCGGTTGCTGCGAGCGGCTCAAGGCAGCAATTGCAGGACGCCGGCAGCGCCCGGCCCCTCCACCGGAGCATGACGACGTCCTCAGGCCTTCAGCCGTGGAATGAGCCGCGTGGCGTTGCCGCTCTCGATCGCCGCGATATCGGCGGCCGGCAGGCCGAGCTTGTGCAGGTCCTTGTTCTGGTCGAGCGCGAAGTACGGCCAGTCGGTGCCGTAGGTCACCTGCGACACCGGCACGAGCTTGAGCAGTGCGGCGATCGTCGGTGCCGAGGTGGCGTTGGCGGTGTCGTAATGCAGCTTGGCCATCTCGGCCGCGACGCCGTTCGGATAGGTCTCCTTGAACTTCGGATTGTTATCGTAGAAGGCCGCAAGCCGTCCGGCCATCAGCGGAACGGTGCCGCCGGCGTGCGAGAAGATCCACTTGATGTCGGGATAGTTCTTGAACGCGCCGCTGAGCAGCAGGCTCGTCACCGTGCGCGTGGTGTCGTGCGGCACCTCGATCGCGGCCGGGAACGTTCCGACGCTCAGCCTGCCGCAGCAAGCCGCGACCAGCGGGTGCACGTAGACCACGGCCTTGCGGCGGTTCAGTTCCGCCAGCACCGGCTTGTAGACCGCATCGCCAAGCCACTTGTCGCCGTAGTTGGACTGAAGATTGATGCCGTCGGCCTTGATGGTGTCGAAGGCGTATTCGACCTCCTTCAAGGTCGCGTCGACGTTCATCATCGACAGCGGCGCGAAGATGCCAATGCGGCCCGGATGGTCGCCACGCATCTTGGCTGCGAAGTCGTGGCACTCGCGCACGATCTTGACGGATTCATCCGCTCCGGCGTCGAACCACAGACCAGGGGTGGACGCGAGCGAAATCACCGCGGTGCGGACGCCGTTCTTGTCCATGTTCTCGATGGCGCGGGCGGGCGTCCAGTCGAACACGCCGGGGAACGCCGGGATGTTGCGCTTGCCCTCATACTCCTTCTGCATCGCCAGATAGTTCGGCGGATAGAAGTGATGATGGGTGTCGATCAGCGTCCGCGCCTGCGCGTGCAGCGCCGGCGCGGGCAGTGTCGCCGCAGCCGCCGTGGCGCCAAGCCCGGCCAGGAAGCCGCGGCGAGAGAGATTTCCGGTATCGCAGGCAGGACAGTTGTGAAACAGCATGGACGGCCTCCCGGGCTTGGACGTTTATCTGTTCGGGTTCGCTCCCGATCTTTGGCGGGATGATAGCGGGCCGGACCGCGGCTGTCCCAGGGCGCACGGTCAGGCGCAGAGGGTTGACGGCAGCGGCAACGCTTGGCCTATAAGCCCGGCCATCAGCGACGCAGCACGCCAGCGATCCATGCCGACCATCACCTTCATCGACCAGGACGGAAACGAACGCGAGATCGAAGCCGAGGTCGGCTCGACCGTGATGGAAACCGCCATCAACAACGACGTGCCCGGCATTCTCGCGACCTGCGGCGGCTCCTGCTCCTGCGCCACCTGCCACGTCTATGTGGACGACTCCTGGGTCAACAAGCTGCCGGCACCGGAGCTTGAAGAGATGGACATGCTCGACACCGCCCACGACCTGCAGGAGAACTCGCGGCTGTCGTGCCAGATCAAGGTCACCGAAGAGCTCGACGGGCTGATCGTTACCACCCCGCCGCGGCAGATTTAGATTTCTGCGCCCCTTCCCCCGGCTATCGCGGCGCACGGCGTTTCTCTAACATCGGCTTCAAGCCGCCGGCCACGGTCGCGAAACAGGCGGCATCTGGGGAGCCTGTCATGATGCATCCGTTGCGTAAGCTTTTATTGGGCTGCGCCGCCGCGATCGCCGTTGCGCTGCCGGCCGCCGCACAATCCTCCGCACCGCAATTCCAGCCCGAGCCGTTCTGGCCGAAGCCGCTGCCCGAGAACTGGATCCTCGGCCAGGTCTCGGGAATTGCCGTCGACCGCCAGGACAACATCTGGATCGTCCACCGGCCGGCCACGCTGCTCGACGACGAAAAGGGCGCGCAGAAGGACCCGCCGGAGACGACATGCTGCAAGGCCGCGCCGCCGGTCTTGAAGCTCGACCCGGAGGGCAACCTGCTCGCCTCGTGGGGCGCAGCCGGTCAGCCATGGGTCAAGAACGAGCATGGCATTCACGTGGACGGCGAAGGCAACGTCTGGGTCGGCGGCAACAACGACGGCGACCAGATTTTGAAATTCTCCCCGGACGGCAAATTCCTCCAGCAGATCGGCAAGGACGACGGCAACAAGGGCTCGCTGTCGCAGACCCGCCTCGGCCGGCCGGCGCACATGGTCACCGACGAGGCGGCCGGCGAGATTTACGTGGCCGACGGCTACGGCAACCACCGTATCATCGTGTTCGACTTGAAGACCGGTGCGTTCAAGCGGATGTGGGGCGCCTACGGCAAGCCGCCGAGCGACGAGAAGATGCCGCCGTACAAGCCGGACGCGAAGCTCTCCGAGCAGTTCGCCAACCCGGTGCACTGCGTTCGGCTGTCCAACGACGGGCTGGTCTATGTCTGCGACCGGGCCAACGACCGTATCCAGGTGTTCCGCAAGGACGGCACCTTCGTGAAGGAATTCCGGGTGTCGACCGCCACCCTGCAGAACGGCTCGGTCTGGGACCTGGTGCCGTCGGAGGACCCGCAGCAGAAGTTCATCTTCGTGGCCGACGGGGCCAACGGCAATATCGTCACGTTGGACCGGGAATCCGGCAAAGAACTGGCCAAATGGGGCCGCCACGGCCGCCAGCCGGGTCAATTCAAATGGATTCACAACATCGCTATCGATTCCCGCGGCAATCTCTATACTGCCGAGGTAGGGTTTGGCCGGCGCGCGCAGAAGTTCAGGAGAATTCCATGATCCGGGCCTTGATTTTGGCAGGGGCATTCACGCTGGTCGCGGTGCCGCAGGCCAGTGCCTGGAACGATATTTTCAACAGCGTCTGGGGCCACAAGAGCAACGACACCGGCGGCATCATCCCGTGGACGCCGGAGAACGAGCGCAACGCGTTTGCCATTGCCGACGAACAGTGCAGCCGGCACAACAAGTTCCCGGTCGCGAGCAGCATTCACCGGGTGTACGGCGACTACATCGCCTATCGCTGCGTCTGGGATAAGCCGCGCGCCGTCCGCCGCTACAATCCGCGCCTGGACGAGGCGGTCGACATGTCGGTCGGCACCAACGGCAGCAGCAGCAAGTAACGACGGCGAGTTCGGTTATCGCGGCGGAACATCGATCGGGCTGCAGTTCCTTCGGCCCGAGGACAGGCAGTCGTCGGCCTTGCGCGCGTCGACCAGGGCGTTGCCGAGCCAGATGCCGATCGCGACCAGCACCACGGCGAACACCAGCAGGAAAATGTTGGCGGTGCGGCGGTCGCTCGCCTCTTCCTCCGGGGTCTGCGGCTTTTCCAAGTCGTTCTCGGACATGGCGCCAGTTTACGGCAAATCGCTGCGCCGATGCGCTCACATTTCCAGCTGCTGGATCGTCATGTTCGCCGAGCGGAGCCGGAAGCTCAGCTCGCGCCCCAATGCCGATAGAAGCTTGATCGCCACCGCCGGCTCGCGCTCGCGCAACGCAGCGAACACATCATTGCCGAGCGAGAACGCCGTCATCTCCTCGTCGGCGGTGACGGTCGCCGCGCGCGGGCCCTGATCGAGGATCGCAAGCTCGCCGAACACGGTGCCGGGGACAAACGTCACAAGCCGGATCGCCCCGTCGGCGTGGCGAATGTGCACGCTGGCGCGGCCTTTGGTCACCAAAAACAGCGCCGAGCCCGGATCGCCCTGACGGAAGATGACCTGACCCGACGGCCAGGTGACACGCTCGAGGTGGCGCTGCAGCACCGCGAGCTCGGCCGGCGTGAAGTCGCGCAGGATCGACACTCGCTCGATGCCGATCTCGTCCCCGGCCGCAGCCGCGTCGGAAGTGCCGAGCAGGCCGTCCTCGGCCCATTCCATGGCCCGATCAATGTCGGGGAAAATGCGGTCACGGGCGCTGAACACGCCCGTCAGCCCGGGCGCAGCACCCCTGCCCCCATAAACCAGGCCGAGACGGATGCTCCGCCTTGCCAGCGACTGATCGATGTCGCCGAGAATGCGCGCGCCGGTGGAATCGACGTCGGTGACGCGGCGAAGGTCGAGCAATACCGCGCCGGTGCCTGACGTGGTGTCGCGGGCGATCACCTGCGCGAGCCGCTCGGCGCTGCCGAAGAACAGCGCGCCCTGCAATTCGATCACCAGAATGGCCGAGCCTTTGGCTTCGAGCACAGCCATTTCGGCGGGCCCGCGCGACTTCCGCGAGCGCACCCGATCGCAGCGGTAGATCCGCCGCACGCTCGAGCGGCTCATGCGGAGCACGAACAGGAGCACGGCCAGCGCAATGCCGATGAAAACCGCAAGCACCACATGCACCGCAATCGACAGCACCGACACGAACAGCGCCACCGCCAGATCGAGCGCGATCGCGCTGCGCCGCGGCGTGGAACGGTCGACCAGCTGCGCCGCCGCCTGCTTCGACCAGGGATCGATATGCTGAACGGCGATCACCATGATCGCCGCTGACAGCACCGCCCGCGGCATGTAGGTCACCAGCGGGAACAGCACGGTCGCGGCGGCGAGCAGCATCAGCGCGTTGACGACGACCGAGACCCAGGTCCGCCCGCCGAATGCGCGGTTGCTGACGCTCGGACCGATATTGATGCCGTTGGTGATGCCGCCGAACGCACCCGCCACGGCGCTCGCCGCGCCGAGCCGCAGCAGCAGCCTGTCGCCATCGTTGCGGATTTCGCCCGGCGGGTTCGCAAGCCTCGCGCAAAGCAGTGCGTCGATCGAGGCGATGATCGCCAGCGCCAGCGCGCCTGCGACGATGGCCGGCATCAACCGCACCAGCGGCTCGGCCATTGTCAGCGGCGAAAAATCCACCAGCACGCTCCGCATCGCTGCGCTTGCGGTCAGCGGGCCGATGACCGGACCGAGCCCCGAGCCGAAGCCTGCGAGCAGCAAGCCGTAATAGGCGGCAATACCGACGCCGAGGCCAACCAGCAGCGGCGGCACCTTCGCGCTGAGCCGGCGCGCGTTCCACATCGCCAGGAATGTCAGCACTGCGACCAGAACACTCAACGGCTTGATCTCGGCGAGATGCTCGTGGACATGCGTGAAGCCGATCACGCGGTCGTAGCCCGCGATGTTGCCGAGCTGCACGAGCAGCAGCAGAACCGCCGCCATGTTCTGGAATCCCGCCATCACCGGATGCGGCGCAAACTTGATCAGCGTGCCGAGCCGCAGCAGGCCGAACAGCGCCTGGAACACGCCGCCGAGCAGGACGATCGCGAAGAACGCCAGCAGCGTCGACGCCACGTTCGGCGTCGCATTGTCGGAATGCACCAGCGAATAGAGCAGCAGACCGAGGAAGAACGTCGTGGTGATGCGCGGCGCATAGACCAGCGTCGAGCGCTCGCCCAGCAGCACGCAGACAAAGCCGCCGATCAGCGCCGAAAGCAGACCCGCGAGCGCGCCGTAGGCGAAATATTCGTCGCCGAGCGGCACGAAGGCGAACATGCCAAAGCCGATCGCCAGCGGAATGGCGAGCGCGGACGAAACGAGGCCTCCGGCGAGGTCGGAGCGAAGCGAGCTGGAATTAACCGAGAGCATTCGGGAGAGAATCTTGATGCGCGCGTCTATGGGTTGTGACGGCGGGCGGGCTTGCGGTCAATGCCTCAACGCCCGGACAGTGCCCGGACAGGCGTCTGGGCAATATGCGCACCCGCGTGCAGGTTCATTGCCGGCCGTTCGCCTTAACGCCAGGTTGTCGCTTCCGTTCAATTTGCAGGATCGCTCTTAGCCGCTGCTTCAGCCGCCGGGCTCATGCTCGCCCGCAGCGTATCGCGGGTCCGTCGGCAAGGGCCGCCATGAACGAACGCAGGACCATCCATCGCGGCCGCACGCTTCTGGGCGGCCAGATCGTGTTCAACGCCGGCCGCTCGGCGATCGACTGCCAGGTGCGAAACCTGACGGACGACGGCGCCTGCCTCGAGGTCGTGAGCCAGGCGGGTATCCCGACGCAGTTCCAGCTCACCCTTGCCGGCGACCGCGAGCCGCGCGACTGCAAGATGATCTGGCAGTCGGATCACCGCATGGGCGTGTCGTTCGCGCAGCGGCTCGATCCGCCGCAGGACAGCGACGAACCGCTGGAAGGCGAGCACGCGCAAGCCGAGCCCACCAGCGAGCTGTTGCGTGGCCACATGCTGGCGCTGCGGGCGGCGCTCGACGAAATCCGGATCGGCGTGGTGCTGCTGGATCACGAGCTGCGCGCGCAGTTCATCAACCGCGCGTTCCGCAGGATGTGGCGTCTGCCGGACAGCAAGGCCGAGGGCAAGCCGCCGTTCGTCGCGCTGATGTACCACGGACGCGACACCCGAGCCTACGAGGTGCCGGCCGCCGAACTCGACGAATACATCGCCGAGCGCGTCGAGCACATCAAGCGCGGCGATCCTTCGCCGCGCGATCTGCGGCTGACCAGCGGCGAAGTTCTGCGCCTGCAATGCGTGGTGCTGCCGAACGGCGGCCGGATGCTGAGCTACACCCCCGTCACCGACATTGTCCGGCACGCCGACGAGATGGACGTGCTGAAGGCCGCCCTCGACAACGTGCAGGACGGCGTCGTCCTGCTCGACGCCGACCTCAATGCGCGGTTCCAGAATCGGGCCGTGCGCGAGCTCTTCCAGGTGCCCGACCATCAAGCCGACAGCCACACGCCGTTCTCGTTGCTGATCGGCAATGCACGGAAGAACGGAATATTCGGCGTGCCCAACGACAAGATCGAGTCCTTCATTACCTCGCGCATTTCGCTCATCCGCGCCGGCGATCCGGCACCGCATGACCTGCGCACCAGCGACGGCCGGCGCATTCGCGCGCGCTGCACGGTGATGCCGGACGGCGGCCGCATGCTGACCTATTGCGACATCACCGATCT